>CAZHAR010000075.1:0-24899 GCA_964530615.1 uncultured Planctomycetota bacterium | reverse complement strand
ATCTCTCTATCCTAAATTTAGATTCAGACTTCTCCCTTCCTGAACCCCTTTTCAATCTATATTGATCCATTACCAAGCATTCGACACTCTATAATCTGGAAAAAAAATTGAACTTTGAAGACCTTTAATTAAAATTGGGATAAGTAAAGGATCTGGAGAAGGATTTATATAGTTTAAAGAAATAGCAGACTCGTACTGAATCAATAAATCTTCGTTTTGGAGAAAAGGAATGAGTATTGGAATATAATTTTTTCCGTTTTTTCTAAAACAACCTAATAAAAAAATTGCGTTTAATTGCTGGCTCTTTATTTCACTTTGAAGAAATTGGCTATAATATAAACCGAGTTTCTCTTTTTCATTTTCAGTGAGTAAATGTATTTTTTTAATAATAATTTCTTCATAAAGAACGACGTATTGATAATCTTTAAAAATGAAGTTTTCAAGATTTTTTTCATCTGTGTAAGTAATTTTAAAAAAAAGAAAGCAACACCATAAAATTTTTATCTTTTCTTTTTTTTTCATTGTTTTGTTCTCTTTGATAGTCAATTTTTTTTCTAAAATTTCTCATTTTCTATTCTATCCAATATTTTCATATTCCTTCAAAAAATCTGTTACAATACGAAAATTATCTTGGCCCTGCTACACGACGTTTCATTTCTTCTAACTGTAAGCTGTAATTTTTCATAAGGCTTCTAAAATCTAGAACTGCTTCTTGGCGCATAGATTGTAGAGTATCCAAAAATTGTTTATTTGATAAATTGTAGATATTGTCTTGCTCTAAATATTTTTCAAAGACAATAATAAATTGATCAAGAACTGGCAAAAATTGATCAAGAAAATAGAGAGCAACAACAGGTTCTTCTGAAAGAAACAATGTCTTGTAATTCAGCGTCAAATCAAATTTTTTGTAATTTTTTTCCCCATGATAATTTTCGTCAATAATATTTTCTATCTCTAACGTAATTTTTTTTGTATTGAAAATAAAATATTCTTTTTCGTTTAATATTTCTAATCGACGCCTTAAGATATTTTCTTTCATTATATTAGCAAATACTACTGTTTTTTGAAACTCATTGTCAAATTCATTAGATTCTTTATAGAGCAAAATTTTTTGGATATATTCTTCCGCTTTTAATAGGTTAAGTGGGTTTTGAGATCGTTTATTATAAAATTTAGTTATTTCATTAGTATAAAAATTTAACTCCACAGATTTTTTTCTGTTCTGAAATTTTTGATATCCAATATAAATAAATAGAGATATTAATATCATTAACAAGAGAAATGTTTTTAAAGAAATTTTTTTCATATTAAAGGGACTATCCTAGGGGATCGGTATCATTAAATACAGTAAATATGAAGCATAGCGCTCAAACGAGAGTGATTCGTTTTGCGCTTTTATAATTGGGATCGATTAGTTCGTGAGAGAAGAATTGGATTTTCGAGAATAACACTTCTATGTTGGGCAGAGCAAGAGAAATCGAAGTATTCTGTTTTATGCTGAAAGATCCATTTTGGAAAGTGTTATTTGTTCTTAAACAATACTTTACAAAATATTTTGGTTTTTCACCACCCTTTTCTTTTTATCTTAAAATTAATACCGATCACCTATAATTACCATATATCTACGCTAATTTGAAGAATGTCTCTAAAATAAAAAAGATCATTACAATAAAAATCATCAAATTTTATTGTGACAGTTCTATATTCTTGAGAATCTTCAATAAAGCTTTTAAGTGTATCCATACCAACACCAGTAAAATTTGTATATATATATCCATAATAACCATTGGGACCGCCTTCTCTTGTCGTCATTTTAATAGCTTCTGGATTTTGTTTGGCTTCATAATGCTCATAAGTAGATAATATTTTGATTGAAGTACTAATATCGATTGATGACGAATTTTTAAAAAAAGTATCCATTGCATTCTTACTTGTATCTCGTTTTTGTATACCAAGAAATTCGAAGAAAATGTCGGTTGGTGAAAGTTGCCCCATAAGAGAAAAGGTAAAAACGTTCTGATCAATTTGGAACTCACTACCCGGATTTATAGGAGGCAATATTTGTTTCTTTATTTTAATAATTTGGCCTTTAAAAAGAAATGGTCCAAAAATTTCAAAATCTTTACAATTTTTTAGTGTTTTGTAGCTTCCATACTGATTTCCACTCCCTTTATCTCTACGTTCTTCTAATCCTTTCCACTCTAATTGAGGTGGATTTTTAGGAGGAGTATAAGGCGAAGATCCTCCAGCGTTGGAATTTACGCCGCCGTCGCTGGGACCGCCTGAGCAAGTGCCAAGTCGTTGTTCGAGGGCAATAGCGTAATTGATGAGGTCTGCACGATTCCAGGCGAGGAAGGGATTATGCTGAGTTTGTGAAGAAGCTAAACGCTGGTTTTGTAAATGACTAGAAGGATGATATGAGAGATTCCCCCGTGGACGAGGGGTTGGTTGGGAAGAGTGAGATGAATATTGAAAATGAGGAGGAAGCGCCATGAATGTTGCTCCTTAAATGTAGTGTGTTTTGATACTAATTTCGGTGGTGTACTAAAATTGTTGTTCGTATCCTTGAAAGGCTTATTTTTTCAGCTGAAGAGAGTTATTAACAACAAAAATGTTACACACCCTAATTTCCCGTTGGAACCTGTAAAATTCCTTCGGGAATTGTGTTATCACTAGAATCCTCGTGGGATCCATTGTTTGTTATACGAGATACCACCAGGAAGTGGATTGTATCCGGGAGTGTACTCTCCTTCTCCTTGTGGAAGAGCTTGCTGAATTAGAGATGGGATCGAAGTATAATTTTCTAGCGCTCCTGGATTGCTTGAACCGTTACTTCCCGGAGGAGAGGCAGAATTTGTCTGTGACCAATCCTGCGTCTGTGGTGCTATCGTTTGTGGTGCAGGAGAACAGGTACAGCAACAACACGAGGATCCTGTAGTTTGATTTGGAGCCGGAGCCTGATTCCCACCCGCCTGTGGATTCCCTTGCGGAGTTGCTTGAGAGGCAGGCGAACCATCTCCACACGATTGAGCGACTTTTTGCTCTAGGTTCAGCACATAATCGGCTAATTCTGTTTGGCTCATTCGATTTAATTGAGCGACAGACGAATTTCTCGAAGAAGCACTCGAAGCCAGTGAAGGATTGGAATAATTCGAACGGCTCTCTTCCGATTTTTCAGATTTCCCGGAACATTTAGAACAACTTCCCGTACTCTTGGCAGTCGACGATTTGGCAAACGACGAAAAAGTACTTCGATAGTTCTTAGCAGATCGAACTTTTCCCGGATAAAACGCTTGAAGCGTATTGACTCCAAAAGGATCAACAGCAAGAGAAGAGAGCGTCATTGGCTTGGCTCTTTGTTGGCTTTGCCGAGCTTTTAACTCTATTGCGTAAGCGGGATTGCCAACCTGAAGCGCGTTGACGGGTTTGGAAGAATAACGTCGTGTTTGCATCAGTTCTTCTCCTTATAACGCAAACTGAGTGGGATCGATTCCATTCAGACGCGAGACACAAGCCGTTTCTGGAGCATACAAGGCATAGAACGCTTCTATCGAAACCCCTCGTTTGTTTTCGGTTTGGTTCACCGGAATCGGGTATTGATGGATTCCAAAGGGCTGAACTTCCGCGATATTGGGGTCACGCGCATACAACAATTTCAATCCAGTCGGGCCATTAAGCTTCACGAAATAAATCGAGGTCAAATTGGTTCCTGTTCCTTTCGTTTCATTCAACGGAATCGCATCACTAATATACCAGTCTATCCCCAAAAAACGAAGAACGGAAGCCTCTAATTCGTCATCAAATGTCCAAAACCGATCGGAGGCTTTGTCAATAAGTCCTAACAGTTCTCGCAAGGCTTTAGGATTCAGAATCGCACAATCTGGCCCCCCTCCGCCGATAATATCATCTGTACAGGCGTTCAGGTAACAGGCTTTATAAAGGTCTTGTAGAGACATAAAACCGCCAT
Organism: uncultured Planctomycetota bacterium; assembly: GCA_964530615.1. Taxonomy (GTDB): domain Bacteria; phylum Planctomycetota; class JBBTDB01; order JBBTDB01; family JBBTDB01; genus JBBTDB01. The sequence continues at coordinate 20,932 of CAZHAR010000075.1, read as the reverse complement.
TCGCATTATTGTTATTCGCTCCGATGGTGGTCGAATTTGAAAGGGAGCGTAATCCAATGATATTCGGAGTTGCAGTTCCTTCAATGATCTGTGTGCTGAGTTGTCGTAAAATGCCTAATTTCACTCCACGTGCTTGAGTTTCCAAATTATCCGAGAGCCGACCGGAAATACTATCATTTAAAATGGATCAGAGTTACTCAAAAAATTGGGCTTGTTTTGAAGAATTTATTCAAAACACGAATTTAAAAAAGTGGGACTCATCAAGTTGGTCGATCAAAAAAATTCTTCTGAAAAATAACTTGAGTTTTTATTCTCTTTTTAAGGATTTCATTTCAGAGCGTCCTTGTTCATAAGAAACGGAAGCTTTATAACCTAATTCGCGTCTTGCTTTTTGATCGTTTACCGTGACTTCTTCTCCCATTAAATAAAGTGCTGTACGGGTCACGGGTGGAGATCCCGGAAGGATTGTCCATAAGCATTCGAGTATTTTCGCAAATAGATGAGCTATTCCACGGGGCATATTACGATTTCCGGGATCGACTCCTTGCGTTTGAAGCATATCCTGAATAAAACGACGAAATTCAATGGGTTCTCCATCCGTTAGAAAATAGATTTCGCCGCCTTTTCCCTTCGTTGCGGCTAGAATAGCTCCTTCACAGACATTCCGAACGTGACAAATGGAGGTAGGATAATGTCCACCAGCAATCCAGGCGAATTGCCCTTTTTTGATGGTTTCAATAAATCGAGGCAAAACGGTTGTATCGTCTTTTCCCCAAATAAATCGTGGACGAACAATCATCGTTGCCATCTCGGCACTATTGGCGTGCAAAACTTGTTCTTCTGCCATTCCTTTACTCTTGGGATAGAATCCGAATTTTTTACGCGGGAGGGGTCTTGTTTCCTCTGCATTATGAATGGGCCCTCCTCCAACAAGAACTGCTTCTGTACTTACATGAAGGAATCTGGGCACTTTTGCGTTTTTAGCGGCAGTTAAGACATTTTCGGTTCCGCTCACATTGATCCTCAAAAAATCTTTCCAGCGTCCCCAATCCTCGGTTTTGGCGGCAGAATGAAAAACAAGCGAACAGCCTTCCATTCCTTTTTGAAGGGCAGAAATATTGTCCAAATCGCCTAAAACAGCTTCGGCTCCAAGTTTTTGAACGACTTCAGCGGCTATCGCGGATCGGGCTAAAGCGCGTACTCTATAACCTGCTTTACAAAGTTCTTGAATGAGTGTGCGTCCTAAAAAACCAGAGCCACCGGTCACAAATACGGTTTGCATGGAAAAGAGTCTCCTCAGTTCTTTAAATTTTAATTAAGCCATTCGCTCTTTGATAGAATTTGGATGAAGTGCCATATTGATAGCGGTATCATAGGTAATTTCCGCTTTTTGATAGAGTTCCAACAGGGAGCGATCAAAGGTTACCATTTTGTGCTTAGAGCCCGTCTGCATCTCAGAATAAATCAGATGTAAATCATTATCTCGAATATGAGCCCGAACCGCTGTTGTCGCAATCAAAATCTCCGTATTGAGCAAGAGCGATTTTCCCGAAATATGAGGAAGAAGTTGTTGTGCAATGACTCCTTGTAAGCAACTTGCCAGAATTTGGCGAATTTCCGATTGTTGCCCCTCTGAAAAAACGGAAACAATTCGTTGGACTAAGGCTATTGTATTGGGAGTATGGAGCGTTGCAATAACTAAATGGCCTGTTTCGGCGGCGATAAGTGTGGTGTAAATAGTTTCCCGATCTCGCATTTCTCCCACGCCAATGACATCCGGATCTTGTCGAAGGACATGTTTCAACGCACCCTGAAAATCGGCCACATCCGTGAGTACTTCTTGTTGCACGACAATAGAACGTTTCGCAGTATGAGTGTATTCAATAGGATCTTCAATCGTGATAATTTTGCAATAGCGCTCGGTATTAATGAGATCGAGCATATAATTAAAGGTGGTCGTTTTTCCGGTTCCAGTGGGGCCCGAGATGACCACCAATCCATTTTGTTTTCTAGCTAAATCATCGATCACCTCAGGGAGTCGAAGTTCTTGACGAGTACGAATATTTTTTTCGGTCAGTCGAATCGATAATTCGGGATTTCCATTGCGAAAATAAATGGTGACTCGTGCGCGATCCGTTTCCTTGGAATGGATCGAAAAGCACAGTTGAAATGTTTTTTCCAGTGTTTCAATCTGATAAGCATTTAATTTCTCATACGCGAGCTTTTTTACTTGTTCCGGAGTAATCGTATCGCCTTTAGAGGTCACAATATCTCCGTGAATCCGAAAAATAGGAGGAAGCCCTACAATAAGATGAATATCACTTGCATTTTGGGCCCGTCCTGAGAGCAAAAGTTGCTGTAAATTCATAAGATTCACCGATTCGGAAACTCCGATCTTTAGACAGGAGAGCGTTGCTACGGGAATCGGATACCTTTCTAGTTTTTAAAAATAAATAGGATATTTTGAAAAGAAAATATTAAGAATAAGCATAACCATCGACTCCTTGTAACTTTGTAAAATATTTCCAATTAATTCCTTGAATTAAATCTTTTCCGATTTTAATATTAAAGTTACCACTTTCTCGAATAGCCACTCTTCCTTTATAAACTCCTTTCTTCTTCCCTTTTAACACCACTGCTTTGACTAAATCACCTGTTTGAAAACCATGTACAGATTTCACGCTCTTTGCTTTAGTTCTTGGGAATCCGTACTTATTCATCAAGCACATTTGTCGGTTTCCTCGTCCCATTGCCGTTATTTTTAATGCAACTAACTTGTCTTCAATTCTCACTTTTTCGCCAGTTTCGCCAATACAAGCAGCATCAATCCAATGGTCTTTTGCGTATTTTTGCGAACACCGATTAAACTTTGTTCTTCCACCACTCCAGAAACTTATAGGTAAACTTAATTCCTTCAGCACCTCACCTATTTTATACCGTGTTGCATTAACACTACTGGCATCTTTGAGTGGCTTTAGGCATTGCTTTTGAACTTCACTGTGACCGAATTCTTCAGCCGTTTTCGTTCCCTTTTTGAGGTTACATTTTTCACAAGCAATTGTCAAGTTTGACACCCGATCCGTTCCACCTCTTGATTTTGGAACGATATGCTCGACTTGAAGCGGTATCTCTTTCTTACCACAATAAGCACAAGTTCGGCTAAACTTTTCGAGCAAATACTCTCGAACTTCGTAACCCTCGAGTTTCCCTTGCTGATATTCAACACCAGAAATCTCAGGGTTTTGCATTTTTTGCATATCAAAACGCACTGTTTCTACGGCTATCGAAGTGATCGGTATTGCCTTTTGTAATCGTTTCGCCCAAGTCGAAACATTAGCGACTCGACTTAACAACGAGGGTGGTAGCCAACCTTTAGGCACTGCTCGATTTAGAAAACGTGCTTGCCTGTAACGAGTATTTCTGGCTCTTCTTGCACGACGAATGGCTAACCGTTGCTCTAAATTGTGCCTAACAAGATGACCACGATGAGCCAAATTTGTAGACCAAATTACCGTTCTACCCTGTTTAAAATTCGCAACAACGGCTATTCCTGTGGTTTTACTGCCAGGGTCAAGTTTCAGTTCAGTTTCCTGAACATCACCTCCTTCACGGAATTTCAGAATAATAGTAAAAGGGTATTTGCGATAAACAGCCGCTTTCTTTTTACGCAAAAGCTCTCTAGCCCTTGATGGATAGCAAGGCATTAAAGGCTTCTTATTTTTATCTAGGACTAGCACTCGTTGCATTAACAATACCCATTAAAAGAGTGGGGATTACTCCCCGTTGCACGGTTTCCCGCTAATATCACCTCGCCAAAGTTAGAAGAGGGTTTTTACAAGCAACACTAGCCTTTCCCAAAAGGGCTTGTTTAATCACTTGTCTGAGAGCCAAGAACTGGTGAAGCATTCTTGGGTCACTATGAAAACACTCCGTGTTTCGCACGAAGTCTATATTCCTCTCTAACGTCCATTACGACTTAGGCCGGTAAGCTTGTTCAGAAACTCTCGTTTCTAAATTTTTCAGCTAAAGTAGTTTGCTCTTTACAAAGCTCACTTGCTTTAGCAGTGGGTAGCTTACTTTTTTCTCCAATAACGAAACCGACGAAGAAACGATTGTAAAGGCGAAGTGATATTTAATAAACGAATGCTGTCGAGCGTGGGTTTGTGTCTGGGATCGATTTCCAAAGATCGTTTAAAACTAGCGCGTGCGGCAGAGTCCCAGCCAAGAAGACGTTGATTTTCTCCGAATAAGTACCAGAGATAAGGATTGGAAGGTTCGGCTTTGATGGCGTGTTGTAAATATTCAAGCGCTTTCACTGGATAATCATGATATAAATAAATACAGGCGATCACCACGCGATCAAACCAGTTTGCATTTTTTTCGGCTAAGGCTTTGGCAAAACAATCATCATAAAGGGCGTGTTTTCTGGATAACAGAACTTCTCCTCGAACGATCCATCTCCAAGGAGAGCTTCCACTGGTTTCTATAGAGCGATCACTACAAGCATAAGCGTTATCAATATCCTCTAAACGAATATAAGCTTGTGCTTTTGCGGCGAGAAGTTCCCCATTATTTTTGAAGACCTCCAGTGCTTTGTCGACCCAAATACGCGCTTCTTGACACTCTTCCAGATGGATCAACATTCGTACTTGTCCGACCCAGGCTTCGAGAATAGTTTTATCTTCTTCGAGACATTTGGTATAAAGCCTGAGTGCCGCTTCAAAGAGTCCTTGATGAAATGCGGTGGTGGCTTCCTCCAGAAATTGTTTTGCAGAAGGTTGTGGAATCCCATAATCCGAATGAGAAGCAAATTCTTTACTTTCTTTTTTGTTCGGATCATTTTTTTGGAACTCCAGAAAAGAAAACCGATCATTCATAAAATAAATCTTTCCATCCTATGAAAATGTTGCGTTAATCGAGCGAACCCAATCGAGATAGCGGGCGAATGCGCCACCACACCTTTCCCAAAATTGATCCATCTCCAATTCGGGACCAACGAGCGAAAAAGCCCTCAAGTTGATAGTTTCCTCGTATCGATAATAAAGAAGGAAGAATACAATATTCTCTAGAAGCTAAAAGAATTTTGATAGTGATTTTGGGAACTCTTCCCATTGGCAATTGGTTGGCTTCTGGTATTTTTCCGTTCACGTAAAGGATTCCGGCTTTTATTTCAATAGTATCTCCGGGAACACCTATGATTTTATCGACTCCATACCCATTTTCTATTTCATAAACAACCATATCCCCATAGGTATAAGTATCACTTCTAAACCATTTTCCTGAATAGAGAAGCACATCGTCATTTTTGAGAAGTGGGGAGGGTGTTAAATTCGATAAATAGAGAGTTCTTGAACAATTTCCAATAAAAGAGCTAATGGGTTGATAGTATAAAAATTGTAAAGCGATAAATAGAAGAGTTCCGCAAATCAATCGTAAAAAGAACCCACAGCGTAAAAGGGTCTCTTTGAAAGAAAAAAGAAGCGCATAAAAATGTGTTAAAACGAGAAATATAAAAAACAAATCGGCGATTGAAGTCGCGACAAAAATCAAGTTCAGAAAAGCGAATATTCCCCACAGTATCATAATTCTTCGACCCAAAATCCGATAACCTACCAGATAATGACCTAAGCCCGGAAGAAAAATATTAAAAAGAAGTGATGCTTTTGCAGGTTCATGATATTTTTGATAACTAAGTGAAGCAAACAATGGAGAAAGATTCAAAAAAGAGAAAGAGCGAGGTTTTTGTAAAAAGCTCTTCAATCGTTTCCACTTGGTCCTATTGGTTGGATCTGCTCTAGGTGGAAGAATCGAAATCTGTTTCAAATCTAATTGACTTTGACAGCGAGCACAACTGGGTACTCCAGGAATATTCTGAAAATCACAATTATGGCACTGCATAGGAATAAGACCCTTATCCGTTACGGATTTTTTTTGTTTTTAACGCTTGCTTTTGCTTTAATTTGAACCTCAGCTCCGGGTCCATAATATTCAGAAGTCATTTCACGGAGCTCTTCTTTCCCGATAATCGATTTTAAAAGTTCTGCAAGCTGGATACATTCTTCTCCCTGAACTCCAGAAATTTCTACTTTTAATTTTCCATTTTTTTCAATTCGAATATTAAATTCAGGACCCGTCGCCATTTTTATTCTCCACGATAACTAAGAATAGATTTAAGTGGAACGCACTCGAACTTGAATGGATTGATCTTGATTGACCGATTCTTCAACGATGGAGTATCCTCGATCTTTAAGTTCTGTCATCAATTTATGGTAAGCAAATTGTTGAACGACACGCCCTGAAACTTCTTCACCAATTTCTTTAAGTTTGCTTTTAGAGAAGTTTTCGCCCGTGACGCAAATCTGACAATTGCCTTGTGAGCCTCGACTAAAGGTAATTTGAACGCCCCCTTTTTCGATGGTCATTTTTTCTTCAGATCCTAAAGCTTCTTGAATCACTTCACTATTTTCCATAGTGATTTCGACCGTTTGAGCCGAAGAACGGACGCGTTTTTTTACGGTTTCTTCCTGTGAACTCATCACAGTCCATCCCAGACTGGAAGCCGCCCCTACAACTGCCGTCATAATCGCGGGCCATTGACTCACAATAATTGGAGTCAGAACACAAACAGCACTCATACAGTTTCCTTTCTCAGACTAATCCATTTCTAGTTTTCTGGTGGGTTTGTTAATATTCATTTTCCCTTTTTGCGTCGCATAACGAGCGCGTCCATCGGCCCATGCTCGTAGCGCCAAAATATTTTCGTGCATCGTTTTTGAAAGTGGAACGGTTTCCTGAAGACTGTTTAGAATATCCTCCGTTTTTAGGGGTCTATCCAAATAAAAAACGTCATAAAGCGCACTAATTACTGCTTGCTCAATTTCCGCACCACTAAATCCTTCAGAAAGTTTTGCCAATTGCTGGATATCAAAATGTTTTGCCTCACGATGTCTTTTTTCGATATGAATTTTAAAGATATGACGACGTTCTTCTTCATTCGGGAGATCCACAAAAAAGATTTCGTCTAATCGTCCTTTTCTTAAAAGTTCTGGAGGTAATTGAGAGATATCGTTTGCGGTCGCAATGACAAAAACGGGTTTTGTTTTTTCGCTGAGCCACGTTAGAAAAGTACTCATCACACGCGCAGAAGTTCCTCCATCGGTGGAACCCGAACTTTGTGAACCACTAAACGCTTTATCAATTTCATCGGCCCAGAGAACCACAGGCGCAATACTTTCTGCCACGTTAATCGCTCGTCTGACGTTTTCTTCAGAGGAGCCAACGTAACCAGAGAATATTTTTCCCATATCAAATCGGAGCAGTGGCATATTCCATAAACTACTGACGGCTTTCGCACAAAGACTTTTTCCGCATCCCTGAATCCCGACCAGTAAGACCCCTTTAGGATAGGGGAGATCAAATTTTCTGGCTCTTTCTGTAAAGGCCAGCACTCTTTTTTCCAGCCAGATTTTTAAGCCGTCTAATCCTCCGACATCGCCTATTTTAAGATGAGGTTCACAATATTCTAAGATCCCGCTTTTCCGAATAATTTGTTGTTTTTCAGAAAAGACAACCTCGACATCATCAACGTTCAGTTTTCCGTCATTGACAATGATTTTGGCGAAAACATTTTCCGCTTCTTGCAAAGTGAGTCCTAATGCGGCTTGAATTAATTTTTCTTTACTTTCTTGATCAATTTCCAATTTTGTCGATAAACTTTGTTGAACCCCAGTACAGATTTTTTCAAAGAGTTCCTCAAAATCGTTTTCTCGCGGTAACGGGAAGTCTAGGACTGTAATATCTTTCTCGAGTTCTGGTACCATCTCCAGAACCGGAGCTGTAATCACCAGCGTTTTATAACTATCACTAATCGCGGTAGCGACTTCTCTTAATTTGCGGATCACTGCCGTATTGGAATGATTTTTATTCATAAACGCATGAAAATCTTTAAAGAGATAAATGGCAGGTTCTTTATAGTCGCAAACCGTTTCCAACGCTTGAATGGGATCGGCTAATCCTTTCTTTTTTCCTTCAGAAGATCCCACTCGGATAAATCCTGAAGTTACGCTCCAGGTAATAAGTTGTTTATTGCGCTTCTCCGCGATTTTTTGCAGGTATTTTTCGACTCGATTTTCTTCCCAAGTGATGACATAAATAATGGGGTAACGTGCGCGAATCAACAGTTCTAGTTCAGTATCGACACCTTTTCCGGGTAAGTCTTTAGCGATATCGGGAGGAACGTCCATCAAGGTCTCCTTTTTTGTATCAGGATCTTTTTTTAGCGATAGTTTTAATTTAGCGATTTTTTGATTAAATTGCAAAAGAAATAGAGACACAAGGGGGTGTGGAATATTGAAAACGCACCATAGCGCATCTCTACGGGGATTTTTTTAGGAGGTGGGTAGTCGAGAGCATCATCGTATGCAACGCTTCAAGAGGCAGAAGTTGATTTAAGCGTGTTTCAAATTGGTACCACTCTTGAAGGACTGGATCGGGTTTTTGTTTCATCTCTCCTTTTAAACTGGCGATATTATGTTTTCGGGTTTCTATCACCTCAAATCCTAGTTTTTGAAATAATTTCAGGAGATTGGTGTCGTTTACTTCTTTCATGTAAGGGCCTTCAATACCAAATTTCGCCAACCCTTGGCTTATTGGAACCATCAAGCGCTCTTTTATATCTGAGGATCGAAAATGTCCGATATCATAATTTAAAAAAGCAATTCCTCCGGGTTTGAGGGCTTGATAGGCAGTCCGACAAAAGGCTTCCCGATCGACCACATGTTCCAGTGCGGAAAAAGCGGTTACTGCATCCACGGGTTCTAGTTGGGCCAGTCGTTGCGCGTCTCCGTATTCTGCTTTGGCGTTAGGAATTTGCGCGAGCAGTTTTTGAGCTTTTTTTAAGGATTTTTTGTTGTAATCAAATCCAAGATAATGACACTGGGGATGATGTTGAAGATAGAGGATCCAGGGGGAGCAATCGCCACACGCTAGATCCAGAAGGCGAAAAGGACCCGGAAAGAACGGATCTAGGGATTCAAAGATCCACTGTTTAGCCATATTATTAGGGGAAAAAAGGATCATTTTATGTTTTTTTGGAGTAAGGGGAGGCGGTCTCTGAAAATCCGTGTTTTTTGAGCCAGAATTCGACGAGGGGAACTTGCCATTCATAATCGATATCGCACCCTCCCCATTGCTTTAAAGGATGAATTTTTTTTCCCATCCATCGTTGCGGGAGCAAACCCTCCTGCATTTTTTCAAAACAACGAGCCTTGACGACCGAGGTCGACATATCGGCAAACCAGACATCTCCTTGACTATCGCGATCACAGCTCAAAGTTTTTGGATCCCCAAAGACTTCAAAGGGAACAAACGGATCGAGGGTTCCCTTTTTGTTTTCTCGTCTGGCTCGTAACGGGGACCACATATTATAGGAAGAAACCGTGACCGCAGAATCGAGATCACGGTTCTTTCGGAGAATAGCGATTCCTTCTTCGAGTGTAGTCGGGAGAATCGTTGGGGCGTTGCATAAAAGGAGGACCAAAATTTCTGGTGTTTCTTTTTTCTGTGCCAACTCTTTTTTGATGACTTGGTATCCATGCAAGAAGGTATCTTCCGCTAGCGCCTGTTTTGTCGCGAGTTCTGGAGGTCGATTGATGGGAATCCATCCATTGTCACGACCTATTTGTTTATATTTTTCGGAATCGGTGGAGAAATAACAGTAGTCAATACTAGGGCTATTTTTTGCCGCAAGCATTGGATACAGCATTAATGAGCGCCCCAAAATCGGCATGGTATTTTTTCCGGGAAGTCCTACCGACCCTTCCCGTCCAATCAGAAGTGCGCAAACTTTTTTTTTAGCCATAATTTTAAATTCAAAATTTCCTTGAATTAACTTCCCAAAATACCGCTTTGTTGTTCGAGCAAACTGATGCCCTTAAGCAACATTTTTAATTGATCCGGATTTGAAGAATGGGCAAGTCCGACTTTCATGGAGATAAATTTTTCGGTAATCAATTTATGGAGAGATTGATTAAAATCATGCATTCCTTCTTCTTTTCCGGCACGTACCACGTCTTGAATTTGTTTATCTCGTCCTTCTTCAATCAGTTTTTGGACCGACGGATTATTAATCAAGACTTCAGTGACTGGAATACGTGAGAGTCCTTCGCGAATCGAAGGCAATAGTTTTTGTCCGATAATGGCCTTCATATTGAACACAAGTCCTTTACGAATCAAGGTGCGTTCAGATTCAGGGAAAAGGTCAAGAATACGGATGATGGCCTGAGTCGAAGAAGAAGCATGTAACGTAGAAAATACAAGGTGGCCCGTCTCTGCGGCGGTCAGCGCCGTAGAAAATGTTTTACAATCGCGCATTTCTCCAACGAGCATCACATCCGGATCTTGACGAACAGCGGTCTTGAGTGCCTGATCAAAGGAAGTCACATCTAGACCAATTTCGCGTTGATTGATAAAGGATTTGCGATCGCGATAGAGATATTCAATAGGATCTTCAATGGTTAAAATATGGCAATGTCGGTTGGCATTAATATATTCAACCATCGCCGCCAATGTAGTCGATTTTCCTGAACCGGTAATTCCGGCCATCAATACGATTCCTTGGACATTGGCCGCAATTTTAGTCATCACGGGGGGAAGATGAAGTTCTTCAAAAGAAGGAATTTTGGAGTTGACACGTCGAGCGGCTAACGAAATCGAGCCCCGTTGACGGAAGACGTTACAACGAAAGCGTCCAACACCGGGAATTCCGTAAGCGAAGTCACAATCTCCTGCGGCTTCAAAATGTTGAATTTGAGCAGGAGTCATGATTTCATAAAGTAATTTTTGGATTTCTTGATCGTTTAAGGCTTTAGACTCAAGTTCCCTCGGGCGTCCAGAGATACGGAGAATCGGAGGTGAGCCCGTTTTGATGTGCAAGTCGGATGCTTCCGATTTTACGACAATGGCAAATAACTTATCAATTTCCTTTGCGCCTTCCATGGATTCTATTACCTTTCAAAATTTCAGTTTTGAGATCAGAATGCTTTTTACGATAAATGACTTTGAATGTCTTTTCAAGGCTTTTATTTCGATTCTTCGCGCCGTTTTTCTTCAGCCTTGTGAATAAGCTTTTCTAGGTTAGAGGTTTGAGAGGGATCTTGATCCAAAATATATTTCCAATCTTGAATCGCTTCTCCATAGCGATTGAGGCTAAAATAAAAACTAGCGCGTTGATGGTAATAGCGAAGATTCTCTGGCGCTAATTGAATCGCTTGTTGATAGTCGGCTAAAGTATTTTCGGAATCACGCAAACGGCGATATAAATTTCCACGGGCAAAATAATACTTTCCATCGGGTTGAATTTGGAGTAACTGAGAATAATTTTGAATGGCCGCAGTCCAGTTTTCTTGTTTTTCCAGAAGAGTCGCTTGGCGTAAAAGCGCTTCTGAAAATTGGGGGTTCCAACGAAGCGCTTGTCCATAATCTTGGATCGCTCGTCTTTCTTGATCGGGCAAATTTTCGAGTGCCAAAGCTCGATAATAATAAATTTGCGGATCTTGAGTTTCTAGTCCAATACTGGCGCTGAAATCACTGATAGCCGATGAAAATTGCTTTAGTTTTAAGTACGCTAATCCTCGTAATTTATAATTTAAGGCAGAAGGTTGTAACGGAAGTACTTTGGACATCAAATCGATATAAGGTTCCCATCGCTCCTGTTTGAAATAGATTTTAGACTGAAGTTCAAGGGCGGTGAGATGCTTAGGATTTTGGAGCAAAAGAGAGTCTAAGGTTTCTAGGGATTCTTGATATTTTTCTTCTTGATAAAACTGGCTCGCTTGTTTAAAAAGAAGCGTCGAAGGCACCGTTTGTCCTAATTTTTGAAACTCAGTGATCACGGAATCCGTATATCCTAATTTTTCAAGAATCTGGAGATTTTCCCGGCGTACTTCGAGATCTTCTTGGTTTGATTTTAAATAATCCATGTAATAATTTGAAGCTTTTTCTAACTCTCCTAGCGCGGCATAACATTTGGCAAGTTTGAGAGAAATTTCGGGTCCTTCTAACAATAAAAGGTCCGCAATCGCTTCTGAAAATTGATTTTTGGAGTAATAAGAAAGTCCTCGAATTTGAAGAAGTTCTTTAGATGCCTTCGGATTTTTCGTGAGCACCGTGGTCGCGTCTGGAATCGCCAAAGAATAGGCTTTTTTCAAAAAATAATATTTCGCACGTAATTCAATGGCTTCTAAATTTTGAGGATTAATTTTGAGTGTTTGTCCAATAAAGTTCCAAGCAGACGAGAAATTTCCTGAGGCGAAATCGGCTTGAGCGCGAAGGAGAAATGTTTTTTCCGGGGAAGTTTCGTTCCCTTTTTTATTCGATTCAGAGACGAGTTGTTTCTTTAAGACAACACTTATTTTCTCGTATCCAATCATTCCCGCAAAAAGGATTAGCGCAAGGAAAAAAGGAATAAATCTGGAAAAACGACCGGATTTCGATGATTTTTCCGAAGGTTTTTCTTTGAAGTGGTTTTCGACTTCCGAAGGGGTTGCCCCTGTGATTTTGGGAGTCGAAGAAAAATCAGGTTCTGGAAGTTTAGGCAATATCAATTCTTGCAATGTTAATACTGGAGGTTGAATCGCTTCCTGAATCTTCGCGGGTGCGGGTGCGGGAGAATGTGTTTCTGTGGGTTGAATCGCTTTTTCCGTAGACGGAATCCCTTCTTGAATTTTTGGTAAAGCGGACTCTTGAATCGTTGCTGAAGATTTTGAAGGTGTATTGACTCTAGCAGAAGTAACGGATTCTCGAAATAACGAGGTGGTCCGAGGTTGATAGTCAATCGTATTCTCAACGGTTTTTTTAGAATCAGGAAGAACAAATTTCTGGTTGACTTCCTCTTGCACTTTGCGGGGCCATTTAGAGTTATCTTTTAGGAGATTCGTTGCTTGTGGGCGAGGAGCCAACTTTATTTCTTCTGTCGTTGGCACCCGATTCGTTTTTTCAGAAGGGGTTGGAGCGATCAACGATTCTTCGATTTTCGCTGAAGGTTCAGCTTGATGTTCGGGCGCAAATGGATTTTCGGAGATCGCTTCAATCATCAGACGAATTTCAGGTTCTTGCTCTGTTTCTTGAGAATCCATAAGTGGAATCGTTTGCAATAGTGGTGAGTTTTGAGGCGGATCTGTCTTGTGTTGACGTAAAGTAGTGGGATCCACTTTTTCAGGGCGAACAAAAGCGGATAATGTTTGATCAATTCCTTTTAGCAAGGAAGTTTCTGCTTCTTGGGAGGGCGATTCCGTAAAATCAAATAAGGTAATGGGTTCATTTGTTTCTGGAGAAGTGGGTTTTAAGCTCCACTCAGAGAATGAAGCGGCCTCAGAAAAGTCCGAGTCCTCAGTTGCAGGCAAAATGGCATTTAAATCGGGTAAAATAGTGACATTGAGGAGAGGGCTTTTGGGGGAAGAGGAAGTTGACTGCGGTTTCGATTTTAAGAGAGAAAGATCGACTTTTTCAGGACGAACAAAACTTTTTAAGGTTTGATCGATTTTTTCTAAACAGAAGTCTCCGCATTTTCTGAAGGGGGATGTGTGAAATCTGGAAGTGGGACAATTCCCGGATCAAGAATCGATTGAAAAAGGCGTGGATCGATCTCTTTATGAGCTTGTGTTTTAGCAGGTGGTAATGGGGGTTGCTCTGAAGATTCTTCTGGCGTTTCGATCAGAGGTAGGAATCCTAATTGGGATAAATTGGGTCCTAGTTGTTCTCCAATAACGAGAGATTTTTTAGGGGGTTCTTGCTCCCGATTTCGGTTTTTCCATTCCATAATATGCTCTCTCTTTGTGGAACTTTATAAAAAGTGAAAGTTTCCTATTTTTCCTCGTTCAAAACAAAAGTATAATCTTTCATTTTAAGATCGGATGTTCCCAAATTCAAAAATCTTCACCACAAACTTGTTTTTAATTGAGAATTTATATGCAGAGTCCATTTGAACAGGAACCCTGGATCGAACAATTTCTTCAGTACATGGCCAACGAAAAAACCTGTTCTGGCTTTACTTCCAGAGCCTATAAAGCAGACTTGGATCAATTTAAACAATTTTTGAATCAACAGGAAACACTGATCTCTCAAGTTCGTGAGCAAAACGCGCGAAATTTTCTCCAGTTTTTAAAAGAGAGTCTATATCAAACACGCTCAATTGCTCGAAAAGTTGGGACTTTAAAAAGTTTTTACAAATATCTTTTTCGAAGCCATATTGTTTTAGAAAATCCATGGCAAGAGATTAAAATTCCCCAAAAAAACGTTCCCCCTCCCGTTTGCTTAGAGGAAATCCAAATTCAAAAATTACTGGATCATCTTGCCGTTCCACAGAATTTTGATGAATTGAGAAATCGAGCCCTTTTAGAACTTCTTTATTCGGCGGGAATGCGCATTGGCGAATTGGTGAAGATTCAAGTTTCTGATATTGATCTCCAAGAAAAAACGGTTCGTTTATCGGGGCGAAAAAACAAGGAGCGGTTTTCAATTATTGGCCCTAAAGCGGAAGAAGCGTTGCGATTTTATCTGGAACAACGTCCTCATAAAAATGCGTCTAGCTCTACAGAAACCGAAAATCCTTTATGGGTTTCTCGTTTTGGAAAAAAAGTTTCGGAACAAACCATTCGTAAAATATTGAAGCAATATCTTAGCGCCATTGGAATCGATTTTCATTATACTCCTCATTCGATTCGGAACAGTTTTGCGAACCATTTACTCAAACATGGCGCTCATCCTCGTATTGTTCAAGAACTGATGGGTTACGCACATTTGTCAACGACTCAGGTTCATCTTGTGAAGCGGAACGAAAAACTAAGAAATGTGTATGAACGTTCCCATCCTCATGCACAATGGAACCCTCCCCTTCCGTTTAAAGAAGAAGAAAAAAAAGAATTAAAAAAAATTGAAAAAAATCTTTAAGTGAATTATTTTGAAGAAGATAGAAAGAGAAAAAATCTTAGTTTTTAGAAGAAGAGAACTTGACGTTTATCCCTCTGTTTGTTACACTCCAAAATAACCAATAAAACTATGGAGTTGAGGACGCGGAATATTTTCCGCATAAGAAAGAGGTAAGGCCCTGGTTTTTTCAAAAAAATACCTTTCATTCAAACCTGTTGGCTAAAATCTGATTTGATAAAAGCAAAATCTTTTGTGATTTTAAAGATTTTTTAAATCGTATGAGCTTGTGGGAGGGCTTTTTGTGGCTGATCTGACCTTTAAAGTAGAGAGGCTCGAACAATATCCGAATGCGGCATTAGTAGCTATTTCCGGAGCTATTGATGCAAAAACAGTTATTACCTTTCAAGAAAAATTGGATCTCCTCCAAAAAGACGGGATTCTCAAATTCGTTTTGGATATGGGCGGAATTAAATATGTGAATTCCACAGGCTTGGGAACCCTCGTGAATGTCGCGGACACTTTAGAAACTTCTGGCGGTGGAATTGCTCTGGTTAAAATTCACCCCAAAGTAAAAGTTGTTTTTGATATGCTGGGCTTAAATGCCTTTTTCAAAATTTTCCCTAACGTAACCGAAGCCATGAGCTTCTTTAATAGTAACGGGAAAGTGTTCGATACTGCCGGAAAAGGGAGCGCTTCAACCAGCCAAAGTACTACCGCATTTGCTAATGCTAATGTTGCTGCTAATACAGCTCCTATTCCCATAACCGCACCACCTACCCAAGAAACGACTAATGTAAATACGGTAATGGCGAAAATGGCTCCGGGGGGTATTTTTACGATCAGTTGTGTTCAATGTAGTGTTCCGCTTACGCTTAAAAAACCGGGAAGCTACAAGTGTCCACGGTGTTCCACTTTCTTTAAATTGACCTCGAACGGACAGGCACAATTTTACTCCCGAAAAAAAGCGGATCCTTTGCAAATGAAATTAACCTGCACCGAAGAATGTTATACTGGATTAAGTTATTTCATCGCGGTTATTGCCAAACGTATTGGATTTAGTGCCGATGTCATCCGTAATATACAAGGCTCTATCACCGAAGTTTGTGCGCAAGTGATTGAAAACGCTTATGATAACGCTCAACACGAATCCTACAATGTTTTGATCAATCCTTCGAGTACCCAACTTGAAATCAAAATTGCTGATTATGGGAAAGCCATCCCCCAAAATGATACTCGTTTCTTTACTCAAGCCAGAAATGTGATGGATGAGTTTGAACATAAACAACATCCCAAGGGCGGGAATGTGGTTACTTTGGTGAAACGTTTATAATCGCTTTCTTTGATCGATTTTTTCAAGAACTCGTTACATTTTTTATTGATTATTTATTTTTAGGAAAAGAATTCCATGTTTAGTATTCCAAGTCTAATAATTAATCAAATGTATACTTATGGAAGTTTAAAGCTGACTTCCGAAGGGATCCGATTTTCTCTTAAAAACCGCCTTAATGATGCGACTTTGATTGGGATCCAAAAGGTAGAAATTGATAAAAAAGAATTTCCTTTAAATGCAATAAAACTGTTCCTAGCCGATGGACAAAGTTATAAAGCGGAAGAACTCTCTAAAGACAAGCCAATTAAATTTGAATTACGTAAAGTCGTAATAATCCAAACCCCTCCGTTTCCATTAGATCGAGGCAAGCATCAAATTTCTCTTCACTTTGAAACGGTTGAATATGGAAAACTGAAGCTAAAAGTGAGTGATTCTATC
Organism: uncultured Planctomycetota bacterium; assembly: GCA_964530615.1. GTDB lineage: Bacteria > Planctomycetota > JBBTDB01 > JBBTDB01 > JBBTDB01 > JBBTDB01. The sequence continues at coordinate 4,239 of CAZHAR010000075.1, read as the reverse complement.
GTCTCCGAAGAAGAAGACAAAAAATTGGATCGGGTTCGCATTCCTTGCGATAAAGAAAATAACTTTACGAAAGAAATTGTCCAAAAACGTCAGGAATTTATTCGAACCTACACGAAAACAAATCCAAAACATATTTTTCAACATTCATTTGATCCTCAGATTTGTAGCCATAATATCGAAAACTTTGCCGGTGTGGCTCAAATTCCTTTAGGCTTCGCGGGCCCTATCCAAATCAACGGAGAACACGCGATTGGAGAGTTTATTGTTCCCATGGCGACAACGGAAGGCACTTTAGTTGCTTCTTATAATCGTGGAATCAAGCTCTTAAATATGAGCGGCGGAGTCACGACCACTGTGACTCATGATGTCATGCAACGGGCCCCCGTATTTGTTTTTAAATCCGCTCGTGAAGCCGTTGCTTTTGAAAAATGGGTCCGGGATCATTTTAAGGAAGTAAAAGAAATTGCGGAGTCGACGACCAGCGTTGGAAAACTGGAATATATTCAGTTTTTTCAAAGTAACAAAATGCTCTTTTTGCGCTTTAATTACACCACGGGCGATGCCGCAGGCCAAAATATGGTGGGGCGCGCTACTTTTGCCGCTTGCAGTTGGATTCAGGATCAAAATAAAACGTATGAACGCTTTTACCTTGAATCGAATTTTGCGACCGATAAAAAAGCGTCTCAAATTAATATCATTCAAACTCGCGGTAAACGTGTAACCGCAGAAGCAACCATTCCAAGAGATATTCTGATTGATAATATGCGCGTTGATCCCGAAACCTTACATTATCATTCGCAAATCGGAACCCTCGGTTCGCTTCTTTCTGGTGCCAATAACAACGGCGCGCACTCTCCAAACGCCATTACTGCCATTTTTATCGCCACGGGCCAAGATGTCGCTAATGTGGCGGAAAGTTCGGCTGGAATTGTTTATGCTGAAATTACTCCGGAACGGGACCTTTATATTTCGTTTACCATTCCTTCTCTGATTGTGGCCACTTACGGAGGAGGCACACAACTTCCTACTCAAAAAGAATGTCTGGAAATTATGGGATGTACTGGGAAAGGAAGCGTCAGAAAATTAGCTGAAATTATTGCCGGAGTGGTCCTTGCGGGTGAACTTTCCCTTGCGTCCGCCATTAGTTCCATGGATTGGGTATCAAGTCACGAAAAATATGGTCGAAACCGGTAAATATTTTAAGCCTCGGAGATCCTTGTCCCAATTTCTCTCAGAGGTTTGGGAGAATTCTCAATGGCGTAATTTTTTCTTCGCATTTGGAATTTCTATTGTCCTTTATTTTTACTTGGATGGGTTGGTTACAGAAACACGCGAAAAGGTCATTTCTTTTCAATTGATCATCGAAGATGTACATATTCAAACCAATTTTCAAAAACAACCCATTCAGCTCCGCATTAAAGGCGCTAAAGAAGCTTTTAATCGTTTGGAAATTCAACCTATCCTCAAAAAAATTACTACGGCAGATCTGGAAGGGAAAATTGTTCATCAAAAAAAAATAAGTATCGCGGAATTATTGAAACTTCCAAATGATTTTCAAATTTTAAATATCTCTCCCGAAATAATCACCGTAGAACTCATTAAAATCGATACTCAAATGGCTAAGGTGATTGTTGATTTGGATGTGATTAATCTTAAGACTAATTACAAAGTGATGGAAGTGACTCATAATCCTCCTTTTATCAAATTAACCGGACCTTCTATCGAGTTGGAAAAAATCAAAACCGTTCAGACCGAGAAAATTGTTCTTGACGAAAATATTCACCTTGGACAACATTCGTTTATTGTTCAACCCATTGTTCCCAAAAATATCCAATGTAATACGGTTGAAGTCAAAATTAATATTGTCGAAGAAATTACGAAAATCTGTCAGGTCGAAGTGGCTCTCTTGATTCTCCCTCCCGGACTAAAACATGCGATCAAAAAAATAGATCTGATTGAAGTGCAGTTGAAGGGCCCAGATTATTTATTACGTGCCATTCGAGAGGATCAAAAACTAAAGGCGTATGTGGATTTAACCGATATTAATGAAGAATATGAATCTCAAATTCTTGCCTCAGGCGGAGCCATCAAAAAACGTGTTAAATTTTTAGATCTCCCCGAGAATATTACGAAACCCTCTGATTTAGAGATCAATGTGGAGTTTTTACCATTCAAATGAGCCTTTTTGGAACCGATGGAATACGGGATCGTGCTTTTACCCATCTACTGAGCCTAGAAAACTTATTTCAGATCGGACAAGGCATTGCTCTTTTCCTAAAAAAACATACCTCTTCGTCCCTCCCTCGCCTTCTGATTGCTCGAGATACTCGATACTCGGGTCCTTTAATTCAGAGCCAACTAGTTTGTGGGTTACTCGCTCAGGGAATTCGTGTGATTGATGGAGGCGTTCTTCCGACTCCGGCCCTCTCGGTTTTGACCCACTATTATCAAGCGGATTTAGGAATCATGATTTCGGCTTCTCATAACCCGGCCGAAGATAATGGAATTAAACTCATAAACTCGGAAGGTCATAAATTACCGCCAGAGTGGGAATCAGAATTGGAGTCTTTAATTCAGTCTTCGATTTCCTCTTTTGCTGGAGACGGACAATTTGAACCTTTTGCAGGTTCTTCGCCTTATTTTCAGGCTCTAACTCAACGATTTCAACTTCCCTCCTTTCGGGTTGTTTTGGATGGCGCTCATGGTGCCTTTTCTTCGATTGGCCCCCTCCTCTTACGGAAACTCGGAATCCAAGTCTTTCCGGTCGCTTGTAGCCCCAATGGTCATAATATTAATCAGCATTGCGGAGCCCTTCATCCCGAAAATATTGTTGCCTCTGTTCTTCAAGAAAAAGCGGATCTCGGAATTTGTTTGGATGGGGACGGCGATCGCGCCATTTTCGTAGATGATCAGGGACAAATTCAGGATGGAGACAAAATTTTAGCGATCCTTGCCGTCAAAATGAAAGAAGCGTCTAAACTTCCTCAAAGCACCATCGTTTCTACGATTATGTGTAATTGGGGGCTAAAACAGTGTTTGAACGAGCATCATATTCGCCTGATTCAAACTCCTGTCGGGGATCGTCATATTTCTGAACAAATTCAAGCTTATGGATATTCACTAGGGGGGGAACCCAGTGGACACACGATTTTTACGGATCACCCCACCCAAACTGGAGACGGCGTATTTACCAGTTTAAAAGTGTTGGAAGTGATGGCGCAAAGTGGACAAAAATTAAGCGATTTGGGAAAAGTAATGAAAACATTTCCGCAAATTCTGGTCAATGTACGAGTCAAAGAAAAAATTCCGCTGGATCATATTCCTTCTCTTCAACAAGCGCTTAAAGAAGCGGAGGCCCATTTAGCGGATCAGGGACGAGTGGTTTTACGTTATTCTGGCACTGAAAATTTGCTTCGTATTATGGTCGAAGGTCCCCATGAAACTTTAATTCATCAGGAAGCTCAGAAGTTGAAAGATGTGGCGTCCCTTGTTCTCGCGTAAGGCGTTTAGTGCAAAAAACAATACCCCCTCTTTCGTAGGGGCGACCGGCCGGTCACCCTACAATGCTTCTGAAATCAATATTCGGAGACTTTTATTCCTCCTCATCCCCTGCCGCCTTTAACAAAACACGAAATTTTACGAATTTTTATCCCGCTGACATTTAATCTCGGATTCATCACCATCTCGATTCCTTTTATGCAATGGTCGCTCTCTTTTTATCGAGATTCTGAATTTATTCTCAGTATTTTTAGTTATTGTTTTGCTGTTTGTATCGTGAATCATAGTTTACTCTTAGGCTGGTCGCGCATCGTGGCCAGTATGGCGGATGGGGCCCCCGGATATCGCTATCTCCGAAAAATTGCTCTTTCTCTCGCGTTTGTTCCTGTTGGAATTTATGCATTACTCGCCTTTACTCAAACAGGAATCAATATTCTGGGAACTTTGTGTGAAATTCCTCAGGGAAAAGAGCCACTGATTCAGAATTTTTTTGCGATGATGGTGGTGGGCCCTTTTTTTACTGCGAATCGGGTAGTTTTAGAAGGCGTATGTATTCAATCTAAGGAAACCTATTGGGTCGGAGAAGCAACTCTAGTTCGTTTAGTATTTTCAATGTTGCTCTGTTTTGTTCTGGGTCGGTATACGTCGTTGTCAGAAGGTTATCTTGGCGGAACGACTTTGGTGGGCGGAATTATTGCGGAATCTTCCTGGCTCTGGTGGAAATCTCGGCATCTTGTTCAT
>CAZHAR010000074.1:0-25085 GCA_964530615.1 uncultured Planctomycetota bacterium | reverse complement strand
GAAACGAAACCACCCGAAGAAACGAAACCACCCGAAGAAACGAAACTTCCTGAAGACTCTTCCACATCCGAAGAAACAAAACTTCCTGAAGACTCTTCCACAGAAATGTCTAAAGAAGAAGAGACAAGCACCTCTGAAACTGAAAAAAAAGAAGAAAATGATTTAGATGATTTGGATGAATTAGAAAAATTAGAATAAGACGAAGAATAAGATTCTGCTTGACGCTCTCTTGGATCTGGACTACAAATCCACAGCTTATTGTTCTAGGAAATAAAAGGAAAACAACCATGTTATTGGGAAAAATTATTGGCACCATTTGGGCCACAAAAAAAGAACCCAGTCTGGAAGGAATGCAGTTGGAAATCGTTCGAGCCGTGGATTGGAACGGAAAACCACTTTCTAATTTTGTGGTTGCTGTCAATGCGGTTGGCGCAGGTATCGGAGAATTAGTCTTGGTCACCCAAGGCTCTTCTGCAAGACAAACTGAAATGACGAAAAATAAGCCGGTAGACGCAGTCATTATGGCCATTGTGGATAGCTTTGATTTGTATACCCAAGAAAAACTTGATCAAGAATATCAACAACGGGAAAATACCATTCAACACGCCATTTCACAATTTAAAGAAGTCTAATCGGAATTCTTTATGGATATCAAATCCCTAGTAGAACAGGTGATTCGTCAGAAGATGACGGAACTTCGCTCACTTCCTCAATTTTCGGAAGAGTTGCTCTTGAAACAGGTCTCCGAGGCCCTTGCCCAACAAGGAATTCCGCTTCAGGATGCTTCTCTTGTTTTGAATACAACTCCTTCCGAAAAACAAACCTCCTCATTAGCGGTCGTGATTGGAAGTGATCACGGTGGTTTTGATTTGAAAAAAGTACTTGTAGAATTTCTGACTTCACAAAAATATGAAATGGTTGACGTTGGAACCGCTTCCGCAGATCCAGTGGATTATCCTGATTTTGCACAAAAAGTCGCGGAATTGATATCACAAGGAAAATATTCTCGCGGAATTATTATTGATGGCGCTGGAATCGGTTCTTGTATCACGGCCAATAAAGTTCCCGGAGTTCGTGCCGCCCATTGCCATAATTCTTTTGAAGCTCGCAATGCCCGTGAACATAACAACTCTAATGTTTTAAGTCTGGGTGGACGTGTGATCGGAACCGAACTGGCCAAAGATCTCGTTCGAGTTTGGCTAGAAACAAATTTTGCAGGGGGACGACATCTTCAACGCGTTGATAAAATGATGGCCGTCGAAAAGAAATATTTGAGGTCATAATGCCACAATTAGGACGTGTAATCGGAACGCTCTGGTGTACCCATAAACATCCAAAATTGGAAGGGGCGAAACTACAAATCCTTCAACCTTTGGATGCTCAACAAAAAGCGTCTGGAACCCCTATTGCTTGTGTTGATACTGTTGGTGCAGGGCCCGGAGAAATGGTTTTTTATGTCACCGCTTATGAAGCCGTCATTCCCTATTCGATGAGCGATTTGGTCCCAATTGATGCTTCGATTATTGGTATTGTCGAACAACTACACTGGGTACCGCCCTCCGGAGAAAATTCATGATTTTAGCTCGCGTCGCGGGAACGGTCGTCGCTTCTCAAAAAAACAAGCACCTCGAAGGAAACAAAATTCTTGTCGTTCAACCTCTAGACCTGAAACAACAAGATAAAGGGGACTCCTTTCTGGCAATTGATCGCGTTTGTGCCGGAGAAGGCGATATTGTATTGGTTCACAAAGAAGGCGGAGCTGTACGCATTCTCTATAAAAATGAAGAAATTCCTCTACAATCCGTAATCGTTGCGGTGGTAGATAATTTGGATATCGTTGACTAATTTCTGAAAAAAACAAAGAAGAATCTTTTATGAGTGATACCGTTCAACAAATTTTTCAAGCAGGCGCTTCTCGAATTGGCGTCCATATCGGGACTGGCCCCTTGCACCCGCCCATGAATCAAATGATCGATCATACCTTATTAAAAGCCGACGCGAATGAAAGCGAAATTCTTAAAATCTGCCAAGAGGCCCGTGAATACAAATTCTTTAGTGTTTGTATCAATCCCTATTGGGTTCCTTTAGCCGCTCGTGAACTCAGAGGCTCAGAAGTCAAGGTTTGCACAGTCATCGGATTTCCGCTAGGCGCAAATTCAACCGAAACCAAAATGCGAGAAGCTAGCCTTGCAATTCGCCAAGGAGCGCAAGAACTTGATATGGTGATCAATATCGGGGCCCTGAAATCCAAAAATTATGAAGTCGTTGAAAATGATATTCGCGCCGTAGTTCGCTCTGCCCGTTCTGGAATCTTGGTCAAAGTGATTATCGAAGCGGCACTTTTAGAGGATGAAGAGAAAATTTTGGCTTGTGAACTCGCAAAACGAGCCGGAGCTGACTTTGTTAAAACCTCTACCGGTTTTGGCCCCTCTGGCGCGAAAGCCTACGATATTGCGTTAATGCGTCTTGTCGTTGGTCCTGAAATGGGCGTTAAAGCCTCTGGAGGAATTCGCGATACGCAGACCGCGGAATTAATGGTCCGAGCCGGAGCCACTCGCATTGGCGCGAGTGCTAGTATTACAATTGTCTCTTCTTGCGGAGGGACACGCAAAGTCTCTGGATACTAAGCTGTTGCGTTAATAGAGACGAGCCCTGATTTCCTTCGAACCCCCGTTTGAAAAATCCTGACGTTCCTGGTGCCACTCTAAATGGGTAGGAAAAAATAACTGCTCTTCTGGCCAAGGACGAAACGGACACCCCTCAAACGCTTCATAAAACTTTTCGGAATTCATGGTCACATTCCCTGCCCGTGGAGGAATGGGCCCGGCTTCATAGCGTAAACACCCTTTGAGTAAATAGGGAGCATACCCCCCTATCTTATTGATAATCTGCGCAATTTGATAAAGACTTAATCGGGTTTGTCCTCCAAAATGATAGATTCCCGAGAGCGAAGAAGACAAAAGCTTTTCGTAAACAGGCTCCATATCTCTTGTATAAGTTGGTGTTCGGATCTCATCAAAATACAAAGTCGCAGGACGTCCTTTTTTAAAACGATTTTCAATCCAGTCAATCGCGCCTGCGTGTCCATTAAAACTTTCTCCCATCGGAAGCGAAATTCTTAAGATAAGCGCTTGCGGAACTTGTTGCATTAATAGTTGTTCAGACTCCATCATCGTCTTTCCATAGACCGTAACGGGATCTGGAGGATCGCTCTCACGGTAATTTCCGCCTCGATTTCCAGAAAAAACCAGATCGGACGAAAGTCGAATGAGTCGACTTTCTGGCGCATATTCTTGACGAGCCCTTAAAAGCGATTGCAATCCCAAAATATTAATACGATAGGCGTGCTCTGGATTCAATTCACAAATTTTTAAGGCACAACTTCCAGAACCCTCTAAAATACTCCGAAAGCGATAACGCGCAAAGAGTTCTTTTAATGCCGATTCTACTTCAATATCCACAGCGTAGATATTTTCATGTTGCAATTTCCAGGTGAGTGTCCCACGAATTCCAATTACTTTTTTCGGATAACGCTCCCAAAAATAACGAAACGCATTATATCCCGGGACACCCGCACATCCGGTGATCAAGAGAGGAAGTGGAATTTCATTAGAATTAGGCATCGTTTTGGGCATTTCGGATCTGAAAATCCTCTTCCAAATCTTCCAAAGCACCCTGAAGTAAATCTTGAAGAGGTGCGCTTAGAGAAGCTTTCCCTAAAAATTGTTGTAACACAGAAATTGCGTCTGGAGACGTTTGTTTGCTAGTAACCTTAGTGACCAAGGGGGTAAAGCTCCAAAATCTCATACTATCCGCTAATGCAGGAAAGGATGGCAAAATTTGTTCTAATAAAAGAACCTTCTCGGCTTCGTTTGCCGAGAAAAAAAGTGCTTCTAAATAGCCAGACATCGTTCCTACAGGAATTTTACGCTCGATCATCTTTTGCAAAGAATCTGTTTTATTGCTTCTTAAAATTGTTTGAAGATAAATTGTGTGATCTTGCGAAAATTCAGGGTCTTGAATAAACCAAGACGCTTTAGTTATTTCTTGCAGAGATTTCCATCCTTTTTGAACTTCCTGCATCGCAATCGTATACTTTTGTTTACGAGACAAGAAGATATTTTTTAAGGAATAGGTTTCAACAAAGGAAGCCGCCTCTTCTTTTGTTTCTATACAAAAGATCAAAAGATCGAGTAACGAAAGTAAGGAATCTTGAGGCATCGCACGCGGATCAATTTGGTGCTCTACCCAAGATTTGAAGCGAAATTTCAACGATATTTGTTGGGATTCTGTTAGATAACGAGCCGCGCCATAGAGAAATTTATCAATTCCAGAATTATAAATTAACGCAATTTTCTCTTGCTCTAAAAAAGGGGTCAGCATCTCAAAAAATTGAAAAAAAGAAATTTCTTGAAAATGAACCCCGTCCCAAAGTGCTGAGAGTAAAAGCATCCGCTGTATAGGCACTGTCGATCTTGGACAGCGAAAAGCAACTTCTAAAGCGTCTCGTTTTAAGATCGGACGAACAAAGGAAAAATCTTGACCGTTTGGATAGACATAAGCAATATCCTCAGAAGAGGACGGGAACGAAAACGATTGTTGTTTTTCTTGAAATCGAATTTGTTGAGAGAGGATCTTTCCACTTTTTTCGATCTGCTGAAGTTCTAAAGGAATGGTCCAGAGGCGTTGTTGTCGAAGAGAATCTTCTTGTCTCAACTGAATATGATGATTTGATGATTGAATAAAGATCTTTGGATAACCGGACCGTTTCACCCAGCTAAACATATATTCAGGGAGAGGATTAGAATCGCTTTCAAAGCAGTTAAGCATTTCTTGAAAAGTCACGGCTTGAAAGGCATATCGTTTGAAAAAGGTTTGAATTCCGGCCCAAAAATTTTCTGTCCCGACATAAAGTTGAAGTTGCTTTAATAAGGCGGCCCCCTTGCGGTAACAAATCCCATCGAAGGACCAGTCGGCCGTTTCCGCGTCTGGAACATCTCGAATGACGGGTTTGATCCGACTATGAGAATCCAGTCGAAACAAATCTCGTTTTGCACGCTCGTGAAAGTATACCCAGACTTCGTCTCGGAAATAAGAGATTTGCGCAGCGGCTTCATAAGACATCAGAGTGGCAAACGATTCTTTTAGCCATAAATCGTTCCACCATGCCATAGTGACCAGATCCCCAAACCAGAGATGGGAAATTTCGTGTGAAATCAACAAAAATTGATTGTAGCGTTGAAACTGAGACGGCGGTTCGCTTGTCACCATCTGAGTTTCACTGAGAAAAATCGCTCCGACATTTTCCATTCCGCCATTAATATAGGACGGAACTCCAACCAGATCGAGCTTTTCGTAAGGATGTGGAGTATCAAATTGCCGTTCAAAAAAAGCGAGATTATGGGCGGCCGTTTCAAATAAAAAGGACGCATCAAAAAAATTTTGAGGATTCTCAATTCGGTTGGGTCGCAAATAGAGTCGAATGTGCGGATACTTCTCATTTTGAACCATTTTTAAGGGACCGAGAGCTAACGCAAAGAGATAGGTAGAAAAAGGGAGCGATTGTTGGGATCTCCAGAATTGCTCTTCCTCATTTTCTGTTTCAGGTTCAATTTGAAAATAAGTGTTGGTGACCGCTTGCCAACCCCAAGGAAATTTAAGGACGACAGAAAAGCGTCCGGGAATGTCCGGTTGATCAAAACAAGGAAATACTTTATTTGCGCCATACGGTTCCAAGTGAGTAAAAAAATAATCCTCTTGCGTTTCCTGATCATAGAACCGAAAAAATCCGACTTGATTGGAGTGAAAAGATCCCTGATAGCGGATCCAGACTTCATGAGGTTTGTTTGAAGACGAAAAATATTCGGGAGGAAGAGCGATTCGACGATTTTGAATTTGATGAAAACTCTCTGGAATCTCATGAGAATCAATTTGGATCTGTTGAATCGTTAATTCCGTTGCATCCAAAAATAAATTTTCTAACAAGGGTCCTTTTTTGGGGCAAAATTTCAGGAGAAGTTCTGCAGTAAAAAACGGTTGGTTCCGTCGAAATTGAAAGCTCAAATGATATTCGACGTCTTTGACTTGTTGGACTCGGAGCTTGGCCTCTTCTTGAGTGAGTCCTTGAGGAATAACCGATAGCATAAATATCCTGACTATGTTGAAGCCTTGAGAGAATCGATTGATTTTGGAGCAAATAAAAATTGTAAAACTTCTGGAAATCGTGCTCTCCAGAATCGTTCATTATGAGCATGACCTTCCGCGAGAAGATATTTAATCTCCAATTCTGGATTTTTGGTATGGATGATCTGAAAAAGATTTTTGGTAATATCCTGAAAATCATGTCTCAAATCTCCGGATTCTTCAGTCCAGCGAGTTCCTGAATCCAGATATAATTTTTTTATTTTTAGGGGCTCTTGTTTGAGTAAATCGAGTATCGTATCGCGAGCGAACCAAGCATACGAAAGGCAAGCCACTTGAGAAAAGACATCGGATCTCTTTAATCCGGCATATAAAGCATTTACGCCGCCATAAGAAGAGCCCGCAATACTAACCGTACTAATCTGGTAGCGTTTTCGTAATTTAGGAATGAATTCATCTGCAAGAAAATCGATATATTGACGCGCATGATGAGTGGGCAAATAAATTTCATGTCGTGAAGGGGGATGATCAATCGCTAGAAGATAAATGGGTTGAATCTGTCCCCGCTGAATGAGTTGAAGGGAAGTTTCATCACTGTGCCAACCTTCCCAATAACCATGGTTTTTCCATTGATTTTGACCATCATTGAGAATCAAGAGCGGGAGCGGTTCTTCTTGCAACCTTGGCGCAAAAAAACGAACGAAAAAAGGAATATCAAACTGTTGAGAGGTTTCGCTCCAATCGACACGAAAACTCTGAGAATATCGATAGGGAAGCGGATAAAATTCTCCATCCACCAAGGCTGAAGAAATTGCTGGAGCTGTATAAAAAGAGGCCCACTCCGGACGATCCGTTTGAGTTTGATAGGATAAAACAAAACGGGTTTCCGAGGGAACTTCCATCGAAAAAACGCGTTCTTCGAGAGATCGCCCCGTTTGTATTGGAGTCAATGAAATCGTCTTCAGGGTTTGGAGATCGTCACCCAAAAGATGGAGCCTTGGCTGTTTCCAACTCGTATAATAATGGAGAATGATGCCCATTTTGTTTAACCTTTTTTTAAACGTTCGAGAAGTTGTGGGAAGAGTTCTCCAAATTTTCCTTGATAGCGGTAATCAAACGGGCCACCCGTTTCTTCCAGATTCATTTCAACCGTTGTTGCGTTTACATAGCGGGCACTGTTCACTAATCCAGCGGCAGGATAAACCACTCCAGAGGTGCCAATCGAAATAAAAGCCCGACAGTCTCCCACTTTTCGTTTAATCGTCCCCATCCCAAACGGCATCTCTCCGAACCAAACGATATGGGGTCTTAATGGCGCACTACAAGGACTTCCATCGGATTTTGAAAAAGAACAGCGCATTTCTGGAGTCATATCTCCTTCATACTCACGGATATGATCTTCACTCGTAGTACACCGTATTTTCAAGAGTTCGCCATGCATATGTAAAATTCTTTTGGAGCCGGCTCGTTCGTGAAGATTATCCACATTTTGGGTGACCAAAAAAAAACGATCCCCTAGCATTTTTTCTAATTCCGTTAATGCAACATGACCCAAATTTGGCTTTACTTCTTTAAGTTGGGCGCGCCGAAGATTATAAAAACGGTTGACCAAAAGCGGATCTTCTTGAAAACCTTCTGGACTCGCCACTTTCCTGACATCATGATTTTCCCATAATCCGTTAGAATCCCGAAAAGTTTTAATTCCGCTTTCTGCCGAAACTCCGGCACCTGTCAACACGACCAGATTTCCGGAATGCAATAGGGGGAGTAATTCTTCAAACATAGGATTAAACAAGCCTTTTGTGAAAAACGAGCCATTCTAAAAAGGTAACGATTAACGCAACAATAGCAAACCACCACCATATCTCCTGATTCGCTTTATTGACGGTTCTTTGAACTTCTACCTTGGAATTTCCTAAGGTGATTTCTTTGGCGGGTGCAATTTCAGATTCTTCGTTATTCAACAAGTTCACCGAAAACTGGCTCATTTGTTCACCCACTCGAACCGTATAAAAACCAACTTCGTCCGTCTGGCTAAAATAAGTGATTTCTCCACTATTCAAAATTTCCAAGGATTTCTGTTTTGGAGTCGTCACCACAATTTTGGCTTGAGGATCTAAAACCCTGATCGGAACAGGCTGTCCGGCAAGTGTATCTTTAATAAGTTGTCGCAAGCTAATCCGGGCCTGTTGCAAAACATTTGAAAAGAAAATAATAAAAGAAGCCCGTAAAACCCAGTTCGAGGAACGAATATCAAAAGCAATCAAAAGATGTTCAAAATTTTTATAAGGAACTAAAGCCATTAAAGGACCAAATCCTGTTTTGACCAGAGGTTTAAATCCCACAGGATATTTAATCTCTTCGGACTGGAACACTTCCACATCACTCATTTCCACATAACGCATCAGTGGATGGGTTGCGTCCCATTCTGTAATTTCGCTTCCCGCGATATATCCCAAAACATGAAACGGAAACTCCGGAATGGGAGACTCTGTTGGAGGAGGCGCGATAAAAACCGCATTGATCTTCGGAATCGAAGAGGGCAAATAACGATCAAAAATAACTAACTCGTGATCTTTCAACAACTCTTCCGAATAATCCCCGGGACGCACTACTGTTACCTCCGCTAGAGGATCTAATTTCAACACTTTTTCCAGAAACGCATTTTTTCCATCGCTGACAATGAGTACCGGCGATTCTTTTTCTTCCACCACAAAATAATAGGCTCGATTATCCACAGGAAAGGGATCTTCTTCGTCAATCTCCAGCACCATTGGCCCTGACGTCAGCTGTGTTTTAAAAATCACCGAGAGATTTTCTTGAGGTTCTAAGGTTAATTCGCGCGCGTCAATCGGCGTTTCTTCCGATCCTACTTTCAACGACAGAAAAAAGGTCTTCTTTTCCGCATAGAAATTTTTTACATTCGTGAAAATTTCATATTCATCTTTAGTTCCTGTAATGCGACGTACATCGAGCGCAATGATCCCTAAATTATCGCCGCTACTCCCAATTTGAGTCAGATGAACCGGAATCTGAATATTATTCAATCGATCCAAATGTAAATTCGCCCCATCCGAAAAGACATAAATTTCTCCACTCTCTTTCGAGGGGTCCACTTCTTTTTCTCCTTCTTGATGCCCTTTCAAACTGGAGACTGCCAAAAGAAGAGATTCTGAGAGTTCTGTTGGAGTATCTCGCGGATACATTTTATCAAGCGATTGATAAAGTTGTCGTTTTTGGCTGGTAAAAATGGTTTGAACACCATTCGAGCGGGTTCCTTCTAAAAGCATCATCGAATCCCCATCCGCCATATTTTGAATCATCATTTGAACGCCTTCTTTGGCTTTTTCAAAGCGGGTTTCCTTTTCAATATCTTTTGTTTTCATACTTGCGGAAGTATCTAAAATAACAACCACTTTTTTTCCGATTTTTAAGGTTCCTCGATAAATCGGACGAGCCAGCGCTAACGCCAATAAAATCACAATTAAAATTTGTAGCCACATCAAAAGATTGTTGCGTAATTTTTGAAATGGCGTATTGGCTTGCATTTCCCTTAATACTTTGCTCCAGAGCAGTGTACTGGAAATGAGTTGGGGGTGCCGTCGCAATTTCAAAATATAGAGTAAAATAATCAGTGGAACCGCAGTTAATCCAATAAGTCCAAGAGGATTCAATAATAATCCGCCCGGGGAAACGACAAGAAAAAAATGAGATAACCACATAAAATAATAATCCTCTCAATCCTTTTTTGATTCGAGCTTGTGGAGTTTGCGTTGCAAATAAATCTTCAGTGGAAGCTCGTCCGCGCGTTGAAGCGCTTCCCATAAAAGGAATTTAGCTTCTTTTTTTTTATTTTGTTGCGTTAAAATTTCTGCTTTGGTATCTAAAATATGAGCCTCTCGCGATTGTTTTAGAGCGTCGTTGACCAGCAGTAACGCTTTCTCTAAATTATAGCCAGCGTCTGCGAAGGTCCACGCCCAGTTATTTTTAAAAAAAGCCTCTTCTTCCGGTTTTTCCAAAAGTTGTTGTAGGTAATAGTATTTGAGCCACTGATTGGTCTGCTCTCGCTTTGAAAAATTTTCTGTTTGATGATAAACCTTCAACAAAAACTGACGCGTGTCCAGATCTTCTGGGTTCCACCTTACTAGAGATTCCGCTTCAATTTGTGCCTGCATTTTTTTGTGTGTGCTCCAGAGCCATTTGGCCCAAGAAATTTGGTAGAGGGAATGCTCAGGATACGCCTCCAACAGTTTTCGATATCCAAACTCAATAAATTTTTCATATTCCGGTTGCTCTAGAAATTCCAAATTTTGGATCACTTGAAACTGGACCGAGTGATGCCTATCAAACAAGAGTCGCTTCATCCATGCCTCAACATAAGGATCGGAGATTCCTCTCAAAACTTCAACCGCTTTGCTCCGAATTTCACTATTGAGATCCCGAAGACAAAAATCCAGTTTTTTAAAATTCTGATCTTGTGAGAGCCAAGGAGTCACAAAATCAAGTGCAAGTAAGCGAATTTGTTCGTCGCTGTGTTTCAAATCTGAAAAAAGTACTTCCAAATAAAGGGGGTCGCCTAAGACAACAAGCGCTTGCTTCAGAGTGCATTTTCGAAAATCTTCAGGCTCTTCAAGAAGTCTGGATTTTAAATCAGAAGGGAGTTTTGAATAAATGTTTTTCCAGGCGAGTAACTGCTCTAAAGCGCTTTCAAAGAGAAGATCTTCCTCATCTTTCAAAAAAGCGAATACGACAGAATAACGATCAGGGTTCTGAGATTGGCTCCATTTTCGAAACACTTGAAAACGTACGCGAAGGGAAGAATCTTGCCCCAAGTTAGAGACTTCATTTAACGGGAGAAGCCGGACTGCGTGGGCCCGAATCATTTCGTCTTCATTTTCTAAAAAAGGTTTGATCTCGGCAATAAATTCCGCAGAATCCTCGGGTTCCAAATTTTCAAGAAGACGTTCACTTCGGCTATCCAATTTTTTAAGAAGTGTTCGCAACTGTTGATGGGCGTTGGCGGTTCCAATGTGCCCTAACGCGGAAATGGTAAAGAGCTGAACACTCTTATTTCGATGATCTAGGAACGGAGCCAGTAACGCAACATCTTCTGCGTTTCGCTGATATCCGAGATAGGCAATGGTCATCGCAAGAATTTCTTCACTCGCAAAAGGTAAAAAAAATTGTTTCAAGATTACTATGCCCTCAGGTTTCAGGGCCAAGCGAGGGATCCAAAATTTAAAAAAATCTTCAGAATCAACTGAAAAAAGGCGCTTCAGTTGATTCTTAAATTTTTTTTGCTGTAGAGTTTGCCTCAAAGAACTCAAAAAAGGAGAATCTTGAGAATGAGGGAAGAGAATCAGCGCCAGTTTTTCGAGTTCATTTTCGGAATATTTTTTCAGAAACCGTATCAAAAAAAGCTCTAAATTAAAAGCAGGATCCTGAATCTGTGAGGCCAGAATATCCAACGATAAAACGTTAGAAAGTCGTAAACGAGGGTGATCACAGTAGGAAAGCGCGTCTGAAAAGCGATTCTCTAGAATCGCTAAAATCGTCAAAATACGACCCGTTTCTTCGAAAAGCTCTAATTCCACCGGATCAAGAGGAATACTTTTTTCTTCCTGTTGCTTTAATTTGTCGGAAATCTTTTGAAAAGCAGAGTCAAAAATTGGAACGGACGTGGAGAATTGTCTAGAACGAAGCAATAATTGAGCCTCCACATAAGTAAGCCAAAAGTGTTCTTCGACGAAAAGAGTTTTGGAAAGGCTCTGTTTAAGGTCTTCAGGAGAATATTGAGAGAAAAGCGCTAAAAGGAATTCATAGGTTGCTGGACGTATTTCCAAGGAAGGATCGTGAATCAAGATTTTTAAAAAAAAACCGATTGCCCAAGACTCTCCTTGATGATACGCCAACTCTAAAAGTACTTGCCGTTTTTGAAGAGAGCATTTCGGATACGTCACAAAAGGCGTTTTAATTCGTTGTTGCAATTCTTCAGAAACCAAAAATAATCGAGAGTGTCGAAGTCTTTCCGCCAAATTTTGAATTTCCGCATCTGAATCACATAGGGCTTCTTGCAATAGTCGTTCAAAGCAGAGTGAGGGCCGTTGCGTTAAAAGGCATTGAAACGCAGATTCTCGTGTCGCCCACACTTCGGATCCAAGTTTTGAGAAAAGAGTCTTCAGAACCCCTTCTTCCTCAGCGTTGTCTTGAGCCTGCACGAAGTGAATAGAGAAAAAGAAGAGATTAACGATTATTAAAGTCTTCCAGTTTTTTAACCAAGCGAATAAATTCAGGTTCATTGCGGATGTAATCCAAATCACGATCTTTGAGGAGCCATTCCAAATTGGAATATTCACAATCTTCAACAGAAATTCTAAACGCGTCCAAAGCTTCTTTTTTCATTCGTTTCATCGCATACGAACAGGCCATATTATAATAAACAATACTTAATTGGTTTTTATTATAGCTCTTATTCTTAATAATCATAAAATAGCGATCGAGTGCCCTTTCATACATACGGAAACGAAGATAGAGATACGCTAGATCCATTTCAACATAAAGTAAACTTCGACCAAAGGGATCATATCCAGATCGAATATAAGAAAGTAACTGTGTTTCTTCACGTTTGAAATGAGAATCTTCTCCGAGCATATATAACGCTGAAGCCACAACCGATCCAAGCTCGCGTAACGCTTCTATCCAGAGTCGTCTTTTTATTTCGTCCTCTTGCCATTGTTCAGGAATGGCTTCGGGTGTCATTAAATTATCAATACTTTGGCGAAGGATCTCCATTTTGTTTCGGAACCAATTGGGTGAATATTGAAGCTCTTGAAGTGCTTGACACGCTAACATTCGGATCATCAAATTTTCGAGATCATCATTGTGCCGAGAGACAAGCTCTAAGAGACATTCTCCGATCACTTGTCGTCCCATCAAAGTCACATCCCGAAACTGTCCTTCATAATGACCGGCTCCCGCACGACGTTCTTGATTAAAAGCGTCCAGAATTTTATTTCGATAGAGTTGAGTAATAGAATCCAGTAATCCTTCTCGTTTCAAAAAATTTAGGATCGAAGGGATTTTACATTCCAGAAGACGACGAATATAATCACGGCCCCCCTCTTTTGAAGCTCGAACCAATAGATCAAGGGCTTGATAGCGAATTTCTGGATTTTCGTCCAGAATTAAGGGAGTGATTTTGTAGAGGAAGGGATCCTCAAACGCTTGAATATTTTCGTTCCAAATCGAATTCGTCAAAGTAATTTTTATGGGTGCTGATTTTGAGGAAACATAAGGAATAAAGAGCTCTTCATAGCAACGCATAATGGTTTTTTGTTTCCGCTGGAGTTGTTGCGGATAAATATCTTTTGCGTAAAAAAGATACAAACAGAGAAAATCCTCGTAACAAACAACCTGAAGATGAACCTTTTCATTGGGATACACATTCAAAAAAGGACGTGAGGATTCTGTTTCCATGAGAACAATATATTTTCGAAGGTTTGGGGTATCGAGAAGGTTCCATTCCTTATTCTCTCTCACTTTTTCGAGAGTCAATTTATTTTGCTCTGAAAAAGAAATTTCATCTTTGAGTAAACGTTGATTTAAAGCGGTCCAGATTTCAACCGGAAATTCTTGTTGATTGAGTTGATTTACATATTTATCCCGAAGATTTCCCTCCACGACTCGTTCTTCAAGAAAACAGGGGGTCCAGGAAACGGAGTTTGGAGTCTCGCCCTTACGATAAAAATGATACGCACTGGAATTAAAACCAAAAATGAATTCCTCGGCTCCAATTCTAAGGGTCCCACCAATCGCGCTTAAACTCGTGGTAAAAGAAAATTTGACAGGTCGGATGGAAGAAAATTCAGGAAAGGAATAAAGAACCGCGGACGGCTCTGTTTTGATCAAAACGGCGGGTTCATTGGAGGCGGTATTTTTTAAAGGGAACTCTTGCCACAGTTCTTGATCAAACTCTGCTAATGTTCTTAAAAACCAGAGTCTTACAAGTGGAGCGGGATGCGATAATCGTTCTAAAATTTCCGGATAATACTCTTTGGATTTAGCTAATTTTTGAGCCATCGCGAGCTTTTCGCTATAAGGAGCATTTCCCTGAAATGTCTGTATGGCTGACTCTAAAAAAGGAAGTTTAGTGGCATTTTGGGCACAAAGCAATTCGATTGAAAAAAAGAAACCAATCAAAAAAAATAAATAGTTCCGTAACATCTGAAACCGCCCAATGATTAGAGAGAGAGAAATTTATCGTTCTCTATCGATTATAAAGTCTTCTCTCAAAAGCGTCAAATCCGTTAGACGAACTTTAAAATGGCTTTTTCCAGAGTGTTATAAGGAATAGCGGCATTAATTTTTTTTAACAAGGGTCAGTGGGGCTTGTTTGACCGAATTTTGTAATTGGAGCAACCATTGACAATAGAGACGGTGATTTTCGTCCGAATCAAAAGTAACTTTTTCCCAATCTCCTCGATCCGCCAATATTGCGACTCCGAGATTATAGGCGGTTTTTTTGCCGTATTTTTTTAAGAGTTGAGCAAATTTTTTGGGAGGAATTTCTTGGCGAGATCCATCTTCTGCGACAGAAGTTCCGCCAGCGGCCGTACTCCAACAGAAAATACCGTCCACCATTTGGAAATGGACCCAAGGATTAAACGAAAAACAGTCGATGACTAGTTTTGCTGTGTTTCCGCTTTCTCCAGAAGCTTTCAAATCGGTTCGCTTGACGACACTAACCAAATGGATATCTTCAAAAGATCGGAAAGTGACTTCTTGTTTTTCTATATAAAACCTTAATCCATCTTTGAATAAATCGATCTGTCGTAGGATCAGCGTTTTGGGAAGAACGATCATTTGAGATTCAGGAACCACTAAGACCGGCAGTTTGGCCTCCTTTTGAATGAGTTGGGCCGCCAAAAGCGCTCGATCCGCGTTGATATTTCTTGCAAGAATTCCTTTGGTCGCGGAAAAAAAACGCAACACTTCTGGCCGAGGAATATCCTGAAAACAAGCGAGAATATCGGCCAATTTTTCGGTTTTTGTGGGATTCACATTTTGGCTCATTAAGTAGCAGGGTTCGTTATCACGTAACGGCGTATCTTGCACTTTATCATAATATTGTTGAATATTGTCAAGAGCCTGTTTCGCGCGTGATTCTAGTTCGCTATCTTCAAGGCCGGGGATTGCAAATTCAAGATGTTTTTTGGCTTCTTCGAGAAGGAACGGATTTTTACTATACAGTTCTCCAAGCAAAAGGAATACTTCGGCTAAATAAGGGCCTTTGGGATAGTTTTTCTCGTAGGCTTCCAAAATAGTTTGCGCTGAAGCAAATTCTCCATTATCCAAAAAAGAGTAGGCGCATTCGAGTTGAGGGTCGGGTTCAAGCACAAAGTCAGGATTTTGGAGAGAGAATTTTAAATATTCTTGACGAGCCGACGTGGGATCTGTATAAAGTAATTCCGTAATTTTATTTAGATGTTCCTGAACTTTGTCCAGTTTTTGTAATAAATTTTTTTCTTGATTCGCAAAGAGATCTGCTTTCGCAAAGAGGGGTGAATCTGGCTCTAGCGGTTTTCCTCGCAAGAGGTTAAGACTCATCGCGACAAAGATTCCAAGCAAAACAAATCCACAATGAATACCAAAATGGACATTGACGACTAAAGGAAGATCATTCTCATTCCTCAATTCCGGTTGAATCCATTGATAAAAATACACTAAAACTGGAATTGAAACCCAATAGAAAATACTCCAGACTCGATGCATGTAAATTTTTTCAAATCGAAATGGAAATTTAAAGAGATAGGCTTTTAATTGCGCTCTTGGGAAAAAATAAAGATACATCCCTAAAACGCCTGCGATTCCTGCGGAGGGGCCAACCACATAAGATAAAGAATAATTTGTCGAATAGACAAGAAAAAAATGACAAACATATCCAAAAAGAGTGAACCCTAAAAAGGCCACTAAATAGCCAAGATGTCCGAGTTCGCTTTCAACATTATCGCCTACAATCCAGAGAAAGAACAAATTAAGGAACAGGCTCATTCCAGAGAGATGAAGAAACATAGTGGTAAAGGTGTTCCAATGAAGCAAATAATTGACATCATACGGCATCAATCCATAATGCAACAGATGTTCCTGAAACGAAGCGCTAGAGAGTCCTGGAATGTATTGACCTAAAGCGTAATGGGTTAAAAAAAAGACTAAAATCCAAATCCCCATCAAGGAAAAATGAACCTTCGGAAAAATTTTTCGTGGATTGTCATCTCCATAGAGAAAAACCATAACACATCCTTTTTGTTCGTTCCTGGATTTGTTCGCTGAAGCGATATTATCCCAAAATTTCTTTTTTCAATCAAGATTTTCTTTCGAGGGATTGAAGCGTTTCGTTTAAACGATTCGGGAAATTGGTACAAATCCCGTCGACTCCGAATTGAATGAGTTTTTTCATATGTGCGGAGTCATCTAGGGTCCACACATGAACTCCAAGTCCATGTTGGTGATAGTCATTCAGTTCTTGTTGGATGACCGCCTCTTCTTCCAGATAAGCGACTGCGGGATGAACGGCATCGACCCTTAACGTTTCGCTCCCATAACGAGCGGAGCCCACGACTCGATCATAATGGAGTTGAGCGATTGAAAGCGTCGGCAAGTGTTTTTTGATTTCAAAAAGGGCGTAATGATCAAAGGAGGAAATCAGGAGGCGTTCCTGCGGGTATTTTTTCAAGGCATTGATAAAGGCCGGTACTATTTTTGGATGAGACTGTGGATACGTTTTTAGTTCTAAGTTAAAAAGAATATTCGGCGTTTGTTTGAACCAGTCCATCGCTTCCTCTAGCGAAGGAATCAAATAAATATGTCGCTGAATTTGGCTCAGTTTAGAGGAATTTAAAAAAGTTTGGCGTTCTTGGAGAGTGATCGAATGAAAACAATCACGAGCGGCGGACTTTCCTTGTCGCACTTCTTGAACATATCGGATTCCAACATCGGTGAGTTGCCGAATATCCGAAAAAAGGAAATCGCGAAGCAAATACGATTTTCGGCCCGGAAATCGTTCTTCAATTTCCGAGTGATGAAGAAACCCGCTATCATGCGCCAAGACTAAAACCTCATCTTGAGTCATTCGGACATCGGTTTCAATCATATCGACACCGATGTCTACGGCTAATTGAAAGGATTCTATCGTATTTTCTGGAGCGAAAATGCAGGCTCCACGATGAGCAATCCGCAAAAAATCCTTGTTTACTTTTTGAGCAAATCGGCTAAAACTCACACTTATCTCCATATAAAAAAATAGTTGAGCTCTAAAAAAACGAAAATCACAATCCAAGGAGATTTGAAATTTTTAATAGCGTATGAATTCCTATTCTATCCACAATGGGAATGGAACACTAGCAATCAACTGCTTCAAAAGTGTCTTTTTACTTTCCTAAGTCAGGAAATACTTGGAGAATGTGTTGCGTCATTTGTTGAATACTGGCCTCTTTTCCATTTTTTGTGAGTTCCAAAAATTGTTTAAAATCGGTTCGCGCTCGTAACGAAGTTTCTGTATTTTCTACGTTCAATTGGCATAATCCTCGATAATAGTAGGCAAATGAATCCTGAGGATTCAAGCGAATCGTTTCTGTAAAATCGAGAATGGCGCTTGAAAAATCTCTTTGGGTATGCCTGACGGCTCCGCGATTGAAGTGATTATTGGGAGATTTGGGATTGAGACGAATGGCTTCCGTATAATCGAGAATCGCTTCCTCCGAGTCCCCTTTTTCTTGCTTTATTCCTCCTCGATTTGAGTAGGCCTGAGAAGATTGAGGGTTGAGACGAATGGCTTCTGTAAAGTCTAGAATGGCCCCTTCGAGATCTTTTTTTTGGCGTTTGGCAATTCCTCGATTATAGTAGGAATCGGACGACTGAGGATCGATGCGAATTGACTCATCAAAATCAAGGAGTGCGCCCGCAAAATCCCCTTTTTCTTGCTTTGCGGCTCCTCGATTTGAATAGGCAAGTATAAATTGAGAATCGACGCGAATGGCTGCCGTATAGTCTTCTAGTGCGCCTTCGAGATCCCCTTTTCTTTTCTTGATAAGACCCCTATTGTTATAAGCGGTGATTTCTTGCGGATTAAGGCGAATGGCTTCATTATAATCCAAAATAGCTCCGTTTGAATCGCCTTTCGCTTGTTTAGTAATTCCTCGATTTAAATAGGAATTAGAAGAGTGTGGATCAAGGCGAATGGTCTCATTAAAATCAAGGAGTGCCCCTTCAAGATCCCCTCTTTTTTTCTTGATAAATCCTCGATTATTATATCCAGAGAGGGATTGCGGATTAAGGCGAATCGCTTCATTAAAATCAAAGAGTGCGCCTTCGAGATCCCCTCTTTCTTGCTTGATCACTCCTCGATTGATATAGGCATCCACAAACTGAGGATTCAAGCGAATCGCGTGAGTATAATCGGAAATGGAGCCTGAATAGTCTTGAAGCAGCGCCTTTTTCAAAGCGCGTTCAAAATATTTTGAAAAATCTTCTTCCGCAATACTGGAAAGATTTTCTGACGAAAATAGATTTTTATACGATCTCGATAGACTTTTTTTAAAGTTAAAACTTCTTAATAATTTCATTTGTAAATTGTAATATAAGCGCTCGTATTCTTTTTCATTGGCTTTCAAGTTTGATAACGCTTGAAGAATACACACTAAATATTTTTTTTTATAAAAAGGAAGCCGAATTTCATTGTCATTAAGAAAGGCTTGATCGACTTGCTTTAGAGGTTGTATCAAAATAGGAATGAGTGTCCGATTCTGCATTCTTCCCGCGATGGTGACCATCAGAGTATAAAAATCAGCTTCCGGTTCGCTTCCTTGTATTAAAATGCGTTTATCGCCTTCAATCAGAAAACGAATGATTTCTTGCAACACTTCAGGGTCAGACATTTTGAAGATCTCGTAAAGAGCATCGTTCCCTATTTCTCTTGAAATGAGTAGGGGCGAATTTTTCAATTTTTTGACCCAATAGGAAAATCGTCTTCTTTCGTGAATGCCTTGTTTTTGTTTGGCGTTTGTCCAATCTACTCGTAATTCTTTTTTTTGAGAGTCTTCGATACTCTTTAAATGTTCTAATTCTTGGGAGACATATTCTACTAAATTATTTTCTTCCGTAATATTTATTCCCTTAAAAATGAGTTCTTTTCCAAGGGTCCACCGTTCTTGTTCTACACTTTTTTTGTATTTCTTTTTTAACGCTTCTTTTAGTTCATGAAAGGCTTTTAATAAATTCGAAGTTGTTTCGGAACTTTTTTCCCCTTTCGCCAATTCTCTATAGCTTTTCGCGTTTTTATAGTGCATTTCAAATTCTCGTTCTGCCTCCAGCTTTTTAGCGACGTATCCGATCAAAGGCAAACTCAACAGCACTATCATACTGACACTCGAAAGGAGCATTTTTTTTTTGTTTTTTCTTCTCCA
Organism: uncultured Planctomycetota bacterium; assembly: GCA_964530615.1. Taxonomy (GTDB): domain Bacteria; phylum Planctomycetota; class JBBTDB01; order JBBTDB01; family JBBTDB01; genus JBBTDB01. The sequence continues at coordinate 5,484 of CAZHAR010000074.1, read as the reverse complement.
TTTTTTGAGGCTCTGCTGTATCGTTGTTTTTCGTCCCTCTATCGGCAGTCCCTCTAGTATACAATGAATATCTTCGCTAAACGCTTTCGCATTTTTGTAGCGTGCTTCTTTTTCTCTTTCCAACGCTTTTAGTACCACATAGTCCACATCTTGATGGAGTTCAGAACAATGTTTCGAAGGCGGAATCACTTCCCGATTTACGATATGCGATAACAATTCGTTGATCGTTTTTCCTTCAAACGGAAACTTTTGCGTAAGCAATCGATAGAGACAAACTCCCATTGCGTAGATATCGGTTTGATTATCGATCTCTTTTGTATTTCCGTGCGCTTGCTCCGGAGCCATATAGTGAACCGTTCCCAACAATATCCCGCTTTCTGTCAGTTTTTCTTGTTCCTCGTCCAACTCTTTTGCGAGTCCAAAATCCGCTATTTTCGGCGTGAGATCTCGGGTGAGTAAGATATTTTCCAGTTTCAGATCTCGATGAATGATATTTTGTTCATGGGCATACGCTAAGGCTCCCAATAGCTTTTCAAGAATTTGTAATTTTTCTCGTAACGTCAATTCTTTTCGCTTTTCTTCAAGGGGCTGGCCATCGATATATTCCATCGTCAAATAAATTTGGCCCGCTTGCTCTCCAGAGTCATAGATTTGAACAATATTTTCATGCTTGAGTTTTGCCATGATCTGGATTTCTCTGAGAAATCGGCTTCTCCCTTTTTCACTTACTTTACTTTTGGAATGTAATAATTTTAGAGCTACGATTTGATTCAGTTCTGAATGATACGCTTTATAGACAACCCCCATTCCTCCTTTTCCGAGCTCCTCAAGCAAAATGTAGGAACCATATTTTTTTTTGTCTTCTGCAGTCTCGGCGTAAAAAGCGGGTATTTTCCCAATTTGTAACCGATATTCTTCTGCAGGAGGAAACTCAATCTTGCTTTGACGATACTCGATAAACTCCTCTAGAGTTATTTTTTTATATCGAAAAAGTTGGATAAGAAAGTGATCCCAATGTAACCATTTTAGTTCTTTGAGAATCTGATTTATTTCGTCGAGAAGAATTCGTTTTTGCTTTAAAAGGTGACATCCTAGCGATTCAATTAAACTGCTCTCTAGATCTTTAGAAGCGGTTCCGTTTTGGAGATTTTCGGCTACAGTCTCAATGGTCATTTGTGAAGTGAGATAATTTTGATACTCAAGAAGATCAATCTTTTTTTCGCGTAACTGTTGCGTTAATCGATGATACGGCTTCTCAAGAAAGACCGCTAAATACTCTTGATATGCTTCTAGCGAAAGATTTCGATTCTTCAAGGTTTTCAAAAGTAATTCATACTTCCCGCTCATAGTGCCACTCATTCCAAAAGATTCAGATGGATTCTCTTCATTTCGCTAGTTCAGGGAAGAGTTGGAGAATTTGTTGTTTAGTTTGTTGAATGTGGAGATCATTAAAATTTTTCGTGAGTTCTAGAAATCGTTTGTAGTCCTCTTTTGCTTCCTTTAGGTTTCTTTTTTTTAACTGCACTCCCGCTCGATTCAGATAGGCATTGACATCTTGAGGGTTCAAGCGTATTGCGTCCGTAAAGTCCTGAATGGCTCCGTTGAGATCGCTTTTTAATTGTTTTGTATGTCCCCGATTATTGTATGCCTCTGCATTTGGATTCAAGCGAATCACTTCATTATAATCGAGGATCGCTCCGTCAAAGGCCCCTGTTTCTTTTTTGGCATTTCCTCGATTAAAGTAGGGCATCGGATCTTGAGGATTAAGCTGAATCGCTTCGTTATAATCCGCAATGGCTCCATTGAGATTGCCCGTAGCTTGTTTGGCGAGTCCCCGATTTGTATAAACTCCAAAAAATTTAGGATTAAGACGAATGGAGTTTGTATAATCGAGAATGGCTCCGTCGAGATCGCCTTTGATTTGTTTCGTATTTCCCCGATTATAGTAAATATCCGCGTCTTGAGGATTGAGGCGAACCGCTTCATTATAATCGAGGATCGCTCCCTCGAGATCCTTTTTTTGTTCTTTTAAGTTTCCCCGATTCATGTAAGCGGTTGCATATTGAGGGTTCAATCGGATCGCTTCGGTAAAATCGATGATCGCTCCATCAATATCCCCTGTGGCTTGTTTGGCATCTCCTCGATTATTATAAAATCCGGAATCTTGAGGATTGAGGCGAACCGCTTCGGTAAAATCGAAAATCGCTCCATCGAGATCCCCCTTGTCTCGTTTGACAAGTCCTCGATTATTATGAGCTCCAGAAAATTTAGGATTGAGGCGAATGGCGTCTGTATAATCGAGAATCGCTCCGTCGAGATCGCCCTTGGTTTGTTTGGTATTTCCTCGATTGTAGTAGATATTCGCGTCTTGAGGATTGAAGCGAAGCGCTTCATTATAATCGAGTATCGCTCCGTCAAAATCACCTAAAGCTTCTTTCACAAGTCCCCGATGATTATAACTTTCCGCATTCTGAGGATCGATCTGAAGCGCTTTGTTATAATCGAGGATCGCTCCATCGAGATCGCCTTGTAATTGTTTTATATTTCCTCGATTACTGTAGGCGCTAGAGTGCTGACCTAAACGAGCCGCTTCCGTATAATCCATGAGGGCTCCTTCTAAATCACCTATGGATTCTTTTAAAAGCCCTCGACTATTATAAGCAATATCATATTGGGGATTCAAACGAATGGCTTGAGTATAATCGGAGAGAGCGCCCACATAATCTTGAATAAATACTTTTTTGTTGGCTCGATCAAAATATTTTTCGGCATCTTCTTCCAAGACAACATCTACATTCTTGGAAGAAAATAAATTTTTATAGATTCGCTGAAGTCTCTTCTGAAAAGAAGGGATATTCACTATTTTTTTGAAAAGTTGATAGTATAATTTTTCATATTCTTTCGCGTTGATCCTCAAATTTCCTAAGGCTTGAAGGATACAAAATAAATATTTTTGTTTATAAAAAGGGATTGGGTTGTGGTTTCCATTCGAGAGAGAATCGTTTCCTTTTGTTAAAACTTGAATCAGAACAACGGAGAGATTTTTGTTTTCCATTCGTCCCACGACCTCGGTGAGCCATTCATAAAAATCCGCATCCATTTCTTTTTCTTGGTTCCAAACGAATTCGTATCCTTCTTCGATCAAATAGACGATTTTTTGAGATACTTGAGGATCCGACATTTTAACGATCTCATAGAGCGCGTCTTTCCACTCGCTTTCGTTCTCCTTACGAGATTGATGTTTTAGTTTATTGATCCAGTAAATAAAACGTTTCTGTTCTCGTATTCCTCCTGATTCTATGGCGGTTTGCCACGCTTCTTTTAATCTGTTTTTATCCATTTCTCCGATACTTTTGAGGAGGCTTAGTTCTTGAAACAAATAGTTCACTAAGTTTTTTTCGGTACTGGTTTTCATCCTCTTGAGAATGAGTTCTTTTCCAACTTCCCATTGTTCTTGTTCTACATTTTTTTTAGTTTTCTTTTTTAAGGCTTCTTTAAATTCGCTAAATGTTTTTAATAAATAATGCGTTGTTTCGGAATTATTTTTATTTTTTATCCATTCTTGATATTGTTTCGCGCTGATATAATGTTTCTGGAAGGCTCTTTCTTGTTCGATTATTTTAACCAGATATCCGCTCAACAGAAGGACAACGAAGAGGAATCCCGTTCCGAAACACAAAAAAACTTTTTTTTTGTGTTTCTTCCTCCATTTTCGGATTCGCTCATAAAGATTTTTTTCTTTCCCTTCTAGGGGAATTCCTTCGAGAATACAGTGAATGTCAACTTGAACGGCTCTCGCGTTTTTATATCGTTCTGATTTCTCCTTTTCAAGCGCTTTCAAAACAATAAAGTCGATATCTCGATGGATTTCAGAATGATGCTTCGAGGGCGGAATAGGTTCTTGAGTGACAATTTTATGGAGTAATTCATTTAAGGTCTTTCCTTCAAAGGGAAACTTCTGTGTGAGTAAACGATACAAACAAATTCCCATCGCATAGACATCGGTTTGTTCATCGATTTCTTTTTGGCAACCGTTTACTTGCTCTGGAGCCATATAGTGGGCCGTCCCCAACAAGACTCCGCTTTCGGTGAGTTTTTCTTGTTCAAAGTCCAACTCTTTCGCGAGTCCAAAATCCGCGAGTTTTGGGGTGAGATCGGCCATAAGTAAAATATTTTCAAGTTTCAAATCTCGATGAATTACCTTGTTTTCATGGCTATAACATAAGCCTTCGAGCGATTTTTCTATCATTTGTAGTTTTTCTCGAAAACTCAACGTAGACCTTTGATCCTCAAGTGATTTCCCATTGACATATTCCATCGCCAAATAAATTTGGCCCGCTTGCTCTCCAGAATCATAAATCTGAACAATATTTTCATGCTTGAGTTTGGCCATAATTTGGACTTCTCTGAGAAAGCGACTTCTCCCTTTTTCGCTTGCTTTACTTTTAGCGTGTAACAGTTTTAAAGCCGCGAATCGATTGAGTTCTGGATGATAGGCTTTATAGACAATGCCCATTCCCCCTTTTCCGAGTTCTTCTAACAGGACATAGGAGCCATATTTTTCCTGGTTTCCTTCGACCTCTCGATAGAAAACAGGAAATTTCCCCGACTTTAATCGATATTCGTTTGGAGGAGGAATATTGATTTTATTTTGGCGATAAGTGACAAATTCATCCAAGCTTATCTTTTTTTGGCGAAAAAGTTGAAGCAGAAAGTGGTTCCAATTCCACGCCAGTAACTCCTTAAGGAGTTGATTTAAGTCTTCGAGCAAAATACGCTTTTGAGCTAAGAGTGACGCGCCAAAAGCTTCTATTAGAGCCGTTTCTGCTTCATGAAGAGGGATCGAATTTGGACGCGTTTCTTCCGAGATTTGGGAGGCCTGTTGTGACGCAAGGTAAATTTTATACTCGAGGATATCAAGCTTTTTCTCGCGTAATTGTTGCGTTAATTTATCATAAGGTTTTTCGCTGAGGAGTGCCAAATAATCGTGATATTCATTTAGAGAGAGGTTTCTTTTTTTCAAAAACTCCAAAATTAAACGATCCTTTTCAGGCATATCTATTTTAACCTCAGAAATTTTCCTCAAACAGAATTTGAGGCTCCCGCAAATTTCAAGCGTTTCAATAACACTTTTCGACTCTTTATCTTATCGTAAGAAGGATTTTTTTAAAGGATATTCTTCTTTTATTTTTTTATAATAAATTGATATAAAACAGATTATAAAAATTTTTGCTTGAACGACTTTAGAATCTTAATTCTCCATTTTAAAATTCTTAAGAATTCGCTAAAATGCCATTCACTATTTTACATTTTTGATTCTTTTTCTGGATCAAGAAACAAATTGAACGTTTGCACGAGGAGACGGCATGGATTTTGCGATCACCATCGGAAACTATGATAATATCAAGTGTGAAGCCCTTGCATTATGGTTTTTTAAAGGACAGGAAGCTTTTTCGAGCAATATTTCTAAAATTGACAGTAAAT
>CAZHAR010000073.1:0-25426 GCA_964530615.1 uncultured Planctomycetota bacterium | reverse complement strand
GCCCCGTTATGAATCGCCCCCACCCACACCGTCTCCACAAAAAACAAAATCGCCTTCGACGATTCAGCAAAAAACAAAATCGCCTTCGACAATTCAGCAAAAAACAAAATCGCCTTCGACGATTCTGAGCCGCCGATCTACGATAAGCTCTCAAGCCATGAAGATGGATAGCCCCTCTGGTTTTCAAAAACTCGAAACGATTGAAGCGCTTGAGCCTCAACAACGGGCGGATCTTCAATTTGCGCTTCGTTTACTGAACGCTCAACGGGTATCGCCTTCCGTGATAACGAATGCGATGGAAGAGTTAAAAGCAGAACGTCAAAAAGGGGTTTCGATCAATTTTGGTCAATTTTTGATGCGTCAACGGTTGATTGAGGTGACGGATTTTGTGCAGTTAATGAAAGGTATTTCCACCGTAGCGTCTGAAAAATTCGATATTCCAGAGGGTTATAATATTTATCTTAAGCAGGATCAGTTGTTGATTCAGGATAAGAAAATGCCTCTCCGAGTGGGGGATTATCAAATTTTACAAGAATTAGGCCGTGGAGGAATGGGAATTGTTTATCGAGTGTATCACGATGTTTTAGCGAAAGAATTTGCTTTAAAAATGCTTCTTTTAGGAGAGCGATCTACCGAAACAATGGTAAAGCGATTCTTTAATGAAGCCAAAGCGATTGCGAAGCTTTCTCACCCGAATATTATCTCGATCCACCATATTGGAGAAGAGGACGGGCATCCTTTCTACACGATGGAATTTATTCCCGGAAAATCCTTGGCCGATTTAATTCGGGAACAAAAAGTCCCTCTGCGTCGAGCGGTTGAAATTACTCAAAAAATGGCGGGTGCTCTTCATTATGCACATGAAGAAAAAATTATTCATCGTGATATCAAGCCTCAAAATATTTTAATGCGGGAAGAAAGAGATCCGGTGTTAACCGATTTTGGGTTGGCTAAAGATAAATCGGCAGAAGAATCTTCGTTAACGGTTTCTGGAGCAACTTTGGGAACACCCGCGTATATGTCTCCAGAACAGGCTCAAGGACAAGTGAGAAAAATTGGACCTTTAAGTGATATTTATTCTTTAGGGGCAGTACTTTATGAGATGATTACAGGATTTCCCCCATTTCGAGCGAAAAATCAAGCCGAAATGCTTCAGCGGGTGATTCATGACGAAATCGTTCCCCCTCGAACTTTAAACCAACTGATCCCAAAAGATATCGAAAATATTTGTTTAAAAGCCTTGGAAAAAGAGCCTAATAAACGCTATTCTTCTGCTTCTGAATTTCAGGACGATTTAGAACGATATCTAAATGGAGAGCCTGTAAAAGCTCGTCCCATCACCGCCTTAAATCGCTTGTTTCGAAAAGCTAAAAAACATAAAGGAACCACTTTGACTCTGTGCGCCACAGTGTTGTTCTTACTTTCGTTTTCGGTTTTTTATTACACCCTTCCTGGAGATCTGAAAATTCAAACTTCTCCTAAAGATGCTCAGATTTTTCTTGATGGGGTTTCTTCTCCAGAAAAAATGATTCGTAGACTTTCCCCTGGAGTTCATTTATTAACGATTACTAAAGAGGGATATCAAATACTGGAAACCATTGTTATTGTTGGACGGGGAACGCTATCTGGATATCAATTCAATCTCTATTCTTTGTATGGAAACTTAATCATTTCTTCGGATCCGCCAGGGTGTCAAGTTGATATTTTTTCACCCGAAGGAAAACAGGTGCAAAAAATTGAAGCCACGCCGACCATTGCCTATCTACAAGAAGGAAAATATCAGATTCGTTGTTCTAAGCCGGGATACCTGACGAAAGAACTTTCGACCGAAGTTTTTGGCGGAAACCAGAATACTTCGATCAATTTAGATTTACTTAGCAATAAAGCACAGTTAACGGTTCTCTGCCAACCCGAAAATATTGGGGCCACTTTAGAAATAAAATCGGTTTCTTCGACTTCTCAGGAAACACAAAAATTGAGCCTCCCATTACTTCAACCATTACCACTCTCGGAGGGAACCTACGAATTATTAATGCAACAGCGAAATTATGTGAATCAAAAATTAACGTTGGAAGTGAAATCCGAACAAAAAATACAACTCTATGCGTATCTTGAGCCGCGTATCTTGCTAGAATATACTTTCCCTGATGCCTTAGCGACAACTCCGGCGATTTATGATATCAATGACGATGGATATTCCGACTTTTTTATTCCTTGTGAGGATTACACTGTTTATCTTTTGGATGGCAAAAAGCGTCAAACGACTTGGGCCTGGAAAGTAGAAAATTCCGTCTATTCGACTCCTGTCGTTTTTTGTCCTGCCAATTCCCAAGAGCCTTTGGTTGCTTTCGATTCTTTAGATGGATATCTCTATCTCCTTTATGCCAAAACAGGCCAGTTAAAATGGAAAAAGCGGATCGAAACAGGAATAGGTCGCCTCTATATTGAAGAAACTCAACCCGGAAAAGAAGTCATTTTTTGCGGAACAGAACTCGGGAAAATGTATTGCCTTTCCTTAGAAGAAGGAAAAGAGCTCTGGCGATACGAATCGAATTCGAAAGAGGTTGGATTTGGATTTGTGCTAAAGGATATTTCAGGAGATTCGAAAAAAGAACTTTTAGTGGTAAAAGATAGACTCTCTAGCATTTATCAACTTGATCCTGAAACGGGTAAAGAGTTCAATGTATTTCGTATTCCGGGCGTCCAAGGAAATCTTCCCATGTATTTTTATGACTTTGATGGAGATCAATCCTTAGATTTTTTAATGGATGCGGACGAGGGCGAAAAAAGTATTCTCTGGTCCCCTAAATCTAAAAAAATTATTGGAACCCTTGAAACTAAAGGACGTGCAAAAGTTCAGGTTCTAAATAAAGGAGGAAAACCCTATCTGATCCAAACGACCTTTAATCCAAGGAGTTTCTTTATTTATGAAGCCACATCTCCCTTTTCATTGATTCATAAAGAATTTATCGGGGATGTGATGTCAACACCTCCTGTATTTGAGGATGTGAATCGGGATGGCTATCTGGATATTATTTTTGAATCCGAAGAAGACAAAACCTATGTTTATTCTGGAAACGATTTTTCTCGGTTATTTGATTTTTATACCTCTGGGATGAATTGGTGCAAATATTCGTTAGTTGATGTGACGGGGGGGTGGAGATTTCGTTTTCGATCGGGTGAAACCGAACCGATTCTTGTTGATATCAATCTCGATGGTTCTCAAGATATTGTCGTAGCCTCTGAAAATGGAACCCTCTATGGTGTCACCGCCAAGGAAAATGAAATTCTTACGGTAATTCTTTTAAAAGAAGAAACAGGAAGTCTGGAATATGTCGCTCTCAATACGGGAGGGATATTCTTTTTTAATACGGGCTATGCGGGCGCTTTGCATGCGATTTCAGGACTTGATGGTCGTCTTCTCTTCAAATTTGAAGTGGAAAAAGGAATCAAGCGATTCCAAATACATCGCCCGAATCAGGGCGATCCCAAACAATTTTTGATACAACATACCGATGATCGACTAGAATTGTTTTCTTTACCCGATTTCAAGTCTCTCAAAGTCTTACAAGAGAGCAATAAAGAAATCCCTTTTTTACTGGATCTCGATCTAGACTCGGTTCCAGACTGGCTCATCCTTTCCAATTCAAAAACCAAAATTATAGCCAAGAGTGGAAAAACTGGAGAAACTTTATTTAGTACAGAATTTCCTAGAGAAATACAATTTAAATCCGTAAATCTCTGGAAAACACAATCCTCTACCGAATTATTTGTAAATGATGCTAAAGGCTATGTCTACGCGCTCTCCACTGAAACAGGAAAAATTCTTCGACAATATTCGACCTTTGATTCTCCTGAGGAGTTATTCTACGCCCTTGAAGATTTGAACCACGATCAACTTCCAGAACTGATTTCTATAAAAAACCCAATAAAATTGCAGGTAACGGACGGGAAAACCGAAAAAGTAAGATTTTCATTAGGAAAGGATATTCGGCACTCGCTGCCTCCGGTCTCCTATCGTGGTCGCAGTGGGATTATTGCTATTCTGGCTTCGATTACTATCTCTCCTCATGTGGAACTTTATGATTTTAACAAAGATCAAATTCTTGATTTGTGTTTTTTGAATGAACGAAATGGCATTGATATTGTAGATTCTGAAACAGGAAAAATAGTGAAAACAGTTCGTACGCCTAAATCCGTTTCGTCCAATATTCAACTCGCTGATTTTGATCAGGACGAATATAAAGATATTTTAGTAGCCTGTATGGATCAACTGTATATTTTTTCTGGAAAAACAGGAAAACAAATTTGGCAATACAATTTTTCTGCAAGAATTGATTTTATTTCAAAAATTCTGGATATGAACCGAGATGGCCGATTAGATTTTTGGATTTCGACCCGCAATCAGCGATGTTATCAAATTTCTCCGCGGATCTCTTATAAAACCTTTTAAAGACGGGACTTCTTCATGAAAAGATTTTTTTGTATTTTTTTATGGATTGAAAGCCTTTGTTTATTTTTTGGAGTTGCGCTTTTTTCGCAGAAAAATTTTGAGTTTACTTCGGCGGAATCTCGTCGTGTCGTAGAATTGCTGTTGAATAAATCGAAGAACCTGTCAGAAAATTTTGATTTTTCGTTATTGCAGAAGGATCTGATGACGGTTCATCCCAATGATGTTCGACCCGAGGATCTGAAAGAACGCGTCTTATGGTTAGAATACTTAATTCATGAGCGTCACGAGATCGATGGTCTTCTTTTTCCGTTGCTTTATTTTAAAGAAAACGAACAGGAATATTATCAACCGAATCGTGGTGGAGATGTTGCGTTATTTTCTGGAACCTATCTTGCCGGAGAGGTATTTCATTTTCTTTGTGAGCCTGATCCTCAACAATTGAAACGAATTGCGAAGAGTGTTGAAGGAATTTATAAAATCACCCACATTACCGGAGTTGCAGGGCTTCTGTGCCGATTTTCGATCCCTTTAAAACAAGTGATTTCAGCTCGAATACTTCCCGGAGCGAAAGAAGAGAATCTTCCCTGGTATCATCTTTATTTAGAGACTCCGAGCGATCTTCCTTCCGAATATTCGCATATGCATCGACAGAGTGCTGGAAACGATTGTCCTCATTTTCAGAAAAGTCCACTCGGACAATTTTTGACTCCAGAACAGCCTTATATCGAGAGCCAATTTTATTATACACGCACCACTCGCGATCAATTGACTGGAATTGTGCTCGGATTGGCAGTCACTATTTGCGCGTTAGAAACGCAACAGCTTTCTCGTTATGGTGTTGCGTTAGATAAACGCGAGCAAGAATTATCGAATTTGATTTTGAATACGGCTTGCGAAATAGCGCTCGATTTGTTGATTTATCTTGAAGAAAACCAGTGGTCCTTAAAAGACCCCTTTGTTCGAAAATCTGGAACTTCTGCGGATCATGTCTCTGATTTGCTAAAACTTTCGGTCCAGATGCTCGCACGCAGAGCCTTGATGAATCTGTTTCGTGAACAATCCATTTTTCGAGAAGAACAACCCCGAAACGAAATTCCGTTTCAAATGCAACAACAAATTCAAAAAGGGACTAAAGCGTATCAGTTTTTAAAAAACGAGGATTCTGAATTGCTCCCGTTTGGAATTCGCCGATTGGAAGGAATGACGAATCTGTTTTCGTCGGCCACTTGGTACTCACTCACCCCTAATTATTATGCCTGGAACCTTCGTACTATGCGAGTTTTTACAGTCCTTTTACTGGATGCTCCATTTCCAGACGCGGAACGCTACCTTCCAGACTCTTGGCCACTGGAAACGCTAGCGCCAAAAAAGATTAACGAACGGAATCGGATCTGGATGGAATTTTGGAACCGGTATCTCTGGAAGCAAATTGGTCGGGATACGAATGTTTGGTTTACTTATTTATATAACTACGCTCGACGTCTTGTTTTTGAGCGTCATCTCGGATTGTTTCTCCCGCCTTCCGGACTTTTTGCTCTACAAAAAAAGGAATTTGATTATTGGTTTTGGTGGCGAGAAGATTGGGAGGAATTAGAAAAATTGCGGGATATGGTTTTATTTTCGTCTTCCGCTCTCTATGATGGAAATCAACAAACCATTGGAGCGGGTCTAGAGCGAGCTCATTTTCATTTACGCTCCATCGCGATCACTCCGATACGAAGTTATACGCGCCCTACGGAACAGTTGAAGCAAAAACAGCTTGAATTCTGCACTACGGAACAATATGGCCGAAAAATCATCCCTCCTCACCTACGTCCATTCATTAAATTCTGGATCGAAGGAACCGAGCCCAACGAAATGGATTCTGGAACTCCAATAGATACCGTAGGAAATGTCGAAGGACTTTCTATCGATCTCCCGGTACTTTACTGGCTGGGTCGGTTAAGCGGAGTGTTAGAATATCGCTATGATGGTTTTTATCCCTACGAATTCGTGCTTCCAAGTAAAACCAAAGAAAAAAAATAACCGTTCTTATTGTCATTGCGAACGGCAGTGAAGCAATCTCCGCAAGATTCAAGTCTACCGGAGATTGCTTCTTCGGCTACGCCTCATCGCAATGACAATACTGTTTAAATTTACTGAATTTTTAAAGATAGTTGCGTGACTTCGTTCAGAACATCTTTCATCGACGCTGGACGTTCCTCTGCTTCAAAGGCTAGCATTCGACAAATTAAAGAGAGCGCCTCTTTTGGGAGATCTTTGGAAATTTTTTCTTCAAGAGGAATCATTTTCTTCTCGAGAACGGCATGATATAAGCTAATGACATCAGACTGAATTCCATGAGGAGGTTCTCCGGCTAAAAGAAAGTAAATGGTTGCTCCTAAAGAATAGATATCGGCTCGGACATCCACATTTTTTAGATCGTGCCATTGTTCGATGGGCATAAAATCTGGAGTTCCTAGTGCTGAGCCCGTCGTGGTGCGAAAATAAGTTTGACGCTCTTCTTGTTGGATACATTTTCCAAAACCAAGATCTACAATTTTGGCGAGCTCCTGGATATCGTTATAGAGAATATTATGTGGCTTTAAATCCCGATGAAGGATTCCTTGTTCATGCATATAAACGAGCGCTTTGGAAATTTGATGAAAAATTTTTAATACTTTAGGGTAAGAAAGGGGGCCATAGGTTTTTAAGTGCGCGTGAAGATCAACCCCTTGAAAATACTCTAAAGCAATATAGCTCCAGCGTTCGTCTTGCTTCTGAATGGTATCATGATCAAAGAGTTGGATAATATTCGGATGTTCCAATTTTTGCAGGAGTCGGACTTCACGAAAAAAACGTTGAACAAATTCAGGATCGACTTGACGACTGCTCGGCAGAATTTTTAACGCAACAAGTTTTTTCGTATCTCGATGAATGGCTTTATAGACAATTCCGACCGCTCCGCTTCCAATCACTTCAATGGGAAGATAAGGGCCTATTTCGTGGAGTGTTTTATCTAGGTTTCCTTTTCCCTGTTCATAGCTCTTTAAACAACGATCCACATCAAACTTGATGCTCTCTTCGCTGGCTTGCTCCAGATCGACGACTTGAAAGTGCCACTCGCCCACCACCAGAATATCGGTATTTTTTAACAGAATAATTTCATTATGAACCTTGCATCCATTCACTTTGGTGCCATTGGTACTTTCATCTTTTAAGGCAAGTTGGGATCCTTTTCGAATGAGACAACAATGCAAATTTGAGATCAATGGATCGTGTTTGATCATGAAATTTGCAGTCTCTGAACGTCCAATCCAGAAGGGCGCGCCTTCTTCAAATTTAAGATATAATCCGCGTTTTGTACCCTCGGTAAGCAAGAGACCAGGAAGCATAAATAGTCGTTCTTTCCAAAAAATCAATCCCAAAAAAATCGAAGCTTCAAGAAGAGTTTAACATTATAAATTTTCTTGCCAATTTTTTCCAAAAGATTTCCGAATTTGAAACGGAACTCGGTAAGAACCAATTTGAAGAGGATTCGGAATCTGTTGAAGAAAAAGATCCGTCTCTTCACGAGAAGAAACTTTCAAAAGAAGACGATTTTCGATTTGTAACAGCGTCGCTTGAGGCAAAAAATTTAACAAAGTTTTCATAAATTCACTGCCACATAAATAAAGAAAGGAAGCGGAGGCCCGTTCCACGTTTTCAAAAGAAAGGTGTCGTCTTCGTCCAAGAAAGGACGTAATAAATCCAAAGCGGGAAATATCCTCCTGCCATTTCTGTTGACACTGGATCCAATGGGGGAAAAGAGTTTCAAAGACCGCCCTCACGGATTCAAAAGGGCCAGATTTTCCCCATTTCTTGGGATCAAAAAAAAATAAATATAACAATTCTTGAATTTGAGAACGTGAGAATTTCGGAAGTTGTTGAACCAAAGCACCCGATAAATCGTACAGAGGATTTTGAAGCATTTCTTCATAAAGAGCATCTTGCGAAAAGGCTAAGCCTAACCGAGGAAAAAGATCTTCAAAGGTTATTTCACAGAGCCAATTCGTCGAAGGGACCGCAATCAATTTTTTGAGTTCCCAGTCTTGCGAAAGCGGATTCTTTTCTACTTCATAAAGCGAAGAAATCAGCCGTCCATCCGCTTTCAGAACATTATATCGTGGGCTTACGACACCTCCATTAGAAACCGGGAAAAGTGCTAACATCTTTCCGAGTCGGTCATAGCTTTCTAAAAGAGGTGTTATTCGTTGTAAGGCTTCCAATGTCTGTGGTTGTTCGTGGATCGGGAACTGTTTGAATAACTGGATACATTCCTTTGTAATGGCTCCTGGAGCGCGTAAAAATTCATTTTTATCGATTGTCTTTGGAAGCAAATCGTATACTTCTTCAAGAAGGTTTTCCCATCCCAGTGAAAATTGCTCCCGAATTCGTTTCAGTTCCTCAATAGAATAGGAGCATCCTTGAAGCTCCATTTGCGCGAGCGTCAACGAAAATCGAATTTCTTGGCGATAAGCGGCTTGAAGAATTTCACAATCAGCATGTTGCGTTAATTTTTTCCAAACATTTAAGGTGAGCCAAACATCTTCACAACAATAATCCGAAACGATTTTCGGAGAAAGTGTATAAAATTGAAAAAATCCTTGAAATTTTTCTTTTTGTTCTGGAGGGATTCGCAAAACGTTTCGCGTGAGTTGTTCTAGCGAAACCGAGCGATTTTCATTTAAAAGCGTCGCTAAAATCATCGAGTCTTCCACTTGCACGGCCAGAACGCTCCAATCTTTCCACGCAAATTCTTTTCTCAAAAATCCTAAATCAAAGGCCGCATTGTGGAAAATGACCCGACGGGACGGGACCTGTAAAATTTCGGTTAACCATTGAGCCAATCGCTCCTGTTCTTGGCCCCGATAGTTCATTTCCGATAAGGCAGAAGACTCCGGAGACGCTTGATGACGTAAGGGAAAATAATATTGCCCTTCACTATCCCCGATTCCAATACCACAAGCCTGAATATCAGGATCGGCTAAAGAAAGTCCGGTGGTTTCCAAATCAATGGCAATCTCTAACGACAAGGAAGGGAATGAATCTCCGGGAAGCATAAGACGATAATTTTTATTCATGAATTTTTTCTAAAACCATCAACGAGCACCCCACCCCTGTCCCTACCGCTTCTTTGTTGTTTAAAAGATTTCCCAAATTCGAAAAATATTTTACAATGCTTTTGTTGTTTGGTATAGAGCAAAATCGAACTCCTGCGGATACCTCTTTTATGATCATTCTTGATCCAGCAAAACATACTTCCGGAGTCCAGCATTTTTTTCAACACTACGGAATACGTCCGCAAGCGCCATCGCTCTCGTTTTTAGAGGAAATTCTTCAACATTACGCTGGGCTCCCCTATGAGAATATCAGCAAAATTCTCAAGTTGAACAAACATTTTACTTCTCTGGAACATTTACGTTTTCCAGAAGAAGTGATTGAGGATCATATCCGTTTTCGTTTTGGAGGAACCTGTTTTTCGCTCACTTTTTTCCTTTACTCCATTTTGACTCATCATGGTTTTATTGCTTATCCAGTGATGGCTGATATGAAAAATCGTCCCAAGACCCATAGCGCGTTGATTGTTTTCCTAGAAAAACGGAAATATCTGGTGGATCCGGGGTATTTATTAAAGGCTCCTATGGAAATTCATCCCGATAAACCACGCCTCTATCGAAACGCTCATACAGGTGTGGAGCTATGCTTCAATCCTCAGGAGGAGCGATATCATCTTTACACTTTTGATGCACAACAGATCACGTGGCGCTATCAATTTCAAGATCAGCCTGTATCTTGGGAAGAATTTTTAAAATATTGGCACGATTCCTTTTATCAAGGAACGATGCACGGGATTTGCGTGACGCAACTTCGTGAAGATCGCTTAATTTATATTCATAATCAATACGTTAAAATAGCTTCATTCGCAGGAACCCAAAAGCGTCGGTTGAAAAAGGATGTGGAGTCTGTCATTTCTGAATTATTTGGTATTCAACCAGAATTTGTAGAACAAGCATTAGCGGCGATTCCGGAAAATATTAAAATGGAAAAAAAACACGGCCTCCGAAAAGAACAGCGCCACTCGTTAGAGGAAAAGGAATCGAATGAAACCTCTTGAACCCACTCCCGTAAAATTATTTTGTGGAATTCTCTATAGTGATGAGGTTCTGCTTCGAAAAACCCTTGATATCCTCTTTTTGAAATACGGAAGTCCTGATTACCAAAGCGTTATTTTTCCTTTTGAATTTACAGCGTATTATGAAAAAGAGATGGGACTCCCTATTAATCGTGTTTTTTATTCTTTTTCGTCATTAATTAACCCGGTTGCTTTGGCGCGTATTAAAGTGGAATGCATTGATATCGAAACTCAGTTGGCCGTAGACGGAAAGCGTAAAGTCAATCTCGATCCGGGCTATATGGATGTTCATAAAGTGGTGCTGGCTTCCGCCAAATTTGAGGGTCATAAAGTCTATCTGGATCAAGGAATTTACGCTGATCCGACGCTAAGATACGCAAAAGGGCATTTTACGCCGATGTCTTGGTGCTTTCCAGATTTTAGAAGTGGACACTATGAGAAGCCCTTTCTCTTAATTCGTGAACGATACAAGATTCAATTAAAATCAAAAAAATAAAGAATCTGTTTAAATTTTTCTCCAAAAAATCTGATGATTTAGGGGAGAAGCTTTGTTAAAATGAAGAACAAGAAATCAAAACAACCTTCATAAAAAACGCTTCTTGGACAAAATTGGATTATGCTTAAAAAATTTACTTTGATGGAGATGTTGGTGGTTATCGTGATCATCTCTATTCTCGCTTCAATTCTCGTTCCTGCTGTCTTGGGCGTAAAAGAACGATCTCGTGTTGTCGCTTCAAAAGCGGAAATTCTTCAACTTGTTTCCGCACTCGAATCCTATAACGCTAAATTTGGGGACTATCCGCCGAGCACCTTAAAAGAGCTTTCTCTCCTTGGAAATAAAATCAATGAAGGCAATGAAAGCTTAGTTTTGTGTCTTTCCACGGAAATGCATGGCCCTTTTTTCGAGTTTCAAGAAGATCGTCTCGAAAATATTGATCTCGATTCTCGTAAAGCAAATCCCACCAAAACCACTTTTAAACGCAACGATTTGTTTGAATGGGTGGATGAATGGGGCAATCCTTACATTTATATTCACTATCGAGATTATCAACCCGCAACCCAATTTAAATATACTATTGGAGCCGAACAAGCTCAAAAAGAAACCGTTTGCATCCCCCAAAAAAGCGCTAAAACTGGGAATTATAACGGACATCTCAAATTTCAACTCTGGTCCGTAGGGCCAAATCAAACAACCGATATTGTATAAGGGGATGAGCTGGTATGTTGGTTTCTTAGCAAAAAATCGTACCAAAAAAAACAAAAACGACTCTAATGTTGGCCCCCTCTATTTCGCTTCCAACCGAGGATTAACCCTCTTTGAAGTGCTTGCCGCTTTTGTGGTAATCGCGATTATTATGGGAGTCTCACTCGCTTTTTTTTCTCAAAGCAAAAAAAGTTATCAACTGTATGCCCATTCAGCACAACTTAGCGCCGCCGTACGCACGGCGCAAAGCTTCGCCATTTCTAATCAAAGTATCGGAATCGTAGAGAGCCAACCGTCTCGAAATGAATTCAAAATCTGGGGATGGCAGACCGTTGGGCAATGGCACCTCGAAAATTTAACGGCTATCGGTGCTTTTAATCAAGAAGCGAAAATTAGTGGTGGTACGCTGATCCAAGGAAAAATTGGGCAAGGAATCGCCCTTCGTCGAGGACGTATTTTATTGCCAACTCCACGAAACGTCTTTCCTTCTGGCTTTAGTGTCGAATTTTATTTCCTGACAGAATTTTTTCAAAATATGGATCTGATAATCCATCCCCAAGGAAAAATTGGACTTCGCTTGAAACCAGACGCCACCCTTGAAGGATATTGCTTTGATCATACGGTTCAGGCAAAACTTCGTCCTAAAACATGGCATCATTTTCAATTCTTTTATGACGGAGACGCTCTTGTTCTCAAGGTCGATCAAATTCTTCAGAGCCAAAAAAAAATTTCGATCTCGCTTCCCCAAATTTCTTTTGTACTAGGAAGCCTTGATTTACCTGTTACTGGACTCATCGATGAAATTATTATTCGCTCTCTCACAGAAATTCAACAAATCGAAATTCCTCAAGAACTCAAATTGTTAGGCAAACCTCAGAGAATTTATTTTGATTTTCGCGGACGTCTCTCTCGACAACATCATTCTGCCCCGGCTGTTATTCTCTTGAATCAACCCCAAAAGCAAGAGACCATTCAATTAAATATTGGCCTGTTTGGAGATATTCGCCAAGAAATTCTTCCTTCAATTAAAACGGAGTAGTTTTTTATGAATGGACCCTCTTCCCGCAAAGCCATTGCCATTATTGCCGTTGTTACCGCGCTCGCTTTTCTGGCGATCATCGGAACCCCGTTTATCATGTCTATGATCCTCCAAAAAAAATCGTCTCAGAATTTCTTGAATCAAGCCAGAGCCCGGCTTTCGGCACAAGGAGCCCTCACCTATGCTACGCATTATCTCGCACAGGGAGAATATAATAGGGAACTCGAACGACAACTAGCGACACAAAATACAAAAACAACGGAATTGTTTTCGACTCCGGATTACGATACCTACCTGGAACTCTATATTCCAATGCCTTCGTTAGAAAAAGAACTCGCTAAAGTGCCTAAACCTATTTTTAAAGACAATATCTCTTGGGAGTCGGCCACCGCTTTTGATATCTTGAATGAAAAAGGAATTTTTTGGTCCGTTACGGTCGAAGACGAACAAGCGAAAGTGAATCTCAATTCGGCTTCACCGTGGTTGTTGGGAAATCTCTTTGGTTCCACTAGCATCACCGAGAACGTCACTGCGAATGACGTTACACTTCCGGTTCAGAGTACTAACAATTTCAATCCAAAAGGAGGTATTCTCTGGTTTCAAGGCGAATTGATTTCTTACGAACAGACTTCAGAAAAAGCCTTCTTGCGTTGTGTTCGGGGGTTACAGGCTCAACTCCCTGAATTTGATCCTCCACAACCCATTCCTCAGGGTTCCTTGATTATGGACGCTCGTGCCCACAAATTAAGTCGCCATATGTATCGAGAACTACCCGGCGAATTTCTTGCTTTCTTGAATATCCATCAAATTAAAAACATAGCAAACTATGGACGCTCTCGATTTTTATCCGAAGAAGTGGATCGCTTTCTTCCGTTTCTCACCGTTCATTCTCATCGAAAATTCCTTTCTGGATGGTCCCAAACCAACCAATTAGCGCGTCAATTTCGCTTTAAAGAACAAAAAAAAGAGGAGGGCAGTACCCTCTTTCTGGAATCTCTGGGAAAATATGCATCGGGAACGCTTGTAAGAATCCGTCATCCTTTAGCGGTTGAATATTCCAGAATCAAATCGGTCAACGGAAAACAAATTACTCTAGAAGATCGTCTTATTCATGATTATGACCCCGAAAAAACACGTATTGATTTTGGAGATCCGCATCCGGTCAATTTAAACACGGCGCGAGAAGAAGTATTAATCGCGCTCTTTTCAGGGATTGTGTTTCAAGGAAGCAATAATTCGGTCACTCACGAACAAGCCTCCGAAATAGCGCGTAAACTGATTGAGGCCTCTCATCAAAACAATTTTATCACTTCTCATCAAAGTTTTTATGATTTTCTGGAAGCCCTCCAAAAGCTCCAAATCCTCAAACCAGAACAAATTGAAGCCCTTTATCTTAACGCAACGGACCCTTATGGCCAATATCAAGGACGGTTTCTTGCGGTTCATACCGCTCCTTTCTGTTATAAAAATGAAGACATTTATTCAATTCGAGCGACCGGAATAGTGCATTCTCCTGTGGGCGTTCAAATCGCTTCCCAAACGATCCACGAAATTATTCGCGCCGCCCCCGAACAGCTTCAAAAAAAGGGATGGGAGACTCAAAAAGATTTTCTAGAAGAGATGCCTCCAGAGAGTCACAAAGTCGTTACCTGGCCCAATCCCATTATTGACGCGCGATCCAAAGGAGATATTTCTCGACACCCAGATAAAGGAGATGTCCGTATTTTTCCGTCTGAAACGCTTCAAGCCGATTTACCTTTTTCGCAAACGATTGAGGGCGAATTTGGAAGCTTCGCGCATGGATCGTTCCCGATTGGAAATAATTTTAATATTACTCCGGCCTACACCGAGTTCTGGGTTAAATCGACTGACTCTGCTGGAGGCAATTATTTTGCCGCGATTCCCAGTCAGATTGAACCGAATATTCAGGTCGATCAAATTTTATTAGATTCCGGAAAAGAGCTTTTTTTGAAATTGTATGATCCTTGTCTAGGAAACAATTTCGCGGGGATCTTTTTTCCCTATAAGCTCCAGAAACGCACCTGGTATCATCTTTCTTTAAGCTGGTTCAACAGTCGTTTTGGCGCTTTGTCCCTTTTCCTAGATGGGGCTCCCGTCGGAGATTTTGACTATTACGATGCTTCTGGAAATTCCTTAACCACCCAACTTAGTGCAGATATCCCGGATCTTCAAGCCACAGAGATTCAAGTCGCCTCAACGAAAAACTTCGCTCCACAAGGTGCTATCTTGGTTGGAGAAGAAGTCATTGAATATGAATCGAAAACCGCGAATAGTTTTAAAGTCTGGGAGTCTACTCTCAAAGCACCAAAACCGCGCGGTTTTTATGGGGTCAATGGACGAGCATCAAGAACCTCCAAGAGTCAGATTTTTCCAATACAGGGAATTATTACCGCTAAAGATTTTGCACAACTTCTGGGAATCAATCTTAATTTGTTAGGAGTTTCTCCAACCTGGGACGGTTTTTCTCATGAACAAGGAAGCGTGGTTCTTCCGTTTGGCTATTCGAATCGACTGGACGGAACGAATTCGAAAATTGCGACTTCCGGCACCGTTTCTTCTGTGGATACTTTTGATTTTAGTAAAATTTATTTAGGACAAGGAACGCTTAAAGAAAACATGAAAGCGCATGTACTCACTACGGCGATTTCATCGGGTATTTCTGATCAGGAAACGACGATTCCAGTCCTCGATACCAAAGATTTTCCCTCTAGCGGATACCTTCTTATCAATTCTGCGACCAATTCTGAACTGATATTTTACGCCTCACACAAGGCAAAAAGTTTTGATGGAGTTAAAAGAGGTCAAGGCGGAACAAAAGCGGTTCCTTGCGGCATGAATACTCCGGTTCAGCTCAATTCGATTCAACTTTCAAATGCCCAAAATTATCCTGATAATGGGTGGTGCCAAATTGATTTTGAGTGGTTTGGACCCTATACCAAACTAGGAAATTATTTTGTTGGACTTCTTCTCGAAGATGATCAAGGGCAACGAATCGCTTCGCTCATGTGGAGAGGACAAGCCTATGGAAACGCGGAGCATAAATCGGGCGCTAAAGTGATTCCGGTCTTTGCGGTTAAATCTCCAGCGTGTGGAGCCGGAGATGAAGTGACGATCATCGATAATCATACCGACCCCACACAACGTTATAGTCAACAAATCATCTGGATGCAGTTGTTTGATTCCGTTGCTTTTAAAGGCAAAAATGGAAGTGGGCCCGGAAAATCTTATTGGTTGGTTTCTTTAAAGAATTTTTTGCCTCGTGAAATTCTGGCCTCTGAGGCGGGACGGTTATTAAAATTTCCTAGTGGAGAGCTTCCAGCACAAGAGCTTCATGGGGCTTATGGAGCGCCCACTCCTAGAATATATGATGAAATCAAGTTAAGACCCAATATGCCAAAAGGTTTTTATTTATTGCATCCAATGCCTCCAAAAGCAACGCATTTCGTCAGTTTTGTGCCAATAGAACCCGGACGTTTAATTAAAATCGGTAATGAAATTGTGACGGCGCAAAAAATAGAAAATATTGGAAAGCAAGGAAATCTCCCGTTTCCAGCGTTTCTGATTGGCCCCTTAATTCGTGGAGCGTTTAATACCCCGGTCGAGCCTCATCCGAATGGAACTCCGTATTTGATTCTCGACTATATTCCGTCAGGGATTCTCAACAATGAACTCTCTTCTACGACTTCTCGCAGTGAGCTTTTGCCGAATACTTCTGTGTTTCCGGAACAAGGTTATTTGCGGATAGGAAAAGAAGTCTTGGGATATACGGAAAAAAATGGATTCACGTTTAAGATGCCTCGAAAAGAGAAAGCGGGTTTGTTTCGTCGTCGTTTCGGGACTCCGAAATCGTCTCATTCCGTAGGCGATTTAGTGACTTTTCAACCTTATCGCTATTGGGATCTTTTTGGATTGGAATCGCTCAATCCTGAAATAGATAAATATACTCTTGTTTTTTCTTCGCAAAATACCTTGTTTCGTGGCCTTCAATGGGAGGAATCCCTTCATAAAAACAAAAGACTAGATATCGCTTGTCTGGTGCGTTTTAACGGCAGGCCAGACTGGGACGCGGTACCAACCAATAAAAAAGGAGGCTTATTTTTGCTGGAAGACGGAGCGACAAAGCATTCTTTTGGAAATGAGGGAATTCAGGCGAATCAAATCGAGATGCGCTTTTTATTTCGTTATCATTCGGGTGCGTTTCTCAGCGATATTTGGAAAGAAACGCCGTGGCTGAAAAAAATTGAACTGAACTATTATGCTCCGACACAAATTCTCCAAGCCGAAGAAACAAGATAATAGCATTTCCGATTTGAATTAAAGCATAAAATTTTCGTAGGGGCACGGCGCGCCTTGCCCCTACCCCTACAGCGGGAAATGCTTATTTTTTAAATTCTGGAAGCTTCAAAACAATTTCTCGCATTCTCTTTATTTCAGGATTTATAGTATTTTCAGAGAGTTGTAAAAATTGGATAAAATCCTGTTTTGCTTTTTCTGGTTCACTTTTTGTTGAATACAAAAATCCTCTGAAAAAATAAATTTGGAAGTCTTTCGTTCCTAGCTCAATGACTTGAGTAAAATCGGCAATGGCTCCGTCAAAATCTCTTTTTTCTTGTTTAGCCCCGCCTCGATTTATATAAGCTAAGGAGTAACGAGGATTAATTAAAATGGCTTGAGTAAAATCGGCAATCGCTCCGGTTAAATCTCCTTTTTCTTTTTTGAGAATTCCCCGATGAATATAGGTCAACAAATATTGAGGATTAATCTCAACGGATTGATTATAGTCTATAATCGCTCCGTTTAAATCTCCTTTAGCGCTTTTCACATTTCCCCGATTATGATAGGCATTAAAATCTTGAGGATTAATCTCAATCGCTTGAGTAAAATCGGCAATCGCTCCATCGAGGTCGCCTTTATCTTTTTTTGCAATTCCACGGCTATTATAAGCTAATGAATATTGAGGCGTTATGAAAATGGTTTGAGTATAATCTTTAATCGCTCCATCAAAATCTTTTTTAGCGTGTTTCGCAGTCCCACGACTATAATAGGCTATTGCATATTGAGGATTGAGGAAAATGGCTTGAGTGCAATCCACAATCGCATCATTCCACTCGCCTTTTTCTTGGTTAGCGACTCCTCGGTTATGAAAGGCTTCAACGCATTGAGGATTCATGGCAATAGCTTGAGTATAATCTTTAATCGCTTGATTAATATTGCCTTTAGCTTTTTGTGCATTTCCTCGATTTACATAAGCTTGCCCAAATTGAGGAGCAATGAACAACACTTGATTACAATCGGCAATGGCTCCGTCAAAATCGCCTTTCTCTTGTTTAGCAAAACCCCGATTCATATAAGCTTTAAGTGATTTTGGTTCTTCTAAAATGGCTTGTGTATATTCGAGGATAGCCCCATCAAGATCTCCATGACTATGCTTAAATATCCCGCGCTGATTTTTATCTTTCGCAAAGCTTAATATTTTTTGATACGAGTCTTCGGAACTGAATAGTTCGTTATAGAGGTTCTCCGTATTGTTCCAATAAAGTTCATTTTGCCCCATATCCCATCTGATTTCGTATAAATTATGCAAAATTTGAAAGTCGTGCAGATCAATTAAAGCGGTCGTGAGCGAGACCATATAACTTATTTCGTCTCCCGATTTTTGAGCCAGAGGTATTAATTTATCGCTCATCTTCTTTAAGAAATCTAATAGAGGCTTTGTTGCTTTTGGATTTCCGATTTTTCCTAGTGCTTCAGCCATTATTCGATAATATTCATCTCGTCTTGCAGTTGGATTTTGGCGAGTAAAAAAATAGTTAAAACCTTCTGTTAAAACAAGCAAAAGGTCGTCGACAATTTCCTCTTCTTGCATTTTAGCGATTTCAAAGATGGCGTTTTGTCTTATTCGTGAATCAATTTTTATTTTTTTTAATTCTTGTTTCAAATAAATAAGTCGTGCTTGATGTTCTTTCAATCGCTTCGTCTTGAATTCATTGATTAAAGATTCCAAATTTTTCTGTGTTTCGCCATGTTTGATTGAGAGGGCGTTCATCTCTGAGGCGATATATTCCGCGAGTTGGTAATCTTCTGTTTTACAAGCCAATTCGATTAATTCATCGCCGACTGCTAATTTTTCTTGTATCAGTTCTTCAGTGATATTTATTTCCATAGCCAGATTACAGTAATCGAGAGCTTTCATCAAAAATTTAATTTTTTGCTTTTCTTCTTTTTTGGCTTGATCTCGTTCATTTTTAGCATTTTGATAGACTTCAGTATATTTTTTCTGTTGCGTTAATTTTTTTTCTAAGATCCCATAACTGATTAACCCTAGAACGAATACAACCGCAATTCCTATCACGATACTAAGTTCCCGATTTCTTTTGATCCATTTGTAGAGCTTTTCTTGCGACGAGATTGGACGTGCTAGAATCGGATATCCATTCTGAAAGCGCTCCAATTCTTCCCGAAACGCTTTAGCCGTTCGATATCGTTTGTTTCGTTCTTTGCTCAGGATTTTCAAGAGAATCGTATCTAAATCTTGCGGAATCTTTTGGTTTAATTGAGAGGGCGGGGCAGGTTCTTCTGCGATTATCTTATAAAATAATTCGTGAAGCGTTTTTCCTTCAAACGGACATCTTCCCGTAACAACTTCATACAAACAAGCCCCCATGGCATAGACATCTGCGCTTTCATCGAGTTCGTCTATCGCTCCAGAGGCTTGTTCTGGTGGCATATAAGCGGGTGTTCCCAGTATTTCTCCAGATTGAGTGAGGTGAGGACTCTGCTTTCCCGGAACCCTGTCTTTGGCGAGTCCAAAGTCTCCAATTTTAGGCTCTCCGGAGGCAGTTACAAAAATATTGCCCGGTTTTAAATCTCGATGGAGAATTCCTTGTTGATGAGCATATTCTAGAGCTTCCAGCGTTTTTCGGATCAGTTCTATTCCAGTTTTAAGCGACAATCCTTCTTTAATCTTTGCAGAGAGGGATTCGCCTTCAATGTACTCCATCACAAAATAATGTTGTCCGCCTTCTTCTCCAGAATCCACGACAGACACGATTCCCGGATGTTTTAATTTGGCAGAAATTTTGGCTTCTCGATGAAACCGTGCAATGGTATCAGGTGTGGCGTGTTCTCCTTCGAGAATAAGCTTTAGTGCATAGATTTGATCGAGCTCAAGATGACGTGCTTGATAGACGACACCCATTCCTCCTTGAGCAATTTTCTTGACGATCTCATATTTCCCAATTCGTTTCAGCGTCGAAACTTGCTGAGGAAGCGCTTCTTCTGTTGAATGAGAATCGGGTGGAGGTAATTGTTTTGTGGGAGGTATTTCAGGGTTAGGTTTGTTGGACGCTTTGAATTGACGTACTTTTTGTTTGGCTTCTTGGACGACTTGAAAAACTTGATTCTTCGTCAATAGCCCTTGTGTGGTAAGTAATTCAACGATTGTCTTTTTCGGAGAACTGTTCGTCAGGTTTTTGAGTTTCTCGGGCGTAATTCCGTACTGTTGCGTTAATATCATCTGGATATATTTTTTTAGTAATTTTGGGGTTTCCATCCTGCCTTCCTTTTTCTTGCTTTTGAACTGTGAGCCTATTAAGAAGCCGTTTCAAAAATCATGTTCTCTGTCATTTCGATGAGGCCTTATGCCGAAGAGAAATCTTAAGTATGGCTAAAAACCTTAAGATTTCTCGCTATCGCTTCGAAATGACAAAAAGGAAAAACCCGAATTCTTCTATTTTTTAAATGGCTTCTAAGAGGGGTCTGTTTTATTTTTTGAGTTCAGGGAACACTTGAAAAATAAGTTCTCGAGTACTCGGGACTTGAGGATCATTACTATTTTTCGTGAGTTGTAAAAATTGAATAAAATCTCGTTTTGCTTTTTCATCTTCTCTTTTGTTATAATACAAAAAACCTCTGGCAACATAAACATTGGCATCGTTTGTCCCCAGATCAATCGCTTGAGTAAAATCAGTGAAAGCTCCGTCATCATCTCCTTTTTTTTGTTTGAGAAGCCCCCGATTACTATAAGCTAATGAGTATTGAGGATTAATTGTAATGGATTGATTATAATCAACCATAGCTCCATTAAAATCGCCTTTTTCTTTTTTTGTAAAGCCTCGATTATGATAAGAAATAAAATCTTGAGGATTAATGGAAATGGCTTGAGAATAATCGGCAATGGCTCCATCGATATTGCCTTTTTCTCTTTTCACATTTCCTCGATTTAGATAAGCTAATGAGTATTGAGGATTAATGGAAATAGCTTGAGAATAATCGGCAATAGCGCCATCAAAATCTCTTTTCGCATATTTCGCATTCCCTCGATTATTAAAGGTTATCGCATATTGAGGATTAATGAAAATAGCTTGAGAATAATCGGCAATAGCACCATCGAGATCGCCTTTGTCTTGTTTCGCATTTCCTCGATTAATATAAGCTAATGAGCATTGAGGATTAATGGAAATGGCTTGAGTAAAATCGGCAATAGCGCTATTGAGGTCGCCTTTGTCTTTCTTTATAGTTCCCCGATTTAAATAAGCTTTCCAAGATTGAGAATCGATTAACAACACCTGATTAAAATCGGCAAAAGATCCGACAAAATCGCCCTTCTCCTTTTTTGCATGTCCTCGATTCAGATAGGCGCTAACCGATTGAGGATCAGTCAAAATGGTCTGTGTATATTCAGCGATCGCTCCTTCAAGATCCCCGTGAATATGCTTAAATATTCCGCGCTTAAGTTTATCGTTAACAAGGCTTAATATTTTTTGATAAGAGTCTTCAGATTTAAGAAATTCGCTGCAGAGGCTTTCGGTATTGTTCCAATAAAGTTCATTTGAGCCCATTTCCCATCTAACTTGATATAACTCTGGCAAAATGTGGTAATCTTTAAGATCGATTAAAGCCGTGGTGAGTGAGACCATATACTTTATTTCGTCTGTGGGTTTTTGATGAAGAGGTATTAATTTTTCACTCATTTTTTTTAAGGTATCCAACAATGGTTTTACTGCTTTTAAATTTCCGATTTTCCCGAGTGATTCCGCCATTGTTTGATAATATTCGTATTGTCTTGCATTTGGATTTTTGTGGGTGATAAAATAGTCGAGTCCTTCTTCTAAAACGACTAAAAGCTCGTCGACGATTTCTTCTTCCTGCATCTTAGCGATTTCAAAGAGTGCGGTTTCTCGCATTCGTGGTTCAATTTTTACTTTCTTTAACTCTTCTTTCCAATAAGCAAGTCGCGCTTGATGTTCTTTTAATCGCTTCGTTTTGGCTTCTTTTACATAATTTTCCCAATCTATCTTTTCTTCTATGCTGTGATTCGGCAAGTTTTTTATTTCTGCCGCGATGTATTCAGCGAGTCTATAATCTTCTGTTTTGCAAGCTAATTTGATCAATTGAATTCCGGTTTCCAGTTTTTCTTGTTTAATTGTTTCTGTTGCGTTAATTTCTAGCGCCCCATTATAATATTGGATCGCCTTTAACAAATGATTGATTTCGTTATCCTTTTCTTGGATCGATGACTCTCGTTCATTTTTAGCACTTTGATAGGCTTCGTTCTGTTTTTTTTGTTGCGTTAGCTTTTTTTCGAGGACGCCATAACTGATTAACCCTAAAACGAATACAATGGCGCTTCCAAGAATAATACTGAGTTCTCGATTTCTTTTGATCCATTTATAGAATTTTTCTTGCGGGGATATGGGTCTTGCTAAAATAGGATATCCATCCGAAAATCGCTCTAAATCTTCCCGAAAAGACTTGGCGGTTCGATATCTCTTTTTTCGTTCTTTGCTCAACGTTTTCAAAATAATCGTATCTAAATCTTGAGGGATCTTTTTGTTTAATTGGGAGGGAGGGATAGGTTCTTCTACTATTATCTTATAAAATAATTCATGAAGCGTTCTCCCTTCAAATGGACATTTTCCTGTAACGACTTCATACAAACAAGCTCCCATCGCGTAGACATCTGCGCTTTCATCGAGTTCAT
The DNA here is from genome assembly GCA_964530615.1 of uncultured Planctomycetota bacterium. Lineage (GTDB taxonomy): Bacteria > Planctomycetota > JBBTDB01 > JBBTDB01 > JBBTDB01 > JBBTDB01. Next base: position 2,573 of record CAZHAR010000073.1, on the reverse strand, counting down.
CTATTACTCCGGAGGCTTGTTCCGGAGGCATATACGCGGGAGTCCCCAATATTTCTCCAGATTGAGTAAGTTGGTGGCTCCGTGCTCCCTGAAATTGATCTTTTGCTAGACCAAAGTCTCCGATTTTAGGTTCTCCTGAAGCAGTTATAAAAATATTGGCAGGCTTTAAATCTCGATGGAGAATTCCTTGTTGATGGGCGTATTCTAAAGCTTCCAGAATTTTTTGAATGAGTTCTATTCCGGTTTTGAGCGACAATCCTTCTTTAATCTTTGCGGAGAGGGATTCGCCTTCAATGTACTCCATCACAAAATAATGTTGTCCGCCTTCTTCTCCAGAATCCACGACAGACACGATTCCCGGATGTTTTAATTTAGCAGAAATTTTGGCTTCTCGATGAAACCGTGCGATGGTATCGGGGGTGGCGTGTTCTCCTTCGAGGATCAGCTTTAGTGCATAGATTTGATCCAACTCAAGATGGCGTGCTTGATAAACGGCTCCCATCCCACCTTGAGCGATTTTTTTAACGATCTCATATTTCCCAATTCGTTTCAGTGGTGAAACTTCCCGCGAAAGCACTTTTTCTGTTGAATCGGAAACGAGTGGAGGAAGTTGTTTTGTGGGAAGCATTTCGGGGTTAAGCTTATTGGACGCTTTAAATTCAGTTACTTTTTGTTTGGCCTCTTTGACGACTTGAAAAATTTGGTTCTTCGTCAATAACCCTTGGGTGGTGAGTAATTCCGCGATGGTTTTCTTCTGAGAATTATTCGTCAGTGTTTTGAGTTTATCGGGTGTGATGCCATACTGTTGCGTTAAGATCATCTGAATATATTTTTTTAGTAATTTTGGGGTTTCCATCTTCACTCCATTTTTTTTTGCTTTTGAACGGCGAGTCTCTTACGAGGGGTGGGTTTTATTTTTTGAGATCTGGAAACGATCCAAAAATAAGTTCTCGAATTCTCGGGACTTCAGGATCATTACTATTTTTCGTGAGCTGGAGAAACTGGATAAAATCTCGCTTTGCCTTTCCGGATTCTCTTTTGTTAGAATACAAAAAACCTCTGGCAACGTAAATATTAGGGTCGTTTGTCCCCAAATCAATCGCTCGAGTAAAATCAGTAAGAGCTCCGTCATCCTCTCCTTTATTTTGTTTAAGAAGCCCTCGATTACTATAAGCTAATGAGTATTGAGGATTAATTGCAATGGATTGATCATAATCAAGTAGAGCCCCATTAAAATCGCCTTTGTCTTTTTTCGCAAGGCCTCGATTATGATAAGCATTAAACTCTTGAGGATTAATGGAAATGGCTTGAGAATAATCGGCAATGGCGCCATCGAGATCGTCTTTTTCTCTTTTCACATTTCCTCGATTTAGATAAGCTAAGGAGTATTGGGGATTAATGGAAATGGCTTGAGAATAATCGGCAATGGCCGCGTCAAAATCTTTTTTCGCATATTTAGCATTTCCTCGATTATTAAAAGTTATGGCATATTGAGGATTGAGGGAAATGGCTTGAGAATAATCGGCAATCGCGCCATCGAGATTGCCTTTGTCATGTTTCGCATTTCCTCGATTACTATAAGCTAATGAGCATTGAGGATTAATGGAAATGGCTTGAGAGTAATCGGCAATCGCTCCCTCGATATCGTCTTTGTCTTTTTTTATAGTTCCCCGATTTAAATAAGCTTTCCAGGATTGAGAATCGATTAACAACGCCTGATTAAAATCAGCAATAGCTCCGTCAAAATCTCCTTTATCCTTTTTCGCAAATCCCCGATTCAGATAGATACTAACCGATTTAGGATCCTTCAAAATGGCCTGTGTATATTCAGTGATAGCTCCGTCAAAATCTCCGTGAGTATGCTTAAATATCCCGCGATTCATCTCCTCTTTAGCGACACTTAGTATTTTTTGATAAGAGTCTTCAGAGCTAAGAAATTCGTTATAGAGTCTCTCGGTATTGTTCCAGTAAAGTTCATTTTGGCCCATCTCCCATCTAATTCTGTGTAACTCTTGAAAAATTCGAGAATCGTTCAGATCGATTAAAGCCGTGGTTAATGCGACCATATAGACTATTTCGTCTATGGGCTTTTGATTGAAGGGTATTAATTTCTGGCTCATTTTTTTTAAGGAAGATAGTAGATAGGGTGTCGCTTTTGAATTTCCAATTTTTCCTAGTGCTTCAGCCATCGTTTGATAATATTCGTCTTGTCTTGCAGTTGGATTTTTGCGGGTGATAAAATAGGCGCACCCTTCTTTTAAAACAACCAAAAGGTTGTCGACAATTTCGTCCTCTTGCATCTTGGCGATTTCAAAGAGTGCGGTTTCTCGCATTCGTGGTTCAATTTTTACTTTCTTTAACTCTTCTTTCCAATAAGCAAGTCGCGCTTGATGTTCTTTTAATCGCTTCGTTTTGGCTTCTTTTACATAATTTTCCCAATCTATCTTTTCTTCTATGCTGTGATTCGGCAAGTTTTTTATTTCTGCCGCGATGTATTCAGCGAGTCTATAATCTTCTGTTTTGCAAGCTAATTTGATCAATTGAATTCCGGTTTCCAGTTTTTCTTGTTTAAT
>CAZHAR010000072.1:0-26082 GCA_964530615.1 uncultured Planctomycetota bacterium | reverse complement strand
GGCGTGAATCCAACCGATCCGACTCCTTGAACATTACTATGCCCGCGTAAGGGCAATAATCCGGCATTTTTACGACCGATCATTCCACGGAGCAAAGCAAGATTCGTAATGGCCTGAACATTATGGACCCCATGATCATGGTGCGTAATTCCCATCGCCCAGCTAAAAACTACATTTTTTGCGTTTATATAGAGTTTGGCGGCATTTTCGATTTCAATTTTTTTTAAACCCGATATCGATAAAATCTCGTCCCAAGAGGTTTTTAATAAATCATCGCGAAATTCTTCCCAATGATTGGTAAACTGTGAAATAAAAGAGGTATCCTGTTTTTCGGATTCTAACACGATCTTGGCGATCCCTTTAAGAACCGCGATATCTCCGCCAATGTTAGGTTGTAAATAGAGCGAAGCAATTTCAGACCCACCCGAAAGCATCGAGCGTACATCACTTGGAACTGCGAAACGTACCAATCCGAGTTCTTTCAACGGATTTAGAATAACCACCTCTCCACCCCGACGACGACAGAGCATTAATTCTCGCAAGAAGCGAGGATGGTTGGAAGCCGGATTAGCACCAATCACAAAAATCAAATCACTTTGTTGTAGATCTTCCAAAAGAAGGGTTGCGGTTGCCGTTCCCAAAGAAAGATTTAAGCCGACCCCCGAAGCTTGATGACAATAGTAGGAACAGTTATTCACATTGTTGGTGCCATAGAGACGCGCGAATACTTGAAGAATAAAGGCGGCTTCGTTTGAAGATCGTCCAGAACTATAAAAAAAAGTACGTTCGCTAGACGTCGAGCGAAATTTCTCAATAATTCGAGAGAGGGATTCCTCCCAAGAAATGGGTTGGAAATGCGTATCGTTCTTCCCCTTATAAATGGGAAAAGCAAGACGACCCAGTCGTTCAACGTCCCGACCCGAAAGCTTTTTTAAAGCTTCGATCGATTTTTGGCTAAATAAGGATTTAGAAATTCCCGGTTGAATATCGGTCAACTGTGCTTGCATACTTTTTTTACAAATTTCCGGAAAATCTCCACGTTCATTAATCATTCCTCCTTGCTGGCCTCCCATTCCCAAAGCACAAGTTTTACAAGCGTTTTTGGAAAAAATGGCGCGTGAAAAAGGAAGGATACCCACTTGTAGAGCCACTTTCACCGCATAGCGAATGGCCGCCCACCCCCCTGCCGCTTTGAGTTTATCTCTCACTAGTAAGCCTCCCAAATTCAAACGAAATGAGGAAGAAACGATTTACCATTCTTCACGAGGTTGCGGAAGAAAAACATCAATAATAGCTTCGACGATTTGTTGAGCTTCTTTGCCTTGAATATGAAATAGGATCTCTTCCCCGCAAGGGATTGCCAGACTCATCATACTCATAATACTTTTGGCACTTGCTTGATTTTCTTTATAATAAAGCGTAATGTCTCCATCAAAGTTACGAGCCAATTGGGCCAACTTTGTAATAGGGCGAAGGTGAAACCCTTCTGAATTTCTGACTTGGACTTTTAATTCGATCAACATAAGGACTATTGTAACAAAATCTGAATCGATTGAAAACAAAAGAACACTATGAAATGGCGAGTCTCCTTATTTTTATTTTTATTTTTGGGAAGCCTTTTTTGTGTAACGCTTTGGCTTCTCTTTCCCTCCACAAACCTCGATATTAGAAAAAAATCGTTTTCTTTGGGAAATTGGATTTCGGAACTTCAATCTCCAGATATTTTGAATCGAATTCATGCCATTACTCAATTAGGAGCCCTTGGAAAATCTGCAAGTTTCGCTATTCCCGCTCTGATTGAAACGAATATTCCTTTAAGTTCCGAATATCTCATTACAGACGCCTTACAAAAAATAGGCCCCCCCCCGCTCTATTTAATGGCGCCCATTCTGACCCTTGCTCAATCTCCCGATACTAAAATTAAGTCTAGATCTCTCAATATGTTGGGAAATTTTCAATCCTTATTGCTAGAGGCAGAACCTGTGATTTTGGGTGCCCTTCACTCCGAGCAAGAAGAGGTGATTTTACAAGGACTTCGGGTGATTCGCTTGCACCGTATTTCGTCTTCTAAACTGATGAATCGATTGGTGGAACTACTCCATACCCAAGAACTTCGTCTCGGAGAAGAAACCGCTTACACTTTGATGGCGATGGAGGCTCCCTTCGTCGTCCCTATTTTATTAGACCACACCTCAAAAGATCCTAGCTTTCAACAGAATGTCTGGAGAATCAAAGTATTAGGAAATTTTCTCAATCCTCAAGATCCTGATCCCCGAATTCTCCAAAATCTGCTCACCGGTATTTGCGATATCCCCCCGGGAATAAAGCATGAAATTTTGCGACATTTACTTCTACTTTTAGAAAGAGCACCTTCCTCTTTGACCCAAATTGCGGAGTTATTGCCAGAAGAAATGTGGCTCGAATTTTTTAAAGATTCAGAATGGCAAGTGTGTGAAGTCGCCACAGATTTTATGTCTCAGTACGAAATTTTACCCGGAGAGTATTTGCTTCAAGAACTTTCAACATTTCCAGATTGGGTGATTCGTATCGGGATCATTCGAACTCTGGGAAAAATGCGTCTCTATAAACGAAAGGCAATTCCTTATTTCATTCAAACACTTGGAGATTCTCAGCAAGAAGTCTGTCAAAGTGCTTTAATCACACTCAATAAAGTGGGTCCGCCTTCCTCAGATTCAACTTCAGAAATTATTCCTCTCCTTCGTGACTCTTCGTGGCGCGTCCGTGCTTATGCCGCCTTAGCTTTGGGCCAAATTGAAACCCACTCTCGTGAATTGCAAGAAAAAATCATTGATGCCTTGATTTCGGTCTTGTTTGATCCGGAACTTGATGTCCGTTTTCGAAGCGCTGAATCCCTTGGAAATATTGGAGCGGCGGCAAAGAAAAGTATTCCCTATATCGAAGAGTCTCTGAATATGCTGAGTAATTCTATTGTTACCGAAGAAATGGAACGCGTGTTGGAAATTCTAAAAAAATCCTCCAAATCCGACTAATTCTTGTTTTTTAATAGTTTTTCTGTCTAACGAAGTTCATTTAATGTTTTGAAACTCTGGATAAATGGCCAAAATATTTTGCCTTAGGAATGAAATATCGCTCCCGTTCAAAGTTCGAGTTCGAATTAAAAATTCCTTAAAATCCTTTTTCGCCTCAGGTTCTCTTTGCATCTCTTTGAGAAGTTGAGCGCGAAGAAAATACGACATTACATATTCTGGATTTAACTGAACTCCTTTATTTAAATCGGTCAAGGCGTCTGAAAACAATCGTTTTTTATGTTTTAAATACCCACGGCTAGAGTACGATTCCGCAGATTTAGGATTCATCAAGATCACCGCGTTATAATCCTGAATAGCCCCATCAATATCGCCTTGACCCTCTTTCAATAACGCCCGACTATGGTAGGGTTCGGCATATTTAGGATTTAAATCAATTGCTTGATTAAAAGAGTCTAATGCTTGTTTTATTTGGTTCTTTTGAAGATAGATGGAACCCCGAGAATAATAGGCCTTTGCATATTTTGGATCAAGTCGAATAGCCATATTGGCATCTGCAAGTCCCTGATCGAATTTCCTGAGATTATAAAGAACAAAACTTCGATTGCTATAAACCATAGGAGACTGAGGATTACAACGAATCGCTTCAGAATAGTCTTGATACGATTTTTGATAGTCTCCTTTTCTCTTATAAACCGAACCGCGAGAATTATACGCTTCAAACAGGTTCGGATTCATTTGAATCGCCTGATCTAAATCGCTAATCGCTCCTTCCAAATCCATCATCAACTCCTTCGCGGCACCACGATTAACATAGGCTTCCACATAATACGGCTGAAGACGAATGGATTGAGTAAAATCCTGAATGGCGCCGGGTAAATCCTCAAGTATATTTTTAACAAGACCCCGATTATTAAAAATTTCAGCCCGATTCGGATCGATCTGAATTGCCATTGTATATTCTTTTAAAGCTCCAGAATAATCGCCTTGTTGTATTTTTCTGTTTCCATTTTCAAAATAATCTTTTCCCGATTGCAGAGGCTTCTGAGGAAGCGCTGTTGTTCCTAATAATTTGATGAATGCTCGTTGAGTGCGGTTCCAAAATAAACCCGTAGTTCCCATTTGCACACGAATATTTACAAGAGAGTCCGCGAATTTGAATCCTTTTAGAAGCCCCAAAGCCTCTGTTAATTCTATTAAATAGTCATATTTTAAAAGCATTCGATCTCTTTCAGGAACAGGGATCAACTGAGCACTCAATTGATTGACTCCTTGAAATAATTTGTCCAGACAAGCAGAAATTTGGGTACGTCCTAAAATGCGAACGATCCAACAATAATAGATTACTTTTTTTTCTAGAATCGAGGGTTGTAATAGATACTGATTTCCCTGCTGTAGTTCTTCCATTAAAATCGCTTCGATCTCTGGCTCACTCATCTGAGATATTTCAAAAACCGCGTCTCTTCCAACATTCGTATTCATCGGATTTTGCTGAAGTTGTTCTAAATATTTTCTTAATTCTCGAAGGTGTCGCGTTTTCACTCGTTCACGTTCAATCGTCAGTTGTTTTCTCAACTCGCTCTTCGTCTTATCCGAAACGAACTGGACTCCCTGCATTTCTTCAATGACATAGCCCGCTAATCGATAGAGTTGTTGCTCATAGGCCCTTTTCAGGAGCTCTTTTCCAATGCTCCATTTTATTTTTTCACTCTCGCCGTTTCCAGAATCTAGGGTTAACGCATGATTGCTCCAGCGTAGTGCGCTTAACAACGGACGTAATGAACGATTTCCATCCTCCCACTCTTCTCGGTTCAAATCCATTTTTGCTTTTTCGCAGTAACGCGCCCATTCTTTCGTTCGAGCCTGATATTGCGAAAAGAACAACGCTCCAAACAAGAACACTACAAATCCAGCAACTCCTATTCCCGCAATGGCTAACCCTTGATATTTCCGCTTCCACCGGCCCCATCTATTCTGGAACGCACTATAGGCCGTTTGAATCGAATATCCCGCTAAAAAACGCTCTAGATCTTCGGCCATTGCCTTTGCGCTTTTGTATCGCTTAGCGGGTTCTTTTTCGAGCGCTTTTAAAATAATAGTATCGAGGTCGCTCCGAATTTCTTTGTTCAGAACGGAGGGCACTCTTGCCTCTTGAGTGATAATCTTATTTAAGGTTTCAGGTAGTGTTTTCGCTTCAAATGGATACTGTTGCGTTAATAATTTGTAAAGACAGACCCCGACCGCATAAATATCCGTGCGTTCATCCAGTTTATCCGACTCGCTCCGCGCCAATTCTGGAGCCATATAAGGAACCGTTCCAATCAAGATTCCGGTTTTTGTAAATCGGCTCAAATCTTTTTCGGCGTTTAGCGATTTGGCTAAACCGAAATCCGCTATTTTTGCCTCTTTCAAAGGCGTAATGAGAATGTTTTCAAGCTTCAAATCTCGGTGAAGGATTCCTTGTTGATGCGCATATTCAAGCGCTTCTAGCATCTGTTGCATTAATGTTAACTTTTCTCGAAGCGTCAGGGATTCGGCAGTCTCACTTAAGGACTTTCCCTGAATATACTCCATTGCGAGATAAATTTCTTGACCTTCCATTCCAGAATCATAAATTTGAACGATTCCCGAATGTTGTAGTTTAGCCATGATTTCTATTTCACGTCGAAATCGTTTCAATAAAATCTCACTTGCTTTTTCGCCGGCACGCAATACTTTTAACGCAACAATTCGATGAAGTCCCGGATGATACGCTTTGTAAACGATCCCCATTCCTCCGCGTCCTAACTCTCCTAAAATAAGATACGGCCCATACCGTTTAGCAGGAGCCATTTCTACACAAAATTTTAAACCGCAAGATGTTTTTAAACGATAGGGCGATTCTGTCGGAGTCTCTGTTTTTGTTTGTTTTGAGAACTGAGACCAAAAGATAAACTCTTCAACCGAGACTTTTTTTGTTTTAAATAAGTGTTGCAATAATTTCAGAATCAGGGATTTTTGATCCTGAGAACCCAAAGAAACATTATCCTTAAGCCATTGATTTACTTCGTCTAGATGCACTGATTTTTGAGCCAAAAAATTCTGTCCAAAATTTTCGATTAAGGCGAACTCTTCTGTAGAGAAAGAAGTCTGTTCGAGATAGTGATAATATTCTTGAAGCGAGATTCCTCGATGGGTTAAAGAAACATTCAATTTTTCATAAGTCGAGAGCAACGAAAGATACTGGACATAGGCTTCAAGCGAAACTCCTTTTTGTTGCAAAAACGGAACCAGTTTTAAATAAGGAGAATTCATAGTGCTCAAGCTTTTGAGAAGGCTTTTTTATGCTCATCAATCAGTTTTTCAACGACCGTTGGATCCGCTAAGGTAGTAATATTCCCCATCTCCGTGTATTCATGAGAAGCAATCTTGCGCAAAATACGTCGCATAATTTTCCCCGAACGCGTTTTAGGAAGCCCCGGAGCCACCAGAACCTGATCGGGTTTTGCAAACGACCCAATATCTTGAGTGACTTGCGATTTGACGGCACCCATCACTTCTTGTGGAGGTATTTTTTCAGCCCCTTTTTTTAATACAACAAATGCAAATATAGCGGTCCCCTTAATATCATGAGGGTATCCGACAACTGCAGATTCCGCGATCATCGGATTGGCGTTAATGGAACTTTCAATTTCAGCCGTTCCTAAACGATGTCCGGCGACATTCAGAACATCATCGACACGTCCCGTGATCCAGTAATATCCATCTTCGTCTCGTTTACACCCATCTCCAGTAAAATAATACCCGGGATATTGACGAAAATAGGTTTCTTGAAATCGTTTATGATCGCCATAGACGGTACGCGCCATTCCCGGCCACGGAGCCTTAATACAGAGAACTCCAGAAACACCGTTCCCTCGAAGTTCCTTACCCGTGTTCCCGTCAAGAATACAAGGTTGAATTCCAAAAAAAGGAAGGGTTGCAGATCCAGGTTTTAAGGGCGTGACACCCGGAAGCGGCGTAATCATAATTCCACCCGTTTCCGTTTGCCACCACGTATCTACAATCGCACAACCGCCTTCGCCAACAACGTGATAATACCATTTCCAAGCCTCAGGATTAATGGGTTCTCCGACCGTGCCTAGAATTCTTAATGAAGAGCGATTGTATTTTTTGACAAAATCGTCACCTTCACGAGCAATAGTGCGAATCGCCGTCGGAGCCGTATAAAAGATATTGACTTTATAACGTTCCACAATGTCCCAATAACGTCCGGCATCGGGATACGTTGGAATCGATTCAAACATCACAGTAGTCGCTCCGTTTGAAAGTGGGCCATAAATCACATAACTATGACCCGTCACCCAACCAATATCCGCGGTACAAAAATAAATATCTCCGGGACGATAGTCAAAAACATATTGGTGCGTTAGTGAAGTGTAAACCAGATACCCCCCTGTAGTATGAAGGGCTCCCTTGGGTTTCCCCGTCGATCCAGAGGTGTACAAAATGAAGAGCGGATCTTCAGCATCCATCCATTCCGCAGGACATTCCCCGCGTTGCGTTTCGACTTCTTGATCCAGCCAAAAATCTCGAGAATGCTTCATCGCGACATTCGTAGAGGTTCTTCTTGCAACAAGTACAGTACGAACTTGCTCTAATCCATCAATCGCGTGATCCACAATTGATTTCAGCGGAAGCGTTTTACCTCCACGAAATCCTTCATTCGCGGTGATCACCATTTTAGCACCACAATCCAGAACTCGGTCCCGAATCGATTCTGCAGAAAATCCTCCAAAAACAACCGAATGCACGGCTCCGATACGAGCGCATGCTAACATACTATAAGCCAACTCAGGAATCATGGGCAAATAAATACAAACCTTATCGCCTTTTCCAATCCCTCGTAACTTTAGTACATTCGCAATTCGGCACACTTCGTAATGGAGTTGTTTATAAGTGATACTCCGGTTTTCCTTCGAGTTATCGGATTCCCAAATAATGGCGACCTGATCTTTTTTTTGAGCTAAATGACGATCTATACAGTTATGAGAAACATTGAGTCTCCCCCCCGCAAACCATCGCGCGTGTGCTTGATGAAAGTCCCAATCCATCACAGTATGCCAAGGGTGGAACCAATCTAATCGTTTGGCGTGTTCTGCCCAGAAAATCTCTGGATGCTGGACCGATTCTTCGTAAAGTTTACGATATTGTTCCAGTGAGCTGATCCATGAGCCTTTTCGAGCATGTTCCGTAACATTATAAATTTCTTTAGAGGACGATTCTTGCATCCCGATCTCCTTGAATAAGTTTTCTAAACTATTGCGTTAAAATTATTTTTACCCATCAGGGAAAAATTTCTTATTTTGTTTTGCGTATTCTTCAATCACGGGAGCAGGTTTAAAGCGTTCGCCGTGTTTTTCGGCAAGACGTTTCAATGTGTCATAGGTTTTTGTCAAACCTAAACGATCCATCATTCGAAAGGGGCCTCCCATATACGGCGGGAAGCCTAGACCCATAATAGCCCCGACATCTCCGTCTGCAGGCGTTCTCAAAATATTTTCCGAGAGGCAATAGGCGGCTTCATTGATAAACGCAAACAAACAGCGTTCAAGTATTTCTTCGCGTGAAAAATCTTTGCGTTTTCGACCCCCCGGGAGTTTATCATAAATGCTTAGGTCGACCATTTTTTTCTTAGTGTTATAAGTATAAAAACCTTTTCCCGATTTTCGTCCTTTGCGATCTGCGTCTAAAGCGGTGTCAACTCCTTTCGGTGGAGTCAATCGTCCACCCATGTGCGCTTCCATCAATTTGTTGACTTTCATGGCGATATCGATTCCCACTTCATCAAGCAATTTTAGCGCACCTACTGGAAAGCCAGCGTTCATCAAAGTTTTATCGATGGCTTCCACTTTAGCTCCTTCCATCAACAAATGAAGCGCTTCATTGATGAAGGGAGCCAAAGTGCGACTGGTATAAAACCCCCACCCATCATTCACAATAATAACAGTTTTTCCCATTTGGATTCCCAAGTTTGCCGCAGTTGCCGTGACCCACTCCGCGGTTTGAGGAGTCGCAATGACTTCAAGTAAAGGCATTTTCTCAACGGGAGAAAAGAAATGCATTCCGACTACCAGATCTTTTCGTTTCGCTTTTTCCGCGATGAGTCCAATCGGAATACAAGAAGTATTACTGGCAAAAATCAGAGAATCTTTTCCGAGCGCTTCAATTTCGGCTAATACCTTTTGTTTTAATGCAACATCTTCAAAAATCGCTTCAATTATCACTTGCGTGGATTTCAATCCAGAATAGTCGGTAGTGGTGCTGAATTTATCAAGTTGCATTTGGCCTTCATACGGGAGCAAATGTTTCTTTTTTACTTTTTCCTGAATAAATTTATTAACATATTGATAACAGCGAGAGAGTGCGACTTCATTTTGGTCCTTCAGGCGAACACGAATTTCATTGTTAATCGAAACGGAAGCAATTCCAGAACCCATTAAGCCCCCGCCTAAAATTCCCAAAGTATGGATTTCTTTTGCCTGATCCTTATCGAACTGCTTTTTGGTATCGGTGATGGATTCAAAGAGGCCCATTAAACTTTTGGCGACTTCACTATTGGCGATTTCACCAAAGAGCCTAGATTCAATTTTCAAACCATCTTTAATAAATTGCAAGGGGAAGCCCTCGATACAGGATTCTATTGCCATGTAAGGGGCTGGATATTTTCCGCCCGTTTTTTGGTTCAGCGCTTTTGTGATTTGCCATTTGAGAATCGCGCGCCCCAAATGGGTGTTGCCTAAAAATCGTTGTATCCAAGAAAGTTTCGGACGTTTCGGAAATAACTTTCGTTCTGAAAGTTCCTGAATGACTTGCTTAGCGCGCGGAATCAAAAGATTTTTATGAACCAATTCGTCCACGAGGCCAATTTTCAAGGCTTTTTTCGGACGGACAATAGAAGCGTTGAGAATAAGATCGAGTGCTGGAACGAGTCCGATGAGGCGGGGTAGAAATTGGGTCCCGCCTGCACCCGGGAAAAGACCGACTTTAATTTCAGGCAAGCCAATCTGGGACTTAGGATCTGGAGTCAATAGGCGATACTGAAACGCTAATGCTAGTTCACATCCACCGCCTACGCAAGTTCCGTGAATCGCGATCACTGTGGGAAAGGGTAGTTCCGAAAAGTGGTGCAAAATCATTTGTGCTTTATGGCTCAGTTCCTCAAGTTCAGCTTGAGTGTTCAGCCGCTTGAGTTCCCGAATATCGGCCCCCACAATAAAACTATCTTCTTTCCCGCTAATGAGAATTAAGCCTTTTACGGTTTTGGTTTTCAGCGTGTCAAAAAGTTGTTCGATTTCCGCAAGGTAACGGCTGTTGAGTTTATTGACGCGCTCTCCGGGCATATCAATGGTTACAATAGCAATCTGATCCTCGCCTATAACGAGATGAAACATTTTTTCAGAATTATTTTCGTTCATGTTATTCCCTTTCCAAAATCATGGCCCCAGACATCCCGCCAGCCGCACATACCGCAACGAGTCCATATTGTTTTTGTTGTCGCTTCAATTCATTCAAACAGGTCGTGACTAAACGACAAGCAGTCGCTCCGAAAGGATGTCCAAGCGCAATCGATCCTCCATTCACATTAAAGCGAGCGGGATCGATTTCCCCAAGAGGAGTTTCCGTTTTTTGTAAGTCTTTTCGAGACTTCATGACTTTAAGTGTCGATAAGATTTGTGAAGCAAAGGCTTCATGCATTTCTACGAGATCAATTTCAGAGAGCTTTAATTTTGCGGCTTTCAAGACTTTGGGGATGGAATAAACGTTTCCTAAGAGCATTTGATCCCGTGGATCTAAGGCGGCATAAGCATGAGCGCGAATATATCCTTTAGGCTTGAGTCCCAACGATTTTGCCAAATCTTCTGACATAAGTAACACAGCGGAAGCTCCATCGGTGAGCGGACTCGCATTAGCGGCAGTAATAGAGCCATAACGCTTATCATCGAAAACGGGTTTTAGGGCTGCCATTTGATCGAGTGAAGCCTCTGCCCGAATCCCGTTATCTTTGCGTACGGGTTCATATTGAGTGCCGCAATAAACAGTGACTAACTCTTCGTCGAATTTGCCCGATTTTTGAGCCTGAGCGGCTTTTTGATGACTATTTAAGGCGTATTCATCTTGTTCTCTCCGGCTAATTTGATTGATTTTCGCCATCTCTTCGGCATGCTCTCCCATGGATTGTCCAGTCGAATATTCGTTAATTTTAGGCATTCGAGGAACCAATTGAGAAAACGGAATTTTTCTAAGAAGCTGGAGGCGTTGCCAGGCCGATCGGGCTTTTTGAAATTTCATCAAGCTATTAACGAGACGAGAGGAATACAAGAGTGGGATATTGCTAGTCGATTCACTTCCCGAAGCAATAACAGCACGATATCGTCCGGCCATAATTCCATCGGTCGCAGAAGAGATTGCCTGTAAACTGCTAGAACACGCTTTGCTCAAGGTATATCCTGGAATCTGTTTCGGGAGCCCCAAAGCGATAATAGATTCACGAGCAATATTGGGATAATAAGGCGGGCAAAAAACACATCCGGTAATCACTTCATCGAGCAGATCGAGTGGAAAATCAATCCGATAGACAATTTCTGAAATGACTTTATTCAACAAATCCAAAGCGGTAAACGGACCAAAATCAGTCCACGATTTCAAGAACGGAGTTCGCACTCCATCGATAATTGCTACACGAGAGGGGGTCATAATGATTTCCTTCTAGGTCAGAGATTTTAAATGTTGCGTTAATGCGTGAATATGTTGAGGACCCGTTCCACAGCATCCGCCCACGACTATAGCTCCTTCATTTAAACTACGACTCATGGCCTCTACGTAAGTCTGTTCTCTATGAACCAACCGGTTCCGATCCCAAACTCCTTGAAATTCTTGCTTTCCTAGGTTTGGATAAAGACCAAAAGGGAATGAAAAGGAGGTGAGGAGGGGGAACAGATCCGGAAGAATTTTTAAGGGAAAACAGTTTGCCAAAATCAAATCGGGTTCCAACGAAATAACCGCATTATACGCATCCGCCAATTTTTCGCCAGAAGGAAGTGTCATTTTTTCTGTAACCAAAAAGGACACCCACACCGGCAACGAAGTTTGCTTTGCGCAACGTAAAGCGATACGGGCTTCCCGAATACAGTTCATGGTTTCAATCAGTAAAAGATCTGCACTGGCTTCTAGTAATTGTTGACTTTGAAGGAGATGTTCCACTTCAAGTTCATAGTCACTTGGAACGAGATCGGGCCGGTAGCAATCTTCAAGAGGAGCAATCGATCCAGCGACCCATCCTTGTTTTGAACCTAAAGCCTGTTGCGCTAAGGAAACCGCTAAGGTATTTAGCTCTAGCATTCGGTCACTATAATGAGCCCGATAGAGGGTTCGAAAATGGGTACGAAAGGTATTTGCCGTTAATACTTGCGCCCCGGCCTGAACATAATCCTGATGAAGTTTTAAAACAGCGGAAGGATGTTCTAGTAAGGGGGTTGTGGCCCAAAGCGGAAGATCTGTATTATAGCCACGAAGGAAGAGTTCATCCCCAATAGCTCCATCAAGAATTAAAGGAAAAGGAAACACAAAGAACCCCTATAAAAATCGTTTAAACCAAGAAAACAAAGAAAAAGAGGGAAGAAGATTTTTTTTTAATAAGGTATGACAAAAAAGACATTCTTCTGAAAAAACGTGAACTCTTCGATGACAACTTGGACAAGAAACATTTTTTTTTTCTGACGGAGATTGCTTGGATTCAAGAAGAATTGTTTTTTTGCAAGAAGGGCAGACGCCCGCTCTGTCCGCACATGAATCAAAAAAAGAAGAAGTTTTCCCGCAACTGCAAAGATAAGCGATCATCTCTGCACACAACGATAAACGGTTGCTAATTGTCCGACCCCTTTGAGCGAAACAGACCGTTTCTCTTCATTATATCCATAATTTGCTAAGCAGTGCTGTACCTCTGAAGACTGAAAGATCGAGTCGGTAATCCAGATTTCTCCGGCCTGAGCCAACCCCTGAACCCTAGCGGCAATATTCACAGTTTGGCCAAAATAATCGAGACGTGCATCGGCGTTAACGGCAAGCGTAGAACCTTCATGAAGACCGATTTTCAAGCCTAAGGAGTGTTTTTTAAGTTCTTCATTGAACACTTCCATTTCTTTCATCATATCGAGAGCGGCACAAACGCCATCAAACGGAACAGAAAAACTGGCCATAATCGCATCCCCCATCGTCTTAATAATGGCGCCAGAGTGTTTTCGGACCATTCGGGACAAGATCGAAAAGTGTTTCTGAATCAATTGATACGCAAACAGATCGCCGGTTTGATCATAGAGTTCTGTCGATCCTTTTAGATCCGTGAACAACAACGTTAAACTACGAATGTTGAGTTTTAAATCTTCGCTCAAATGCTGAATACGAAAGAGGTTTCGGAAGGATTGATGGTTCAATAACATCTTTCCGGTAAAAAAAGGAACAAACCCCGCAGGATGTTGCGTACACATTTCTTTTATTTTTTCAAGATGCGTATCTAGGAGAACAAACCCCATTTGAACTTTGTTCAGATTCGTTACTTTCAAGGAGACTGATCCTGCGGGAGAAGAAATCGCGGCAGGAGAAAAACCGGACGGGAGTACTTGAATTTCAATGGAAAGCGGAACCGGCGAGCGTTCTTCAGAAAAATGAAGATCGAGCGCTTGATGTTGATCCAGACTAGTCAAACGATAGCCAGTTCCCGGTAAAGCTTCGAAAGAAAGCGTTTCTACGGAATCAGGTTGAAGTGAATGAAAAGATCGAACATGGGCTTTCAGATAAGCCCACACTTCTGGAGGTTGAAGATAATTTGAAGAATAAAAGTATTCACGATAATTATTAATGTTTAGAAAGGGCTCAAACTGTATTTTTTGAACCGTTGGATTAATCGAGAAAGAGACCTCGACTTGATCATCTAGTGCATTGGAATGAGAAATTTTGCAAAGATTGCAGTAGAAAGGGTCTTGGGCCAAATCATTCACATTATTATAACTATGTTCAATCACTCCGCATGCAGGACAGATGACGTTCCAGTCGAAATCGAAAAGCCCAATTTTGGTTCCATGAATAAAAAGATCCAAAGACTCTTCTTCTGAGAAATGATGCGTTTTAGCAAAATATAACGGATTAATTCGAAATAAACTCAAGGAACTCAGCGTTTCCAAAATTTTTCCAAAACGATCAATATTTTCAGGATTCAAGACAGAAAAGGTCTTCATCGAATCCAGTTTTCTTTGGAGTGTTAACGGATCCATCACACTCTCCTTTCGATTGAAATTTTCAGAATCAGGCCTGTTTATTGCTACGCTATACGGAAAGGGAGTAGGATTCATAAAAAGATCATTTCTTAATGAGATTTTTTTTATTTTTCGATTCTAAAAGATACGATAACGTTTTTGCATTTTGCTTTAATACCTCCGCATTTTTCAACGTTTTTACTAGGACCATAGAGCCGTTAATCGCAGATAAAATCAATTGAGAAATCATTTCAGCCGATAAATCTTCTCGAAATTCACCACAATTCACTCCGTCTTGATACCAACATTGAATCGCACTCTTGTAGTTTTTAAAAAATTGATCCATTTTGTGCTGAAACAAAGGGTACAAATCGCTCGTTTCAGAAGCCAAGTTCACAAAAGGACAACCCCATTGACAACAATTACTTTCAAGCATTTCCACAAGAATTTGGAAAAATCGTTCTAACCGTTTTTTCGGATCCAGTGACTGGTTTAAAAAAGTGGGTTTCAGAATGGCTTCATTAAATTTATGGATTAACAGATCTAGAGCCGTTAATCCAAGCATTTCCTTCGATTTAAAATGATAATAAAAATTACTTTTTGTCACTTTTGCGGTTTCCAAAATTTCATTAATTCCAGAACCATTAAATCCTTTAGTGGATAAAAGCTCGATCGCCGCCTCAATTAATTTCGCTTTACTTCCAGAGTTGTTTTCTTCGAGGGTGGTCATAGTGTCCTTTATAAATTAGTACCAATCGGTACTAATTTTATCCTTGGCAGAAAATTTGTCAAGAAGCAAATAAACGAATGATTTTTTTTGTTGCGTAGGAAGCAAAAAGCAGTACTCTTACAAAAATGAGTAGCGACCGTTTCACTGCGTTCGCGATGACATTGCGTTGGATGTAATATCGCAGAATAGAATCATTCGCACGCTCCCTTCGATACAATTGCTTCGCAATCACACTTCGATAAACTCAGTGCATCGCTCAGGGTGCGGTCACGCCGTTTTTGATGATTAACCCTTCGACAAGCTCAGGGACCATGCGTTTGCCGTTGGCTGAGCGATGCCCTGAGTGATACCCTGAGTTTTATCGAATTGTCGAAGGGTATCGAAGCCACCGTGGAGTGAGCACAAAATTCAAATAATGATTTATTTCAAATCGGAAATGGTATTTACCTTATCAAAATATTTTGGTATATTTTATAATAACCACAAACTGAGACGATCCTATGTGTACAAAGAGGTGATTCTGATGAAAGACTGGGAAAATTGTGATGCCGTCGAACACCATAAGGATAAAGTCAGTGGAGTTTGGGTGTTTCGTGGAACTAGGGTTCCTGTGTCTGCCCTCTTCGAGAATCTCAAAGATGGAGCCTCGATTGAACACTTTCTGGAATGGTTTCCCGGTGTCAAGCGATCACAAATAGAATCCGTTTTAGACTATGAAGTGAGGTTATTGGCGGATTCGGCCCACTTATGAAGATATTATTTGATCAAGGCACACCTGCGCCGCTTCGTGGGCATATCACAGGTCATTCGATTGATATTACCTATGAACAAGGTTGGTCGAACCTATCAAATGGTGACTTGATCAAGACTGCTAAGCGAGAGGGCTATCAACTTCTAATCACAACGGATCAAAATCTAAGATATCAACAGAATCTTGCTGAAAGACAACTCGCAATTATTGTGCTCCTTTCGACTTCATGGCCACGTATTCGACTGCGAGTTAAGGACGTTCAAGCGACTATTGATGCGATAACCCTCGGTGACTATATCGAGATTCCAATTTAAACAACAATTCTTAGTTTGGCATTTCCTTAAAACACCGGTTTTCAGGATTATCCAAACAACGGGACGCGAGTATAGGTTTTTCCTAGAATTGGAACAACTTCAAGGTTGAGCCAGTCTTCAAGAATCGTTTACGTTTAAACGGGGGTAGGCTTTTTGAATTTGATCCAGAATTGGAAGGTCCAAATCACTACAAAGATAAAGTAGGCGCCGATCAATACCCAGAATTTTGTTCCGAAATTAGCGCCAATGAGAATTTGATCGACAATGAATTGGAGCAAAACAATTAAAAATAGAGAAGTGATATTTGAAAAACGCAACATCATAATGCCTAGGCGATCATTTGCTTCCGCGCGATGTTCTTCAGAAAACCAATAGTCGCGGTTTGGAATATTGATCATCGATATTGGAACTTTATGGGCAAACAACCCGACTCCCGCAAAAATTAAAAACAGTAACAAATACGTGCCCACATAAACGCAAAAAAAGGCTTCCTTGGTCATCGTCGATACCGGTTGTCCGCTCGCATTATATTTTGAAGGCATGATATTGGGAAGTTTAGGATAATATTGGAACACTTGAAAAGCGATCAAAAGTAATAATACCCCACTAATCAATGCTTGTAATCGTTTTGGATTCATAAAATTTCTTTTTTAGAAAAAGGGAAGAGATAGAAATGTTAATAAAAGAGGAAAATATTGCGTTAAAAAAAATAAAAATTAGCGAAGATTTTTTTCTGAAAAACGAACCACTGCGTATCCCAAAGCAAAAAAAAGAATCAATAATAGCAGTAGTTTTATTGTGACAGAAACAACAGATACAAGCCAAAACATCGTCAAATCCTCAATATCCCATCAAAATGGATCGAATGGATTATTTTTTCCAGAAAGGGAAGTAAAGAAAAATGAAAATGAGCAAAATGAAGAGAACTCCGAAAATTAAAATTTTCAGAAACTTCCATTTTCTAGGTAAAGTCGCTTCAATCGGGAGATCCTCTAAATAGCGTTCAATGTCATCTGCAAGCTCTTGAGCGGTAGGATAACGATTTATTTTCTCCTTAGAAATTGTTTTTTGAATGATAATATCGATGGGTTCAGGAAGATCGGAGAGGGTTGCGCGTAAGGGTGGAACATGGGTATGAAGAATTTCATAAATAATATTGACGGAGGTTTCTCCTTTAATCGGCGAACTTCCATTCAGCATTTCGTATAAAATCATCCCCAACGAATAAACATCGGAAGAGGCATCCAAATTGCGCCCTCCTTTAATCTGTTCTGGAGACATATAGCGCGGAGTTCCCAGCGTTTCATCGCTTTTTGTCAATACCGAATCGCTATCGAGTTCTTTGGCGACTCCAAAATCCATCAAATACGGCTCCCCTTCGGCATTCACAATCACATTTTGTGGTTTCAGATCACGATGTAAAATCTGGTGTTTATGCGCATAGCCAACCGCACGACAAATCTTTAACGCGAGACGCATCGTTTCCGTGTAAGAAAGTTTTTTCTCGGCAATATATTCATTGAGAATCTTTCCTTCAATGAACTTCATCGTATAAAAAGGAATTCCGTCCACTTCTCCTACATCGTAAATGGGAACAATGTGGGGGTGCGTGAGTTTCAGGGTTGTTTTTATTTCTTTTTGGAAGCGTTTGATATGTGTTTCGGAAGTGAGATTTCTCAATACTTTAAGAGCGATAATCTTTTTACCTTTGACATCGACCGCTTTATAAACAACTCCCATTCCTCCGGCCCCAATTTCCGAAATAATCGGATAGGAGCCAAATTTATCTTTAAGCTGAATGAGAATACGAACCGCTCCACCAAGCCATTCAATCACATAATCTTCATTCAGTTTTTCTAAGTAATTTCTATTGGCGAAAAGCTCTTCGACTTCTCGATGAAGGGTGGCAAAATCACTTGCTTTTAAATGACGAGAGATCACCAGAAGTTGACCTAAAGTTCGTTGCACTTCGTTTTTATTATTATAAATTTCTAATAAAAAACGATTAATAATCGTGAGCGAAACCAGTTTCCGCTCTGCCAGAACACGTCCTAATAAAATATCTTTTTTAAAGTTTTTTGTCGTAATTAGGTTGCTGGGCGATAACAAATCCGAAAAACGAATCACTTCTTTGCGAATATTGGTTTCGCCGGGGGGAGCGCTAAATAAATTTCCCTTAATAGATTCATCCGAATGAAACTTTTTAGGAGAGCCTAAATTGACACCTTGTGTCAATAAAAGAGCCTGATCTGAAGAAGAATCCATTTGGGGTTGCGTCGAAGAAAGAGGATCTTCTGGATGGACTTCTTGATGAAAATCTGATTTTTCATGAAAGACCGAAGACGCTAAAATATCTTCCGCAGAGCCCGCTTCTGGAATCTGATCTCCGAATTCATCTTTCAGAGAGGCTTCTAGTTCCGCAGATTCCACCATTAAAGCCTCTATTCCTTCATTTTCGGATTCTGCAAAGAGATCTGCGACTGGCGAAATTGTTTGGTCTTCGGAATCTGGAAAAATATCCGAAGCCAATTGAGAATCAGAAATTTCAGACGGAAGCTTCATTCCCTTCGTGATGGCTGCTGCTTCTTGGGATTTTAGCTCGGTATCCGAAAATAAGCTTAAGGGCGCTTCTTTTTTCTTTGTCTTTTTCTTTCCAGAAACGGATTCTTCTTCAGAAGAGGAGTCTTTTTGGGAAGAGAGCGCCTCTTTTTTTTGTGGAGAAGTCTTTTCTTTCTCCCATTTGGGATCAATTTTTTTTTCTACTTTTTCTATTTTTTCTACTTTAGGTTGTTTTTCTTTTTCCGACATTGTTTCGTTAAGAGCTTCGGAGGGTTCTGGATCTGGGAGAATAGAAGAGATTTCTGCTTTTACTTTGCGAATAGTAGCGGTTCGAAAAATCTTTTTTGCCACTACGGGTTCTTTTTCAGATTCTAAAATCGGTTCTTTTTCAGGGTCTGCTGAAATTTCTGGCAATTTTATTTTTAACAAGGGCCGTTCTTTATCGATTTTTTGAAGTTTCGCTGTTTTTTGAGAACGTGAACTCGGCAAATCAATCCCCGGCGAAACCCTTTTTTCAATAGAAGATTCCAACATCTCCAAATCCGGTAAAACCAGTGTTGCCTCTGACGAAGCAATCGGATTATCATACATCGGAATGGTTTCTAATTCTTCAATGATTCCAGAAGAATCCGTAAGAGAGGCCCCTGAAGCGGGTGTTTTTGTTTTGGAAGAAGATTTGATTTTCTTGTGCTTTTTTGATTCTATCGGAGCGCTTTTCTTTTCCTTTTCTCCCTTTTTATTTTTTTTCTCTAACGAAGATTCCGTGCTGGAAATGAGACGAAATTCAATCTGGTTTACTTCAACGCTGAGTTGGTCTCCTGTTTGAAGCGCAATATATTTTTTTTCGATTTTCTTTCCGTTGCAACGTAGCTTAGGAAAACAGGGTTTTAGATAAATTTTGCCTTTATTCAAAAAAATCTTGGCTACTTTTCGTCCCAAGGAGTGATAATCAATCAGGAGTGCCCCCGCTTCGTTATAACGAATCCATACGGTTCGCGAGGAGTTAAACTCCAATGTTTTATTGGCCATAGAGGATAAAAGGATGAGTTGAAATTTCATAGGACAAAAAAATCCAGAGCCTAAAAAAAATTTTCTTCTTCAAAATAAGATAACAAATGTTTCTTGACGATGAAATCATGAAACACAATTTCCTAAAAAAAACTTAAAGGATCTCTCTATTTTGTACGAAACTAAATTTATTGTTGATTCTTCGGAAGAGATCGTTATACTCTTCCTATACAAAATGATGCCAAACTAAATTTGTTTGCACCAGAACCCTTTTAATTTTACAGGAGAGGCACTGTGAAACGATTCATCCTTTTCGCAATTTGTGGATTGTTTTTGTTTCTTGGAACCACCGGATGCTGGAGCGCCCGCTATGACCAAGTGAATGATAGCGATTATTATTACTATCCAAGCCATCCGAATGTGGATTATATTAACTTATTGGCTCCAACAGCAGAAACAGCGGTAACTCCTGCTCCTAAATAATTTTTCTTTATGCATTATTTGGTGACCGGAGGTGCTGGATTCATTGGATCCAATATTGTCCGGGGACTTTTAAAAAAGGGATATCAAGTTACGGTTCTCGATGATTTTTCTTCAGGAAAAAAAGAGAACCTTACAGAGATATTACCTCAAATTCGGCTCGTTGAAGGAAGTATTTTGAATACGGCTCTTCTCGATCAGCTTGTTCCTCAAGTCCAAAAAATTATTCATCAAGCCGCTATTCCTTCGGTTCCGGTTTCTTTAAAATATCCCTGTGAGAGCCATCAGGTCAATACCACAGGGACTCTTAATTTATTGGAATCCGCAAAAAAATACCATATTCAGCGGTTTGTCTATGCTTCCTCTTCCTCGGTTTATGGAGACTCGCCCGTTTTGCCTAAGCACGAGGCAATGATTCCAAATCCGCTCTCTCCTTATGCAGTCAATAAATTATGTGGGGAGCATTATTGCAAAATATATGCTAATTTATACAGAATAGAAACAATTAGCCTCCGCTATTTTAATGTGTTTGGGGTCCGACAAAATCCTCATTCGGAATATGCCGCCGTCATTCCTAAATTTATTGATTGTTTTTTGAAAAATCGCCCTCCCACTATTTATGGCGACGGTACTCAATCACGTGATTTTACTTATGTGGATGATGTGGTGGAAGCCAATATATTAGCCTCTACGGTTCCGGGATTATGCGGAAATGTCTTCAATGTGGCCAGCGGGAGCCAAGCGATCACGCTCAATCAATTACTGCAAAAACTCCAACAAATTTTTCAGGCTTCGCCTTCGTTTTCGCTTAAGGCTCAGTATCAACCGGAACGTATGGGAGATGTAAAACATTCTTTTGCAGATACTTCAGCGATCCAAAAACAACTCGGATTTCAACCAAAAATTGGTTTTGATGAAGGATTGAAAAAAACGGTAGACTGGCTCCAATCAGAAAACAAAATAAATTAAACAGAAGAAAAAATTTGTTCAAAAATAGAGAGGTGTTTTGATGGAAGAAAAACCCTTACTCGCCGGTTTTCCTGTTATTGTTCCAATTTCAATCGCTTGGGGCGAAATGGACGCGTTTGGACACGTAAACAACATCATTTATTTCCGCTATTTTGAATGTTCTCGTATCGCTTATTTTGAAAAAATTCGCATCATGGAGTATATGAAAGAAACTCAAATAGGACCCATTTTAAAAGAAACCTCTTGTCGCTTCCGTATTCCATTGACTTATCCGGGAACGATCCAAGTGGGGTGCCGCGTAAAAGAAATTTTGGAATATGGTTTTTTGCAGGAACATCGGATCCTCGTTTTTCAAGAAAATACCTGGAAGATTGCGGCGGAAGGAGAAGGCAATATTGTTTCGTATCACTACGAAAAACGACAAAAAGTAAAACTTCCAGAAGAGATTCAACAGCGTATCAAAAATGTGGAGTTTAAAGGAGCCTTCCCATGAATAAAAGGCTTCTCGTATTGCTTTTTTTATTTGTTCCGTTCTCGATTATAAGCGGAATTGCGGTCTATCAACAGGGTTATTTTGAACTCTGGAAACTTGCTTTTTTTAACCTAGGAACCTTCCAGATTTTTTGCGATCTCACGGTCGCCTGCACTCTTATTTTTTCTTGGATGATTCGGGACGCAAATGCTCGCGGAAAACAAGCGTGGCCTTGGCTCATTTTGATTATCTTATCCGGTACCCTAGCAATTTTAACCTATTTAATTCTTCGCGAACTCCAAAAACCTAAAGAAAAAGCATAAAAAAAGGCAGACCTCGAATCTGCCTTTAAACGGTTGTATTCAAAAGACAAAAAAGATTAAGTTCTTTCTTTTGTTAGAAGAGGGGATATTTTCTTCATAATTTTGATAATGTCAATATTTTGATGATTTTATCGAACCACGACCGGAGTTGTTAACTCAAGCAACCACTCCTTGAGCGTATTTGAAAAAGTCCCACTATCACAGATGAGATAAAAAACATCATTATAGTCTGCAGGCTTTTGTTCAATAGGTTTCCAGCCTTGGTGCCAGGATTGAGAAAGGATTGTCATCATTCGGTCCCGAATCACCGCGACAATCGGATCGTGACCGCTTAACTTCAAAAAATCGGGTTGATAGAGAACCGTTTTTCCAGAAGAATCTTCAAAAGACATCATAGTTTTAAAATCAATCAATCGATATTCTACGTTTTCTGGAAGCGTTATTTCTTGGGGAGTTTCAGATTCGAGCATTTGAATTTTCAAGGGAAACTGCACGATATAAATTTCATTCAGATTCACACCATTATGATTATAATACGTTTTTTTTAAGGTTCTAAAGCAGGAAATTTGAATCAGCGGACTTCCCCACGTGAAAAGAATTTCATAATCGGTACGTGAAAAAAGGGACAAATTCTGGCCACTATTTTTGATGCCGGGCGAGAGACACTTGACTTGAATCCGTTTTTGAAAAGGATTCACTTCCGTGATCACAATTTGTGTGGCTATTCCTGAATAAATGGAGAACAGTTCCTTATTGCTCTCGATTCCTTGAGCGATTTCTTGATTTAAAATTTCTGCTTGTTCCGCTTTTTCAATACACCCTTGAGACATCCCTAACGGCGAAAGTAAGAAATGGTAAGCGGTTTTTAAAGAGCGAATCTGTAGTTTGGAACGTAAATCCAAATCGTTCAAAATTTGTAAACGAAGAAGTCCATTTTCGATGGAAAGCGAATCTCTCTGAATCCTTTTTCCGTCCAAAGTAAAGGTCCCTTTTTCTTTTTCGTGATTTAGGTTCCACTCTAGAACGGGCTCTTCCCCCAGTGTTGAGGGCACTACAGTATAACGGTTTTTTCCTGGCAGAAAAGGTTCCATCCAATACAGTTTTTTTTCTTTGGCGCGATAGGCCGCAGGGACTATTTTTCCAGAAGAATGACGCAAAATAATTTTCGATTTTAACGCAACACTATAGGAAACAACGGTGGGGAGCCGGGTGAAGATCAACGAATTGTCGACCTCGATAAAAAGTTCTTTTCCTTTAGACTCTTGAGCCGATAATGGAGTCAAAATTAAATAGCAAGCTATCCATAGATGAAAAATTCGTGAGTCCATGGAAGGTAATTTTCCCTTGAAATTCGGAGTGGCAAAAAGGGTTATAAAGGTTACAATGAATTCCATCAAATCTTAACAAAAATAACCTTCATCACAAATCTATTTAGTAAAAGGTACTGGTTTTTATGCTCCACTACCGAACCCTTTTTTTCTTGATGTGTGGTTTCTATCTGATCCCAACATTTGCAGGCGGAGGTCCAGAAAACCTTTTTTTAGTCGTCAACCGAGAAAGTTGGCCCTCGATGACGATCGCGAACGAATATATTTTACTTCGAAAAATTTCCACT
Organism: uncultured Planctomycetota bacterium; assembly: GCA_964530615.1. GTDB lineage: Bacteria > Planctomycetota > JBBTDB01 > JBBTDB01 > JBBTDB01 > JBBTDB01. Next base: position 2,562 of record CAZHAR010000072.1, on the reverse strand, counting down.
TCCCATGTCCTTTATTTAAGGCAAATCGGCAATCTTGAAACAATTCCAGTTCAGATGTTTCGCGAACAAATTTTAAAACCTGTTCTGGCAGCGATCCAACAACGTCAATTGTCAGAACAAATTGACACTATCGTTTTTTCCAGTGATATTCCATATTCGGTTGATCTGTCCGAAGACGTTAAGGGAGAAGCACTTCAACAATATTTCCAACCCTCCATCGCTTCTTTAACCGGAGTGACTTATCTGGCGGATTTGGTCTTAGAAAAAAAAGGATATCTCGATTTAGATAATAACTGGTATTTTTGTCCCGTGTCTGCTTCGGATTTGTTTCAAGTCTCTACCGCCGGAGTCAAACTCGATGTTCAACCGCCCAGAGCGTTTTCTCGCAAATTGAAATGGGATCCCAAAGGAAATATCACGGAAGACGCGCGGGGTCGCCAATATTATCTTTGTACCATTCTTGGCGTGACGATTGGACGGGGGAACTCTGTTCCTGAAATATTGAATTATCTAAGACGCGGAGTGCAATCGGAAACATCACGTCCTTCTGGAACTATTTACTATCTCGATAACGAAGATGTGCGCGCTAAGACAAGACGATGGGGAATTTCGGAAGCGATTCAAAAAATTCAGCAATTAAAGGTCAAAGCCGTTCAAGAAACAGGAACAATTCCTCAACAAAAATCGGATGTTTTAGGCGCTCATATTGGAATTTCCGATTTTAACTGGCCCGCTTCTAAAAGTGTTATTCTTCCCGGTGCCATTTGTGAACATCTTACCTCTTTTGGCGGAGTTCTTCAGGAAAATTCGGGGCAAACGCCACTGACCGAGTTTTTAAAAAATGGCGCGTCCGGGGCCTCAGGGACAGTTGTCGAACCTTATGCGATTCAGCATAAATTCCCGACTCCCTTTATTCAATATTACTATGCTGCGGGTTCATCCCTTGCCGAAGCTTTTTATCAATCCGTGCGAGGACCCTATCAGTTATTAATCGTTGGGGATCCTCTTTGCCAGCCATTCGCTAGTGTTCCAAGCATTACTGTGGATTCTCTGAAACCGTTCCAAACTATTAAAGAAAGCCTTTCGCTTCTTCCTAAAGCAAAAATCACAACTTCCGAAACGATTGAATCTTATGAATTTTTTCTAGACGGAGTTCGCCAAAAGACACTAAAACCAGAAGAACCTTTTACCTTAGATTCTACCTTATTTCCAGAGGGATATCACGAATTAAGAATTGTTGCGATTAGTACAAATTCCCTCAAAACTCAAGGAAATTTATTAGTTCCAGTGATATTTGATCATTCAGGAACTCTCATTAAAATTTCAAAATTAACGAAAAATACGTGGACATGGAACGAAACGCTTTTACTTAAAATTTCTTGTGAAGGCTCGAAAACACTCACCCTCTTTTTTCAGGGAGAAGAAATCGCTCAACTCAAAAAAAGCCGTGGGGAAATAAAAGTGCCTCTAAATTCTTTTGGAGAAGGGACGATCTCCTTGCAAGTTCAGGCACAATTTGAAAAAGGAAAGATATCTTGGAGCGAACCTATTGTTCTCAAAATTCTTCCGCCTTGGATTGACCCTGAAAAATTGAATCCAAATGATTTACAACAAGGAATGTCTCTTGTGGTTGATCATGGGAAACCTCATATTTTAAGCGATTTAGAGGCGACTTCGTTGCAAAAGGCTAATTGGCAAGAAAATAAATCATTCACGTTAAAAATGGTGTACCAAACTCCACAAGACGAAGTTTATTATCTTCAATGTAAACCCGCAGTCGACTTGACTCTTCAGCTTTATCCTTGGAAAGAGCTTATTTCACTTAAAGCCAATCAATGGAATTCGGTTGCGCTTCCATTTAAAGCAGGATATCATTCGTTTACGGTCCAAGGACTTTGTAAAGGAAGTCCTGATTTTCGTTTCGGTGGTCCTGGAATGAAAAAACTGACCTCTCAATTTTTATCTTCGCTGAAGGAGACCGCGCCTGACAATCCGAAAAATCCCAAGAAAAAACCGGGTAAATAAGAGTTGTTATTGAAAGTTAAGTTATGTTTAAAAAGAAAACGATATCACTAGAATCAATTCAAGAGCGAATGCCTGTCTGGGATGCATTGTCAGAATTTTTTCTGGATACCGAACTACAAGAGAGCGATTATCAGCGTATTGCCACCGTATTAGCTTCTTCTCCATACTCTGAAAAAAAACTCTATCAGATTCTTCGCTTTGAAGTTTATCCGCCTTGTAAATGGAACCTCTTCAATATCGCTGGAGAATGGGCGGGTTTTACAAAAGAGTGGATCCTCGATAATATCGCGACTCGCTATGATCGTCGTCTGTGGCTCCCCCCATTTTTTGCTTCCCTGTATAAAGATCATTGGAAGAAGAAGGTATTACCCTTGTTTCGAGCGCTTCGAGAAAAGAACTCCGTTTAAGGAGAATTTGAGGACCCATCAACGACATAGAACGAATTAAAATTTACCAAAATGTAATAGCCGAAAGCCCCTAAATTGGTCATGAAACTTTTTTGTTGTTTTTTATAAAAATAGTGTATAAAATGGGTTA
>CAZHAR010000071.1:0-26083 GCA_964530615.1 uncultured Planctomycetota bacterium | reverse complement strand
AAAAAATTCCTTAACTTAATGCCATTACCCCGCTGGCGGGGGTTTGGGGGTGGAATAGAGATCGTTTTTTTTCCACCCCCTTGATCCCCCGCCAGCGGGGGACATAGTCGCTTAGAAGTGCTTATTTTAATTCAAGTTGCTTAGAATACAAATTTTTAAAGAAGAATGTATAATGACTACCCGATTTTTATCCCAACCCGAAAAGAGGAACAGTTGTGTATCTTTTCAAATTTTTACAAATTAGCCGACCCTCTATTTTAGCCATTGCTTTTATGGGAACCTTTACCTTTGGATGGTTATTTACAGGGAAACATTTATGGCTACTTGCCTCTATTTGCGCGTTTGATTGGTTTATTGTTAATCTTTTGAATCGGGTTGCCGATCTTCGGGAAGATGAGGCAAACCACATTTTCGGGACCTCCTTTGCGGCTCAGTATCAAAATTTTATTTTAAGAGGAGGTTTAACAAGTCTAATCCTTTCTTTTCCTTTATTTTATTTCTTTTTTCCTGAAATTTTTTGGTTAAGAGTAGGATATCACCTGTTGGGGCTTTCTTATAATTGGTCCTTCCTTCCGGGCGGTCGTCGAATTAAACAACTCTACTTTTGGAAAAATACGGCCTCCGCGATAGGTTTTATTGTGACCGTCTTTTTATATCCGTTGGCGACGATTCAAAATTGGAGCCAAATGCCTTCAGATATTACTCTTGAAACGATTTTGTTTTCAGGGGTCTTTTTCTTTTTTTTCGAAATCAGTTATGAAATTATTTACGATCTTCGGGATATTGCTGGCGATACGCAAAATAACATTCAGACCTATCCGGTCGTTCACGGACAAACAGGTGCCGTCAAAATTATCGATACCTTGCTTCTCCTCTCAATTTTGACCTTGGGCGTTGGATATGGAACTCATTGGGTTCCCTGGCGTATTTTTATTATGTTTGTCGCGCCCATCTTCCAGTTTTTTTACTATAAGCACGCGTTAAAGCGGGGCCTTAATTCAAGAGATTGTATCCTGTTAACCTGGCTTGGAGCCTCATTATTGGTGATTTATAATTTTTGGGTTTACTTTCGACTACCGGGAGCTTAACGGATGTGGAAAATTGAATTGGCCTGCGTGAGCATCGTTTTTTTTTATCTTGGGGTTCAGCTGAAGCGACAGGAGAAGCCTCTTGAATATTTGCTTCAATACTTTTGGTTTGCGCTGACGAGTTGGTGTGGCGAAAATACGATGATTCGTGCCTATCATTTTTATGAATACAACCCTGCATGGAGCTTATTTTTGGATCAAGTTCCGCTTCCTATCGTTCTGATTTGGCCCGTAGTAATCCATTCGGCTTGGCAATTCGTTTCTTCTTGGAGTACAGAAAAAAAACTTCCGTATCTAGTCGCACTTATGGTTTGGACGGACGCGAATTTAATTGAGCCCATTTCCGTACAGGCCGGACTTTGGAGATGGTTTGCACCCGGATTATTTGAAGTGCCTCCTATCGGCGTTTTAGGATGGATGTATTTTGCGGGTCTTTGTATTTATTGGTTAAAAAAGTTTCCAATTCACAAAAATGCTTTAAAATCAATGTTTTTGGGGATTTTGTGGGTTGTGGGAATGACGCATATTTTGCTAATAGTAAGCTGGTGGGGTGGGCTACGCTGGATTAGTGTTGTAATTCCAGTAGAAATTGGGGTGGGGATCGCTACTTTTATTTCGATAGGAACAACGATCTTTTTTCTAACATCGACGCTTGCGAGAAAATCAAATCGAATCCAACTATTACTGCGAGTCCCGGCCGCTTTATTTTTTTACATTTTAATTTTTTGGGCGAAGCCACCACTTGCGTTGATGGCTTATAGTTTCGCTTTTATGCCTCCCTATCTCGTTTTGACTTGGAAAGCATTTAAGAAAAACGTTCCCTGAATTTTTAAAAGGTCAGTCCTAAATCTCTCTCTTCATGTCGTTTCCCAAAATCTCTGTCTTCATGTCGTTTGACTTCGCCTCGTCGAGTTCTAACGTAGTCTTCGAGTTGACGTTTGACGGCATCAAACGCATCTCGAATAGAAATATTAATATCTTCATGAGCGTGATGTTGATCCGGAGATCGACTACTCACAATTTCTTTACCGGGAACGTTTATAATGATTTTAATTGCAAACAGTTTTCCCTTTTGATGGTGTTTGTGGGGAACTTCCACAATCACTCGGCAATCGGTAATATGCTCAAAGAATTTTTCAAGTTTTTGGACACGATCTTGGATTTTTTTTTCGATGGCTTCAGAACTTTCCATTTGATGAAAATTAATTTGCAATGGGATCATTTTTTTCTCCAAAAAATAGTGATTTTTTTTCTGAATTTATACTATCCTATTTTGTTATTTTTTCAAGCATTCGCAGGACTCTTTGAAAAGAATGAAAAAAATACCTCTTTTTTATAAGGGAACACTTCATGAAATCTCTATTTTCTATTCAACAAATCTGGGGACTCTTTCTTTTTTGGAGCCTCTTTTTTGCGCAAATGGGGTTAACTCCGCTTTCTCCTGAAGAATATAAAGCATTGCCTCGCTGGATCCCAGCAGAAGAGGGGGTCGGCGAATTTTATCAGGTAGACTGGAGTTCTTATCTTCCTAGCCCGGGAAGTCAGGGATCTCAATATAGTTGTACCGCTTGGTCAACCGCCTACGCAGTCAAAAGTTATCTAGAGGCCAGGGACCAAGGCTGGACTCCGGATCAACCCTCTCATATTTTTTCGCCCGCTTTTATTTATAACCAAATTAACGGCGGTCGAGATTTAGGCTCAACCATTCCCAATGCGTTGACACTTTTGATCGAAAAAGGGTGCGCCACGATGGCGACAATGCCTTATACGGATAAAGATTGTTTAAAAAAACCTTCCGCTCAAGCCTTTGTAGAAGCCTCCAAATTCAAATGTAAAAGCTATGGAACTTTGACAGAAGGCTCTAGCGTTCGATTAGCGCTTCGACAAGGAAATTTGGTCATCATTTCCGTTCAAACTGATCCTGTTTTTAATTCAGGAATGTACGAAACTTTTAGAACCATTGAACGAAAAAGAGGCTTGCAATCCTGCTCTGATAATTCTCCGCATAGTTATCATGCGATGGTCGTCGTCGGTTATGATGATGCGAGGCAGGCTTTTTTAATCATGAACAGTTGGGGGAACCGTTGGGGCCAAAACGGATTTTGTTGGATTTCTTACGATCTCTTTAAAAATATTGGCCATATCGGAACCAACTTGATTCGAGAAGCCTATGTTTTAATCGATATCAAACAAAAGCAAAATGCTCCTGTTGAAGGACCTGTCAATAAAAATGTGACTGCTTCTGGTACATCAAGTTATGTAGGTTTTGAGGGCGGACAACATCGGCATTCAAGTCGCGTTTGGGTTAGCGGTCCAGAAGAGGCTCTTTCTCAGGTTCAATCGGTAATTTGGTCCTTTCCAAATCTTCAAGGAGGCCTCTCAAGCTTGACGCGAACCAATAGCGCTGAAAATTTTACACTTTATTTGGATTGTTTTGGAACCGATCCGATTCCAGTCACAGGAATTGTCTACTTTACAGATCAAAGTCAGAAAAAAGTTTCCTATACACTCAAATTTACGAAACCGGCTCCACTACAACGCCAGATTCAACTGGTACAAAACGATCGTTATTTAGGACTTCAAAATAATATCCCTTTCTGGGAATGGACCCTAAAACTACAAGGAAGCGTGACTGATTTAGCCGATGTCGCTCAAGTCACCTATCATCTACATCCCTCTTTTCCAAACCCGGACCGCGTTATCACTGGAACTTCGATCAATGGATTCGCTTTTACTACAACCGGTTGGGGAACGTTTGCCATGAAAGCAACTGTGCTTTTTAAAGATGGGTCTTCGTTCATTCTGGATAAGAATCTTGAATTTCGTGATCCCATTCAAAATGAATTAGGTTTAGCGAATTGTGCGCAAATGAGCGGAACGAAACAAGGTGTTTATGATTGGACCGTTTATCTCACAGGGCCATTAGGTGTTTTACGCAACGTCACTGCTGTTGAATATTTTTTGCACCCCACGTTTACTCCAAATCAAATCGCGATTAATGAAGGAGTGGAGTATGGATTTCCATTATCTCGTTCTGGATGGGGAACGTTTACTTTAACAGCAAAAGTCTATTTTAAAGACGGGTCCTCAATCGATTTACAGCACAATTTGCAATTTAAGGAAGTTCCCCAATCTCCACAAATAGGATCTGACTGGCGCTAAATTTAGCAAAAAAACTTTAAAAAATTCCTCAAGAAATTTGGTGAGTGGTCGCTACTTTTTTAAGTTCATTGAGGAGTTTTTTACTGGTCAAATATCGATCTTCTGCATTAAACGCCATCATTTTAGTAATAATTCGCAAAAGTTCTACAGGGGTCTCTTTAATGCAAATTTTTTCCAACGGAACCAGTTGCCGATCTAAAACGGCGCGATACATTTGAGTAAAATCTTTATGTTTTCCATAGGGTAAAGAATTGGATAAAAGCGCGTAAGCAGTCGCTCCAAGAGAATAGATGTCGGCACGTTCATCCACTTCTTTTGCACTTCCCCACTGCTCAATGGGCATAAAATTTGGGGTTCCCATGCTGGAATTGGGTTGAGTAATACAGAGGGTTTCTCGTTCTTGATCTAAAACGCACTTTCCCAGTCCCAGATCGATAATTTTCGCGATTCCGACAATATTGTTATACATAATGTTATCGGGTTTTAAATCACGATGAAGAATCCCTTGAGAGTGCATATAATCAAGCGCGTCTGAAATTTGCATGAGAATTTTCAATACTTTAGGCCAAGGAAGCGGACCATTTACTTTCATATGGTCGTTGAGGTTGACTCCCTGGAAATATTCCAAGGCGATATAGCTCCAGTCTTCCCCATTCACGTTCATATTTCCGGTATCATAGAGCCGAATAATATGTTTATGATCCAATTTTTTCAGAAGTTCCATTTCTCGCAAGAACCGTCCGGAAAATTCTTGTCCTAAATTTTCCAGATTAGAAAATACTTTGAGCGCGACGAGTTTTTTCAATCGCACATGAACGGATTTATAGACAACTCCAAAACTACCCGATCCAATGACTTCAATATTCCAGTAAGGCCCAATAGTCCTTAATTGGTTCGATTCATCCGGGAACTGTTCTCGCTTTTTTAAATCATCCATACAGGCTTGAAAATCAAATAGTTCCGAATTGGCTTCTTCTTTTTCTTCTAGGTTGGTCACCTGTAAATGGGTGCTCCCGATCCGAAGAATATCCGCATATTTTAGTAATGCGGTCACGCCTTGAATTTTACGTCCATTCAAGCGAGTTCCATTTGTACTTTCATCTTTCATCGCCAATTGGGGCCCTTTTCGTAAAAAAAGAGCATGCTTGGAAGAAATCATGGGATCTTCAGGAATCACAAAATCGGAATCGGTTGTACGTCCTAGCCAAAAGGGCCTTCCTTCTGGAAAGGAAATATAGACGCCTCTTTTTGAACCTTCAGTAATCAACAATCCTGGAATCATAAATAGTAAACCTCTTTGACAAATAAACATTATTCTCTGCGGGGATTAAAGGCTTTCCTCGTTTTTATTTGGTGAGGAGGAAGGATCTTCGGTTTCTGGATCCAGAAACATTTTGGGATCGGGTTGAATCGATCTTAAAAAATCAGAAGGAGTCTGAGAAGAGGGCGGGAATAGCATTTCTAATGTAGGTTTATTTTCTAGTTCAGAAAATTCAGGAGAAGCCGTTTTTTGGTTTGTTCCCGACGGATAAAAAGTGGTCGACTCATCCACTCCTAAAGCATCAAAGAAAGAACTTTTCTTAGGAGTTTTTTCTTGTTTTTCAGGAGGAATAGAATTCCCCAGTGTTGCATCTTCTTGAATGGGGATGGGGAGTGATGTATTGGTTTGCGAAAGATTGGGTTGAGAGGACGAAAATAAAAGCAGGGGTTCTGTCGGATTTTCAGGGAAAAAAGGAAAAGGAAGTGAACGCGATGGAGCAGAGTCATTCAGTGATTTTGGAGGAAGATCTTCTTTTAAAATTTGAAGATCTTCTGGGCTTGCGGAGTTCAGGGAAAAAGCAACCGTTGGCACTTCATAAGAAGCAAAATCTTTCGATTGAATTCCTTCGATGCTGGGTGAAATCGCGGATGAAAAAGAATGGGTCGGCGGTCCTTGATTTTTGTCCAAAAGCATGGGTTTGGTTTCGGTTTGTGAATGGGCGAACGGGATTTTTTTCCGAGTAAAAAAAGCGGTTCGAGGCATCGACGAAAGCGCCGTGAGTCGGCTTTTGGTGATTTGGCGTGTCCCTCCTTTTTTTTGGACATTATCTTTTACTTTTAGTATTAAATCCGCAATCGACATTCGTTGCATTGACGCGATTTCTTCAAGTAACTCTTTTAAAACTCGCGCAGAAGGATAATATTCTAGAAATTCTTCGAGTGCCTTAAATGGAATCGCTTTAAGACTCAAAATTTCCCAAGCATCGACTTCCTCGGGATCTTTTTTCAAGCGAAATTGATAGGACCCGCGATACAGGCGAGATTCAATATAGTCTGGACAAACAGCCGCGAGATTAAAAATGGCTTCATCCACGAAATTACGACAGAACCCCTCCACGTTTCCGATTTCTTCCTGATTAGTCCATCCAGAAGGATTGTCATCGAGACTGCTGGAGGCAGAGCGACTGGAGCCCATTTTGACCAAAAAATCGATATGAATGGCTCTTTGGAGAAGCACATGATCTCCAATCCTTTCACTATCTTTGCGAATCCAAGCGGCAATGATTTCCTTTAAATTACGATGTTGAAGAATAAATGCGACATGAAGCCCAATAAACATCGTACAGCAAAAATAATAGAGCCAGGTGAGCATAATAAAGGCGAGCGAGAAAAATTTTAGATTTCGATACAGGGAAACCGCGATATATTCAGTAAAAAACCAGCGTCCGAAGAGCCACAAAAAAGCGCCATAGAGAGCGCCTAATAAAAGATTGTACCAAGAAATTTCCTTGCGGATAACCGAGATGTAAATCAGAAAAAATACCCCCCCCGAGATAATAACTGAAAATAAAGAGGTGAGTAAAAATCCAAGTAAACTAAATTGAATTTCTTCTAGTCCTCGCCCTAAGACCTCCAAGAGTGAGACAAAAATGAGTCCGGCGACCGGCAACATCAAGAAAATTTGGGTATTAATTTGTAACGTTTTGAGTCCGGGAATTAGATTAATGACTCGCCGCAACAAGCTATTTCTGAGCTGAGGAGACTTTGGACCCCCAGGAGTTGGGCTCACAATGGATTCTACACTAGCACGGATATTCAAGAGCAAGGAGACATAAGCCGTAATGAGAGCCGCGATATAAAACCAGAGTGGCGACTTAACGAAGTCTCGTTGAGGAAGTTCAAAGTCATATTCAGTCGGATTTCCAGGTAAGGTTCCTTTTATGGGAGATCCGAGAAACAACCGAAAATAAAGAGCCATATCGGCGGCGAGTGCTTCTGTAACTTTAAAGCGCTGAACAATAAATTCGGAAGAAAGTCCGGGTTTAATCTCTTCGAGGCGTTTTTTTTCTTCGTCTTCTGCTATTTTTGTAATCAGTTGGTGAGAGGTATAAATGCTTTTTTTTGGACATGCCTTGACGTACCAGCGTCCTTCCGTAGGCCATAATATATGACGTTTTAGAATGGTTTCATTTAAGCCTTCGCTCGTGAAGTCAAAAGCAAATAGGTTACTCATGACAATAGAGAATAATAAAATATAAAGAATGAGATTGACTGCGAGTGCAAAAGCAGTGACGGCCGCCTTCGCGAAACCATTCGCATAATAAAATTCATAAGAAGGACGAATCAGAATGTTGTAACCCCAGCGACTTAACTGAACAGTCCGTGTTTTTAAGGACTTTAGTTTTTTAGAAATTTGGGGAACCGACACTTTATTCACTTCACAACTCTCCTACCTTTGTCGCTAGCGACTGAATTATTCTGATTTCTTTTTAAAGGGCAAAACGTTTTCCCAAGGAGATGGAAAATCAAGATACCAATATTCTCGTTCTTCCACGAGAAGAAAAGATTGAGTCTCCTGTTCGTTTTTGACCGTAATTTTTTCGCCCTTGAGTTTTCCGTCACTCCACGGTTCCGAGGAAATGAGTTTCGCTTTGAGAATACGATAAAATTCGTTGCGGTAGAGTTGCCAACCTGCGCTAAACTCGGTATAAGAAACACGTTTTCGAGTCTCTGAACTTAACGTATTCCAGGCCCAATCGATTTCATCGAGTTGGACAGACGCTTTGAGTTTTTCAAAGGTGGCCAGCGGAGTTTTTTGAGGGAAGTCGGTTTCTCTTAAGGGATGATCCTTGATAAAAAGACATCCGTTCACAACTATCAAAATCATTCCAAAGCAAGTCAATTTAAGTAACCACATAGTTTTCCTCATATTATAAAACGCCTTCTATTTTTTTTGTTGTATAAGGAATCGGTTTGATGAGATAGCGAAGGACTAAAAAAATAAAACGTATCGTGTCTGAAATCACACGAATTTTACTGGTTTCTGTGCCATAAATGGTTTCAATAGGAACTTCGCGTACGGGAAATCCCAAGCGACAGGATTGGATTAAAATTTCGGATTCGGTATCAAAACGAGAGGTTGTAAGATGGATTTGGTTCAAAATATTTCGACCAATTCTGCGGTAACCACATTGAGAATCTGAAATTTGAGCATGAGCGAGCCAACTCACAATACCGGACATCGTTACGTTCGTGATCCAACGAACCAATGGCATACTTTTTTTTTCTTGCATTCGGTTTCCAATGAGAAAAAGATTTTCCATTTCTTCCTGAAATTGAAAAAATTTTGGAATTTCTATTGGATCGTGTTGTCCATCGCCATCCATCGTCACTACTGCCGAATAACCTTGTTCGCAAGCGAAATGGAATGCCGTTTGTAACGCGGCCCCTTTTCCTTGATTCTGTGGATGTTGCCGTAAATGAATTTGTGGAAAAGATTTCAGAACCTCCAATGTCTGATCCGTTGAACCATCATTTACAAGGATAATATCGATTTCCGGATATTTCAGGAGACGAGTTAATACGTCCCCGATAAAACGCTCTTCGTTGTAGATAGGAATGACCACTGCGATTTTTTTGCTCATAACTTGCTTATTGCTTGTCTAAAAACAGCACTCCGTTATTTCCGTTTATCCAGAAGCTCTTTGTAATTTTCAAGGAAAGCCTTGTATTCCCCCATTTTTCGGGGATCCTGTTTTAATTGAAACAAGAGTTCTAAAATGGCGCGTTGGAGTTGAAGATCTTCATTATAATCGGTCACTATCTCACGTCCTAGGTCATCGGCGACACGGATCTGAATCAGACGACGTAACCAGCGTCGAATATGATTTTTAGTTGCTTTGGTATTTAAATCCAGATAGAGTTTTGCAAAATCAGGATATCGAGAAGGCTCCAGATAGTCATTTTCCGCGAGTTCTGTGAATAAAGCTTTATGCGCGGGATAATAGTCTAGGACATAATTTTTTAATTTTTGAGATCGAAACACCAGTTCATAAGCTTCCGTTACCCACAATTCTTCTTGAGGAGAAACCACAACGATATCGGGTTCGATTCCCCCTTCTTTTCCTTTAATCACGCGGCCATCGGCATCACGTTCTTTATGAACACAGCGTCCGTTAGGCAAATAATATTTTGCAATCGTTAATTTAAGCCATGAACCAACCCACGAGTCCATTTTCATCGGTTGCTGAACTGTTCCCTTGCCATAAGAATGCGTTCCAATCATGAGGGCACGTTGGTGATCTTTCAGGGCTCCTGCGGTGATTTCTGAAGCGGAAGCCGATCCACCATTAATGAGACAGACTAACGGAATTTGGGTTCGAGGTTCTTTTTCGGTGGAATGCATAATTGTTTTGGGAGCGATATCCGAATTTTTTCCTTCGCTCCAGACCACGACTTTTCCTTTTTCGAGAAACTGTTCTACAATTTCTCGCGCGGTCGTCATATACCCGCCCCCGTTATCACGAAGATCGATAATACAGGCGTTCAAGCCTTTTTTATCGAGTTCGGCAAGGGCCTGTTTAAGTTCTCGGCCCGTTTTTTCTCCAAATTGAGTAAGGCCAAAATAACCAATCCCGCCGGGAAGCAATTCGTAGCGACAGCTTGGAATTTCAATCAAATCTCGAACAATCTGAAATTCACGGGGTTCTGATTCTCGCTCTCGTTGGACCTTAATTTGAACGGTTTCTCCGGTTTCTCCTTTGAATTTTTTGAGTAAATCTTCTACAGAGAGTTGTTCTGCGGGTTCGCCATTCACACTAAGAATTTGGTCATCAGAACGGATTCCTGCTTTATACGCGGGGCCAGAATAAATGAGACCCAGAATGGTCAGTTTACTTTCCCGAATTCCCACGTAAGCTCCAATTCCTCCATAAACTTGATCAATACTTTCTGAAAATCGACGATACTCTTCTGGGGTCCAAAAAGCGGAGTGTTGATCTAAGCTTTCGACCATTCCTTTGGCGGCAAATTCCGTAAAGTTTACAATGTCTAGATTGGTGCCATCAAGGTTTTTCTGAAGGAGCATTTTGGATTCTTCAATCGGATCACCCCGACGAGATCCATTAGAAAAAGTATTTTTGACTTCAGATTGGAACTGTTCAATTTCCTTCAAGATTTTTTTTTGCTTCAGCAAAATACGGACAAAACGGCCCCGTTCAGAAGGTTCATTTTTTAAGCGCTTCAGAACTTCTTCGGCCAAATCAAATTGATCCATTTCCGCAAGCGTTAATCCTGCGGTATTGGAGATCTCTTGATCTTCCGCAGAAAGGAATTGTCCGAGGGTCTCTAAAACTTCTTTATCCTGATACCCGACTTGCCAACACGCTTGAGCCAGAGCGATTTTTAGATAAGGTTCCTTGACTTCTAGCATCAATTTTCGCAAGCGTTCTTTCAGAGTCGCAAAACCATCTCCGGCGATTAACTTGGCGGCCATGAGCTGAAACTCTAGATTTTTACTTTCTTCTAGAATATCCATCAATACTTCCATCGCGTATTCTTGATCGCCTAAAGTAATCAAAGCTTTTGCTAAACCGAGTTGGACCTTTTCCTCTTCTTTTTCGATCCGTTGTTTAATTAACGGAACGATTTCTTCGCCCAAATCTTCGATACGAGCTGCGTAGCGCCAAAGTTCTTCGAGAGATTTTTGTTGCATTCGAGAAATATACCGATCCAGGCGTTTTTCGATACGCTCTTCTGTGTCTCCTTCAGCCTCTTGAGCCCAACTAAAGGAAAAAAGAAGAAACAATATGATGAGTCGAGACATACCCATTCTCCTGAAGGCAAAGTTATTTGAGTTCTAAGGAACGAAAAGCGGTTTGTGAAGGATCCAGTTGAAGTTTTTGTAAGCAATGTTTTAAAGCGAGTCTGAAAAATTCGTCTCCATAGCCGTCCAATTCATAACGACCTGTTTCCCGGACATAACGTAGATAAAGTTCCTGACGAGATAAAAACAAAAATTCTTCTAACGGAAGCGGAGTCAACAATTTTTGATGGAGGGGTTGGAGGAAGTTCCATTGGTTAATGGGTTGTTTGAAAAGGGCTGGAACTTGATCAATCGGGATTGCTTTAATTGCATTTTGAAAAGTTTCGGTTTCTGAAATCAATTGCCATTCTTCCTGATACCAGGATTTTTCCTGAATACGCGACGATACAAATTCGTCTGGAAACACCCCTCCTGTTTTATTTAAATTCCCTAATGCGGTTCGAGTATATTTCCGATGAATCGGGGTTCCATTTGGAAATTCATAAAAACCTACAGTCAACTTCAGATAATTTTGTTGAAGGCTCTGGAGAGGCAATAATTTCTGAATAAAGCCTTCGCCAATCGTTCGTTGTCCAACGACACTCGCGCGTTTGTGGTGTTTAAGAGCCTCCGCAACAATTTCACCTGTAAAAGCGGTTCCTTGATCCACAAGGACGACGAGGGGCCATTCTGGAAAATCGGCTTCCTTTTGGGTGAAGTATTCTTTTTCTGGGACCAATTCCTTATTTTTTCCTTTTTCGCGATACAAAAGCGAGTTTGGGGGTAAAAATGCTTCTAAAAGGGAGGTCGTCGCGAGGAGCATTCCCAAAGCACATCCTCGTAAATCGAGAATCAACGCTTGGCACTGTTGATTGGCTTTCCATTCTTTGAGTTGAATGAGCGCTTTCTGAACATTTTCTTGGGAAAGTTTTGGAAAAAATAAATAACCAATTTTTTCCGGGAGCAATTCACTATAGTAAAAAGTGGAGAGTTTTTTTTCGATTTCAAAATCTGTTTTTAAAGTAAATTCGTGAGTTTCGCTCCAACCCGGGCGAGAAATTTTTAAAGTGATCGGGCGGGGTCCTTTTTTAGCATGGGTTCCATCGGGTAGTGTAGTGATTTCTTCCCAAAGATTTCTCTGCAGAAACGCATTTATTTTTTCGCGAGATTTGTCATAAGTCGACCACTCATTAATTTGGCTCAACACATCTCCACTTTTAATTCCCGCGAAATAAGCGGGGCCTTTAAATAAAGGAGCAATCACAAGGAGTGTTTTTTCACGATACCCTAAAACAAGACCCAATGCACGCTCTTCTTCGCAGGTTTCAAATCGTTGTAGATCCGACTCCGCGATATGAAAACACTCTAAATCAAAGGCATTCAACATTCCGTCAATGGCGGCATAGGTCAAAAATTCTTTGCCAAATTGGTCCCCATTAATGTGGTAGCTAAGAATTTTTTGATAAACCTCATCTAAAACTTTATCCTCAAATTCAGAAGATTGATAGGTGGGAATCCGTCGATATTGAAAGATAAGCTGTTCGTAACGTTTATACATTTTATCTTTTTTAAGGAGCGCCTTCGAGAGCAGGCCCTTTATATTCGGTTCCCGTTGAAAACTTCCTAAAATAAGCTGAGATTGTTCAAAGTTCTCTGTTTCTGCAAGGGCTAAAGAGGCTTCTAATTTTACCTGAATATTATCAGACGCTAACAGTGCCGATAGTTCTTTTCGACCCCGTGTGTTTCCACAGACCATTTGTAAGGCTTTCGCCAGAGGAATTTTGATAAACGGGTCGAAGGTTTGATCCATCAGATCCTCGATCTGAGCTTCAAAAGTAGCGTTCCCTGGATCTCCTTCAATCACTAACATTTCCGCCGCTTGAACTTTAATTTCGCGGAGAATTTTTTTATCTTTCATCAGGGAAAATAGAGTTTCAAAACCTATTTCTAATTCGCCGACAGAGCAGAGAAATTTGGCGCAGCCTAATTTAGCGCGGGGTCCCACTTTATCGATACGTTCTATGACCAAATTAATGGCATCATCCCCTAAAAGTTCAAGGTTTTGAACCTGTTTCCAATAGTCTGCCTCTCTACATATTTCTAAAGATTGTAAAATGGCTTCGATTTGTTCTGAAAGGTCCGCATAAAGGACTCCCCATGATAAGCCTAAATAGACGAACAGGAGCCATAATTGATTCCGCATACGCATTATACCTCGTATAGACCTGCAATAAACAAAAGAAAATACCGCTCTGTATTTTTGGATCTATTTTCAGCACACTCTTGATTTTATCTCTTGATGAGATTTCAAAACGTCATTATAGTATTGTAATTGAATTTAAAAATGTAATTGAATTTAAAAATTTTGGACAAATATTAACTTTAATAGAAAATTAGGCATATTAAAAAGGATTTTAAAAAGAAACTGGAAGAAGTGATTCGGACTCTAGCAAATGAACCAAGTTGAACGGCATCTGATTTCAAGCCAACATCCTCTTTACAAAGAAGTGGATCGCCTCTGCTTTCTCGCGAAGAATCTCTATAATGCCGTAAACTACGTCATTCGTCAATCTTTTTTTGAAGACTGCAAAGCGAAACGACGAGTCAAAGTTCTCTCTTACGAAACCCTTGACAAACAATTTCAGAGCCAAGTTGATTATCAAGCCCTTCCTGCCAAAGTCAGTCAACAAGTCCTTATCCACGTTTGTCACGATTGGAAATCGTATCGTCAAGCCTCTCTTGAATATCGAAGAAATCCAAACCTCTTTCTAGGAGAACCCAAAATTCCTAGATATAAAGATAAACAAAAGGGTCGTTCTCTCCTCACTTATACGGCTCAAGCGATCAGTCAAAAATTTCTCAAAAAAGGAATCGTTAAGCCTTCAATGGCAGACTTAAAAATCAAAACGAAACAAAAAGAGATCCAGCAAGTACGAATCGTTCCAAAACCTCAACAAAATTCCTATAGGGTGGAAATTATTTATGAACAAATAGGCCAAACGTTAAATCTCTTTGCGGATCGAGTGGCAGGGATCGATATCGGATTGAATCATTTGGCGGCTGTAACTTCAAACCTAGTGGAAATGAAACCACACTTGGTTAACGGCAGACCGTTAAAAGCGATCAATCAACTCTATCATAAAGAAAAAGCGGTCCTTCAAGCAAAACTCAAGCCCGAACAAAAAACCTCAAGAGCCATCCGAAACTTAGCAAAAAAGCGATATTGGCGCATTGAAAATTATATGCATGAAGCGAGCCGAGGCATTATCCAGTTGCTAGAGTTCTATAAGATCGATACGCTGGTGATTGGGAAGAATCCCAATTGGAAGCAAAAAATAGAACTGGGGAAGAAGAACAATCAAAATTTCGTGAGCATTCCTCAGGCTCGGTTCATCGAGATGTTAGAATATAAGGCGAAACTTTCAGGCATTCGAATGCTTCTGACAGAGGAATCGTACACGTCCAAATGTTCCTTTCTGGATCGAGAATCTCTCGAATCTCAAGAGACTTATCTTGGGAAACGAGTCCATCGTGGACTCTTCCGAAGCGCAAAAGGACTCGTCCTCAATGCCGATGTAAATGGTTCGCTCAATATTATTCGAAAAGTAATCCCTGATGCCTTTGACGGGTTAGAGGGGATAGAGGGTGTTGTAGTTCATCCCATACGGTGTTCTCCGTCTGAACTTCTTTTACTTGGCAAATTTAGAACTCGTTAATGTCTATGCTTGTCCACAAAGAAGGTTACTATAAGCGTCTGGGGGAAGTCAAAACTTCTTACTTCGCTTCCTTCAAGAAGAGTTCAAAAAAAATAATATTCATCCAAAATCTTCAATCTCTAAAAAATTTTAGGAGGGTTCTCCATGACGGAAGAAAAAAAAATTAGCCAAGAAACTCCTAGTCAAGCCAAAAGGAAAAATACACTCTGGGTCGATTCTCGACAATTTAAAGATAATAATGTGGGAGTCGATATGTCCAATCATTTAGATGATTATGGGCTTCAACATTTTCTTTCTCGTTATTATCTTCCTTTACTTATTCTAACCTTATCAGTCATTTTAATCGTCGGAGGTTACTTTATTTCTAAACTTCTCTAACCAATTTAGCCGAAAAATACACTTTTTAACGCGAAAAGAATCTAATTTCCGAAAAGAAATCGAAGTAGAAGGTTTTATCTTGGATTATTTTTGTTACACTAAAATAAAATTGAGTTTGTTTTCCTGAAATCGGAAGTTAAAAGCATTCATGTTCTTATATATCCTTGAAGGCCCCGATAAAGGGAGCTTCTTTCCTATCAATCGTAACTCTCTTCACCTCGGAAGAGCCCCTTCTAACGATATTCGTGTTACTGATGATAAGGTTTCATCACGACATTTACTCATTGAATTTAAAGAAAATACCCCTCCTGAAGAAAAAAAATTTTATGTAAAAGACATGGAAAGCACGAATGGTACTTTCCTTAACGGCTATCAGATTCAGGAAACAAACATCGCCCTTCGAGAGAAATTACTCATCGGAAATACCTTACTGATGTTCTGTAACGATGAGGATGCTTCTCAATTGAAAAAAGGCTTCGATCTTTCGGATGCCCCTTCTGGAAACATTATAAAAAAAGCTTCTTCTTCCAAAGATACCGGCGTTATTATTGACCGCCTTGAACCCAGCACCGCTACACAACAAGAACTAGCTCTTGCCTCTAAACGCTTAAATGGCCTCTATAAATTAATTCGATTGTTCCATTCTTCCTTTGAAGGCGAACAAGCCCTCTTAACCCGTGTTTTAGATTGCACGATGGAACTTATTTCCGGAGATCGTTGCCTTGCCGCTTTATATGATGAGAAAAGCAAAAATTTGATCGCAGATTCTGTCCAAAGAGTCGGCAATCACGGAGATCTCTTTTCGCTTTCTCGCACTATTACACGGGAAGTCATTGAACAAAAAACAGGAATTCTCACTTTAGACGCGCGTGAAGATTATCGATTTAAAGATGGAGATTCCGTTTGGGGGCTAAATATTCGCTCTTTAATGTGCTCGCCTATTATGTTTCAAGATCAAGTACTAGGAATCATCAATATCGATTCCCATACCAGTGGAAATTTCAACGAAGAAGATCTAGATCTCTTAAATGCCATCGGACGTGAAGCCGGAGTGGCCCTTCAGAACTATCGTCTTTATGAGACGACCGTTCGCAATGAAAAGCTAGCCGCCATCGGTCAAACCGTTGCAAGTCTCTCCCACTGTATCAAAAATATCTTGACTGGAATGAAAGGGGGAAGCCATCTCGTCGATATCGCCATCAAAAATCAAGATACGCCTATGTTGGAAAAAGGATGGAATATCGTCAAAAAAAGTCAGAACAAAATCTCTGAACTCGTTCTGGATATGCTTAATTTTTGTCGCCAAACCACATTGACCTTTAACCTCCAAGAAGTGAATCCCTTAATTGAGGAAATCCTTGTTACCGTTGAAACCAACGATTGGGGAAAAAAAATCTCTTTCAAAAAAGAGTTGGGAAATGTGCCTCGCTTTAAATTCGATACGACCGGAATGCATCGATGCTTATTGAACCTCATTTATAACGCCATTGACGCGATCCAAGACGAAGGGATCGTAAGCGTTTCGACTTCGTTTGAAGAGAATCAGATCTTCCTTCGCGTTGCGGATACCGGATGTGGCATTCCTCCCCATTTGCGTGAGAAAATTTTTGATATCCTCTTCACCACCAAAGGCTCTAAAGGTACCGGGATTGGATTGGCCGCTACTAAAAAAATTATCCTCGAACACGGAGGACGCATCGAAGTCGAATCCGAAGTCAATAAAGGTTCTTGTTTCATTATGAAATTTCCTTTGGAACCCAAATAACAACATTTTTTCAGAGGTTCGCTTATGTCCACACGGTTACTCTTCTTGGTTCTTGGAAGTATTTTCTTCTTTGGACACAACCTGCTCGCAGATCGTATCCACTTAAAAAATGGACAAATTTTACAAGGAAAAGCTCAATCTTCCGGACAATACTGGCTCGTGGAAACTTCTGTTGGAATTCTTAAAATCAAAAAAATAGAAGTCGCCTGGGTCGATCCCCAAACGGTGGAAGACAATCTTCCTTTAACTCCCTCAACGACAACAAAACCGTCGTCTACCAAAATATCCAAAATATCCACAAATTCCACGCAAATCCTTAAAAAACTCAAACCGAGCCGAACCTTCCAGGAAAAATTTTTTGGAGATTCCTTTCGCGCTCCTGCCTCCTATTATTACGGGCCAACCGCTCAAGCTCCTATTGGCTACTATACCGGAGTGCTTGGACCGAACTACTTTTTTGGAACCTTAGGCTATTCTCCAATTTATTCTCCGTCTACTTGCTACTCTTCTCGACGAAGTGGACTCCATTTTTCCTATCGTTATCAAAATAATCATTGGGGAATTTCCGGCTCCAATTTCCATCACTCTGGATACTACCACTCCGGAAATTTCTCCTTCCGCTTTCGAAGTTCTCATTGAAAGCGATTTTTGAATTAAGAATCAAGCGGGCGATTCATGAATCGCCCCTACAAAACTTTGTTCGATGTGCTTTCGGATTTGTTCTTCTAGTCGGATCGCCTCTTGAATCTGTTGTTCAACTTCTTGAAACATTTTGTTTTTCAGCGTCTTATCTTCAAATTCAACCAAATTTATTTTTACGTTCCAAGAAGCGACCCTTGCGGCGGCGAGTCCGAAAACACCTGTGGCTCCGGCATCGGTCCGAAGATTAGGATTACAAATAACGACCATTTTAGCGGCAATTTGCATAGCTTCCACACTAGAACGTAAAATAGCGAGTGGGGCTTCCGTGGCTCTTTTTAAAGCATTTTGGAAACGAACCTTCTGATCGGGCCCTTTATCTTGGTACGCTAGCATTACTTCTTGAAAAGCTTCTGCGTCTTGTCGCATATAGATTTGAAATTCATCCATCAATCGTAAGGAACGTTCTGTCAATGTTTTGACAGTTCCTTCCACCTCGGCGAATTTTTTTTTCCCTAGCGTAAATTGTCCCGCCATCGAGGAGAGTGCTGCTGAAATCGCTCCAACCAAAGCCGCCGCAGAGCCCCCTCCGGGAGTCGATGTTTTTGCGGCCAAGGCTTGTAAGAACGGGGTCGGAGCCGAAAAAGGATCTGTCATCTGAGAACCTCTCCTTGAGAAAAAACTTTTTTTCCTTTTTTATAAACGGATTGTGCTAAATTAACGCCAAAATGATAGGGAAGATAGCGATAAGACGGAATGTTCCAGAGGACAAAATCCGCTTGTTTCCCAACCCTTAAACTCCCCACTCGATCCGCATATCGAACCGCATGGGCTCCATTGATGGTAGAGGCTGTAATTGCTTCTGCGCTAGTCATTTTATATTGCAAACAGGCCAAAGTCAGAACCATTGGCATCGATTCTGTCATGGAAGTTCCCGGATTTAAATCGGTCGCAAGTGCCACCGCTAAACCCTGTTCAATCATTTTTCGAGCTGGAGCGTATTTTTGTAATCCTAAATGAAAGCAAGTCGCTGGAAGCAAGGTTCCCATTACTCCTTTTTCAATCATTGCTGAAATCCCATGATCCGATACCGCAATAAGGTGATCCGCGGAAACGGCGGAGACTTCCGCGGCAAGTTCAGCACCACCGATGGCTTTGATTTCGTCCGCGTGCATTTTAATTTCTAGTCCTAGCTCTTTTGCTTTCAAGAGAATACGCCGCGATTGTTCAAGGGTAAAGACATGATCTTCACAAAAAACATCGCAAAAGACTGCCAATTTTTGCCGAACGACCTCGGGAAGCATTTCCTGAAGAATGAGCTGAACATATCCTTCCCGATTCTCACGATATTCATCAGGAAATTCGTGGGCGCCAAGAAAAGTCGGAAAAATGTCTAGTGGATGTTCCGCTTTTAATTTCTGAAGTACTTGTAACATTTTGATTTCATCCACGACGCTCAATCCATACCCTGATTTTGCTTCGATGGTTGTAACTCCAAAGCTTAAGAGTCGGTTAAGTCGTTTTCTTGCGGAATCGTAAAGTTCTTCGAAAGAAGCTTGGCGAAGGCGCCGTACTGAATTACGGATTCCGCCTCCGGCTTGCGCGATTTCAACATACGACTTCCCTTGAATTCTTTGCTCAAATTCAAGCTCTCGACTTCCATGAAATACGGGATGAGTATGCGAATCCACAAAACCGGGGAGCACCACGCACTCAGGTGACGAAAGGGTTTCGCTGGATTCTACCTCTTTTTGGGCTGTTTCTGTAGATCCCACAAAGACTAGATTTTCGCCTTGAATTCCAATAGCACCATTCGGGATCAGATTCAACTGACTCATTTCGGATTGACGATGAGGACGATTCAATCCTAAGTCACAGGTGACGACTTCGCGAAGGTTTGTGATTAACAGATCCGCTTTAATTTTAGGCATAGGGTTACCATAATCCCGGAATTTGGATGTCTGTGGATTTTGCGAAACGAATGGCTTCTTCATATCCGGCGTCTACGTGTCGCATCACTCCAGTTCCCGGATCGTTCGTTAACACGCGTTTGAGACGTTGTTCAGCGTCATCTGTACCATCGGCGACAATGACCATTCCCGAATGTTGTGAATAGCCGATTCCAACCCCTCCGCCGTGATGCATAGAAACCCAAGACGCGCCAGATATCGCGGTCAGCATTCCATTGAGCAGTGGCCAATCCGCAACGGCATCACTTCCGTCTTTCATTCCTTCGGTTTCGCGGTTTGGGGAAGCAACTGAGCCACAATCAAGATGATCGCGCCCAATCACAATTGGAGCCTTCAAAATTCCTTTTCGAACCATCTGATTGATACGACATCCAAGACGAGCGCGTGCGCCATAACCTAACCAGCAAATACGAGCGGGAAGACCCTGAAAAGAAATTTTTTCGGACGCTAATTTTAGCCAACGGAGAAGGGGCTTATCTTCAGGAAAGAGTTCGTGGACGGCTTCATCGGTACGAGCGATGTCTTGAGGATCTCCGGAGAGTGCGACCCATCGGAAAGGGCCCTTTCCTTCACAAAAAAGCGGACGGATATATTCAGGAACAAATCCGGGAATAGTGAATGCGTTTTGAACTCCGGCGACTGTGGCGTGTCCTCGTAAATTATTCCCATAATCAAAGGTAATCGCACCGCGAGATTGAAGCTGTAACATAGCACGAATATGTTCCGCCATAGACTCAAACGAACGTTTTACATAGGTTTCTGGATCGTTTTTACGGAGTTGAAGCGCCTCCGAGAAAGGGATTCCATGAGGAACATAGCCATCTTTGGGATCATGAGCAGAGGTTTGATCGGTTAATACGTCTGGCGTTATTTTTTGATCGATTAATGCTTTGAGGAGATCGACAATATTAGCCACAACGCCAATGGAGCGGGGTTGTTTTTTTTCTCTATATTCAAGTGCTTTTCGAATCGCCAGCGAAATATCTTCATAAATTTCATCGCAATAGCGTGTTTTTAAGCGCTTTTCAATGCGATGACGATCTACATCTGCGCCAAGAAACGTTGCGTTGTTCATGGTGGCCGCGAGGGGTTGGGCTCCACCCATTCCACCTAAACCTCCACTCACGACTAATTTTCCGCTCAGATCTCCGTGGAAGTGTTTTTTTGCGAGGGCGGCAAAGGTTTCATAGGTTCCCTGAACAATTCCCTGAGAACCGATATAAATCCAGCTTCCGGCGGTCATTTGACCGAACATCATGAGTCCGACTTTTTCGAGTTGGTGAAAATGTTCCCAATTCGCCCATTTTCCAACCAAATTGGAGTTTGCAATTAATACTCGTGGAACCTGAGGAGTCGTCTCAAAAATGCCGACGGGTTTTCCGGATTGAATTAACAAGGTTTGGTTGGATTCTAAATTTTTAAGGGCTCGAATAATTTGATGATAGCAATCCCAGTTTCGAGCGGCTTTTCCAGTTCCGCCGTAAACAATTAATTGATCGGGATCTTCAGCGACTTCAGGGTCCAGATTATTCATCAGCATACGCATCGCGGCTTCGGTTTGCCAAGATTTGCAAGTCAACAGAGTTCCCCGATTTGCTTTAATGGGGGACATAAAAAATTCCTCCAAGGCAATTTTTTGCTTTGATTGAAAATTGAAGAAAAGCGAAAGTGATTTAAGAGTGAAAACGTTCGAGATGGGAAATTAAAATTTCTCGGCTTTCCAGCGCTAAATGGAATTGTGCTTCACTAAAAGCATTTGTAGCTAGAGTTTTTTCCAAATAAATCGCTCCTGCGAATTTATCTGAAAAAACAAGCGGAATAATGATAATCGAGAGCAGGTTTAAATCCGAAATCAAAGAATGTTCTTTTGGGAGTCCCAGCACTTTATCGGTGCTAATTAAAATAGGAGCGGGTTTCGATTTTTCTTGAAAGAAGTTGAGAGCGCGTTCAAAAAAAATGAATTTCGCGCGTTCTAAAGGTTCTCCTTTACGATTTTGTCCATGAAAAAACGCTGAATTTGGGTCGGAAGGATCCGAAATTTCTACCAATGCTCCCAGTTCTGCGCTGGATTCTTGAATAAGGTGATGCAAAAATTTCTTCTTTAATTCTTCTTTAGAGGAGATTCGTGCGAGCGCTGGGGTTAATTTTTTCCAAAGTTGAAGAATGGGTTTATCTCGACCCGCGAGTTCGAAATTTCGAAACTTTTCAATGGCTTTATTTCCAAAAGCAAGAATTTGTTTAACGAGATGCTCATCGTCTTCTTTAAACGCAGGATGTTTTTCGTCTCGATAGAGTCCAATAAAACCAACAGGTTCTTCTTCATTGAAATAAATCGTGGCTCCGAGCAAGGATCGAACCGGCCCCAAATTTTGGTCACGGAAGGCTTCTTTATCTTTTAAAGATTTAATGAGACAGGTCGGTTTTCCTTCACTTAATAATTCTTGAAAAAGTAAATCCATTGCGTTTTGAATTTCTGGGTCATTGACGACCTTTTCTTCAAATTCCATTTGTTCGGTTGGAGTTGGAACTAACCGAGCTAATGCACCGTCTGCGGCTGTTTTGTTTCGTAAGGTATCAAAAATCGCTTTAAAGCACATTTTTAAATTTTTGGATTCAAAGAGATTCTTTACCAGTTTTAAGAGATCGGCCAAAAGAAGGATTTCTTCATAGGGCGGGTCTTCTTGAAGCGCCTCTGGCATGGGAACAGGTTTTTCTTCTGGATTTTGTGGAAGCGAATCCACGATTTCATCGCGACTGTTCACATTAAAATAAACGTGAGTGGATCCAATGGTAATTTTATCGCCTTTGCGTAGAAAAGACATTCGTTCAAATTGTCCGTTAACCTGTGTTCCATTGCGACTTCCTAGATCGCGAAGGACATAACCTTCTCCTTCGCTCAATTTTCGAATTTCGCAATGATGTCGAGAACTTACTAATTCTCGAAGAACGACTTGATTTTTTGTGGAACGCCCAATGGTAAAAACAAGATCTTCAACCACTTGAAAGCGTTCAAGGTTATTTTCAATAATGAGTAAAGTTACCGACATAATAGGGTTTCCAAGCAAAAGACATAAGAAAGAAAAGCCTGCTAAACGCATTTGAGGGTATTTGAGGTTATTTCAGCTCGCTTTTTTCTTGAGTTGTTCTTCTAAAACGGTAACTCGTTTTTGAATTTCATTCAAAGATTGATATTTTTCATTAAATTCTTTTTGAATGTTTGGAATTGGAATCAGACCATGAGTATGTTCTCCATGTTCTCCATGTTCTTTCTGCTCTCCATGTTCATGAGAATGTTGAGATTGCTCAATTTTGGCCATATTATACCCGATTAATTTTCCTAAATTAAAGGTAATGAGAAGCAAGAAAAGAATCGTAAATAAAGCGGCTAATTTAAACATAAAAGAAAGAGCTTCTCGTCTTTGATATTCACTTCGAATCTCTGATTTATCTTCAAGCGTTAAATTTTTATAGGGTTCCATTTTATTGGAAAAGTAGTTATCAATTTGTTTCTGGTAGGTAAAAATACCTGCAAGTGAGAGTGCCATTAAGGCGACAAGCAAAACTATCAAAAATTTGGAAATGAGGTTCCATTTGGATCTTAGGGTATAGTTCCACACCCAGGCATCTTTACGAAGGTGATCTGGCAGATCAATTTGAGATTCTACCCCATCCACCAATTCACAAGAGCGAATATTGGATAAATAAGAGACCCAAAGGGAGAAAATAGAGGCGAGCGACAATAACAAAATGAGCAGAACCAACACAAAAAGATCCATTTCTGGATTCTGAATATGGATGTAATAGGCAACCGCCATCAACATCAGGAAGATTGCACAAACAAATTGGTTTCGATCGGCAATTCGTTGTAGTTGAAGCGTCTGTTTTTCTTGTTGATAAATGGTAAGAACCAAAGAATTTGGGAGATCTTTCATCGACCTAAAATCCTATAAGAATGCTTAAAAACAATAGTTCGAATAGAGCGTGCAGTATAACTAAATCTTTTTTCAGGTGCAATCTTCTTTTCAAATTCTTTCGTAACCTCTCTTTTCTTTAAGTTAACCGAATATATTCGGGATGAGAAGAAATCCAGTTTAAGAGGTCTTCCACGTCCATCAAACAATGAGTTTGAACTTCTCCCTTTCCAATAGGGAGTACCACGTTAAGTTGTTTTCCTACGTTCTTTTTATCGCGGGATAACTGTTTTTGTAACTCTTTTCCAGAAACAGTCATCTGAAGAGGAAAATTTAAAAATTGAAGACAGCGTTTTAATTGATTTAAGACCTCTACTTCTTTTAAATATTTTCGTTCCCATGCCAATTGCGTCATCAGTAACATTCCTAACGCTACCGCTTCTCCATGCGTCCAAGAAAAATGAGGAGCACTTTCTAATGCATGCCCAAGAGTATGACCAAAATTAAGTTTCGCGCGGATTCCCTCTTCGTATTCATCTTGTTCCACAATGTTTTTTTTTGTTTCTAGGCAAACTTGAATCGTCTTTAATAAATATTTTTCTTTCCATTGTGCCCAAGGTATTGAAAGAATTTGCTCGAGTAAAAAAAAAGGGCCAATCATTCCATATTTCAAAATTTCGCCTAATCCTGAACGAATTTCGTGTGGAGGTAGTGTTTGAATAAAATCAGGATCGATCCAAACTTGGTACGGAGGATAAATATGTCCTAGAAGATTTTTGGTTTGCTCGAAGTTAATGGCCACTTTTCCTCCAACGCATGCATCCACTTGCGCTAGAAGCGTCGTTGGAAAGAGGACATAAGAAATGCCACGAAGATATTGACTCGCACAATACCCCCCTAAATCTGAAATAACTCCACCGCCGAAGGCGACAAATAGCGATTTTCGATCGAGTTGAAAAGCGAGCATTTGTCGAAAGAGGAGTTGAGCACTTTCCCAAGATTTATTTTTTTCGCCTGCTGGAATCACCTGAATCCGATTTTTCTTGGACTGCGCAAGGGATTCAAGAAATGGCGAATAAAGAGAAGCCATCAAAGAATCGGTGAGAAGAAAAAGAGTGGAATATTTTTGCGATTGTAAAATTATCTCGAATTGAGACAATAAACCCGATTGAAGATAAACGGGATAATCACGATCTCGACTATGAATGGTTAATACAGGTTCAAACATAATCTAATGAATTTAATCTCCTCTTTAGCAGATAATGAATTTTCGCCGGGACCTTTTATTTCTGAAGAATTAGAAATTCTTTGGAAGTTGGCCGTAGAAATTAAACCTTCAGCCCCTTCATACGCCTTTGAAGCTTTAGATTTTATTCTTATGAATCCGGCACTAGATCAATGGCCATCTACGCTCTTTAAGCGAACTTTTCCTCCTGAACTTTTTTTAGTGGCGCATCATAAAAATTATCAATCGGGTTGGGGTTATATCCTTGACGATCCAAACAGTCTAACTCCAAAACAGTGTGTGCACTATTCTTTTCAAAGCGGGGTTGCCTGTGTCTTATCCACGTATCATATTTTGAATGTTTTAGTGGATTATGTAAATGATTTTATTGAAGATCGAGAAGAATCTAGATATTCCTCTAAAGACATTGATCTCTTTTATCGCTTAGCTGAAAAACTCTTAACCACTTATCGAGATATCCCCTCGACTTATAAAGGAATGGTGTCGCGTTCTTCTTCTATCCTCGCTCTGACTTTAGATGGCTTAGGAATTGTGGTTCCACCCGAAACCTTTATCGCTCTCAACGCCCCACAAGGTTCACTCTTTTTTATGGATTTCAAACAGAGGATTTTAGAAAGTTTAACGCAACAAAAACCCGGATTAGGCTTATTATTGGCGAGAGATCTCTGGTTTAACTCTTCTCAAGAATCTCTTTTAGAATCCGGTACACTTTTGGGGCAAGTCTATCAAGCGCTAAAACGCGATCCCTTAGAAAAGCGGATACGACAAATCCAAAAACATCTTCAACGATCTTGAAATTTCTGCTATCCTTCACTCCCTTAAGCCATCTTCCCTCTATTCTGGTGATTTCCATGTCAACACTTTTAGTTTGTTATTCTTGTCGAAAAAAATATAAAGTTCCCCAAGCGCCTCAAAATGCGGTCGCTTGCAAAGTTTGTGGAAATCTTCTAAAAGTCGTTTCGCTCGAAAATCAGGATTCTCCGGTAGAGGCAATTCATGAATCGCCCCCAGAAAAATCACCTCTTCTCGAACAAGAAACAGATACAGAGATGCTGAGTACTCAGGGCGCGGATCTACAACCTCCTCGGGGGGCGATTCATGAATCGCCTCTACCCACATCGCCCCGTTTTTAATCGCCCCCACCC
>CAZHAR010000070.1:0-26526 GCA_964530615.1 uncultured Planctomycetota bacterium | reverse complement strand
TCTTTTTCATGAATGATTTTTATGGGCGAGGAATCACCGATCGAAACCTATTTCTAGATACCGTTGAATGGATGCGCTTAGATGCCCCAAAAGAGGTTCTTCAACAACTTCTTTCTCACAATCAAACGAATCCTTCTCCTATGATGAATGAGATGGATTTGCCTATGAAGCTTGAAACTCAAACGCAA
Source organism: uncultured Planctomycetota bacterium (assembly GCA_964530615.1). Lineage (GTDB taxonomy): Bacteria > Planctomycetota > JBBTDB01 > JBBTDB01 > JBBTDB01 > JBBTDB01. Next base: position 26,338 of record CAZHAR010000070.1, on the reverse strand, counting down.
CACGGGACAACCTCATTGCCAGTCCCCCCTGAAACACAAGAAACAACGACCGCTTCAGTAACTACCCAAATCACTTTAGAGTACCCAGAATCGGGACATCAAACCTGCTTCGCAGATTTAGTGGTGGCCTCTGTTCAATCTTCTTCTGCTTTTTTTAAAGCGGATTTAGTGATTGATGGACAAGAACAAAATCTTGATATCCTTCCGCAGAAAAAATCATCGCGGGTGATTTTACCCTTGTTGCTTCGTCATTTAGCACCCGGAAAACATACCCTTTCGGTTCAAATTCGAGAAAACTTTGAAAAATCTGGAAAATCTACCCGTTCAGAAACGAGAGAATTTACGATATTAGAATCCGCGGAGAAACAAACATTTCCTTATGTTCGCGCGGTTCATTTACTTTCACGTTTTGCCTATGGTCCTGAACCGGAAGCGTTAGCTCAAATTCTTATTCAGGGAGAAAGACAATGGCTAGAATCAACCTTAAAACATCCGTTTTCAGATGAGGATATTATTCGCCAAGCGGAACAACTTTATCCCGATGAAACGCAAATTCCTCAAGTTCAACTTCGTGCGCTCCATCATCTCATTTTTGCGAAAAATCCAGTACAAGCCCGATTTTCGTTCTGGATACAAAATCATTTTTCGACTTGGATCCGAAAATCAGGAACGATTTCAGAATGGGAAGAATATGTTGCGTTCAGTCGCTTAGGGGTGGCTCCGTTTCAAGACTTACTATTTGCCTCTGCGTCAAGCCCCGCGATGATTTATTATTTGGATCAGTTTCGTAGTTTTTCTAATGCCTTAAATGAAAACTACGCCCGTGAAATCATGGAACTTCATACGGTTGGAGTTCATGGAGGATATACCCAAACAGATATCACCGCGTTGGCGCAACTCTTGAATGGCTGGACCCTTTCTGATGAAGCCAATCGAAAAGGCTCTGGATTTCCGATGGTTCGTTTTTTTCGGCATGATTCCGATTTGGGACAAGGAACCGCCTTACGTATTTTTGGGATGGATTTTCCGGAAGTCAGTTCCGATCAATGTTATGATCGAGCGTTGATAATGATGGAAATGCTCGCGGGTCATCCTGCTACGGCTCATTTTATAAGTCAGAAACTGGTAGAACATTATATAGGAACTCCGGTGTCAGAGCCACTGGTGCACCAGTTAACGCAACAATTTTTAAGCAATGGCGGTCAACTACAAGAATTATTACTGACGATTGCTGAATCTCAAGATTTTTGGAAAACTTGTGATTCTTTGCGGTTAGCGACACCTCTAGATTTTACGCTACGTTTGGCGAGACTTTCTCTCCGAAATAGTGAAGGAAAAATGATCGATTGTTTACGCAACAGCGGTATGGGAATCTTCGATCGAGTGACTCCAGATGGGTATCCAGAAGAAGAAGAAACCTATGTGAGCGCCAATGCATTATTGCAACGGTGGAAATTTTTGCAACAATGGTCCGCTGAAATGCTCGTGCTCATTCCTGAACAGTGGCTCACGATTCTTGAAGAAGAACTTAAAACAACAGAGGTCCTCGATCTGTTAGCGATTCGACTCACCGGATTTCCTTTAAATTCGGCTTCTCAAGAGGCTGTTCTGAAAGGACTTCAGCACTTCCCGAAAACAGGCAAAGTCCGTATTGAAGCCTGTCTGCTATTACTAGGACTCCTGCCAGAAATGCAACTTCGTTAAATTCTAAAATAAATACGCAGAAAGGAACCTTATGACTTGGACACGCCGCTTTTTTCTTCAATCTGCGGGAACCTCTCTTCTAACTCTCGGACTTCCTTCCATTCAAATTTGGGCCGAAGAACCAAGCCCACCTCTGGGTAAAAAGAAAAAAATATTTGTATTAGTGTTTTTACGAGGAGGGATGGACGGATTAAATGTCATTGTTCCCTACCAAGATCCTTTCTATTACAAGCTTCGTGGATTTATCGCGCTTCCGCGTCCAGATCGGTCCGAAGGCGTTTTGGATTTGGATGGTTTTTTCGGACTCAATCCTCGTTTAAAAACACTTTTCCCTTACTTTCAGAACGGTTTAGCGACTGCGATCAATGCGGTGGGCTACGATCTAAATTCTCGTTCCCATTTTGAAGAACAAAATGCGTGGGAAACAGGAGCGACTGAAAATGCGCTTGCCTCCGATGGATGGCTTAATCGATATCTGCGGTTAACGAAGGGAAAGGGTCCGATTCGCGCTGTTTCTATCGGAGAAAGTCTGCCACGAGTATTACAAGGAAAAGCGCCCGCTTACGCACTCAGGAGCTTAGCCGATTTGTCGTTAGGAGGTTCCGGAGAGCAAAATGGAATCGCTTTAGATTCGTTACTGAATGCCTATCAAGATAATGTTGCAGGAAGAATTCCCTCACTTTTATTAGAATCGAACAGAAGTTCTTTGAACGGAATTCATCTCTTAGGCGACGTTTTACAAAAAATTTCAGAGCCTTCAGTGGTTTATCCAGAAAATGCCTTTGCTCAAAAACTCAAGGAAATTGCTCGGCTCATCAAAGCGGATGTCGGATTAGAGGTCGCGGAAGTCGACTATGATGGATGGGATACACACCAAAATCAGGGCGCTGTTCAAGGACAATTTGGAACCCTCGTACAAACCTTAAGTGACGCGGTCGCAACCTTTATGAAGGATCTGGAAAATCAGTTAGACGATATCCTTTTACTCGTATGTAGCGAATTTGGTCGCACCGTCGCTCAAAACGGAAGTAATGGAACGGATCATGGATGGGGAAATTGTATGCTGGCTTTCGGAGGGCCTGTTCTTAAAGCGGGAAAAGGAAAGGCTCGACCTGTAATAGGAACCTGGCCGGGATTGGCACCGGAGCAATTAATGCAACATCGCGATTTGAAACATACGACCGATTTTCGAGATGTTTTTGCCGAGGTGCTTCAAACCCATCTTGAGGTTTCCGAGGTGGACAAGATTTTATATCAGCCTCATTTGGCGCCAGTGAATCTCATCGCCTAGTTGAAGGGCGGGAATACAAATAGATGAGCCCTCTGTTTTCGGTTATTATTCCAACATGGAACGAAGCGCAGGATCTGCCGGATTGTCTTCAGCGTCTATCCGAGCAGAATTGTCCGGATTTTGAAGTCATTGTCTGTGATGCTGGAAGTCACGATCAAACCCTTTCTATTGCACACGATTTTGGATGCAAGATTCTGAATGGAGTCCAAGGACGCTCTCTTCAAATGAATCAAGGAGCAAAATTGGCGACAGGAGAAATCTTGCTTTTTTTGCATGCCGATACGAAACTTTCAAAAGAGGCACTACAAAGTATTCGTGAATTGATGTTTCGTTTTCCGAAAGTTCCTGCGGGCGCTTTTTATGTTGAGATTGACGCTCCGGGATGGCTCTTTTGGTGCATCACGAAAGCGTCTAATCTAAGATCTCGTCTAACTGAATATCCGTATGGGGATCAAGGAATCTTTGTCAAGAGGTCGATTTTTCAGGAAAATGGGGGATTTCCAGAGGTACGACTTTTTGAGGAAGTTCTTTTCTTTCGTAAGATTCGAGCGTTAGGACGAATTGGGTTGATTCGAAAACCACAGATTCAGATTTCCGCGAGGCGCTGGATTGAGGAAGGGATCGGGTACACTGTTTTACGCAACACTCTCCTGACCTTCGGGTTTTACCTTGGAGTTAATCCAAACTCTCTTGCCCAATTTTACCAACCCCGAAAACCGCACCCTTCCTTTGAAACCTAAAGGCGAGCGTTATGAATTTTGAATTGTGTTTATGCCATCATCCCGAAGAGTATGAGAACGCGAAAGCGATTACTCGCGCTTATATGGAGTGGCTGAATATGGATCTCTGCTTTCAAAATGTCGATCACGAGATGAACTCTTTTTCTCAAATGTATGGAGAACCTCAAGGCGCTTATATTTTGGCAAAGGTCGGAAATGCTCCGGCCGGAGGTCTTGGAATTCGCCTTTTGGAGAAAGATATTTGTGAAATGAAACGTCTCTATGTCTATCAACGATTCCAAGGATTAGGCATTGGAAAAGCTTTATGTCTAAAATCGCTAGAGATTGCTAAAATATTAGGCTATAAAACGATGCGTCTCGATACCGTTCCCCGTTTAATCGCGGCAAATCATCTCTATGAAGCGCTTGGATTCGTGGATATCCCAAAATATCGGGACAATCCGGAACCCTGCGCTCGATTCATGCAAAAATCGTTAATCTGAATCAACTCCAGCGATTTCCTTTTTCAAATTGCTTTTTATATACTAAAATCTTAAACGTTTTTTTAAGTTGTGTTGATTGTTAAACCTCTATCGGGGGAGCGTATGTCCGAAGTTTTTGAAAATCCACCCGTCCCAGAGATGAATCCTGAGGAGCCACTAGCTCCGATTCTTCCTGAAAACAAACCGACCGATCTTTCGATTCATGTTTTGATCGAAGGAGAAGGAGAGCGTCGCGAGTTTTCGTTGATACCGCATACCTTTATTTTAGTAGGAAGAACCCCCAAAGCAGGAACGCCAGAAGAAGCGATCCATTTTTTCCCTATTAACGAAATGGATATTTCTCGTAAACATGCCGAGTTATTTTGGGATGGGCAAACACTTTATCTTAAAGTACTTTCTGATTCAGGAATTGAACATGCAGGCGAAACTCTTTACCCTCCAGAAACAAGACCGATAGCGCCCCAAGGAACACTGAATTTGTTTGCTCGTGAGAAAAAACGAACGTTCTCTTTGCAATATCAGGTTCCAGAATTACTCGCGCCAAAAACGAGTCTCGAAGAGGACGACAAAACGCGAGTGTATACCGCTCCTGCAGAAGACGACAAAACACGAGTATATCAACCTTCTGAAGATGTGACCAAATTCGACCTTTCTTCGAGCGCAAAACCGACGACCGAACGCTCGATGACCCTTCATCTCAAAATCATGAATGGCAATTGTCAAGGGATCGAGAAAGCATTCACGTTTACCCGATCCGGTGAAGAAGGACGAATTTACTTGGGACGTAGCGAAGAAACAGAATTTCCTGTGGCCGAAACATGGGTTTCACGTATTCATGCCTCCATTTCAAGAGAAGAGCAGGGATTCTTTTTACGACGAGAAACTCAATATGACCAAAGTGTCTTCATTGATGGCCAATCGCTATTACTGAAACAAGAAGTTCCTCTAAAACAGTCCGGCCTATTTAATTTCAAAGCCGGAGAACAGCAAGCCGATATTCAGTATATTTCAGACGATGTCGTTTCAGTGAACCCGAAAAAAACGGATTCAAACGTTGCTGAAAAAGAAGCGCCTAAAATTAAAATGACTGAATTTGCGATTGAATCCTCTATCGCGGGAACCGAACCTATAAAAATTGATGTCTCTAGTCATAAGCTTTCTTATTTTTTGGGAACATCGCCTTCCTGTGATTATCGAATAATCCATCAAAAAGAATTCGTAGCACCCCAACATATTGAAATTACTTTCGATACAGCTTCCAGAAGCTATTTTATTCGTTGTGTCGCGGATCGAAGTATCGGAATGCAACTCAATGATAAAAGCATTTACGAACAAACCCCGCTTCAAGACGGAGATCGCATTCGTTTCGGTCTTGATTCTAAAGCTCCGGAAGTTTTTTTCCGTAGTACGGCTCCCACCCTCCTTTCTCAGGAAGAAGCCTCTGGCGAACCTGTTTTTTACGGACTTATTGAACTTCGATGGGAAGATGAAGAAAAAACAAAAGAAATTCGTCTTCATGGGGTCGTTCGCTCTAGTCCGTCTCGCACTGGAGTTCGAGTTTTGATTGGAAACAGCACTCAAGCGCAACTCTCGATTCATCGACCCGGAGCCTTAGAAAAACATGCTCAATTTGCCTTAATCAAGGACGAGAGTGGTAAACTTCGTTTTATGCTAGAAAATTTGAGTCGAGACGATTTTGAAATCGAAGATGGCAACGCTTCTCCGCATCCGCTCCAGAAACGAAATCATACCGATCTCCATTATCAAAGTGGCCGGGTTAAATTAGGGCCCGAGTTTCCCTGGTTGGAATATCGGGTCATTCCAGAAAAAGAACTGGAAGGGATTCTGAGCAAACTCTTTTCTTCCGTGGTTACCTTTCATAAAAAACTTTCTGATCTCATTCCTCAACCTCTTCCTGGAATGGCGTACCGAATCGGTTCCAGTGCCAAAATGGAGCTTGTTCTCCCAGAGATCGATCCGGAATTAGCCGTCTTAGAGGTTCTTCCAGAGGAAGAAAAATTTACCATTCGTCGCCTCCCAGAAACTCAAACACGTATTTTTTTAGATGGAACAGAAATCCAACCCGGAGAACGGAAACGATTTCATTTTGGTGAAAATCTGACCCTCGGACCTGTGGATATTTCCAATGATTTCCGTGTTTTGTTCCCACCAAAAGAGTCCCATTTTTTAAAACGTCTTTTAATTGTAATGACTGGCCTTTTATTTGTTTTACTTTTGGCCGGCGGGTTTTATCTTTTTTGGGATCAGAGCCTTCTTAGCACCAAAAAAGTGGTGATGGAAAACCACCGCAAGAATCTCGTGTGTGTCCTGAGTACGAACCGGGAAGGAAAGCCTATCCGTCAGGGAACCGGGTTTGTATGGAAAAATCAGCGTTCTTTTTATATTTTTACTAGCAAAAAAATCGTTCAACCGTGGAAGTATGAACCGCATAAACCTCCAGAAGATCGAGTACTGACGAGAAAAGATCAAGAACCGCTAGATATCCCGTTATTAGTCTCTGCTTGGCTCTATGGGGATCGAATGAGTAAAGAGGGACAAATTTTATTTCAAAACGCGTTTACGAATCATCCGCTAAAAAAGAACTATCAAGGCGATTTGGAAGTACTTTCGAACACGGACGCTCAAGAACAATTTGAAGATCTTCCGGAAGGATATCGGGTTCTCGTCGGTGGGGATTCTTCAGAATTAGCGATTCTGGAACTCAAGAATTTTCAGCGCTCGCTCTGGAAATGGGAGTTTGCTTCTGCAGAAATAGGAAAACCTTGTTTTGCTTCGCTCTATCCGGCTTCTCTTTCCGAAGATTTTCAGCCGATTTTAATTGAAGGGAAATTACGAAGTGGGCCAAACGATCTATTGTTATTTGTGCCAACGATCTCCCAAGATCTTCAACATAAACCCTATGCTTCGGGCGCTGTTGTGCTAGATGAACAAGGCGGAATCTTGGGGATGTTACTCGAAACACCTAAAGAGGCAGAAGGATTTTATTTGCTTAAAGCAAGTGCGATCCAACATTTTGTAAAGGATATAAAATAAATGAGAGACCCGTTATCTTTTCAAGATCCAAAACCTTTTACGCCAATGGCCCTTGGGACCATTATCGGCACCGTTTTTTATCTGATCATTCTTTTTGTGAATAAGAATTTTCCTCAAGTTCCCTTGAGAATGCTGATTGGCCAAATTCAGGCCGCGACTTATATCCTTTTTTTCTGGGGAACCGTTGTCATTTTATTTAAATGGATTTTGCTGAAAGGCGAAAAACTTCCGTTCGCGAAAATGGAAGCGATTCTCTGTAAACCCGGTCGGGCTCTTCTTGAGACGACAAACGAATTAAACCATATTTTAGAAGATATTGAATCATCAGGGTTAAAAGGGAAATCTGCACTCTCTCGAACCATTGAGTTATTGATTGAACGTTGTCGGGTAACCAAAACGTCGGAAGGGGCTTTAGAAATTTTTAAAGCGAGAATGGATACTTTACAGAACCAGATTTCTGCGTCTACAGCCGTATTACGCTTTATTGCTTCCTCGATTCCTGCATTAGGTTTTATTGGAACCGTCATCGGAATTAGTGCCGCGTTAGGGGTTCCAGATATGGTGAACAATCTCCCTGAAGTCCTTAAACATCTCGCGACCGCGTTTGACACAACCTTTGTGGCACTAGTACTATCGATCCCGCTGACTTTGATGGTTTATGGAATGCAAAAACGAGAGGAACAATTATTGGTTTCCATCGAATTCTTTTGCCAGGAAAAAATTATCATTAACTTACGCATCCGTGGCTAGAAAGAAGATTTCCTATGAGAAGAGAGTTTCGAGAACTTTCCACGTTTAGTCTTTCCTTTCTGGATGTGATTTGTTGCGCCCTCGGAGCCATCATTTTGCTCTTTGTTTTGAATTCACAAAAGTTGACCCAAGACGTGGATAAAGCGTTAGACGATGTCTCGGAGTCGGTACGAAAATATCGAACGGAAGCGGAACGCGCCAATCTGGCCGCATCCGCGGCAGAACGTATGGAACTTAAGATGCGTCAGGCTCGGAATGAAGCAGAAGATTCTGCAAAATCGGCCCAAGAATCTCGAACCCTCGCTTTGAAAAATCGAGATTCTGCGGAAGAGGCTAAAATTCGAGCGGAAAAAGCAGAACAATCCGCAAAGCAGGAAGCGGAGCAAATGAAAAAAACGCTCTCTGAACTAGAGCAGGCACTTGCGGAAGAAGAAAAATTGCGCCAAGAAACCAGCCTCTTACAAAAAAGTATCGATGCCTTACAACAAAAATTGGGTGAAGAAACAAGCCATAAAGGAGAACTCTCGGAAGCACTAACGAAATCGACCAACCAACTCAAATCCATTCTGGACAAAAGTGGAGATGAACAAACCAAACTCCTTCAAGAACTTCGTGTTTTACGCGAAACCAACGGCCAAAAAGATGCCGAACTTCAGGAGCTAAAAAAACAAAATCAGCTCCTCTCCGATCAACTTAAGGAACTCAATCAAGACAAATTCCACGCATCAGAACAACTGGGTGAACTCAAATCCATGGAGACGGACCGCGAAGAACAGCTTAAACTGGCTCAGAAAAAAATTAAGTTATTAGAAGAGCAAGCCAAAAATCTTGGTGCCAAATCCATTTTTGGAATACAGCCCCAGTACAAGCGAGTTCTTTTTCTCTTGGACTGTTCCGGCAGTATTGAACAAAGTCCTAAAGTAAAGGAGATGATTATGCAAACCTTTACTGAGGTGATAAACCATTGCGCCATTGACGAATTCGCGCTTGTCGGCTTTGCGGCTTCGATGCATTACTTTCCAGAAAGGGAAGGGTTGATGATGGATGGCCGCGAAGAGCACAAAAAGTTGGCTTCAGAGTGGTACCGAAAACAAACCTTTAAGGGACAAACCTTTTTAAGGGTCGCACTTGAAAAAGCATATGAAGAATATGACGATATCGACGCCATTTTTATTTTGACCGATGGCGCTCCTCGTGAGGGAGGTACCGAATCGACTCCGTACCTGATTGAAAAAATTAAGCAATATGTGCGTGCCCAAGTACAAAAACAAAAAGGTGGAAAAATTCAAACTCGTATTGTGGCACTCGCCACCGGCGTTCCTCCTCAAGAGCATGAAAAAGTGTATCAATTTCTCCATGAAATTACGGATCTGACCGGCGGGCAATATTTAGGACGTTAAGGCGATGTTGACGCTAGAATACGCTATTTTTTCGGATCGCGGTTTAGTACGGACCGACAATCAGGATCGAATTCTGGCTTGTATTGCAACCCCGACGCAATGTACTTTCGAAATAAAAAGTGGTCATCGGGAAGTGATTTCCGAGGTCGAGTTTTTTGGGGCCCTTGTGGCCGATGGGGTCGGGAGTTCTTCGGATGGAGGAAAAGCGGCGGGGGCGATTCAAGAGAATTTCCAGACGTTTTGGAATCAGGTCTATCGTTCAAAAAGAGCCTCACGAGACGATATCTTAGAAACGCTCTTGATGACCCATCAAAAAATTCTTGCAGAAAATTTGAGTAAAGCGGAAAATTCTGCCTCGACAATTGTTCTGCTTCATCTCACTGAAAATTTTGCGTATATTCTAAATGTAGGAGATAGTCGCGGATATCTTCTTCAGCAAGGAGCATGGAAACAACTTACCACCGATGATACGATTGTCGACTCTAAAATGCTGGCTTCGGTTATTGGACCCGGAAATAAAGTTTCTCCTCATTTAATAAAATATCCGGTGCAATCTGGAGATTTTTTTTTACTCTGTAGTGATGGTTTGGACAGTTATGTTCCGCCTCAGGTGGTTTTTTCGACGATTTTAGAAATCCCTTCCCGTTCGTTAGGCGAGATTAGCGAGAAATTAAACCAAAAAGCTTTGCAAAAAGGGGGACGAGATAATTGTTCTTTTGTAATGGTGCGTATTCTTCATCTTCAGGAACAAAAGGAGGAAGTGACTCGATTGGAACGAAAAGAAGAAAAACCTAAAACTCAAAAAATTGTTCTCGAAGAGACAATGCCCATAAAAAATTATTGGACCGACGAAAAATTGTTTTTCGAAAAGAAATTTCAAGAACAACAAGAAGAATTTCGTATTCTTAAATTGCGTTATACCCAACTTGAAACGAAAATTTTCTATCTTTTAGGTATTTTTGGGGTCGCGCAACTTATTTTACTTTTTGTGTTTTTGTTCCTGGTTCGATTTATATTAAAATAAGAAAATTGTGGTTTTGCAGAAACAGGAGAAACGAATACGTGAAATGGGATATAGAGAATTCTTTAAAAGCGTATGAAGAATATCTAATTCCGGGAAAAGCTCTGGAGGGCCCCTTTGAGGGATGGGTGATTCAGGGATTGCTTGGACGCGGAGGAATGGCTTTAGTTTATTTAATTGAACAAGGTGGAGATAGCTCACGCTTTTCTGGAAATCGTTCGGTTCTCAAAATTATGCCCGGATATTTGGTTTCAGAATTTTTAGTGAATGAGTATGAGAGTTTAAAACGGCTCCAATCGCCTCATATTGTTCGATTAAGAACAGGAGGAGAGTCCTTTTTACCGGTACAGGGATCCGGAATTTGTGCAGAGATCGGATATTTAGAATTAGAATATTGTCCCGGGGGAACCTTGGAAGAATATCGTCGTTCTTTTGAAGGTCCTATGCCCGCTTTTTATGCGGCTAAGTGTATGGTTTCGATCTTTCAAGGATTGGCGGTAGCGCATCAATCTGGGATTTGTCACGGAGATATTTGTACAAGAAATATCCTTCTCGACGGAGGCGAAACTTTGAAAATTAGTGATTTTGGATTGGCTCGCGTGGAGGGTCAGCATAACAAGGGAAGACAAGGACGCGTTCGTTATTTTCCACCGGAAGCCTTTGGCTGGAAAACTTCTCCTGCTAATTATAAGTGGGATATTTGGGCCTGTGGAATCATTTATTTAACATTAATTCAAGGCGTTCATCCTCTAGAAAATTTAGAGGAGTCCAAATGTGAAAAAACGTTGAAATCCTTTGAAAATCTCTTTTCACATCCTTATATCAAGCTTCCAGAGTATTATGAAGAGGCCCTAAAAAAACAATTAAATTTAACCTCGGATACTCTGGAAGGACGGTTAGCCTTCACTCTCCATCAAACGTTATGTCGAGAAAACCGCGCTTCCGCAGAATATCTTTGCAAACTGACCAAAAAGGCGTTACGCGAATTTACGGAAGAAGGTCAAGAGACGCTGTATGGAGAGCATTATCATCATTATTTTAAGAAGAATATGGGAAAAACGTTACAATGGCGAGAACCTCCTAAGATTTCTCCCGAACAAATGAAAGGAAGCGGAAATCCGAGCGAAGATATTACCTATATTCCTTCTTAGCTAAGAAAGATTTTATCCCCTTTGTTGTCCCATTTTCTTTTTTAGAGAATAAATTTTTTTTATGTCAAAAATTGCGATTCTCGCCGACATTCATAGTAATTTAGCGGCTTTGGAAGCCGTTTTTGAAGATATGGATCGAGAAGGCCCAATCGATCGCGTCATTTGTCTTGGAGATGTTGTCGGTTATGGTCCACAACCCAAAGAATGCCTCGATCTTCTGTTAACACGGGCGTCTCCATCAGATATTATTCTAGGAAACCATGAAGCGGCTTTAATTGGTAAGAAATTTTTGCTCAATGGAAAAAATTTAACAATCGATTCCTATTTTCATGAGGCGGCTCGTAAAGCCATTAATTGGACGCTTACTCAATTACAAGACCCTGACGTTCCGGCTGTTTCAGGAGAAGTGGCTCTCCGTCCAAAATATCGTTTTTTACTCGATCTGAAATGTGAAATTATCGAAAACGAAATTCTTTTTGTTCATGCGATGCTGGATAAAGAAGATCTCTTTAAAACCATTTTATATATTGATGAAAATGATCAATTTAAAAATGCCATTCGTAGTTTCAATTATATGAAAAAAAATAAATTCAAACTGAATTTTCATGGACATCACCATGTTCCCGGACTTTGGTATATTCATGGGGCCAAAGTAAAATATAATAAGTTCGCCACTTTGAAAGGATATGAAAAAGAAACCGAATTAAATATTGATCTTCCCAAAAAATCCGAAGCCTTAATAAATGTAGGATCGGTTGGCCAACCCAGAGATGGGGATATCCGCGCTAGTTACGGAATTGTCACCATTTTTCCAAACAAATACACTTATAAGGCCAAACGGGTCCCCTATGATAGTCAAAAGACCTTCGATCTGATCCAAAAGATTGAGGACCTCGACAAACGTTTTGCAGAGCGACTTATTTATAAATTTAATTTATCCAGTTGATATCAACTCGCTTTCGAAGAAGTTTAATTTTTATGATGACGCGTTTTTTTTTCCTGCTTCTCTGTTGCACGGCTTGGGCCGAAGAAGAAATTGCTAGATTGACGACTCCTCGCTATTCGTTAATTCTAAAAAAGAATCCATTTTCGTACCAAATTGAGGTGGAAAAGGATCTGGTTTTAAAAAGTAGTATCGAAGTGAACCAGCGTGGCAAATATGAATATCAACAAACGATTTCTATGAGCGAAAATCAAATTCGTGTCGCTTTGAAGGGTTCCGAGGGTCAAGTATTTTTAGAGTTTTTGCTTCGACCCCATTTCTTGGAAATCCAGAGTCAAATCCTGTGTAATCGCGACTTAAAAACATTTTCTCCCCTTACAGGACTATTAAATCTGGTTCCAGAACAAACTCGAATTTTAGAAAATGGTTATGATTTTTATTATGATTACTATCCACGCCTCATTCCTGGAACCGAGAAAGCCAAAAGTAACTGGAGCGCTTTATTCACCAATTTGAAAAATCGGAGCGTGCTTTGTAGTTTTTTACAATATTTTCAGGCCACCGCTCAGGTTTTTTCGTCCCCCCAAAATCAACAAATCGCACTTCAAGTTCAACTCAATTATGACCCTCCATTGAAGTCAGGAACGTCGCTCCGAGAGGCAGAGCCATTGGTTCTGATTTTTAGCGACTCTCCGTTTCAATGTCTTGAACAACTCAGCCATATTTTTGCGAAACAATTGCTCCAAAAAGGCTATGAAAGTTGGACAGGCCCCGTTCCAGATGGATGGTGTTCTTATCAGGGTGGACCCGATTTCGGAGGGTATGGAGAAAATATTCATCAACAGTTGATTTTAGAAAACCTAGAGTCCATGAAAACGCGTTTAAAACCGTTTGGTATGCGCTATTTTCAGATTTCACAAGGATGGGAAACCGCTGTAGGCGATTGGGACACAGACCTGAAAAAATTTCCACAGGGAATGAAATGGCTGGCGGACGAAATTCGTCGGCAAGGTTTTATTCCGGGACTCACGATTAGCCCATTCGTGGCCAGCAATCAGTCGGCGCTCTATCGGAACCATCCCGATTGGTTTGTCCCTAAAAGTTTAGCTGGACGACTGGGCTCTCCGAAAGAATGTATGATTCTGGATATTTCCAAACCCGAAATCAAACAATTCATTTTGGATCAAATTCGGCAAGTCACGAAGGAGTGGGGCTTTCAGTATTTAAAAATGGATAACACGTATTGGGCCCTCTTTGGCACCAAATTTTTTCAAAAAGATCAAACCTATTCCCAAGTCTTTGTCGAAATGATGAAAGAGATCCGAAAACAAACGCCTCCAGATGTTTTTCTTTCGGCGGTGGGAATTGTGGGTCTGAATTATTATTTTGTTCATGGATTGAAAAGTAACCTTGATACGTTACCTGTTTGGCTCCAACCTGAACTGGAGTGGAAAGGACGCGGAGTGAAAGAAACGTATCGCGTTCTGGCCAGACGCTATTATTTTCCAAAAGGATTATTTGTCCAAGATCCGGATTTAATCTATTTTAGAAAGCCTTTAACGTCGGAACAGAGCCAAAATTATGTTCAGGCCGTAGGGTATAGTGGCGGGATGGTTCGTGTAGGAGAACCGATTTCCTCTTTAACTCCTCAACAGGTTCACTCCATAGGCGCTTTACTTCCGGCATATCATCAAGTAGGAACGCCCCAAGATCTTTTCTTGCGCGAGTATCCTGAATGTTGGACACTGATGTTCAAAGATCACTTTCATATAGGACTTTTCAATTGGGGAGAAAATTTGGAATTCGGGCAAAAAGCTCCTATTCCGGCTGGCACACGAAAACAAACGATATCGCTGAAAAATTTTCAAAAATCTGGAAGTTACCACGCGGTAGAATTTTGGTCCGAGAATTATTTGGGGATCGTTTCAAATCAACTACAAACGGAGGTTCCGGCCTATCAATCCCTTTCAATAACGTTGACTCCAGTGCTTGAAGTTCCTTCGCTCATTCATTCGAATCGGCATCTGTTTCTCTTGACTCCAGAAGAGGGTACTTCTTTTGAAGGAAACCAACTTTTTTTCACTTCTCATTTAGTTCCCGAATTTGATCATCATTGGATCGTTTCTGTTCCAAAACCGTGGCGCTTTGAAAAATTAGAAGGGCTCTCAGGAGAAGTAAAACAAATTGATTCTCTTCTGCATATTTATTTTTCGGGAGCCTCTCAGAGTACCCTTCACGAGTGGTCTATTCTTTTTCAGCAGGGCTCATGACCCCTTCTACATTCGAACAAGAACAACAAAAACTTGCGATCCAGATTATCCAAAATCTACCGGAACCTCCAAAAGAATCCTGGTTTGGGAACCCATCGCCTAGTGTCTTTTTTCTGATTGGAATTCTTTTTTCTATCGGGTGCTGGTTTTTCCCTCAATTTCTTCCTTTTGGACTTTTGCTATTAGTGTATCTGGTGAATCGATCCTCCCTGATCCTGAAAATTTCTATTTTTTTGGCGCTATTATTACTTTTTGTTCCTATTATTGAATTTAACAAATGGTACTGTGTCGAGTGTGCCGCGTTAAAAGAATCCACAAGTGTTTATCAAGTGACCACCTATTCCCAATTTCAGGAAACCGCTTATGCAATATGGTACCGGAGGATGGTGGATCATTCAGAACATCAATGGAAAATTTATGAGAAATCTTTTCGGGATTTGATTTATCTAGAACTTGGTAAAATCGGTGGAGAGGCGGCGCTTCCGTTCCCAGCACTTGATTTACAATCTCCCAATCCTAAATTACTGGAAATTTTAAAAAGAATGCCCCCTCAAGAAGCGTTACAGCTTTTCGTGAATTGGCAAGAGCTTTATGAAACAGAAGATTTTAAAGTGGCATTTCGAAACTGGAAAGCTCAAACAGATTCATTTTTAGAATGGTTGAAAGAAAAAAATTCAGACTCCTATGAAAAACTTGTGTTCCTTTTAAAAACGAGTAGTAAACCGCTTCCTTCGCTTCATTTTGAAAGCGCTATCGCTCCAAAATAAATTCTTATGATTGCCCATTATAGTGGACAAGAAAGGTTCTCATGCTGGAAAAAATAATTCCTCCTGAAGAAAAAAAAATAATTCCTCCCCCGACTGAATCTAATTCTTCTGCTACGGAAAGTGAAGCAAAATCAGCGCCCGCGGACGAAAAAAAACAACCTTCGCGATTTCCGCAGAAATACACTCATCAACTAAAAATATTTAATCAAAAAGAAAAGAACTGGATTAGTTATTTAATCCGAAATCGCTTTCCTGTTTTTATCCGAAAAACAGATGGCTCTCTCTTAGAAAATTTGATTTTGATTAATTTTGACGCGGAAGAGAGCCGCCAAATTGCTGTTGAAAAAGAAGGGAATAAAGTACTTATTCCTAAAATCGACTGCGTTTTTTTGGCAAAGATGGAACAGCAACCTCAAGTTTTGGAACGAATTAAAAAAGATGAGAAACATCTTCCTCGTTTGACCTATAAGACACCAGAAGGCGAAGAACGATGGTTATTTCCGCAGACCTCTACTTTGCTTAAAATGCAAAAAAATCGAGGCGGGGTTTTTATTTTGACGGATGGATTTATGGTTCGGGGTCGGCTTTATTGGTTTACGCGTTGGAACATTTTTTTAAGTTTGGCCAAAGAATGCGAGGTTTTGATCTTTAAACACGCTTGTATGCGATGGTCCATATTGTTTAAAAATGAGGAAGTTCCACCAGAAACTGCACCAGAAACTGCCAATCAAAATGACGCTCCAGAATCAAGTTCTTCGTCCAATCCGCCTCAATAAACCAAGCAGAATCTCCGAGGTAAAGACATGTTGAAAAAAAATTTCTGGCATTGGAAAAGCAAAATGAGACGGAAAAAATGAGGATATCCTTTATGGCTTAAAAGTCACTTATCGCGAATTAAGGTTCGGAAACATCCATCTCGAATTCATGAAAATGGACTCCCATTCCTAATTTTCCATTATTCATAAAACGCACTGGATCTCCACTCGCGGAAAGTCCTGAAAACTCGCCTTGTGTAATTTTAAATTTCAAGGAAAACGGATCAATCGGAAACGCTTCTCGTTTTAAAGCGATATGCGTCACTAAAGCGCCATCCGGACTCAAATTTTGGATTAAACAGGTCCCCTCGTCAAAAAGCAGACCATTTTGCAAATAAATGTAAATCTGAGCGCGTACTTTAATATGTTGGCGCTTATATTTTCGTTTATAAGCTCTCTTTTTTTCCGCTAAGACAGAGGCGGTTTCTTCGGCAATGGACGCTTCACTACGAATGACCTCAAGCATAATATCCTCATTTGTGGTTCTGTATCGAGAAACTTTATTTGATCACCAAGATAATTCCGGTTCTTAAATTATTGGGGTCCGGAATAACCGTTTTGTTCCATTCGTAAATCTCTTGCCAACGACTTCCACTATTAAAAATTCTCTTGGCGATTTTATATAAGGTATCTCCTTTTTGGGTGGTGTATTCCCGAAATGAAGACGCGTTATTTTTTACGCTTCCGGTCGCTTGTTTCGCTAATTCGTCACCACTATTTTTTTCGTCTTTCGCCAGTAGCGGTTTTTCAGAAGCGCTTGTGGGGGCCATAGGAATAATCAACTTCATTCCTTCTTTAATATGCTTCTCAGAACTGAGTGAATTGGCTCTCAAAATTTGGTTCCATTTGTTTGGAGTGCCATAAAATTTTCTGGAGATTTTGGAAAGCGTATCTTGTTCTTGCACAACATAATAAGTATTTGAACTCCCTTTTCCCGCTTCTTCAGCACCCTTCAATGAGGGTTCTGCAAGTTTTTTTGTTCCTTCTTTTTCTTCCGAAGGAGAGGTTTTCTTTGAAGATTGTTCAAATTTTTCAAAAAAATCTCTCGATTCCTGTGTTTGTTGATGTTCTTCAGGATCTTTTATATCTTCCAATAAAATTGTTTTTTCGAGTCGACGAAATTCTTCTTCGGGATCAAAGGTTTCAGGTTTTGAAGAATTAGTCAGGCTTGCTTGAGAGGAAAGTACTGTTGGAAGTCCAGACTGCTGATCCCGCCGTTGATTATAAGTAATAATGACCACAGCTAAGATAAGCAGAACCAAAAATTTTCTCTGCTTGCGATTCATGGGTGTTCTCCATTGATAGAAAGGAACTCAGAGGACGGAACAACTACGAGCGGGAAAAGACCAGGACAATATCGCCCTAATTGATCTTTTATCGGAAGAAACCGTAAATCGTTTAGACTTTTAAGCGATTCTTCATTTTTTAAGAAAAAAAACCGATATAAAAAATAATGGATAATGGAGAATGGAGAATGGAGAATGAATAGAGGAAGTCTTAAGGAAATTTGGGGGTTATTTTTTTGAGGAGCGGGTGGATGAAGTTCATTTTGTTGAGTTTGGGCCTTGCAGTATTTTCGAGTGTGTGTTGGTATTATTCTCCGAAAATTTCACCGGAACAGCACTCTTGGGAAACCTCTATTTTATCGTATTTACCTGCACAAAAAGAACTCTATCGGTGGAAGTATATTGTCATCCATCATTCCGCGAGTGCCATTGGAAACGCCTCTATCTTTCATGAGGAGCACCTTAAACGAGGCTGGGATGGTTTGGGATATCACTTCGTCATTGGAAATGGACAAGGATCCCTTGATGGAGCCATTGAGATCGGATTTCGTTGGAAAGAACAAAAACACGGTGCTCATGCCGGGGATACCGAATATAATCAACACGGCATTGGGATTTGTCTTGTCGGAAATTTTGAAGAAACGTCTATGACTTCCAAACAACGAGAGTCCTTAAGACTTTTGTTAAAAACGTTAACAAGGCAGTGTCAAATTTCCGAAGAGCATATTGTGGGGCATTCCACGGTAAAATCAACTACGCTGTGTCCTGGAAAGTATTGCTCGATCGAGGAGATTAGAAACAATCTGAAATAAGTTTTATTTGGGCGCTTCTTCTTTTTTTTTGGCATTATAGAGAGGTGGAAGCGTAATGACCGTCGTAAAGGTAACGGACTCTGTTTCATCTAATAGCTCTGAGGAGGGGGCTTTGAGGGCGACTTCAACTTTAATGCCCTTGGGAAGTCCTTCATCTTTGATATTTTCCCAGAGATCGACCCATTCTGTTCCATTATAATATTGGATCACAAAGGATTGAACGGCGCTAGACAATAAAACACCAGTCCCACCTTTTAAAAGTTGGTCATCCAGAAAAAAATCTTCACGACGATACAAATTCAAAAAATTGGAATCGTCCGGATTCGGACGGCAATAATAACCCACTTCACAAATGTCGCTTTGAACTCCATCTTCTCGCTCCGGGATCTTCGAGTCAATACTTGAAACGAAATGGATTTCGCTCGCATTGACGCTTCGTTTCCCCATAAAAAAGCTTCCTTTAAAGGAATAGGCATAAAGCGCGCTCAGATCCTCCGTCATCAGATTTAAAATGGTGGGACCGAGACGATTGGCTTGAGTATAGGCAGAAATTTGATCCCGCGCTTTCATTGTGGATAAAAGCATCCCATAAATCATCGACATAATCATCGACATAATCGTGATTGCTAGTAATAATTCAATGAGAGTCACGGAACGCTTCATTTGGGTTCTTTCTGTTCTTCTTCGGAGAGTGGATGATAGAGGACAAGTTCATAACGGCTTTCTAGTCCATACTGGATTGTCAGTGTGATTCGATTGAGCGAATAGGTTACTTCTTCTTCTCCGGTTTCTGTTTCTGGAGGTTCCTCTCCGGGTTCAGTAACACCTGAGGATTCTTTAATCTCTAACGTTTCTTGAACCATTTCCCATTGAAATTCAGGGTAGCCTTCATTTGAAAAATCGCCACTTTCATTTTTTTCGACTTGAATCTCAATTTCCGCAATCTTTTTTTCCGCTAAAACGCGGAGAATGCGGGCTTCATTAATGACTGCAATATCTTCAATGGCTCGATTACGAACAATCAAAAGGCTGACTAGCGTTGTCCCAATAATGACAATCGAAATCATCACTTCGACGAGGGTGAAAGCGCGCGGGATCCGTGCTAATTTATTAATCGGTATCTTCATAAATGACAATCTGATCAAATTTTTTATAAAAGTCGTAATAAGAAGGAATTCCGGTGAGGCCATTAATTTCAACCGAAATTTCTTGCTTGTCGTCTGACTGTAAATGAACGATATGTCCAGCCGAAAAACCAAATGGAGAAAAGCGGATCACCATTTTTCCAGAAGTTTTGACGACTTCTTGAGAAAGCATAATATCTTCAAAGGTGACCCCAGCTTTGAGCGAAATAGCCGTCATCGCGTAAGGATTGTCGTCCTGTTCGCTACTATCAAGAGGAAGAGAGCCTTCCAGTTCCGCCTCGGCTGAAAGTTGCATCCAGTATTTTTTCTCAACCAGATCGTAATGAATTTCAATCACTTTACCTTGTGCGGCGGCCTCATTTCGTGCAAGGCTGATATAGTCTCCGAGTTGACGCGCAGTTGCCGCTAAGCGAGAAGATCCGGTGAGATCATCTAGCGCGGTAAAGGTGAGGCTTAAAATCGCTCCGATAATAAACATCGTCACTAATAACTCGATCAGCGTAAACTGCTTTTGGAGACTCCGCATAAAAAATATCCTTGAACTCTTTATTGGGATTGAGTTTCAACAATTTCCCAACTTTTGATGTCCATGTCTTCGCCTTCGCCCCCTTCGGTTCCATCGCGTCCATAGCTAATAATATCAAATTTATGTTGGGTAGGAGCGCGATATTCATAAGGACGGCTCCACGGATCGACGGGGATCGCATCCATATAGGGATTTGTTTTTTTTGCGGGTTTTTCGGCTAGTTTTTGTAATCCTTCGCTGGTGCTTGGATAGGTATGGTTATCAATAAAGTAAAACCCCAACGATTCTGTAAATTGCTGGATTTGAACTTTTGCTTTGGTTTGGCGGGCGGCAGAGAGGTGATCCATCACGTTAATAGAAACTACCGTCGCCAAAATACCCAGAATCGAAATAACCACCATCAATTCAATTAAGCTAAATCTTTTTTGGAACAATCGCATACCTTTATCCTTAAGCTTAAATTTTAGAAAGTTGTAAAATAGGCAAAACAATCGCCAGTACAATAAATCCGACAATAACAGCAAGAACGACAATCATAATGGGCTCCATCATCGCCGTTAATTTTTGAGTGGCAATATCAATTTCCTCATCATACGCGACAGAGATTTTCGTGAGAATATTTTCAAGTTGACCCGTTTGCTCTCCGACTGCAATCATATACCCTACTACGGGTGGAAAAACTCCACTTTTTTTCAACGGAGTGGAAATATCGGCTCCCTCTAAAATACGAGTGCTGACTTCTTCCAAAGTATTTGACATCAACTTGTTGTTCACTACATTTTTGAGAATGGAAAGGCATTCCAAAACAGGAAGTCCTGCGCCCAAGAGGGTCGCAAACGTTACAGAAAAGCGTGAAACGGCTTGTTTTCGGAAAAGGGGTCCTACCAGAGGAATTTTTAAAATATAGGTATCCACAAAAAGCCTGCCTTTACTTGTGGATACAAAGAGTCGATAGCCTCCGATCACGACCATAAACAAAACAATGAGAAGATACCAATAGGAAACAAAAAAATTGCTGACATTAATTAAAATAGTGGTAGGCAACGGAAGCACACTTTTTCGTACTTTCAGCAATCCAGTGATTTTCGGAACCACAAACGTCATTAGAAACGTAACCACAGCGACTCCGATGACAAGCATGATAATCGGATAAGTCATTGCCGCAGAAACTTTGGATTTTATACGGTTTTGAGATTGAATATAGTCTGCCAGACGGCTTAAAACAACATCGAGGGAACCCGATGCTTCACCCGCTTTAATCATATTGATGTAAAGTGGCGAAAAATAAAAAGTATGATGTCCTAAAGCTTCTCCAAACGATTGACCCTGCGTAATTCGTTCTCGGATATCCAAAAAAGCCGTTTGTAAGGCGCGATCTTCAACTTGTTCACTAAGGGCTCCTAGGGATTCTGTTAAGGTAATTCCTGCAGAAATCAAAGTGGCGAGTTGACGTGTGACAATCGCGAGGTCTCCAAATTTTTTTCGGGCAAAAAATTTGAGGGCTATCGACGGTTTTTTTGTAGCTTCCTGGATTTCCTGAATTTCTACCACATGAACACGTTGGTTCCGAAGGCGATCACGAGCCTGTTTTGGGGTATCTGCGGTAAGGATCCCGTCTTTTTCTACTCCTAAATGATCCAAGCCTTTATATTGATAGACTGGCATAAAGTTTTTGAACCTTTTTAAAAATCAGAGTGGGTAATACGCAGAACTTCTTCAATAGTAGTAAGCCCCGATAAGGTTTTTTGAATTCCATCATGTCGGAGGGTAATCATTCCTTCCTCAAGTGCTTTCTTTTTAATAATGGAGGCTGACAACCGATTGACAATCGATTCACGAATGGCGTCTGTGACTTTGAGCATCTCGTAAATTCCAATACGATCCATATACCCCGTATTAAAACAACGTGGACAACCCTTGCCCTTTTTTAACCCTTTCTTTGGAAGTTGCTCGGAAGTGATTCCGACCTCTTCTAGTTCTCGCGGCTCGGGAATATACGGCGTTTTACAGAATTCACAGATATTTCGTACCAATCGTTGTGCCACGACTAAAAGCATTGAAGAAGAGACAAGATACGGTTCAATTCCAATATCTAGCATACGCGTAACCGCACTCGAGGAATCGTTTGTATGCAAAGTAGAAAAAACTAAGTGTCCTGTAAGCGAGGCTTGAATGGCAATACGGGCAGTTTCTTCGTCACGAACCTCGCCTATCATTATAACGTCAGGATCTTGACGAAGAATAGATCTAAGACCCGCAGAAAAATTCATTCCAGAACGATTTGAAACTTGAATTTGGCTGATTCCAGACAAGTTGTATTCGACCGGATCTTCAATCGTAATAATATTACACTCATTCGAGTTAATAAAATTTAACGAGGCGTAAAGGGTGGTTGTCTTTCCACTTCCCGTTGGGCCCGTCACAAAAATGACTCCGTTCGGTTGCGAAATCGCTTTTTGCAAAATTTGGGAGTTCCGTTCATCTAACCCTAATTGACTGATGGTATAAACGCGGGCCCCCTTGTCGAGAATACGAATCACAATTCGTTCTCCATAAGAGGTGGGAACTGAGGATAAGCGTAAATCGACTTCGTTATCGCCAACTTTTACGGACGCGCGTCCATCTTGGGGAATACGGCGCTCCGCAATATCCATCTTTCCCATCACCTTAATACGAGAGATAATCGCTTCTTGCCATCGTTTCGGGGGGATATCCTGATCATAGAGAATTCCATCGATACGAAACCGAACCTGTAATTTATCTTCATAGGGCTGAAAATGGATATCCGAGGCTCGCATTTTTAAGGCGTTAAATAGAATCGAATTCACCAAACGGATAATGGGGGGTTGACTCGACATACTGAGTAAATCATCGGTCACCTCAATATCCGTATTTCCCGCGATGGTGTCTTGTTCCTCGAGTGCATCCAGAATTTCGCCCACATTCGTTTTGGATCGTTGATACGCCTGATTGATTTTAGCGACGATTTCTACTTTGCTTGCGAGAACGGGTTCTATCTCGGTGTTGAGATAGTTCCCTAAATCATCGAGAGGCTGTAAATTTAAAGGGTTGCAGGTCGCAACCTCAAAAATTCCGTTTTGTTTGCGAATGCCTACTAAATTATATTGACGAGCGAATGTGGCTGGGACCTTGTCGACAAATTCTTGGGGAACTTCAAAAGGAGCTAGGGTCGGATGAAGCTTTAAATTCATGGCGGTTGAAAGAACATCTAGGACCACTTGCTCTTTTAAATAGTTCTTTTGAATCAGGATTTGATCAATGGTTTGTCCTGAAGTAGACGCATACACCAGACATTCTTCGACCTGTTCTGAGGTCAACAATTTTTCTTTTAAAATCGTTTTAGTGATTGCTTTTTTGAGAGGCAACGATTACTCCTTATCTTCACGAGCGTTTTCTTCTGTTGGACTTTCATACTCTAACAGATAAAGATGATCCCCCTCTTCTGGATCAATCGTCATATTTTTTTCTTTATAGCGATTGAGATATTGATCGACATCTTCCAATTCTTCTTTACTCAGACGCATTTTGTCTCGATGAGTTAACCGATTTAAATCTTTAAAATTGGGCTCTCGAAGCACATGCGCCGTCAAAAAAAGATATACATTCGTTTTGGTTTGTGTTCGAATGGTATTGCGGAAGAGGTAGCCAATCAACGGAATATCGCCAAAAAAGGGAATTTTTTGCACACGTTGTTGATAGTCATTGCCCACTAATCCGCCAATCACAATCGTATGACCATCAGGAACAGTGATACTGGTGGTCAGAGAACGAGTAGTTTTAGGCGGGGGAGCGGAAGCGACTGCCGAAACAGTAAAATCAAATTTTTCAATAATCTGCTCAATATCGAGACGGAGATAATTGTCGGCCGCGATATGGGGTGTGATTTTGAGTTCCGTTCCTGCTTCTTCAAATTCCTGAAAACTCGTGCTATCCGTTCCCGCATCGGTTGTTTGAAACTGAACCACAGGAACTGCATCACTGACTTTAATATGTGCTTGTTGATTATCATTTGTTAAGACACGAGGTGTCGATAAAACCTTGGTATCTGAAGTTTGTTCTAACATTTGTAAAATAATCGGCAAGGTAAAAGCGTTTCCACGGGTTAAGGCAAATGTGGATCCATCATTTGGAATAGGCAATCGTCCCACAGGAATTCCCGGATTGGCCGCAGTAACGGGGGTTCCAGTTTCATCCACAAGGGTAGAAAGGCCAAAAGCGGTTCCGCCAAATCCACGGGTGGATCCATCATGAGGATTATCAATCAGGGCGAGTTCTACTCCCAAATTAAAAACATTGGTAGGCGTAATTTCTACAAACGCGGCTTCAATCAAGACTTGAGGACGTCGAACATCCAGTTTGCGAATCAACTCTTCAATTTGATCTCTTTGTGTTTTGCTTCCGGTAAATAATAACGAATTAGTTTGTTTTTCAGCGACGATCGTTGATTTTGTATCTGAAGAACCCCCACCGGTTTTTCCTGGAGTAACAGGGCGAGTCCCCCCGCCAGATTGATCGGGATTAAAATTTCCAGCAGAAATAAGTTCCGCAATCACTTCTTGGAGTTTTTCCGCGTCGGAATGTTTTAACTCATAGACTTTGATTCCCGTATCAAAAAGTTGTTTTTGATCTAAGGTTTGAATCAAATCTTTGACTTCTTTCATTCGTTCGGGGAACGCTTTGATAATAATAGAGTTAATACGTTCATCGGGAACCAATTTGACCGAACTACGATTCGCTCCATAAGGAGAACTGGACGGACCAATTTGTCCGGGTTGTCCGGGTTGTCCAGTGGCAACATTTCGTCCGGGACGGCGTGAGGGATCGCTTCCTTCTTGTTCCAGTAAAAGGGCTTCTAGTTTGGGAACCGTATCTTCGGCACTCGCATATTTTAATTGGACGACTGCAGTATCAGGCGCTTCGGGTTTAATGTCCATAAGCCGGATAACATCCACGATTTCTTTCACTGCGGGAAGAAAATCACTAATCAACAGCGTATTACTTTCCGCCATCGCGACCATATTTGCTTCTTTAGCGACCGATTGAGAAAGGGCTTGTTGGGTATCCGTGGAACTTACGTATTTTAAGGGATAAACAAGGGTAATATATTTATCCTCTTCTTTCAGACTATCCAGTTGATCGAGTTGAACTAGGTTTGGCGAATGCGCTCTTAGTTTGGCGCGCGGAATAATTTTGATCACTTCAGAATTTTCGTCTTCTCGTAAAGGAATCAAAGCGAATCCATTAAATTCCATCACGGATTCAAAAACTCGGTACAGATCTTCTTTGGGTACCGCTTTGGGTGATTTTATATTGATCATAGCTCGGCTCATATCTTCGGTAAAGATAAAGCGTTTATTGGTATGTTTGGCAACGAGTTCGATGAGTAACGTTAATGGTGTATTCTCAAACTCCATAGGAATCAGTTCTTGTGCAGAGATCCTTAAGCCTGATAAACAGAAAAGACAAATCAAGAAATAGCGTTTAAACCTCATAACAATCCTTGTGTGTCGGAGCGCAGGAGCTAGGCACGGGGCGTAGGGTCTGCGTTCTCATATATTTACAATACGTCTTGCGTATGCTGTTCGCCCTAATATCGCTTTAGAGATGCTTATTATAATAACGGTTTTTACGAAGAAAAACTCCTGAGATTTTTTATCAAGACAGCAAAAATACCCCTTCCTCAAGCCGTCAGGCTAGGGAGTGGATGAATTGCGCCTGTAGTATTTTTCTTTTAAGTCCTTCTATCAGATTGTCGGTCAAAAAAAAAAAATTCTTTTAGAAAACAGCTCAAAAATGTCCTTAACGCGAGTATAATCATTTTAGATAAAAATCAAACTCCACCGTAGGCTAATGTTCTGAGATCATTCGCAATGTTTAACACTCACAAAAAAACGCCTAGCTTTGTCCACATCGTCGAGCTGCTCTCCTTCTCAGGAGGGGACTTCCACCACCTCTTCACGCAGTCTCAACATTATCGCAGAGCCTATAACGCCATTCTTGGACATCTCAAAAAACAACTCCAACTTGCTCGTCACTCTCAAGAATGGAAAGCGGCTTCTTCTCTAAAGAAAAACGATCCTCAACGTGCAGAGCAATTTCAACAATTGAAGATAAAGTTTGGTCTCACACAAGCAAATGCACAAGTCTACGGAAAACAACT
>CAZHAR010000069.1:0-26872 GCA_964530615.1 uncultured Planctomycetota bacterium | reverse complement strand
TAATGCGTAAACAGGGAAGTCGGGGGAAGCAAGCAATCTTTACGCCATTTGATGACTTTGTCGGAGAAGTCACGATTCAAGCCAAACTCTGTCCAGAGGACCCGGGAGCGGAGTTTCATCTGAAATTTGTCGGAGACTTTTGGATCGAGTCCGATAAAGAATTGTTATGTTCTGGAATCGAAGATGAAATCCATTTACAAGCCTATACCAACTATGAAGGAGTCAGTGGAGGCGATATTCGCTGGAAAGTCACCCCTGCAGAAGCGGGAGTTTTAGCTAGAGGAACAGGCTTCACGAATACCTTCTTTTCCGATCCCGAGTATATTTCATCTTCTTACAAAGATATTGTTTTCACGGCGACTCTCGACACAAAGAAAGACTCTGAAAAAGCAACCGCAATCTATTTTGAATTAAAATCTGAAGGAGTACGGGAAGATAAACCTGCGGACGTAAATGGAATCAATCACAAAGAAACGCGTCCTTGGACAATAAACATGACAGAAGAAATAAAAGGACGACTTTTTGTGGATACCACTGAAGAATGGGAGGGGCAGTGTCTGGATCCAGATCATTTTGATAAACAACGTGTTTTATTGGAAATTCAAATCAACCCCAGTAATCTTCCTGATTTTGTTCTGAACACCCTTAAAATAAAATGGTTACTGATAGATCCAGATGATCCGGCTTCGCATCAACATATTGATAAACTCCCGCGATATAACTCATCTCAAGATCCATTGGAAGGAACGGGGGATACTTTAAAGTTAGGGTTAGGAGGAGATAATACGGGAATAGCTCACGAAAGAGATAAATATTGGTTCACAGGGGATCTTATTGACGGCGTAGCAATCAACTACGAACCTCCAAAAAATACCGAAATACTTGGTGAGGCAAAGACCGTTTTTGAGAAGTGGGGCAACTACACAATGTCCTCTGTCTATTTTAATTTTTCAGATCATGGAGGTGATAATTTTATTATCAGAGCAAAACTCTTGCAAGATGAACAAGAACTTGGCTGTGAAATAGAAACTGGAACACTAACGGTATGGCGAAAGAAATGTGCACAAATTATGGCAATGGAAAGGGTACCAGGCAATCCTGCCGCTGGTAACTTTTATCCCACCCCTAGTGGCAAAAAAGATCCACATGAAATTCAAGAAATCCTTCAAAAAGGATATGGTAATCCAGATCCAGATAAAAATATGTATATCGATTTTTATGTTACAGATGCAACGATGAATACAAAGAAGGGCTCGCCTTTACTGCTTCCTTATTTAGAAAGTTTTATTACCAAGAATGATAAAGTGATATCTCCAGCCACGTATATAGAAATTAACATATTAGATTATTCAAAAACAGGTTGGTATTCTCCCTACTTTACCATTGTTGGTGTTAATAAACTTCTTGAAAACTCGGGATCGAGAGACTTGGGTTGGACACCTAAGGGATATCCTTTTATATTTATTGCAAGTGGCACATTAAAAAATCCTCTTAGAGATCCCCGCGATTCAACATTCGAATCAACCCTTATTCATGAAGTTGGACATATACTAAGTTTACCGGACCTAGAAGATCTAACCGCTTCCAGTCTTGCAGATTTTAAAGATGCTATTCCAGATTTTCTGCGGAATACTGACAAAGATTTTCATCATGTACCAAAAGAAGAAGGAAGTACAGAAACTAATCTTTCTCCTAAAGAGGAACTATTAGACCTAGCTTATGATTATCTTAATACACAAGGTGAACATCAAAAAGGTTCAGATCTCTGGAAGGCTGTAGTGAACTGTCATTTTTCTGATTCAAGCTATAATAAAACTAATGAAATTTGCAGTCGAGATATTCGAATATTAAGAAATTCAACAGCAAGATATTTTTGGTACGGAAACCTAGATAAAAATACAGAGCCTCTTTCCTATTTTTACGATTAAATCTTAAGTGCAGAATTATTTTTACTTGATCATCGAGTTTTAAAATACCTGTTTAAAGAGATTTCAATGAAAAAAATTCTTTTGTTATTGATACTATGTGATATCTATTTCCTCTTGGCTCAAGAACAGACCCTTGAGGATTTTTTGAAAATGTCTCAAGAAAATTTTAAAAAATATTCTCTTGAAGAGTTAACAGGTTTAGATCCTGTTTTATATAAAGATTTTTTAGAATCGCTTTCGAAAGAGATTCTAACGAATCCCAATCAGTATTTATTTTTAAATAATTTGGCGTATCTTTCTCTCCATCAAGCAAATTTACTGGCTAACTTTTCTGGGACTTTTTACTTAAATGGATTGCAACAAATCGATCCAGAAATCGCAACAGTACTAGCCAAGTATAAAGGGGACAATCTTTACTTAAACGGATTGCAGCAAATTGATGACGTAGTAGCTAATGCTCTGGCTCAATTTAAAGGAGAACGGCTTTACTTAAACGGATTGCAGCAAATTGATGAAACAATGGCAAAAAATCTTGCTCTATTTCAAGGAAAATGTCTTTACTTAGATAGCTTACAACAGATGGATAATGTAATAGCTAATGCTTTATCTCAATTTAAAGGAAATGGGCTTTCGTTAAACGGGTTGGAACAGATCGATGAACCTACAGCAAAAGCTCTTGCTCAATGGCAGGGAGAATATCTTTCGCTTTCATTAAACGGATTGCAACAGATCGATTTGAAAACTGCAACAGCACTAGCTCAGTTTAAGGGAACGTTTTTTTACTTAGGATTGGAGCGAATCGATCCAGAAGTTGCAAAAGCATTGGCTCAATTTTCAAATAGCAGACTTCTTCTTTTCTCTGGATTGAAACAAATTGATTTGGAAATCGTAACAGCACTAACTCAGTTTAATGGAGTAGGGCTTGGTTTGGATGGATTGGAACAGATTGATGTAGAAGTCGCAACAGCACTAGCTCAATTTAGGGGTATGCTACTTTATTTAAATGGATTACAACAGATCAACGAAGATGTAGCAAAAGCCCTCTCTTTATTTAAAGGGAGAATCGATACAACAGAAACAGTTAAAAAGAAAATTCAAAATTATAGAATGTTAATAGCCCAAAAAGAAGTAGAAAAATTTAAAGATTTCTATAAAATGTCTGAAGAAAACTTAAAAACATATTCGTTGTCTGAACTGATGGATATTGATTCCATTGAAGGTGGATGGCTTTTGGGATTCGTATCCAACGATATCAAAAAAAATCCGAAACATTATTTATTTTTAAATCAACTTTCCCAATTATCTCTAACACAAGCAACGAATCTTTCTCAATGGCAGGGAGAGTGCCTTTTCTTAAACGGATTGCAACAGATCGATGAATCAATAGCAAAAGCCCTTGCTCAATTTGATGGATGGCTTTACTTAGACGGATTACAACAGATCGATGAATCAGTAGCAACAGCCCTTACTCAATTTAAGTGCGGTAGGCTTTCCTTAAACGGATTACAACAGATCGATGAATCAGTCGCAATAGCCCTTGCTCAATGGCAGGGAGATATACTTTCTAAACTTTCGTTGAACGGATTACAACAGATCGATGAATCAGTCGCAATAGCCCTTGTTCAATGGCAGGGAGGCATTCTTTCGTTAAACGGTTTACAACAGATCGATGAATCAGTCGCAATAGCGCTTTCTCAATGGAAGGGTAATAATCTTTCCTTAGATGGATTGCAACAACTCGATGAAGCAGTCGCAATAGCGCTTTCTCAATGGAAGGGTGATGAACTTTTTTTGAACGGTTTACTACAGATCGATGAATCAATAGCAAAAGCTCTTGCTCAATGGCAGGGAGCGCATCTTTATTTAGACGGAGTGCAACAACTCAATGAAGCAACAGCAAAAGCACTTTCTCAACTGAAGGGAACCACCGGTCTTTCTTTAGACGGAGTGCAACAACTGGATGAAGCAACAGCAAAAGCGCTTTCTCAATTTCAAGGAGACTACCTTTCTTTAAAAGGACTAAAACAAATTGATAGAATAATTGCAAAAATACTCTCTGAATTTAAGGTGTTTAAAGGAAAAGACCTTCGTTTAGAGGGATTGCAACAGATCGATGAAGTAACGGCAAAAGCACTTTCTCAATTTCAGGGTGATAATCTTTCCTTAGATGGATTGCAACAGATCGATGAAGCAGTCGCAAAAGCACTTTCTCAATGGAAGGGTGAATGGTTTTCTTTAGAAGGATTACAACAGATCGATGAAGCAACGGCTAAAGCGCTTGCTCAATTTAAGGGAAGCATTTTTGCAATAAAAAAAATTAAAGAGCAAATTAAAAAATATAAAAAGAAGTAAAACGGGTCCTTAGCTCCTTTTACAAATATTTGTGAAAGGCACATTCGATTGTTAAGGAATTCAATACAACGAGTGTGGTGGAATATTGAGCCAGAAAATCTTCCACCAAGTAATGATGAGCTAAAAGGGGCAATATTGCGTCTTCAACCTGGAGAGCAAAAAAAACTATTTGATTGAGATAAATTACTAAATAAAAAGAACCAAAAGCCCGGATTAAAGGCTTAAATCTAGAAAGTTTAGAGTTTATGTCCGCTAGTGAAGAGATTCTAAAGTCAGATCAAGAATCAGAAGAAAGCAGAAAAGTGGCGTTGCTCAAAAGAAAGCAACGAAAACTTCGCCTCAGTTTTGCTCTTTTTGGAAGTTTAGCGTCACTTCTTCTGGTTACTCCTACTGGGCTACAAGCGGTTGGAAGTTTTTGTAAACCACACTATCAGAATAACTGTTGTAGAATCATTTTGCAAAAAACAACGGATTTGTTGTGGGTTTATGGATACTACGAAGAAACATTACCGAATTATCGTTATCTCTATGAAAATACAGATGAAAATTCAAACTTAGAACTAGTCCAACAAAGTTTTTATAATCTAGCTCTTACTTATTACTCTATGTGTCACCCTGGAACAGCCAAGCTATTATTTCTTGTCTTTAAAGCACGTTGGCCAATTGCTGATAAAACCTTGCTTGAGCAAATTGATAGGCGTTTGGGATCTCTAAACCAACTAAATGCACATAGTTTGGGTTCTCGGATGCCACCAAATTGGGTTTTAGAGTTGGCAAATAAATATAGGTCCAGTTTGACTGTCAGCAAATCCCAATTTATCTTAGAATCCAAGAAAGAAAAAAAATCCGAATAAAAAAGGACAAACTCTTTTGTTTGTCCAATCATTTTAGGAGTCTTTTTATGTCTTCCTATGATTCAGAATCCTCAAATTCTCAACTTCTTGGAAAGTGACGAAAGCCTTCTTCTTGAAAATCCCTTTATTCCCTATGATAATAATTGTTAGTTTTCTCTTCTATTCAAAACTATTTGCTTTCCTGCTCTCTTCAATTTCAGATTTCGACCTCAACAGTTACTAAATTTTTTTATAAAAATAATAGGAGCCTGTATTATGGCTTTAAAAAAAGAATTGCCTCCCGGATTGTGGATGCGTTGTCTTTCGGAAGAATGTGGAAAAACGATTTTTAAAGAAAAAGTCGAAGCGAATTTCTATGTTTGTCCAGAATGTGGCTATCATTTTCGTTTAACCGCTTATCAACGGGTCCAATATTTACTGGATGAAGGGAGTTTTGAAGAATTATACAAAGATTTAGAACCTCAAGATCCACTCAAATTTCACGGATTAAAAAGCTATAGCGAAAAAATAAAAGCCTCTCAGGAAAAAACCCAGATTAAAGATGCTTGTGTTATTGGGAATGGGAAGATCGAAAAAAATCCGGTGGTTTTCGCGGTAACCGATCCGAATTTTATTATGGGAAGTATGGGGGTGGTCGTTGGAGAAAAACTGGCGCTTGCGGCTGAAAAAGCTTCGGAACTCAAATTACCTTTAATTATTTGTTCGGGTTCTGGAGGGGGCGCTCGAATGGAAGAAGGCGCTTTGTCCTTGATGCAAATGGCCAAGACCTGTGCGGCGCTTTCAAAATATTCGGAAGAAGGTGGATTTTATATTGGAATTTTAACCGACTCGACCATGGGAGGCGCGATGGCGAGTTTTGCTTCAGTAGGAGATATTATTATCGCTGAACCCAAAGCGTTATTAGGATTTACGGGGCCACGAGTGATTCAGCAAACCATTCGAAAAACCCTTCCACCCGGCTTCCAAACGTCAGAATTTTTATTGGAACACGGAATGATTGATATGATTATTCAACGCAAATTGTTGCGTCAAACGCTAACGTCCTTGTTAACCTATTGGAAAGCGGGAAAACATCAAGGACTCTCTACCTCACGACTTTCTCGATCTTAATCCACTGTTTCTTTGTGAAATTTTAGAATTTTTGCAAGGTTCGAAACGACTCTTTCGTCTTACTTTATAAATAGAGTTGAGAACAAATTCATGGATTTTTCCGATCAAGAACTGGTTAGAACCTATCTGGCTGGTAATTCATCCTCTTTTGACGAACTTGTAAAACGCTATTCTAAATTGGTCGGAACTATTGCGTTTGGAGTGGTCCGTGATGTAGAGGCGGCTAAAGATATCACTCAGGAAGTTTTTGTAAAGGCCTACCGTTCACTGGCTTCGCTTTCAAATCCTGAAAAATTCAAAAGTTGGATTTATGGGATTACTAGAACCACTTCAATCGATTGGCTCCGAGCACAGAAAAAGAATAAAGTCTCACTCGATGAGTTAGAGGAAAAAGGAATTGCTCTTGGGAATGCTTCTATTTCTGCGGGGCCAACACCCCTTCAACATTTAGAAGAGGAAGAAAGTAAATCCCGTATTCGCCAAGAAATTCTAACGTTACCCGAAAAATATAAGGAAATTATTCTTTTAAAACATATTCAGAATTACTCCTATAAGGAAATTTGCGAACTTTTAGGAATTACACAATCGGCCGTCGAAACTCGTTTATTTCGAGCTCGATTATTGCTGAAAAATAAATTGAAACAGATGGTCGAAGAAATGCAATCTTCTAAAACTAATTAATCGTTCCTCTTTTTGATTTCATGGCCTTGAGGTTTTTATGACTTCTTATTGTGAAACAGCACTTTTTCAGCTTTCCCTTCTTCTCGATGGAGAATTGGAGGGGGCGCTCCAAAAAAAACTAGAGGGGCATCTTGTTTCTTGCGCAGAGTGTTCACAAACCAGAGAAGATCTGGAAAAAAATGAAATTCTCTTACGCGATTCGGTAGAGTCCCTTTTTGATTCTTCTTTTTCGGAAACCCTCCTCCAACAAGTCAAAGATCGGGTTGCTTTATCTAAAGAATCGTATGTTCTAAATCGATATCGTCTTTTCCACCGAAACCAAAACCGATTTTCTAATACTATCCTTCAACTCACGGCGGCTTGCCTCATTTTTGGACTCGTCTGGATCGGATATTCTTTTTATACGGAAGAACTTCCGGTGTCTCCATTCTCCTCGCAAATTAAAGAGCATTCGCAAAATCCGCTTCGATATGCCGCGATTTCTTCTCAAGAAGAAAGTCTTCAACAGGGAAAATACTTAAATTATGAAGAACTCGGAGAGCTTCAATTTCCGCTCTACCTCTCTGGAGAATATCCATCCGTTCCAATGACGCTCACGGGGGATGGCACTCCTCAAATGATTCTTTTTCACAAAGAATCGGGAACCCTGAAAATGAATTTCTCTGGTTCTCAGGTCCAATTACAACTTTCTTCGGATTTGACATTAAAGGCAAACTCAGCACAGTTCCAACTTTTTTTTCATCATGACTCTATTAAAGTAGACGAAAAATATAGTTTCCATTTGCCGGAGTTACCCTTTTTTGTCTATGCGGGATCTTCTTTACAATTTAGTATTTATCTTATTCAAGGCGAGGTCACTCTTCAGACGCTTCGAAAAAAATTCAAAGTAAAACCAGGATTGACTGATCGATTTGTTCTCCCGACAATGAATACGAAAGGGATCGAAGAATTTTCCGAAAAACCTAAGACGCTGGATTCATTTCCTCGGGTATGGAAGTCTGTAGAATCGTTTTTTCAGAAAATTGCGATCTCTTCCTCAAAACTAGAATCTTCAACTGTTTCTCAAATTCCACAATTGGAGCCCCCAAAAGATTTCCAAGCGTCCGTTCAAACAGAAAAACTCCAACGTTGTTATCGCTATTCTATAAAACTTTCTTGGAGTCCTGTTTTATTTCAACAAAAAACGATTGGGTATTATCTCTATCGTGAATTGGACACCGGAGAAAAAATTCTTCTCAATCCAGATAAAAAAATCCTTTTGACTTCTACTTTCGAAGATAAGTATCAGATATCTTCTATCGCTTCTAATACCCATCGTTATTCAATTCAATCGGTACTTCGTGAAGACGGAAAAGAAATTTTTAGCGAATCGGTAGGCTATACAGATATTACTATCAATCCTCTGATTCAATTCAGCTATACGGGTGGAGATGATAGTGTCGCGACATTTAGAATCTATCTGATGAATCAGGGTGTACGAGAAACTCAAACCTGTTCTATTCCTATCGGAAAATTTATTACAGGAAAAGCAAAAGGAGATCTTGATTTTTCTACCGGATTTAAATTGATTCGTATTTATCAAGAAAAACAGTCGACCTTCATTCTTAATAATAACGGGAAAAAAATAGAACTACCCAGTCTAGTTCGCAAAGCAGAGCTTTATAATCCCGAAACAAACGAAACCCTTCATCTTTCTAAATAATCCACTTCAAAAAGAAATAAACCTCCTCTAGAGGTTTATTTCTTTTCAATGAACATTATTTTTCCCATGATGAAGATCATTTTTCTCGAATCTGTTCATACAATTTTTTTACATTCTCTCGTTCAGAATGTTGAGCAGGCGCATATTTCAGGAAGCTTTCAAGATCTTTTTGAAGCAAATCCATTTGTTTGTTTCGATATCTTTCGATAATCCGTTTGAAGAGTAATTTGGCATATTTTTTTTGGTTAGAGAAACGATTTGGCCTCAGAAGAAGCGCTTTTTCTAAAGCCTCAATAGCTAAATCTCTTTGCTCGTGTTCTTCATAAATTACGCCTTTCATTTCCCACGCAAAACAAGCCGATGCGGGAATATTTTTCAGGACATAATTACAATCGTCTAGAGCCAAATCCCATTCTTTTTTGGAAACCCAGAACGCCGCTCGATTTAAATAGATTTGTCCATTCGCAGGATCAAGCTCAATGGCTCGGTTAAAATCCAGAAGCGCTTCCTCTAAACGTTTTTGGAGACGTTTGGTGGTTCCTCGTTTCATATAGGCTTCCGCATAGTTCGGACTTAATTCGATGGCTTTTTCATAGTTCTGGATCGCCTCGTCATAGTCTCCTTTCCATCGCTTCATATCTCCATAAAAACAGCGGGCATCCGCTGAACGAGGATTTATTTGGATGAGATGATCTAAATCAGCTTCTGCTTCTAAAAGTTTTTCTACCTCTAAGTAGCTCCGTCCACGCCAGAGCAAGGTTAATTCATGATCTGGATTGAGTTTTAAAGCTTGGGTATACCAAGAAATCGCGGTTGTGGTTTCGCCAAGTTCTTGATACATACTTCCGATATTAAAATAACTTAGAACATTCGTGGGTTCAATTTCTTTTGCTTTTTGATAGTCGGCCATCGTTTCGTTCCAATCCCCTCCACTTTCACGACGCAACGTTCCTCGGTTATTATACACTTCCGCAAGGTCGGGTTTATAAAAAAGAGCGTTATTATAGTTCTGAAAAGCTAGCTCGCGCCTTCCTAAAGAATGATACACCGACCCTTGATTAAAGAGTAAAAAGGGATTTTTGGGGTGATATTCGAGTCCTTTTTTATATTCTGTTAGTGCTTGTTCATAGTTTTTCTGTTCCATATAACAGAGTCCTGCCTCAATGTAACTATGAACATTGTTGGGTTCTAGGGTTCGAATATGAATATAATCATGGAGGGCGCCCTCTAAATCTTTTAAGTCTTTCCGGATTTTTGCCCGATTTAAATACGGACTTGTATTTTTAGGATCAATTTCAATAGAACGATTAAAATCGCTTAAGGCTCCTTCAATATCGCCACTCTCTTGCTTGATATAACCACGAGTGTTATAGAAATTTGTGTTCTCGGGATTCAGACGGATTGCGGAATCGAGATCGTGAAGCGCTTCTGAAAGTTTCCCTAAGCTTTGGAGGGCAAGTCCACGGTCATGATAGGCTTCTGGGAAATACGGATTTTTTTGAATCACATAGGAGAAATTCTGAATGGCTTCTTCATATTTGGTCGAGTCCAATAGAACTTGACCACGGCTAATATATCCTTCTAGAATATCAGGATTTAATCGAATTCCGGTATTAAAATCTTCTAGAGCCCGATCAAATTTTTCCATGCGAAGATAGAGCGTTCCACGATTCAAATAAATTGCATAATCTTCCGGCGAAAGTTTGATGGATATCTCCAAATCTTTTAGAGCCCCCTCAAAATCGCCTAATAATCTTTTACATAAAGCACGATTGTTGTATAAATCCCCCCATTCTGGATAGAGAGTGATCATACGATTATATTCTTCAATTGCTTCTGAATAATTCCCTTGATCATGTTTCATCATCGCGCGATTTGAATCTTCGACTTGTGCCCAATCTTCGCTAGAAAGCTTGTTTAAGAGCTTTTTATAGGCTAATTCAGTTCCACGGAAGAACAAACTAGAGACTCCCATCTTGTGACGAATTTCTGTAATGTTTTTAAAATGCTTTGTTCGCTTAAGATTGCCGATGGCTTCTACGAGAACAATCATTAAATGAATTTGGACGAAGGGCCTTTTTTCTTCGGGAATATCTTTTACGAAAGTGGCTAAAAAAGAAATATTCTGAAGCAAAATAGTTTCCGCTTCTTCCTTTCCTTGACGTCCCAGAACCTCAATGAAGGTTTCCATAAACGCGATGGGGTATTCTGTTCCGGGCGAAGTGTGGCGAAGGGATTGAAATTCTTTCTTTAAGAGCGTTATTATTTCTTCAAAAATCTCTCGTTCTTGCATTTTAGACATTTCAAAGAGTGCATCTTTTTTTTCTTCCGGAGAGACAAGCGTTTCTCGAAAGCGCTGGAGCCAATATTGGAGACGTTTTTGGTGCTTTTTTAGGCTAAGGGTTCGCTTTGTTTCAACATAATCCTGAAACTCAACCATTTTTTCTTTTTGCATCAGAGACAATGGAAATCTAGGTAAATCTTGAATGACATAGGAAGCTAAATGGTAACTCCTGAATTCACAAGACAGTTGGAGAAGTTGCTCCGAAACATAGAACCGTTCCTGTTGTAACTCCTTAGAAGCAGGTCGAATTTGAAGGACTTCGTTCAAGCCATTCAATAATTTTAAATAAAAAGGAATACTTCTAAACGGTTTTGAAAGTGAGTTTTTTTCGCTAAGCATTGGAGCCATTCGTTGGTATACTTCTTCAAATTGCTGTTGTTGAATACGAGAACGAGAGAGAAAAGAAAATCCGAGGAGAGCAAGAAAGAAAAAAAGAAAGAAAAAAACGCTCTTTGAAATTTTTCGGTTTTGTTTGAACCAACGAAATAATTGTTGGCTCGCTGTTGGAGAAATGGCATAAAGTGGCGGTTTTCCTTGTAAAAAACGTTCAACATCCATCGCGAATTCTGACGCGGAAACATAACGATTTTCAGGCTTTTTTTCTAACGCTTTCAAGACAACCGCATCCAGATTTCGGTGAACTTCTGGACGCAGGTGTGAAGGTGGAGTCGACTCATTTTTCAAGATTTTATATTTTAATTGATTGAGGGATTTTCCCTTAAAAGGAAGCGTTCCAGTCAATAGTTGAAAAAGACAAACTCCCATCGCATAAATATCGGTCCGAAAATCAAGCGTTGCACCCGTAATTTGTTCTGGAGCCATATAGACGGGGCTTCCAAGAATAATTCCGGTTTGCGTCAATTTCTGAGTGGATTCCTCGGCTAAATCTCTGGCAAGCCCAAAATCGCTGATTTTGGCTTCGTCGTTTGAAGTCACTAGAATATTTGCTGGTTTTAAATCCCGATGCAAAATGTTTTGTTCATGGGCATAAGCAAGCGCTTTCAGACACTGATGAAATAGCTTTAACCCTCGACGTATGGAAATGCCTTCACGAATCAGATCTTCCAAGGTTTTTCCTTCGACATATTCCATCGAAAAATAGGCTTGCCCTTCGGTTTCTCCAGAATCGTAGATTTGAATAATATGAGGATGTTTTAATCGAGCGATAGTGTGAATTTCTCGTAGGAATCGTTTCCATTGGAGTTCCGAGGCTTTTTCTCCGGAAATCAACACTTTTAGTGCGTGAAACTGGTTCAAATAAGGGTGATACGCTTTATAAATAATTCCCATCCCGCCACGTCCAATTTCTTCTAAAATTTGGTAGGCTCCAAAGCGTTTTTCAGAAGATGTTTTAAGAAAAAATTCTAGTCGATCCTCGATTTGTCTCATTTGATAAGGATTTTGAGATATCGAGGGCGAAGTCGAAATATTCAGAAGTTCAACAAGTTCCTCACTTTTAATTTTTCGATACTTGACTAAAAGTTGAAGAAAATAAGGAAGGTTCCAGTGCTCGGGAAGGAACTCGTGAAGAATTTTGTTCAATTCCTCGAGTGAAAGCGTTTTTTGTTTTAATAAGTAGGCACCCGACGCCTGAATATCCTTCAAAGGCAAATAATTTTCAGAGGTCACCGTACGTATTTCAGAAAGAGTAGAATTGCGGGATAAATATTCAGAATATTCTTGTAGCGAAATTCCTTTATTTTTTAAGGCTTGAGAGAGTGTCTCAAACTGTTCAACGAAATTTAAGTACTCTCTAAAATCAGGGATCGTGATATTTTTTTTCTTGAGGTATTGTGTTAAATCAGCATACGAAATTGACATAAAAGAATTCCAAGCTGTCTTTTTTTATCAAGAGTTTTTAAATCAGTTTCTCATTCTTTTTTTAGAGAGAGCGCTTCTTGCACCTGCTCAAACAGATTTTGATACTCTAAAAATTTGGGATGGTTTTTTGGAAGATAGGGTTGAAAACGAAGAAGTTCTTTGGCCGCTTCTGAATACTGCCGTTGATTGATTTGATAAACCACTTTAGGGAACAAAAATTCAAAAATTTTTTCGATGGCTTCTGGGGAGGGGGTCTTTTCAAGAAAGATTTCCAGACGATTGAGCGCTTCTGTAAAATCCTGAATCATTCCTTTTTCATCCGAGAGTTGTTGTTTGGCAAATGCACGGAAGCCATAAATTTCAATTTCTAGAAAAGGATTTGGCTTTAAGAGAAGCGCCTGTTGAAAGTCCTTGATCGCTTTATGGGGTTCCTCTTTTGCATAGTATAAAAGTCCGCGATTGAAATGCCCTTCCACATTTTCAGGGGCCACTTGAATCAATTGATTCAGATCCTTTAACGAACCTTCGTTATCTCCCATTTTCTGGAGAAGCAAAGCGCGATTCTGTAAAGCGAACGTATTTTGTGGCTCATATTGGAGCGCTTGTTGGTACGCCCGTAAGGCTTTGTAGGGTTCTTTTAGCTCTTCGTAAATATCCCCAGACCTTCGGAAAAGATCCGCCTTATTTTGGGGATCAATTTCAACCGCTTGTTGGAAATCACGTATTGCACCGGCAAGATCTCCTTTCTCTTTTAGGGTTTGTCCTCGATTCGCATAAGCATCTGAAAATTGGGGACTGATTTGGATCGCCGTGGTAAAATCACTAATAGCGCCTTCAATATTATTTCCCTTGAGTTGAGCGAGTCCCCGAAAATTATAATAGGACGGATCTGCTGAATTTAAAGCGATAGCGCGATCATAATCGGCAATCGCTCCAAAATAGTCTTCTAAATAGTATTTGACACTTCCTCGATGGAGATAGGCAGAAACATACTGGGGATCTTTTTGAAGAATAGTGTCGAAATCTGCCAACGCGCAAACGTAGTCTTTTAAGAAGATCTGCGTGGTTCCTCGATTGACGTAAGCGCTCAAAGCCATAGGATCTTTTTGAATCGCCTGATTATATTGAAGAATGGCTCCTGAAAGGTCATTGAGCATAACCTGAATATTCCCTTGATTGATGTGGGCCTGAACACAATTTGGATTCAATTGAAGTGCTTTTTGATAATCGGCAATGGCTCCGGCCCAATCTTTGAGATTTTGTCGAGCAATCCCACGATGCACATACGCGGCATACTCTTGAGGATGTTGCATTAAATAGTGATCGAAAGATTGAATTGCGGCGGTCCAATCCTTTGCTTGAAGATGCCATGTTCCCTTGAGAAACAAATTTTTGAGGGGATCTCCTTGAATAAATGCTTGCTCGATAAGCTTTTGATACGCCACTTCGGTTCGTATCCAGAATAAACTATTTTGCCCCATTTTTTCTCGAATTTCTCGAAGGCTTTCTTCCGATTCGTAGTCTTTTAAATAGCCCATAGCGTTGGTAATTGCAATTAAATACTCCAAATCGGCGATCGGTTTTTTTTCCATTAAAAAGAGGTGTTCCGAGATTTTTTGAAGGGAACTTCTCAATAAAGGAATCGTTTTTGCGTTTCCTCTGCGCCCTAGCGCAGTAGCCATTAAGATATAAAAATGCTCTGTACGTTCGGTCCGTTGAAGGCTTTGCAAAAAATATTCTGTCCCTTCAAAAACAAGAGCATATAGGTTTTCAAAAACGGCCTCTTCGGGTAATTGACAAATTTCAAAAAGCGCATCTTCTTTTAACCCCTCGCTCCAGTCTCCTTCACGAAGTTGCTTTAACCAGAACTGAAAGCGTCGTTCATGAATTTCTAAGGAGCTCTTTTTTTCTTGCAGGATCAATTGTTCCAGTTTTTTCCGAAGGGTTACATCCCTTTCCAGAAATTCGGGAAGCTCATGAAGAATATAATCCGCCAACGAATAGTTTTGTTCTTGACAAGCGAGGGAAATCAATTGTTCACTCAACCGCAGTTTTTCTTGATGACAAACTTCGGAGTCGGGTTGCAACGCTAACGCTTGATTCAAAAAATTAAAAGCAGAGAGCAACTGTTGTATCCGCTCTTCTTGAGAGCCATTTTTTTGCACTTTTTTTTGAAAATGGAGCATTTGTTGATAGGCGAATTGAAACCGCTCTTCCTGTTCTTTTCGTTTCCACCAGTGTAAGAGAAAAAAAAATGAAAAACCCAACAGCAGAAAAAGAACACTTCCTGCGAGAATAAATCGATAGCGTTTGCTCCATTTTAAAATGAGTTCTTTTATCGTGTAGTCTCGTGCAGAAACTCGATTATTTTTTTGATATTGATCAAGGTCGGCAACAAGAGCGGTCACAGACGCATATCGTTTTTCAGAATCGGGATGAGTCGCTTTTTGGATAATCGCTTGAATTTCGCTAGGAATATTTTCGTCTAGCTCTTGTTCTTTGATCTCTAGATGATATTTGGATAATTTTCGTTGTCTTCGAGCGGAATGAATTTTCTTCTGAAGCTCTTCTGCAGGAGAAAGGAAAATATAACATTGACGGAGAATTTTTCCGAGCGAATAAATATCGGACGCAGGAGTTACCTCATTCGCGTTGCGGGCTTGCTCCGGAGACATATAGCCAGGCGTGCCTATCCCTCCAATAGTCCGACAAAACTCGGCACTCGATTCAAAGAGCGAGGGATTCGTTACTAAGGGTTGCTCCGCTTGGTTCATTTTTTTTGCAATCCCCCAATCCAGTACATACACTTCTCCAAAGATTCCGACCATAATATTATCAGGCTTTAAATCTCGATGAATTATTCCCTTGAAATGGGCATAGGAAACCGCATCACAGACTTTAAAAAAAACAGGTAAAAGCTGTTCTTCTTCGTAATGGAGATGTTCTTCTTGAATTCTTTTGATCAGGCGACTCAGTGTTTCTCCAGATATCTTTCTCATGGTGAAAAAAATATCCCCATTTTTGGTACGGGTCATATCATAAATAGGAACAATATTTGGATGTTCCAAAACAGCCGTAATCGCCGCTTCTTGGCGAAGTCTCCAAAGAAGTACTTCTTGTTGCGTATTTAAAGCCGGGTCTGAAGGATCTCCTTTGGTTCGTAATTTTTTGAGGGCCAGTTCTCGCTTCAGAATTTGATCATAGACCCTCTGGACAATCCCCATTCCTCCTTCTCCAAGAGTTTCGAGCACTTGATAACGTTCTTCTTCGGAAATTTCTTTCAAAGAAGAGGAAGTCGAACGGATTTGATTTTCAGAAGCGCCGTCTTCTTGTGTTAGAAGCAAAGCGGGATCGGTTTCTAATAAAGGAAGTTGTTTTAAGGTTCCACTTGAAACATCTCCTTTAGTCATCTGTTCAATTTCTGCTAAAAGTTCTGCCTCTAGTGTTTGGATCGTCGTTGTTTTCTCTTGCGTTGATAGAGGGTTTGGATAAAGATAAGTTTCTCCGGTCAAATCCTGCTTGAACTCTTCAATAAATTGTTTTAAAGCGTCTTTTGAAAAATAGCCCAATCGAATAAAGGCGATTGCAATTGGTTGTTTTTGGCTAGAAGCAAATGCCAGAACACATTGAATTTGTTCTGAAGAAAGTACTTCACGAACGATTAAATAATCCAAAAATGCTTTAATATCCATAAACAATAACGGTTATCTTGCAAAAGAAGCGACAGGATCAGACGGGTCTAGCAAAAAATTGATACGATTGTTCTTTTTCAGAAATTCCCCTATTATACTGAGAAATGGATAGTATGCCTATTTAAAGTGCTTTTTTTTTGTGGTCACTTTTTTTTTGCGAGTATGAGGAATTGATTCAATGAGGATTCCAGGTCTTCTCCTCACCGAGGGTCCCAAAAAAGGAGTTTATCTTCGTTTGGAAGAAGGACAACCTTTTTGGCTAGGCCGAGCGGAAACGGCCCATTTCATGTTAGACGATATTCCGACTGTTTCTGGAATGCATTGTTACCTTCTCTGGAAAGGATTTTCTATTGACTTGGTCGACGAAAGTCGAAATGGCACCCGGTTAAATGGTCGAAAAATTCGCCATGAACGTGTTGCTTTAAAAAATGCAGATATCATTCGATTAGGAACAATGCATTTCCAGATTGTGGATCTTGATCGCTCGCAAAAGCCGTCTGAATACGACTTCCAAACCTGTCTCGAAGATATTGAAAAACGACGCCATTCTCAAGAACCTCCAGAATTGTTAGAGGGAATCGGCCCCTATCTGAATATTGAAGTGCTAGGATCGGGAGCCTTTGGAGTCGTTTATAAATCGGTTCATGAAAGCTTGAAAAAAGTAGTCGCGCTGAAAGTGAGCCATGAAAATCTGGAATCCCAGTTTGTCAAACGTTTTATTCGAGAAGCTCAATTATTAAAAAAACTTCAGCATAGCTCCATTATCCAATTTTATGATGAAGGGATTTTTGAAATTGAAGGGGAACAACGTATTTATATCGCGTTAGAATATTTTCAGGGAATTAATTTGCGAGATCATATTAGAACCCATGGTCGTATGCCGTGGCAGAAAGTTTTAAAAACCTTATTCCAAACCCTGAACGCTTTAGAATATATGCATCAACTCGGAATTCTCCAT
This sequence comes from uncultured Planctomycetota bacterium, assembly GCA_964530615.1. Taxonomy (GTDB): domain Bacteria; phylum Planctomycetota; class JBBTDB01; order JBBTDB01; family JBBTDB01; genus JBBTDB01. Next base: position 9,430 of record CAZHAR010000069.1, on the reverse strand, counting down.
CGAGACATGAAACCCGATAATATTATGTATAACGACGTGACAGAAGTGGCCAAAATTATTGACTTAGGATTGGGTAAAAGTGTAATTCCAGAAGAATCTTCAGTTTCCTTCACTACTCAAGCAAACGCCACGCTAGGAACCCCCAATTTTATGCCCATCGAACAATGGGAAAACGTTAAAGAAGCCGATGAACGTTCGGACATCTATTCCCTAGGTGCCACTCTTTATTTTTTGCTTTCCTCAGAGTTACCGTTCGGGAAAACCAAAGAACTCGAAGCTCTTTATACCGCCATTATCCAGCAAAAACTTGTTCCGTTAGATCAATTGTGTTCCTCAGAGGTCCCTCCTTTTTTATTAAAAATAATTCATAGAATGTTAGCACTTCGTCCTAAAAATCGGTATCAAAAAATTGCGGATGTGATTCATGATTTAGCCTCGCTGGTTCATCATTTAACAAAATAGAGACTGTTTATGATTCCTGGATTATTAATCACAGCCGGCCCTAAAAAAGGAACTTTTCTGGACCTGCCAGAAAACAAATCATTTTGGATCGGACGTACAGAACCCTCTGATTTTGTTCCAGAAAATAACCCTAATATTTCTGGAAAGCATTGTTGTTTCTTACGTCAAGAAGGAATTCTTCTTCTAAAAGATGAAAGTTTAAACGGAACCTGGCTCAATGGTCGCTTAATTCATCGCCAACAGGCCATTCTCCAGAACACGGATATTATTCATCTGGGTAAAACCTATTTTCAGATCATCGATAGGAGTCAAAATCAAGACGACGGGTTTTCTCTCGAAATTCAAAAAACTCTGGAGCGCTTTCAAAATAATGTTTCCGAGAATATCCCTAAAAACCAAGATCTCCCCTATACGAAACTAGGAGACTATCAACTGATCGAAATTCTGGGGCAAGGTTCTTTTGGAACCGTTTATAAAGCGGTTCATCCCGTTGAAAAAAAATTTGTCGCGTTGAAAGTGTTCTCGGAAGAGTGTGATTTAGAAGATATCGAAATTCTTGCTCGTTTTTTCCGGGAAATTGAGTTACTAGAAAAATTATCTCATCCTCATATTATCAAGATTTACGAGGGAATTTATAGCCATAAAAATGAAAACCCTAGCTATATTGCCCTAGAATATTTTCCCGGAGTTAATCTGGATGATTATGTGTGTGCACAGGGGCCAATACCTTGGATTAACGTATCGAAAATTTTATTGCAGACGACGCTTGCACTTCAAGAAATGCACCGCCAAAAAATTCTTCATCGAGATCTCAAACCCAATAATATTTTGTACCATCCGTATCAATGTCTTGCGAAAGTGATTGATTTTGGTTTAGGAAAATGCTTGAGAATTGAAGAGCGCAAAAATTTTTTTACTACCCGTCCTCGCTCCTCTCTTGGAACCCCCAATTTTATGCCCATTGAGCAGTGGCTCGATTTTAAAAATTTAGATGAACGCGCCGATATTTATTCCTTGGGAGCGACCGCATATTTTCTTCTTAGTGGCCGATATCCTTATAAACAGAACTATAACCTAATTGAAATTTATACCCATTTGGTCCAACAAAATTTGACCCCGCTTGAACAACTCTGCGCAAGTTCCGTTCCTAAGGAATTGATTGCGCTTGTCAAAAAAATGATGGCTTATCGAGCCGAAGATCGTTATGCGAATACACAACAAGTGGTGACTATTTTAGAATCCCTTTTGAAATCCGTTCCCTAATGAAAAAAAATGGGGAGTGGATTCATTTAGATTGAAAATAACAGGAAACCGGAAAAACGGCCCGTTTGAAGTTTAATATTTTGCTGTTCTTGATTTTTTTTCTAGAATCTCTGAACCAAAAGTAGGATTATTTCGTTCCTAGAGAAGTTTCATTTGGTGGAGTACGCCATGGAGTATTTTGCTCCTGAATCCGATTCAGATGTCAAATTAATGCTAAGCTTTAAAAATGGAGATGAAAGTGCTTTTGGCCAACTAATCACCAAACATTCTATTGGACTCATCAATTATTTCTATAGACAGGGCGTAGATCGTTCGATTGCTGAAGATTTTTGTCAAGAAGTTTTTATCAAACTCTATGAATATCGCAAAAAATATACAGCGACCGCAAAATTTACCACCTTTCTTTATCGAATGGCTCATAATCACTTTATTGATTATTGCCGAAGTCGAAAAAACAAGCCCCATCTTTACTCAATAGATGAGCCCATTTCCGATGAATCTGAAAAAGGGAGGAAGTCGGATCTGATTGGAAAAACAGAGAATCCGATGGAGTCTCTAGTTCAAGGTGAACTGAAAAATTTCTTGGAGGACGCTATTAATACCCTACCTCCCGATCAGCGTGAAGTTTTTGTTCTCAGCGAAATTCATGGAATGAAATATGCTGAAATTTCAGAAATTTTAGGCATTCCAGTCGGGACTGTGAAATCTCGAATGTTTAACAGTATCCAAAAATTACGCTCAGTCCTTACCTTACGAGGAATCACTCCTTAAACAGAAATAAATGCAAAGAAACAAATAATAAACCCAAAAATAAAGGTTAATCAAAGGCAGGAGTCGAGTTATGAATTGCGAACAAATTCGTTATGAACTTCCCACATACTTGAAAAACGAGGCCAATCCAGAAATTCAAACTCAGATTGAATCTCATTTAGATTCCTGTTTACCTTGTGTTCAGGAAAAGAAAAATCTGACAGAAATGACGACCCTCTTTAAACAAATTTCCTGGATTGAACCCTCAGAACATTTTTATACGCAAATGTCTGAAAAATTTGCCGTTACTTTCTCAACACATTCGATTGAAGATTCTGAAGAAAATTTTCTGGAAAACGCCTGCTATAACGCATGGGATTTTTTTCGCTATCAAATTCGTAATCAACCTATCTGGTGTTTATCCACTTTTGCTCACGCCGCAATTGTAATGGTTCTAGCTCTTATTTTCTTTAATCCCCAATCCTCCATTTCTCGAGAAGAATTAAACTATCAAGTCAGTTTGGAACTTCCGAAAATTTCAGATCAGGAACTGTCAATATCGGCCTCTCACACCACTGAACTTCGTAAGGAAACCGATATTGAGCAAGCGTTGTCAAAAGAGTTCCAAAAAGTCGCTGAATTCGCCACAATCCCTTGGATCCAAAAGCGTCTTGATCCCGACACCAAAACTCAAACCCTTCTTTTTTTAGGAGAAACCCGGCAGAGACGAGATCGAATACTCTCTGAAGGGTTACTTTATTTCAAACGATGTCAGGAATCAGATGGCGGATTTCGCTTCGTCTCAGGTCAAACGAACGAAGCGCATCGCATTCAAACTTCTTCCCTTGTTTTATTAGTTTTTTTGGCAGAAGGCCAGACTCATAATCATGGAGAATTCAAAGAGGTGGTTTATCAAGGAATCCAATTCCTCTTGCGACAACAACGCCTTTTCGGACGGCATAAAGGCTTGATTGGCTCTCCTCAAGGATCCTATCTTTATAGCCACAGTCTCGCTACTTATGCTCTCTTGGAAAACTACTATTTATCCGGATCTCGCTTCTCTCCAATCTATGAAGAAATTCTCAAAGAAGCCCTCAACTATTTGCTGAAATATCGCCTCAACGACGGAGGTTGGAGCTACACCGACATCGAAAAAAATTCAAATTTAATGGTAAGTAGTTGGCCCATAACGATATTTCAATTAGCCCTGCCTTTAGAATTGAGAGCTCAAGAAAACGAAAAACTACGAACGCGAAAATTCTTAAAAAAACTTTTACGCGAACACGGGAAAGTCGCCAATCAAACCATCGAAACTCAAGAAAATATAGAAACGATGGCCCGAGGAATGTTTTGTGCTCAATGGATAGGAGAGGTTTTTGAAACCGAGATTCTCACGAAACAAATTCAAACCCTTCAAACACATCAAGAAATGCTCCAGAAACAAAATACGCTTGGCGATAATCTGCATTTTTGGTACTATGGAACTCTCGCTTGTAGCCTTTATACTCACCAACAGGGAGAACTTTGGCAAAATTGGATTCAAACGCTCCTCCCTCTTGTAGCGAATGCACAAATTCAAGAGGGCGAAAATCAAGGAGCAATCGTAGTTCCTCAAGAAGTTAACTTCGCTCAAGTCGGAGACCTATATACCACTGCGATGGCCCTTCTTAGCTTGCAAACTCCTTATCGCTATTAGAGTCAACGTAAAAAAGCAAAACTCTGTTGTCATTCCGAAGCGGAAGCGAGGAATCTCCGCAAAGTTTAAGCTTTGAGGAGATTGCTTCACTTCGTTCGCAACGACAAAAGGAATAACGATTTTACACTTAGGAATAGTATCCACTTATGATCGATGTTTTAGCCTTTGGAGCACATCCGGACGATGTAGAGATTCAATGTGGCGGAACGCTCCTGAAAATGCATTCTCTCGGGTATACCACCGGAATTGCGGATTTAACACGAGGAGAGATGGGAACCCGAGGAACGCCTGAGGAACGCCAGCTTGAAGCAGAAGCGTCCGCCAAAATTCTGAAACTGACCTTTCGAGAAAATTTAGAACTTCCCGATGGACATCTTCAGGTGACAGAAGCCTTTCGTCAAAAAGTGGCCCTTCTTCTTCGAAAGCATCGCCCAAAAATCCTTTTGGCTCCCTATTTTAAAGATTCTCATCCGGATCATGCTTATGGCGGGAAATTGGTATTTGAGGGAGCTTTTATCGCCGGATTACGAAAATATGATCTTCCCGACGAAGCCTATCGTCCGGCCACTATTTTATATTATCCCTCACATTACGAATTTTCTCCGAGTTTTGTGATTGACATTACTCCGTTTTATTCAGAAAAGCTCAAAGCGGTTTATTGTTATCAGAGCCAACTCTACCAAGCGAAATCTCAAGAACCGTCCACGAATATTAGTTCTCCAGATTTTCAAGAGCGCCTTGATTTGCGAAGTCGTTATTATGGAGAATCGATTGGAGTTCGTTATGGAGAGCCGTTCTGGGTACACCAACTAGTTCCTGTAGAAGATCCAGTTGCTTTATTTGGTGAAAAACGCTTAGAATGGAACGGTATGTTCGGACTCAAAACCTCTTAACTTGAGCACCCCTCCATGGAACGCCGAGAATTTTTACAAAAAAGCCTGCAAGTAACGGCTGCTACCACCTTGGGAACCGTTGCTTTCCTCAAGGTCAATCGATCCTACTGGAGCGAAAATAAATCCGCTCCTCCTGAAATACCTCTCGTCGTTCGCTCTCGGCTAAATCATCAATCGCAAGAAGACTCTCCGACAATCGGTCCTTATCTCAGCGCCTTAGATCATGGGGTGGCCCTACTCACCGGAGAGCGTGGACTCGCGGCCTACAAAAAACTCTTTCCACGCGGGAAAGTAGCCATAAAGGTCAACTGCGCTAGCATTTTGAACCCCAATTTATCTTTAATCGATGCACTTTTAAAAAGATTAAGTGATATCGGTATTAAAAAAGTGGTAATTTGGGATCGATTCGCAGAAGATCTGAGCAAAAGCGGTTATCCTATTCAAAAAGTAGGAAATTATAAATTTATAGGGACCGATTCTCTCGATCAAGCGTATCCGAAATCTCCAGAGATTTTTCCGTTTTGTTTACCTCAACAACAGAATTCAGCCCTAAAACAGAGTGAACCCTCTCTCTGGGATACTTCGTTTTCAAATATTCTCTGGGAACAATGTGATCATTTGATCAGTATTGCAGTCCTTAAAGATCATGCGCGTTGTGGCGTTTCGTTAACCATGAAAAACACCTACGGAATGATCCATAATCCTCATAAACTTCATGATCATCAATGTTATCCCTACCTTTTGGGCTTAAATCAACATCCACTACTACGCATGAAAACTAAACTCTTTTTAATTGATGCCCATCGCGGACAATATCATGGAGGGCCTCAATGGAACTCTCAATATCTTTTTTATCCGCAAGTACTTTATCTGTCACGCTCGGCATTGGCCATTGATCAGGAAGGCTGGAAAGTCATTGAAAACGAGCGTCATAAAGCGGGATTAGTTAGCTTGGCTAGCGAGAATCGAACTCCTTTATACTTACAAGAACCGCAGGAACCCGGGTGGCAAGGATACCGTTTAGTTGAGACTTCCTCAATATGATGAATCGACGTCAATTTTTTCAAACTTCGATGAGTACTTTATTTTTCCCAGCATTCTCGTTTTCTGATACTGAAAATGCTCCGAAAGCTCAGTTCTTTCGTTCTGAAGGAGAAGATGTCGTTTGTGAGTTATGTCCGCACGACTGCTTTTTACATCCCGGAGATCGCGGGATTTGTGGGGTACGCGGAAATATCAATGGCGTTTTACGAACTTTTGTATTTAACCAAACTTGCCGAAAAAATGAATCCAGCATTGAGTCTATGCCACTCTATCACTTTTTTCCGGGAGCAAGAGTGCTCTCGGTGGCAACCCCGGGATGTAATATGGAGTGTCCTTATTGCAACACCAGTATTCATTCCCAGTTTCGACCTGAAGATGTTCGAGGGATCCTTTCGCTGACTCCGGAACAACTCATTCAGGAAGCAGTACTTTATCAACTAGATATCATCGCTTTTACTTATACAGAGCCGATTATCGCTTATGAATGGGTTCTTGAAACCGCCGAACTTGCAAAAAAACAAGGGATCAAAATTGTTCTTGTGACCAATGGCTTTATTCATGAAAAACCCCTGAGAGTCTTAGCTCCTTATTTATCCGCTTGTAAAATCGACCTAAAATCATTTAATCCAGAACACTACACAAAAATTCTTAAAGGTGGATTGTCTACTATTCTTAAAACCGCGTCTATTTTGAAAGAATATTCTGTTTGGCTTGAATTTTATGTTCTTGTTGTCGAAGGACTGAACGAAACCCCAGAAGAAATCACTCAGTTGTCTCAACATCTTTATACGGAATTCGGACAGGTTCCCGTTTTTTTCTCCCGCTTTTTTCCCAGTTATAAAATGAATACAGTACCCTCTACACGAGAAGAACTTTTAAAACAATGTGAACGCATTGCGAGAAAAGCGAAATTAGAGTATGTTTATTTGGGAAACTTGAACTCGCGATCGTCGACGTTTTGCCCCCAATGTCATTTTGAACTCATTATACGGGAAAACGGAACACAAGACGGAATCCAAGAATGTCGGATCCGTCAAGGATGTTGTCCCTCTTGTCAAACTCCCATTCCGGGAGTTTGGGAAGATTCACATTAAAACTCTTAAGAGGGTGATTTATGCTAAAATCAGTCTACAAAACCCTGTTTCTCTTGATCGTTGGAAGTTTAAGCGATTGGCGTTTAGCCGATGAACTCTTGCACTTTACGCAAAATATCAAAAAACCCTTAGCTTGTCGTATCGTCAAAGAATACAAACAATTTTATGTAGTCGATACCCTCTTTGGAAAAAATCTGGTTATTAATAAAAAGCTGATCAAGAAAAAAGAAAAAATCAAAGGCGTTTTTGATCTCTATGAAGAAAAGAAAAATCAAGTCGGACTCAGTGATACCGTAGGTCTTATCAAAGTCGCGGATTGGTGCCTCAGTCAAGAACTCCGAGATCTCGCAGTGTTGCATTATGGAGAAGCCATTAAATCGGATCCCAAAAATAAAGACGCCCCCAAAAAACTTGAAAAACTTAAAAAAGGGATCGAAGACGATGCGAAAAAAGCAGAAGAATATCGCTTGAAAACTCAGGATGCGTTTGTTTTACGTTTAACTTATAATTACGACATCTCCGAAGCACTGCTAGAGCGTGATAAAGAAGCTATTAAAGAATCCAACCGCTATCTTTATCAAATGACCGAGGGCTTCGCTTACTTGAAATCCGTCACCATTGAACTTGGCCTTGATAACGGCGATTATCGAGTGCGCCATGACCCTAAAAACTCCGAACTCGAAGGCAACAAAGGAGTCACATCGGGCTCTGTCGTCTATATCGAAGAAAATTTTCATGCGATTACTTTTGTCCATGAATTAGGGCATTTAAAATATGGAGTTCCCGACGAATATATCCCCAAGACCACCAAACCCTGCTCGAGTTGTCTCGTGGCGGCTACCGTATTTGCGGAAGAGCCAGAGGCTCAATATGACCCTGATAAACACTATTTACCCATGATTTGCGACGAATATATTCATGATGGAGAAGGAACTCCTTGCTGGGAGAATCTGCGACGAAAAAAATATAAACATCTTGGATTCTTCTTTGGAAAAGACTACGGATCTCCCCCGGAAGTTGAAATCAAAATTATCCGAGACGCGGGTAAGAAAAAGTGACTTGCTTTCAATATTCTTCCGAAGAAAGTTCGCGTCCCCAAGAATTTCACACAACTAGCGGATTTCAGATCGCCTCTTTTTTCCAACCTTACGGAGGCGATTTGCGGGGGGGAGATCGTTTTGGAATCATCACTCCTGAACCCAACAAACTCTGGTTTTATATAGGAGACGCAACAGGACACGGAAGTCAGGGCGCTTTATTTTGGAAGCATTATGAAGAATCTTTTCACCAATTCTGGAACGCTCTCTTGTATGAAGACGCTTCCGATGAATCTTTTTCCCGTTTTGTTTCCAAATTGAATGATAGGCTTCTTGCCAGAAATCACCCGCTGGCACAATTATGTTTGACCTTTGGAATATTTTTAGGAAACGGCGATGTTTTTTTTTCGACCTGCGGTTATGGAACCCATCTGCTCGCTAGCCGACGTCACTCCGATCGCGTTCCTCCCGAAACTTCTTTTGGACTTAAATTGGGATGGCTTTCTTCTTCACAACGCGCAACTTTTCCAAATGCGCTGATTTTCAGGCGCTATCGGGACGTAGATCGGATTGTCTTAATGACCGATAGTTTTTTAGGAGAAGATCATAGAGATCCTGAAGCCACTCGTACTCTCATTTCTCAGATGAATGAAAAAAGTCAGATCCAATCGATAGAATGGACCCAAGTCATTCCCTATTTTCTGAAGCATTTTCCTGATGAAAACGACGACACCACAATACTTGTAATTGAACGAACTGCTTGTAAGAGCGATTCTTGAATCGCCAGAATCAAATGAAGAAGGATTAAACGATGCAAGAAATAATTTCAGAAAGCGTCTCGGAAGAACTCCTTCGTTTAGCGCGACAAGCGCTTATAGCTCATTTCACGAAAAAACCGATGCCTTCGCCTCAACTAGAAGATCCCCTTTTTCAGGAACAAAGAGGAGTTTTTGTTACCTTAATGAACGCGGGCACGCTTCGTGGCTGTATCGGAACCTTCCAACCCGAACAGACCCTTCCAGAAACAATTTGTGAGTATACGGTTGCTTCGGCCACCGATAGGCGCTTTCGACAGAATCCGATCACCCTAAAAGAGGTTCCACAACTTCAAATTTCGATTTCTATTTTATCTCCGCTTCGTCCCATTCAACAGATTGAAGAGATTCAGATTGGAATTCATGGCATTCAAGT
>CAZHAR010000068.1:0-27084 GCA_964530615.1 uncultured Planctomycetota bacterium | reverse complement strand
TCCAGAGAAATCGCCAATTTTTTCTTTAACATTTCCGCGATTGTAATACGCATTGGCAAACTGAGGATTAATCCGAATCGCTTCGGTATAGTCTTCAAGGGCGGCAGTCCATTTTTGTAGCCATTCGTAAAGATGGCCACGACTATTATAGGCCTCGGTAAATTGAGGGTTAAAATAAATCGCTTTCGTATACTCTTCAATCGCGCCTAAGAAGTCATTCGTTTTTTCTTTGATAAATCCACGTTTATAATAAGCGGCAAAGAATTGAGGATTCAGGCGAATTACTTCATTTAAATCCGCAAAAGCTCCAGAAAAATCATTCAATTGTCCCCGAATACCACTGCGGTTGAAATAAGCTTGGATGCATTGAGGATCCCGTTGAATGGCATTGGAATAATCCGCAAGAGATCCTGGAAGGTCATTCATTTTTTCTTTGATAATGGCTCGGTTGTTATACGCCATGACATAAGAAGGATCTAGACGAATCGCTTCCGTGTAATCGTTAAGGGCTCCAGAGAAATCATTCATTTTTTCTTTAATAATTCCACGGCGATTATAGGCATCGAGCAAGAGCGAATCGTCTTGAATCGCGCGGGTAAACGCTTGAATCGCTTCGAAATATTGTTCTTTTTCTTCATAAATTTGCCCTTCCACATAAGCATTATTCATTTGCGAAACATTTTCGTTCTGAAAAACATTTCGTTGAAGTAATTTTTTATAACTAGCCGTGATTCTCAAAGAAAAAGAGCTGGCGGTCGACATTTTCCAGCGGATAATTCGTAGGTTCTGAGCATACTGTAAAGAGGCATAAGGAACCATCGCTTGAAATAAAAGGATCAGATATTCTGTTTCTTCAAATTTTTGTTCTTCCTCTTTTAATGTTCTTAATCGTTCACAAATAGAGGTTAATCCTTGATTCAACAAGGGAGCAAGTTCAGGTTTGTCCCAATATTTAGCCACTTTTAGGAAAATTTTATAATAACGAAGGGGTTGCGAATTCGTAGATTCTTTTTGTTGTAATAGCAAATTTGTTCCGTTTTCTATTTCTTGAAAAACCTCCCGAAGAATCGATTGTTCAGACATTTTGAGAATGTCATAGATCGCATCATACTCTTCTTCAATAGAGCAAGTGTCCTCAGAAAGTTTCTTTTTCCAGTAAGCGAAACGACGTTGAGCTTTTGTACTTTCTTTTTGTTTTTCTTTGAGAAATTCTTCTTTAATCTGGGATTTTGTTTTTTCTAAAATTGAATTCAATTGAACCATCTCATCCACTAAGTAATTGGCCCAGTGATAGGATTTTTCTTGATAGGCTATTTTTAATAAAGATTTTCCGATCTCGTATTTTAAGACTTCCGCTTTTATTTCTGGATATTCATTGAGCGTGTAGTTGATCGAATGAAGAGCTTCAAGCAAACTTTTTTTTTGTTCAAAGCTATTTTCTGTTTGGCTCTGACTTTCATATTTTGATTTCGCGAAGCGGTATTTTGTTTCAAACTGTTGCAATAATTTTTTTTGTTCAATCGCGTTATTAATAAAAAACATCACTAAAAATAATAGAAACATACTTAGGATCAATCTTAGGGAAATGCGATGCGAGAAGGTCCATTTCTTTATTTGATCGGGCCACGAAGGAAAAGAAGCTTTTATCGGAGAGCCTATCAAAAAATTTCGGAGATCGTAGGCAAAGTCTTCGGCCGTTGGATAGCGTTTATCGGGATCTTTTTCTAAAGCCTTGAGTACGATCGCATCGAGATCGCGATGAATTTTTTTATTATTTCTGGAGATTAAAGGAACTTCGTCCTGTTCGATTTTTCGTAATAATTCGGGTAAGGTGTTTCCGGTATGAGGATATTGGCCAGAAAGTAGTCTATAGAGGCAAACTCCAACAGAATAGATATCGCTTCTTTCGTCAATTTTATCAGCTTCTCCGCGGGCTTGCTCTGGAGACATATATAAAACAGTTCCCAAAAGTATTCCGATTTGAGTTAAGTTCAAAGAAACGCGATCTTCCAAAATTTCCTTTGCGAGGCCAAAATCGACGAGTTTTGGGTATCCGGTTTCTGTGATCAAAATGTTTCCTAATTTTAAGTCACGGTGAATAATCTTTCTTTGATGCGCGTAATTTAAAGCCTCTAACACCATCATGAGAATTTCAATTTTTTCTCGTAGCGTCAGAGAGGCATTTTTTCGATCTAGAGAAATTCCCTGGAGATATTCCATCACGAGATAAAGTTTCCCATCTTCTTCTCCAGAGTTAAGAATTTTGACAATTCCCGGATGATCCAGTTTTGCTAAAATTTGCATCTCTCTCAAAAATCGTTGCAGTAATTTTTCACTTTGTTGGGATTCGGGTTTAATAAGTTTAATGGCTACGGTTTGATTAAGTACCGGATGATAAGCTTTATAAACGATTCCCATTCCGCCTTCCCCTAAAACTTCCAAGAGTACGTACTCTCCGATTTTTTTAGAGTGGAGGGGTGTTAAAATTTTTGAAGGTGTTGATTCTTTTTGAATAGGCGGAACCTTTTCCAAAAAAGATTTTTGACTTAGAAAATCATAAAATTCTCGAAGCGGAATTTTATGTTGCATTAAAGATTTTGTTAACGTTTCATAATTTTCTTCAACGGATTTCAAATATTCTTGATAATCATCGAGATTGATATTTTTTTGTTTCAAGTACGTATGAAGAAGATCAAAAGCCGTATTCATTTTCCTCGAAACTCCGGAAAGTTCGATAAAATTTTTTCTCTAGCCATTAAAATTCTGGGATCTTGAGAATGTTGCGTTAATTTTAAAAATTGTAAAAAATCTGATTTTGCTTCGTTCCCTTTCTTGTATTGCGAGTAGAGAACTCCCCGGTTTAAATAGATCAATTCATTTTGAGGATTTATTTGAAGCGCTAGTGTATAGTCTGCAATGGCTCCTCTAAATTCACCTAACTGCGATTTTGCATCTCCTCGAGTTTGATACGCTTCCGCAGTAGGCACAAGCTGAATCACTTGGTTATAATCTTCGAGGGCCCCGGTAAAATCTTTACGTCGTGCTTTTGCATGTCCACGGTTAGAATAGATTTCAGGGTTTTGAGGATCAAGCTGAAGTGCTAATGTATAATCGCTCATCGCGCCTTCCCAGTCGTTCATTTTTTCCTTAAGGAAACTTCTACTATAATAAGCTCTAAGATATTGAGGATTCAAAGAAATGGCTTCATTATAGTCGTTCATGGCTCCGGTCAAATCACCTGTATTAACTCTCGCAAGTCCAATATTTGTATAAGTTTCTGAAGATTTTGAAATTTGAAGTGTCTTTTGATAGTCTGAAAGAGCCCCTCTAAAATCTCCGAGCATACTTCTTAAATTTCCTCGATTATTATAAGCTTCAAAGTATTGAGGATTCAATCGAATCGCTTCATCATAGTCAGCGATTCCACCCCTAAAATCATGCATATCGATTTTAAGGGTTCCTCGAGCATAATACACTTCAAAGTATTGAGGATTCAATCGAATCGCTTCATTATAATCGGTAAGCGCCCCTGCAAAATCTTTTAATTGTTCTTTAGTACTTCCTCGGTTGCAGTAGTACATCGATTCGTGAGCCTCCAATCGAATCGCTTCATTATAATCGATAAGCGCCCCTGCAAGATCTTTCAGGATCGTTTTAAGAGCGCCTCGATTAAAATATATTTTTGAATCTTGCGGTTGAAGCCGAATGGCTTCATTATAATCGAGTATCGCTCCTGCATAATCTTCCAATTTCTTTTTTGCATTTCCTCGATTATTATAAATAGAGGAATCTTCAGGATACAGGCGAATCTCTTCATTATAATCGAGTATCGCTCCTGCATAATCTTTTAATTTTTCTTTTACAGCGCCTCGACCATTATACGCCGAAGAATATTGAGGATCGAGGCGAATGACTTCATTATAGTCGGCCATCGCTCCTGCATAATCTTGCGTCTGAAATTTTGCACTTCCTCGATTAAAATGAATCGTTGCTTCTTCTGGATAAAGTTTCAGGATTTCGGTATAATCGGCAATCGCTCCCTCAAAATCTTGAAGTTCAGCTTTCACCATCCCTCGATTATTATAAGCTTCAAAGGATTGTGGAGACAGTTTCAAGACCTCAGTATAATCGGCAATTGCTCCTGTAAAATCGTGCAATTTGCTTCTAGCCATCGCACGAGTATGATAAGCTTCTAGCGATTGAGGGTTTTCGAAAATGGCTTCATTCAAAAAATGAAGCGCTTTTTCGTACTCTTTTTTTTCTAAAAGAAATAATCCTTTGGAGAGTGCATTGTATTTTTCAAATCCTTCGATAGTTTGATTCTCTATGGTTTTTAGCCATTGAGCATAACTGGATTGGGTTTTTTTCCAAAAAAAGCTAGTGCTTCCCATTTTCCAACGCAGTTCTCTTAATCCTGTTATTTTTTTATATTTCTTTGCATAGGGAACGATCGCTTTAAAGAATAGAACTAGGTAATCTATCTTTTTCAGGTTCTTTTTTTGTGCGTCAACGGATTTCGAAAGTTGGTTGAATCCGTTCTGGAGTACAGGAATCAGTTCCGGTTGATCCCAATATTGGATTACTTTGAGGAAAATACAATAGTAATTGTATACGAGTTCATCCGGTATTTCCTCGTTTTCAAGAAGATATCGAATTCCGTTTTCAAGTTCTTGACGAATATTTGCGAGAATCTGAGGATCGGACATTTTTACGATATCATAGATTACATCGTCTTCTTCTTCAGAAGTATAATTTCCGGAATAAAGCTTTTTTTTCCAGATCTCCAGTTGTTTGAGTTGCTTCTTAAAATCTTTTTCTTTTTCGTCTTGGAGTTGTTGCCGAAGAGGAGATCTTTTTTCTTGTGGAACACTTTGTAGATATTCAAGTTCCTGAATGAGATAATTGGCCCAAGGATACGATTGGGTTTGATAGGCCACTTGTAACAATTTTTCGCCGATGTTCCATTTGAGTGCTTCGGCTTTTGGCTCTTGCTTTTCTTGAAGGGCCACATTCACCAGATGAAGAGCGCGAAATAATTGCTTTTCCGCTTCAAAAGAGGTTGAACTTTTTTCAAAGGGTTCATATTCCTTTTTTGCGCTGGAGTATTTTTCTTCAAACTGTTGCGTCCTACCCCAATCTTGAATCCAAAGTGTTACTAAAAGGAACACTGCAAAAAGAATAAAAATAAGGATTAGGGTGGAAAGGAGGGTTCGGTGACGGAAACTCCATTTTTTGAGAGTGTCAGACCACGACGGAAAAATTGCAGTTACCGGATGTCCTGAGAGAAAACATCTCAGATCCTCTGCAAAATTTTCCGCGCTTGTATAGCGTTTCTCAGGACGTTTTTCCAGTGCTTTCAAGAGAATGGCATCGAGATCTCGATGAATGTTTGGAGATTCTGGAGAAAGGAGCGGAACGTCGTCGTGTTCAATTTTTCTGGCTAACTCAGGAATTGTCTTGGCTTCAAACGGATAATGTCCAGAAATAAGCTTATAGAGACAAACCCCTATCGCGTACAGATCGGTTCGTTCATCGATGGAATCAATTTCTCCACGAATTTGTTCAGGGGACATATATAAAGCAGTTCCTAATAAGATACCGCTTTTTGTGAGTTTCAAGGATTTCCGTTCTTCTACGAGTTCTTTTGCGAGTCCAAAATCGAGTATTTTTGGATGTCCAGTTTCCGAGACCATCATATTTTCTAATTTCAAATCTCGATGAATGATCTTCCTTTGATGGGCATAAGCTAAGGCTTCAAGAACCATCATAAGAATTTCGACTTTTTCATGCAGGGTTAATTGAGAGCTTTTCTTTTCGAGTGAAGCGCCTTGAACATATTCCATAATAAGATAAAATCGGCCCTCTTCTTCACCGGAATTTAAAATTTTAACAATTCCCGGATGTTCCAATTTCGCCATGATCTGCATTTCACGTAAGAATCGCTGGATCGTTTTTTCACTGGATTGAGATTCTGCTTTCATGAGTTTAATCGCCACAATTTGCTTTAGTCCGGGATGATAAGCCTTATAAACGACTCCCATTCCGCCTTCTCCGAGAACTTCTAATAATTGATATCCACCGATTTGCTTGCTTATCATTCCTGAAGTTTCCAAAACTTCTAAAGCCAACAAATTTTCCGGATCCTTTTCAGGCGGGCGATTTACCGAAGTTAAAAAATCATAAAATTCTCGAAGTGAAATATTTCGTTGCGTTAAAAATTTAGTCAAATTTTCATAGTTTGCCTCTAATGTTCTCAAATAATCTTGATATGCGATGAGATCAATTTCTTTTTTTTTAAAATAGTGATGAAGTTTTTCAAATGAGGTATTCATTTTCCTCGTAACTCTGGAAAAATATTAAAAATATTTTTCCTATTCAATAAAAGATCTTCATTTTGAGTTTGTTGCGTTAATTTTAGAAATTGAATAAAATCCGATTGAGCCTTCTTTATGTTTTTTTCTTGGTAATATAAAAATCCCCGTTCGTAATAAGCTCTTGAATATTGAGGATCAAGACGAAGTGCTTCCGTATAATCGGCAAAGGCTTCTGTATCGTTTTCAAGCGCGGATTTTGCTTTGCCACGATTATAGTAAGCAAGCGTGTCTTGAGGATTTAGACGAAGCGCTTCCGTATAGTCGGCAAGGGCTTCTACATATTTTGTACAGCTTGCTTTTACTTTCCCACGGCTATAATAAGCTAGTGAGTCTTGAGGGTTGAGGCGGATTGCTTCGGTATAATCTTGAATCGCTCCGGAATAATCTTTAAGACTATATTTGGCGTTTCCAAGATTATAATAAGCTTCAGAGATTTGAGGATCAAGGCGTATCGCTTCGGTATAATCTTGAATCGCTCCGGAATAATCTTTAAGACTATATTTGGCATTTCCGCGACTATTAAAAGATAACGCAAATTGAGGATCGATATGGATCGCTTCGCTAAAATCGATGAGTGCTCCTAAATCATTCTTGATATCGAGTTTCGTGATTCCGCGATTATGATAGGCTTCCGAAAGTTGAGGATCGATACGGATCGCTTCGCTAAAATCAGCAAGGGCTCCTTCATGATCATTGAGCGAGGCTTTCGCATTTCCGCGACTATTATAAGCAGCGGCAAGTTGAGGATCTAAACGAATGGCTTCGGTAAAATCGGCAAGGGCTCCTAGATACTCTTTAAGAGCGGCCTTTGCGCTTCCTCGATTACTGTATGCTTTCGCAAATTGAGGATTAATGCGAATGGCTTCGGTATAGTCTAAAATGGCTCCGGAATAATCCTTCAATTTAAATTGGAGGATTCCGCGTTGTGTATAGGAATTTTCTACAAATAGATTTTCTTGGATGGCTCGTGTAAACGCTTGGATTGCTTCGGGATAGTGTTCTTTTTCCGTATAGATTTTTCCTTGATCAAACGAGTGATAATCAAGAGAGATATCTTCGTTTTGAAATCGTGTCGTTTGAAGTAGTTTTTTATAGCTTAGTGTTGTCCTTTTATAAAAAAGGCTATTGAATCCCATCTCCCAGCGAATTTTTCTTAACGCTCTCCCGTCTTTAAGCGAATAGGGAATGAGCGCTTGAAACAAGAGTACCATATAATCGATTTCTTCAAATCCTTGTGAGTATCTTATTTTATCTAAAAATTGATGAACACCCTGATTGAGAACGGGAGCCAATTCCGCTTTATCCCAATATTTGGCTAATTTGATGAATATTTTAGAATATTCGAGCTGTTGGCGATCGAGAATTGTTTTTGACTTGAGCCTCAAATCGATTCCATTCCGGATTTCTTGAGCCACGTCTTGAACGATGGAGGGGTCAGACATTTTCAGAATTTCAAAAATGGCATCATAGATTTCTTCCTTGGTATAAAAATCAGTGTTCAGTTTCTTTTTCCAATACGCAAAACGTTTGTGTTGTCTGATAAAATCTTTTTGTTTCTCATCGAGAAGTTGTTGCGTTAATTGTTTTTTTTTGTTTTCCGGAAAGATTTTTAGTAAAACAATTTCTTGAACGAGATAATTGGCCCAATGATACGATTTTTGAATATAAGCGATTTTTAGGAACGCTTCCCCAATCTCTTGTTTGAGGAGTTTCGCTTTCTCTTCTTCTTTCTCATGGAGTGATTGATTTATCCAATAGAGCGCTTGAAATAAAGTTTTTTCAGGATCTATTTTTTTTTCTTGTTGAGTGAAATTTTGATATTCGGCTTGGGCCCATTGGTATTTTTTTTCAAACTGTTGCGTAATCTGATATTGTGTTAACCAAAACATTCCCCCTGCTAATACACAGAAAAAGAGGAGCAAGAAACTCAAAAGAGGAATGAGCGTGCGATGGCGTAATCTCCATTTTTTAAGAGTGTCGGGCCATGAAGGAAAGGTTGCGGTTACCGGATGTCCTGAGAGAAAACATCGCAGATCTTTTGCAAAAGCCTCCGCGTTTGGATACCGTTTCTCAGGATGTTTTTCTAATGCTTTCAAGAGAATAGCATCGAGATCCCGATGAATGTTTGGAGATTCTGGAGAAAGGAGCGGAACGTCGTCGTGTTCAATTTTTCTGGCTAACTCAGGAATTGTCTTGGCTTCAAACGGATAATGTCCAGAAATAAGCTTATAGAGACAAACCCCTATCGCGTACAGATCGGTTCGTTCATCGATGGAATCAATTTCTCCACGAATTTGTTCAGGGGACATATATAAAGCAGTTCCTAATAAGATACCGCTTTTTGTGAGTTTCAAGGATTTCCGTTCTTCTACGAGTTCTTTTGCGAGTCCAAAATCGAGTATTTTTGGATGTCCGGTTTCCGAGACCATGATATTTTCTAATTTCAAATCTCGATGAATGATCTTCCGTTTATGGGCACAAGATAAGGCTTCAAGAACCATCATAAGAATTTCGACTTTTTCATGCAGAGTTAATTGCAGGCGTTTCTTTTCGAGTGAAGTGCCTTGTACATATTCCATAATGAGATAAAATCGGCCCCCTTCTTCACCGGAATTTAAAATTTTGACAATTCCCGGATGCTCCAATTTGGCCATAATCTGCATTTCACGTAAGAATCGTTGGATCGTTTTTTCGCTGGATTGAGATTCTGTTTTGATGAGTTTAATGGCCACTATTTGTTTCAATCCGGGATGATAAGCTTTATAAACGATCCCCATTCCGCCTTCGCCCAAAACTTCTAATAATTGATATCCACCGATTTGATTCTCTAAAATTTTTGGAGTCAACCGATTTTCTTGTTCTATCGTGGAGGCTTTTGACTGTTGAGCTAAAAAATCATGAAATTCTTGAAGCGGAAACTGTCGTTGCATTAAAGCGTTCGTAAGGGTTTCATAATTTCTCTCTAGTGCTTGTAAATATTCTTGATAAGCGTTGATATCTATTTTTTTTTGTTTTAAATAGTGTTGAATTTGGTCAAAAGTCGTATTCATTTTTCTTGTAAGTCTGGGAATAAGCTAAAAATTTGTTTTCGAAATTGAAGTATTTCCGGAGTGATGTTTTCGTGGGTTAATTCCAAAAAATGGATAAAATCGATTCTGGCTTCTTTGACTTTTCTTTGTTTAGTATAGGCTAATCCTCGATTATTATAAATGATTGCATCTTGAGAATTAAGTTGAAGGGCTTCCGTATAATCAATAATGGCTCCATTCCAATCCTCTAGCTTAAATTTCAGGGTTCCGCGATTATAATAAACACCGGAATTTCGGGAATTGAGTCGAATCGAAGTTGAATAATCTGAAAGCGCTTCTATTAAGTGATTTAGAGCGACTTTAATATTTCCTCTTGTAAAATACAGGTCTGCATCCTGAGGGGTGAGACGAATAGCCATTTCACAATCCGCAAGGGCTCCTTCAAAATCACTTTGAGCTAATTTCAGAATAGAGCGATTCTCGTAAATCAAGGGGTTTTGAGGATCAAGAAGAATGGCTTGATTAAAATCAGAAAGGGCTCCAGACCTATCATTAAGTTCGTAGCGGAGTGTACCCCGATTGGAATAGGCTTTACTATAATTTGGATTAAGACGGAGAGCTTCATTATAATCCGAGATTGCTCCAATAGGATCGTTCAAACTGGATTTAATGTTCCCTCGATTATAATAAGCTTCTAGACATTTTGGATCGAGTGAAACTGCTTGATCCAAGTCCGATATCGCATTTGAATAATTTTTCTGTTTTTCATAGCAATTACCCCGATTGGAATAAGAATTAGCATATTGAGGATTAATACGAATGGCTTCCGTATAATCAGCAAGCGCCCCCTCTAAATCTCCTTGATTCATCTTTATTCTCGCTCTGTTAGTATAAGTTTCTAGAGATTGAGGATTAATACGAATGGCTTCCGTATAATCGGACAAGGCTCCAGAATAATCCTGTAGAATGCTTTTGACAATACCACGATTTAAATAAATTTGCATTACGGTGGGATCAAGATGGATGGCTTCCGTATAATCGGATAAGGCTCCAAAATAATCCTTTAAGTTTTCCTTGATCAATCCACGATCGAAATAAGCATAGCTAGATTGAGGATTCAAGTGAATCGTGATAGAGATATCTTTGAGAGCGCCCTCCCAATCTTCTAGAGTTATTTTTAATATGGCGCGATTGAGATAAAATAAGGCGGAATAAGGGGCCAGTTCAATTGCTTTCGTGTGATCACTCATAGCGCCAGAATAATCTTTAAGTTTTTCTTTATTATATCCACGACTACTATAGCCTGTCGCATAGTAGGGATTTAAGCGAATCGTTTCGGTATAATCCGCAATAGCGCCTTCGATATCTCCTGAATCTGATTTTGCCTTTCCTCGATTCCCATAAATTGCTATAAACTGAGGATTCAACTGAATAACCCGAGTAAAATCCTCAATACTTCCTTGAATATCGCCTATCGCGTTTTTGGCGATCCCTCGGCAATTATAAGCAGTCACCAATTTGGGATTGAGTTGAACCGCTTTATCATAATCAAGGATGGCTTCTAAAATTTGCTTTTGTTGAACTTTTATATATCCTCGTCGAAAATAAAATTGAGCGTTCAGAGGATCTTCTTGAATAGCGCTACTATAGGCTTGAATGGCTTCTGATTGTCGATGGTTTTCTTCATGAATGAGTCCTTGTTCATAGAAACTCAAATTCGAAATAACTTCATTTTGAAGGATCTCTGTTTTAAGCAACTTTTTATAACTAAGATAGGTAATTAACGAAAAAGTACTATTCGGATCCATTTCCCATCGGAGTGTTCTTAATGGCTTAGGGTTTTCTAGAGAATAAGGAACTAGGGCTTCAAATAAAAACATCATGTATCGCGTTTTATCAAAAAAATGTTCGCCTTCGAGCGATTTTAGTTGCTCTTTAAATGAAAGAAGACTTTCATAGAGTAAAGGAGCCAATTCTGGTTTGTTCCAATATTTAGCGATTTTTAAAAGCACGATATAGTAATTGAATTGGGGTCGATTCGAAAATTCTTTCCGATGAAACACATATTCTGTTCCGTTTCGAATTTCCTGAGAAACCTGTCGAAGAATTTCAGGATGGGACATTTTTAAAATATCATAGATCGCGTCATTTGATTCTTCGGGGGATACATTTTGCTCTTGAAGACGCTTTTTCCAGTTTTCCAGAAGACGATCCTGCCGAACAAAATCTTTCTGTTTTTCGCTTTCCAATTGAGTTTTTAGCTGGTTTCTTTTTTCTTCAGAAATTTTTTTGAGAAGCAAAAGTTCTTGAACCAGATAATCGGCCCAATGATAGGATTCTGAAAGATAAGCAAGTTTTAACAATTCCTCTCCAATTTTCCATTTAAAGGATTCGATTTCCCTTTCTTTTTTTTCCAAGAGTACTTTATTAATTAAGGTTAATGCGCTCCAGAGTAAGGCTGTTTTATGGGGAATCGAGATCTTAATTTGGCTTTGTGTATAGCGTTGAATGGCCTCTTGAAAATCTTTTTCAAGATTTTTTCTGTTTTCATAATTTTGAGTATAAGTAAATCCAAGAACAAGAGAAAACAGAATCATAAAAACAAAAGAGCTACAGAGGAAAGGATATTGATATCGCAATTTCCATTGTTTCACTTGTTTAGACCAAGAGAATGCTCCTGCCTTCACAGGATGTCCCTCTAAAAAATTCTGAATATCTTGTCCAAAACTTTCCGCATTGTCATAGCGTTCTTTTGGGTTTTTTGCGATCGCTTTCAAAATAATCGCTTCTAAATCTTTATGGATATTTGGATTCCAAAACCGCGGAGATTTTGGCTCTTGAGTCATAATTTGTTGAAAAAGATCCGGGATCGATTTCCCTTCATAAGGATATTTTGCAGAGAGAAGGCGATATAAACAGATACCCATTGCATAAAGATCGGTTTGTATTCCGATTTTTTCGTACGCGCCGGATATTTGTTCCGGTGCCATATAGGAAGTGGTTCCCAGCAATGCTCCGCTTTGAGTAATTTTATGATCTTCTTGTTCTTCTGTGATACTTTTAGCGAGTCCGAAATCAACAATTTTAGGCTGGTTTCGGCCATGAAGCAGAATATTTTCTAATTTTAAATCGCGATGTAAAATGTTTTGTTGATGGGCATAAGCAAGTGCCTTTAACACAAAATTGATAATTTCTATTTTTTCTCGTTGCGTTAATTTTTCGCGTTGACGCTCCAGAGAATTTCCTGAAACATATTCCATGACCAGATAGAATACTCCGTCTTCTTCCCCCGAATTAAAAATTTTGACGATTCCCGGATGATCCAGTTTTGCAAGAATCTTCATTTCTCGCTGAAACCGATGAAGGGCGTTTTCATTTGTGTTTATTTTGGAAAGCATCATTTTTAATGCGATGTATTGGTTTAATCCACGATGGTACGCTTTGTAAACAACGCCCATTCCTCCTCTACCAATTTCTTCTAATAATTCATACTCTCCCATTCTTTTTAGCGGAGGGGCCTCCTTTAAACGAAACTCAATTTTTTGATTGTCCCATTTTAAGAGACAGAGAGTAGGAGGGTTTACGCTAATAATTTTTTCGGAGAATTGGATAAAATCGTCTGTAGAGAATTTTCGTTTTTGGACTAGAAGCCTTAAAAAATGCTGATACAAGAGCTTTTCCTGAGGAATCTCCTTCAGTAATTCATTTAATTCTTCAAGAGAAATTTTGTTATTTTCTAATAAATAGTTCCCGAGTATTTCCAATTTTTCGAGGACTTCTGTTTCTGGAGAGGCGTTTCCATTGGATGTTGAAAAATCCTTCTCCGATAAAAAATGATAATAGTCTCGGAGTGGAACTTGATGTTGCATTAAATTTTTTGTCAAGGTCTCAAAATTCTGCTCCAAGGCATTCAAAAATTCCTGATAATCAGAAAGCGGAATCTTTTTTCGTTGTAACGCTCGAATCCAATTTTCAAACGGCTCACTCATAGTTGTGAAAACTCCTGAAAATTTTCTAGGAGACGCATACCGGACATCTTTACAGGGAGAGGTGAGATTCTTTTTTATTCAGGATTAAGAGCGAAGGAGCATTGACGGACCCTTGTATTTGAGTAGAGAGGCGGAATTTTTCCCAATAATATAAGCTGAGGACAATGAGATCAAACTGTTTAAGAAAGGGTTCCTCTAACGCCTGATTTTCTATTCTCTGGACCGCACTTTTTTCTGTAAGAGAATTAAGTTCCCATAGAATCGGTTCGTTTTTAATGATTTGGTGATTATCCAACAAAACCAATTTTTTAGTGGGATCCTGAGCGATAAGTTTTTTAAACAGAGCTAAAAAATTTTCTTGAGGCTCTTCCACAATAAAAAGGACTTTTTCAATTTTATTGAATCCTTTATCAATTAAAACCCCCGTGGTTCCATGAATCTCTTCAAAAAATTTACGGACAGTTCCAGCGGTTTGATCATTAGAAAATAGGAGTTGAGACGGTCCTACCAAAACTAGATCACAATTCTCTTCGTTCGCATAATGGATGACTTCTCCGCTGATATCATTAGCGACTTTAAAAGCTGTTTTGACCTTTAATCCTAAGAGTGTCGCTTCTTCTAGGATAGGTTCAAATCCTTCTTTTTCGAAACGTTCCGCGTCTTGAAGAGAAATATCTGTATTGGGAGAAATATGTAAAGCGGTAAGAGAAATGGGGTATTGAGAGGAATGGAGGGTATTGGCTAATTGAAGTAATCGGCTTCCAGAAGAGGGTCTTCCAAAAGAAATTAAGATATTGAGACCCGGAGTTTTTTGCGGAGCTGTTTTTTTAGGAATTTGTCTTTTGGAAAAGAATTCAATGAAATCCAAAAGTGGACCCGTCATAAAAGTGGTCATCAGGGCCATCAGAACCATCATCGCAAAAATTTCTTTGGAAAGTATTCCTAAATCATAACCGATATTTAAAACGACCAATTCCATTAAACCTCTTGTATTCATTAGGGTTCCGATAATGAAGCTATCTTTCCAAGACAATCCTACAAATTTTGCGGCCAATGCACTTCCTACAAATTTTCCAAATACCGCAATTCCGATAATAGCAAAACAAATGACCCATAAATGAAATTGATTAAGGAGTCCGATTTGAGTACGTAATCCAACGATGACAAAAAACAGAGGCAAGAGTAACACTAAACTAATATCTTCAATTTTTTCAATAAGAACCTGACGAAATTGAGGATTGGCTGGAATAATCACTCCCGCTAAAAAAGCTCCAAATAAAGCATGGATACCAATCACTTCTGTGAGATACGAGGAAAGCAAGAGGATCGAGAACAAGATCCCCAAGACAGTACGGCTAATGGTTTCTTCTGCAAAATATTTTTTAGCGATCCGTTCGATAAACGGCCGGACAAGGTACACCATAAAGAGAAAATAAAGAATTAAAAACCCGAGGGTTGTAACTATTTTCAGAATCCCTCCGGCTTTTACAATAGAAATCACCAAAGCTAAAATACACCACGCAGTCACATCATCTGCCGCGGCGCAAGTAATCGAAATGGTGCCTACAAGTGTCTTAGAGATTCCTCGTTCTTGAACAATTCTTGCCAATACAGGAAACGCGGTGATACTCATCGCGATTCCCATAAATAAAGCAAAGGCTTGAAACGAAACATGCTCCGGCGCGTAACTTTCATATAAAAAATACGCTACAAATGCTCCTAAAAAATAAGGAAATACAATACTCACGTGACTAATAATAATGGCGGCATTGGTACTCTTTTTTAAAACGCTGATATCTAATTCGATTCCGATAATAAACATGAATAAAATAAGGCCCAATTGACTTAAAAATTCTAGAGTCTTCAAAGATTGAGGCGGAAAAAGAAACTGATAAAATTCAGGAAAGCACATTCCCAGAAGTGAGGGGCCCAAAAGAATACCCGCGATAATTTCCCCAATCACTGTAGGCTGTTTGATACGAATCATTACCCATCCGACAAATCGGGTCGCGATCACTACAACCAATAATTGTAAGATAAGCAAAGCAAGAGGATGCTGGAGATTTTGCTCGAAACCTTTGAAAATATCGAAAAAAGTAAACGGAGAGGACTCCAAAACAACTTGTTTGTTTACGTTAAGAGTCAAATTAGCGGGTTCGAGTTTTTTCCCAAGATTTAATATCCATAAGAGAAGAAACCCAAAAATACCGATGGTGACTAAATAAAAAATAACATTTTTTTTCATAATATTATTGAATTTAAAAGTATTTTGAATAAAAAATGACTTTAGCTTTTTTTGCGCGATAAATCAAGAATAGATAAGCACCGCTTCTTGACAATAGAGCATGGAAAATAGATCATAGCTATTGAAACTGATCTAGAAAAAGTTTGGAGTTGAGGTGGTTCATGATGGAATTTTATTGCGGAGAAACGAAAATATTTCCTTCTTTAAAGGGCTCTTTGCTCATTGCGCATCCTAGTTTGAAAGATCCCAATTTTAATCGTACCGTTGTTTTGATTTGCCATCATTCCGAACAAGGGGCACTTGGATTGGTCCTGAATCGAGGATTAGATGTTCAGATCGAAAAAGCGTTGTCTGGAGAATTCAAACAGTTCTTTCCACATCAAGAGTTTTTTCAAGGCGGACCGGTAGCGCTTTCGCAAATGTTTGTTCTTCATAATGAAGCGCAAGAAGCCGAGATACCAGAAGAAGAAGATATGGACGACGAAAATCTTTCGGTAGTCGTCTCCGAAGGCATTGTTTTTACCGAAAACTTAATTTACTTAGAAAATGAGTTTAACCACCCGGAAAAGATTAAATTTTTTATCGGAAATTCGGGTTGGTCTCCGGGTCAATTAGAAGCCGAATTATTAATTGGTGGCTGGATTCTCGGGAAAGCGAACTCTGAATTGGTGTTTGATACCCCGACGCAAAAAATTTGGGGCAAAGCCCTTCAATTTCTTGGCGAACCGTATTCCCTCATTTCTACTTGGCCCCTAGTTCCCGGATTAAACTAGGCGGCTCGATGGAGACGAATGTCAGTAGCTGTTGCGTTAAACCGAGCCAGGTCGATTTTGTTCCTATTCAGTCAAAATCGATATCATAATCTTCCAACAAAGTTCCACGGCTTGTTTTTAAATCAATAAGCGCTTTTTTATAAGCGACAACAGCGCGTAATTCTCGAGTTTGGGCCTGTGCCAAATCTTCTTGAAAATCCAGGACGTTTTTATTCGTAGTTCGTCCTACTTTAAATTTAGCTTCTTCCGCTTCGAGCTGTTTTTCCGCTAATTCTCTTGCTTTTTTAGCCGCTTCAATCCGCTGTAAAGTCGTTTTGATGTTGCGAGTAAATTCTTCAACTTCGACAATAATGGCGGTTTCACGATTTAATAAACGAAGTTGAGATTGTTGCATTTCAAGTTTAGATTTTCTCAAGTCCGCGCGGGCGGCGCGAGTGCCTAAAGGATATTCAAAGACCAATCCTACTTCCCATTGATAATTGTGCCAATCCGACATCGTATTGAGCGAATCTCCCCAGTCGGATTCTTGTCCACCATTGATCGAATAACTCGCAATCGCATCTAATGTGGGCCAAGTTTGATTCTCTTTTTGATTGGTTGTGAGCGAGCGATTGTCAATATCTTTCTTTAAAACTAAAAAATCAGGACGCACTTTTAACGCGGTACTTAACACTTGTTCCAGATTAATTGGTTCCGGTGTAAAGTTTGCTTGATCTTGAGGTTTGATGCGAACATTCTGTTTAAAAGAGAGTTCTGAAGCTGGCAAAATCGATCGTTTAAGTTTACTCTCAATATTGAGCACTTGATTTTCTGCAATCAAAATATCTTCTAATTGGGTCGCAATTCCCACTTCCGCTTGAAGCACATCCACAGCGCTGGCTTGTCCCAATTTCTGTTTCGCTTTATTGACTTCGAGTAAACGTTCGGCTCGTCTGAGAGATTGATCGTTGACACTTCGCTCCGAGCGGGCTAAAACTAAATCCCAATAGATTTTGAGTACATTCGATATCTGAACACGGGCCGTATCTAAGAGTTGGAGATCCGCGATCGCTTTATTATTTCGAGAGATTTGAATATTGGACGTGTTATATTCGATCCCAAAATTTTTAAGCAAAGGTTGCGTCAGCTTTAGAGAAAGTGTGGTATTGTAACGCGGATTGGCCGTCGAGGTTCCAGCAAATAAGGACGTGATACTCAGCTGATCTCCGGATTCACTTCGAGTGACTCGATATTGCAGTTCGGCTTGAGTTCCCGTAATAAATTTATCTTTAATCCCGAAGCTCCAGTCGGTAGTTTTGCTATCCACACTCGATTCGGCGGCAGTCGGATCGAAGAAAGAAGACGTGGTTTCACGAGAACGCCCATAAGTCAGTTTACTAAAAAGAGTCGGATCAAAAGCCGCAACCGAGGAAAGGGTCCCTTCATCTGCAATCCGTGGGTTAAAGCGTTCGATTTTGATATCTAGGTTGTTTTTAAGTGCCAGTAGAATACAGGCTTTAATCGTCATTTCTTGTTCATTTTCATTAGAGCTTAACGATTCTGAAACCATAGTCGTTTTTTCAATGGGTTCTTGCAATTCTTCAGAAGAGGTCGTATCTTCAGAAGTCTTTTCTTCTTGGGCCCAAATTCCAAAGAAGCTCCCGATCAAGAAAATCCAAAATAACGTCCGCATCGCCTATCTCCTTTTTAAGATCAACGTATTCCACGAAGAAAATGGTATTCTTTTTTTTTTAGAATCCAACATATTTTTTTGACTTTTTTGAATTCGCATCAATTCAGATTTCGTTTTTTTTGAAAATCCATATAGTGAATGGTTCTACCTTCTTTACGAAACTTGATATGATGAATTGTTTCAATAGGTTCTGAAGTTTTTAAAGTCCACGGTTCTGGAGTATTACAATTTTGGAAGAGGCCAGAATTTTCCATCTGTGTTAAAATAAATTCAGTATATTCTGGATGATCGGTATTAATATGAACCGTTCCCCCGAACTCCAAGCATTGATACATTCCTTGAATAAATTTCCCTTGAATCAACCGCCGTTTATGATGTCTGCGTTTGGGCCAAGGATCTGGACATTGAATAATAAATCGAGAAACGGATTCCGGAGCAAACCACTCCGGAACAATATTTTCAGCAAAGGAGCAAACCAGAAGCACATTATCGACTTGAAGCAATTCCGATTTCTTTTTCATTTTTTCTACACGAGTCGACACTTTCTCGATTCCAATAAAATTGAAGTGAGAATCCCGTTTAGCGACCTGAGCCAAAAATTCTCCTTTCCCACAGCCAATTTCGATTATAAGGGGTCTAGGTTGGGAGAAAAAATGAGACCATTGAGGAGGGCCCTCTAACGCGCGTGCCTCAAAAATAGGAATATTCATCTGGTTGCTTTGATCCTAATTCTTAATTCTTAATTCCTAAAAAGGAGTCTCATCATAAGGAAAACTTAAGAAGTCATCAAGAGAATTCAAATTCAGCCGAACTTAAATAAAAAATATTTTTCATTTGAGAAATTTTGATGAACAAGCACGAATATCTTCAAACGATGAAGCTTTTACAAAAGCAACTTCCCGAACTGCTCGCGTGGGAAAATGGAGAGTTGATCTACCTCCCAGATCAAAGTCCGATGGTTTATGTTCCAAGTAATGACTATATTATTGGAGCCCATCCTGATCATCTTTTTGCTCAGTCTTATGAAAAACCAGAACTAAAAATCAAACTTTCTGGTTTTTTAATTGATAAATTTCCGGTTACAGTCAAACGATATCAAGAATTTATGTACCATAACGGATATCAAAATCTTGAATTTTGGTCCGAAAATGGAAAAGATTTTTTAAAACAAAATGTAATTGCTCCTTTAATGTGGGACGAAAGACTCTTTCAAAAAGATAATTATCCAGTCGCCGGAGTGAGTTATTACGAAGCGGAAGCTTACGCCACTTGGAGCCAAAAACTCCTTCCTACGGAAGCACAATGGGAAATTTCTGCTCGCGGACGCACGATTTATGGCCCGGATCGTGAATTTCCTTGGGGAGACGCTTTCCCCGGAAAATCTCGCTTAAATTTTAATGGAGAATTTGGTCACGTGACCTCGGTAGATCGTTATCCTTCTGGCATCAGTGCTTTTGGATTGTACGATATGGCCGGAAATGTGAATAATTGGTGCCGAGATTGGTTTTTAGTGGACTATCTGACTTATTTTAAACAGGGACATTTGAATCCGGAAGTCAACCCTCAGGTTCGTGAAATCCTAGAAGAACAAAGAGGAATTTTACTAAATAAAAAATCAGATCGAGGCGGAGGTTTTTTGACAAAACAAGATTCTTGGCCTGCGCTATTGTGTATGGCTCGTTTATGTTGGGCACCCACAGAGCGTCAAGCCTGGCACGGCTTTCGTACTGTGTGGGAAATTCCTGCTGAACTCTTGAAGAAAATCGAGTCTCCTCCTCAGGGAAGGTTATTTTGATTATTTGCTCGATTTAATTTCCATTTTTTGATAATACCCATCTTCTCGTTGATCCCATTTTTTCCAAGAGTAATGGGGTGCTTTTAGTTCAAGAAGCGATGTTTCGGATTGATCTTCTGGATTAAGCGAAAACAAAAACCAAAGAATTGCAGGAAATGGAAGTTTTTTAGGAATAAGGGCTTCCATTCGTTTATTTTTTACCAACACATACCGATTCGTTCCAAAACTAGTTTCATTGGATACCCAAAAATACGTCACAATCGTGTTGTCCGGAAAATTGGTTTCGAGAAAAACGCGATCTCCTTTGAGTTCGATCAAACGAATACTAAGCTCAACAGATTGATTTAAAACGTTCTTTTTTTCTTGAAGCTCTTTTTGGAGTGAACGGATGTCTTGTTCCTGATTTGGAAAGTCGGTTTCAAATTCTTTCAGGAGCGATTCCGCCTGTTTAAGATTGTTCTCTTTTAAGGAAATTCGGGCCAAGGCAATATAGCCCTGAGGATGTTTCTGATTTTTTGCGTGTTGATAGTCCTGTTTCGCTTTTTCTAAATTTGTCCGTGCGTCAAATGTCATTTGGGTCTGGAAAAATTCTTCGGCGAGTATTTCAAAAACGGCCCCCCGATTGAGATAGGCCTGTGTCAGTTCCGGCGAAAGTTGAAGTGCGTGGCTCCAGCAAGCGATTGGGATATTGGACCAATGATCCGATTGTCCCGGTTTGCTCATCGTTTGTGGGCGACTACCTTTAAAATCGGATTCTGAAATAAGGGAGCGAATGTCACAAATTTGTTGAGTAGAAGTGGAAGCCAAGGAGTGAATTTCTGCCACTACGGTATGGACTTCCCATCGACTCTCATCGAGCATATGCGCCTCTTTTGCTTGTTCCATCGCGGCTTGAAGATTTCCTGAAAAAAGCTTTAAATAGGCTCGTGCAAGCAAGATATAAACAAAATCAGGCTTGCTCTCACGATCGGAGTCCGACTGTTGTTGTCGATCAATTGCTTCAAACGTCGTAATCGCTTTTGCTTTTTCTTTTAATTGATAGAGATAGATAAACCCAATATGAAACAAAGCGCGTAAATCGGTTTTTCCTTGATTTTGTTGCTGGTAGAATTCTTGCGCTTTCTGAAAAGATTCAATTGCGTTTTCACCCTGTTTTTGTTTTTCTTGCAAGATCGCGATTTCAAATAACGCAGGATAAAAAGAGCTGTCGATATGAAGGGATGCCTGAAGTTTTTCAAAAATAATTTCTGATTTTTCTTGACGACGAATGAGCTCAATTGCGTCTGAAAAAGGACGAAACGCTTCCTTTCGCTTAAGCTCTACAGATTGAATTTGGGTGAGTTGGTTTTTTTGCTCCATTTGAAGCTGAGAAAGCTGAGCGTTCTTATAAAAAAAATAACTAACGCTCATCAGCAAGATTAAAGAAAAAAAAACTACGGTACTGGACATACCAATAAGTGTCGGATGCCGGCGAATCCATTTCTTGATGCGATAGAAGATATTTCCGGAATAACAAGAAACCGGATGGTCATCGAGATAAGCATCAACATCTTGAGATAATGCCTCTACGGAAGGATATCGTTGTGATGGCTTTAATTGGAGGCATTTACTGATAATGGCAAACAGTTCTGGCGGAATATTTTTTTGATGGAGTTGGACATTGAATAATTTTCCGGCCATGACATTTTTTAAAATTTCTTGAAGATTCTTTCCTTGAACAGGCGGGACGTAAGTAAACAGCTCAAACAGGATTGAGCCCAAGGAATAAATATCAGCCGATTCTCGAATTTCTGAATTTCTTCCTTCTGCTTGCTCTGGACTCATATATAAAGGAGTTCCTGAAATGGTACCATCGATCGTGTGTGCACCCGATTCCTGCCTTGCCGTTTGAATGATAGGTTCTGCGGATTTTTTTGGAGATTCTTTTTTATCGAGGACTTTAGCGAGTCCCCAGTCCATCACCAACACTTCTCCAAATTTTCCGATCATAATATTATCTGGCTTGAGATCGCGATGAATCACCCGCGATGCATGAGCAAAAGCCACCGCATCACAAATCTTCCGAAAATTTCTTAAAATTTCTTGAGGAGTATACTTTTTTAAAGTATTCGTATCATTCACTTTTAGCCGAGAAATAATATGAGACAGGGGTTTTCCTTCCACTTTTTTCATGGTAAAAAAAATTTGCCCCTTACGATCAGAACCAAGCTCATGGACAGGAATGATATTTGGATGTTCTAGTTGGGAGGTAATTTGGGCTTCCGCGAGAAAACGTCCGATGGGCCCCTCTTGGTTTTCCAAATTTTTTCCGAGCACTTTCACGGCAATTTCTCGTTTTAAATTCAAATCCATTGCTTTGAAAACTTGGCCCATTCCTCCTGCGCCTAACTCTCCTACATAGCGATATCGTCGCTTTTGATAAGAAGCGATCTTTCCTAAGGTAGCAGCGGATTTTGTTTGAGATTGCGCTTCCGCTAATGCCGTTTTTTTCTCAACCATCGTCTGATAGTCGGAAGGAGAGATATTTTTTTCTGAAAGGGTAAGCACCTCTGAATTTGAACGTTTATCTCCCTTGGTCTCTACAAGATCGTTTTCATCTCCTTGTGTGGGAGATTCCGGCTCAATCTCATTGGATCCCTCTGGGTCAGAATCAAAAACAGTCACCGCGTCCGGATCGACCTCTTCTTCTAGAAGCGAATCGGGGATCGCGGATTTAATATTTTTACCAAGA
This sequence comes from uncultured Planctomycetota bacterium, assembly GCA_964530615.1. GTDB lineage: Bacteria > Planctomycetota > JBBTDB01 > JBBTDB01 > JBBTDB01 > JBBTDB01. Next base: position 4,476 of record CAZHAR010000068.1, on the reverse strand, counting down.
ACATTTTCCAACGCTTTAAAATCGACTTCCGGGCCCTCCAAATCAATATTAGGGGAGCTTCTTTCGTGGAATTTATTTTGGAATTCTGGAGGAAGATGGTTTTGAATCACAATGGATTCTGAAGAAGCGTTTGGAGAATTTGAAGAAGGAGTTTTGGGCGGGAGCCCCTCTTCTTTTTTAGGGGTGGGAATCCGATAATTTTTTACTGTAATGGCTTCCGCTTCCTTCTTAACCTCTTCAGTGGAAGGTTTGGGAAGTGATGTTTTAGATTTTGAAATGTTTTTGGGCGGGTTAGGATTCATAAAAATCTCTCAAACGAAGAAAATATTCTCTTGAACAGATAGAGAAGAATTAATGATAATGTTAAACTACATTTTAACAACATTCGCAAAAAAAAGTGATTTTCTAGGAGGTATTTTGATGGATAAGGTAATTCCGTATATTGCTAACGAATTAGCGTTGCCCTTATCTGCGGTTTCCAATACCATTAAACTTCTGGAAGAAGGAAATACCATTCCCTTCATTACACGATACCGCAAAGAAGTTACCGGAGGGTTAGATGAGGATAAAATTCGGGCCATTGAAGAGAGCTTAAAATACCAAAAAAACCTGAATTTGCGAAAAGAAGAAGTCTTAACTAGCATTCGTGAACAGGGGAAATTGACTCCAGAATTGGAACAACAAGTTCAGGAATGCCTGATCCTCGCTCGCTTAGAAGATCTTTACTTGCCCTACAAAAAGAAAAAGAAAACACGAGCGATGATTGCTAAAGAAAAAGGATATGAACCTCTGGCACAAGCGCTTCTTCAAGATCTTCCGCTGAAAGGGCTTTCAGAACTTTATCTTACTGAAGCCGAAGAAGAGGCGATTGCCTTTGCACGTGATATTTTGGCCGAACAATTCGTCGAACAAATTGAAATTCGTGATTTTGCTCGCAATTTCTATTGGGAACAGGGAACCATTCAATCCGAAAAAACGGACTTGGAAGGCGAACAGGTCCAAACGTATCGAGATTATTTTGAATATGACGAAAAAGTAACCAATTGCCCGCCCCATCGAATTCTCGCGATGAATCGAGGAGAAAACGAAAAAGCATTACGGATTAAAATCAAAATCAATGAAGATCTTTTTGTGGCCGAATTGATCAAACGCTGTAAAATTTCTGGGGCTTCGGAGCGACGTCAGCAAGCACAGTTAGCCCTAAAAGACGGAGTAAAGCGTTTGCTTCATCCTTCAATGGAACGAGAAATTCGCAATCGAATGCGAGAAAACGCAGAAGAACATTCACTGGCTCTGTTTAAAACAAATCTGAAAAACTTGCTTTTACAACCCCCTACGCGAAATGTTTGTGTGTTGGCCATTGATCCCGCATTCCGTACGGGTTGTAAACATACGGTTCTCGATAAATTGGGAAAAGTTTTGGTTCACGGAGTGATTTACCCACACAATGGAGCCCATGAATTTCAAAAAGCGAAAGAAGAGGTCAAAAAATTGATCGCTCACTTCAAGGTGGATTGTATTGTGATTGGAAACGGAACCGCTTGTCGAGAAACAGAAGCCTTTATCGCAGAGATCTTAAGCCAAATCGACTCTGAAAAGCTGGCTTATACAATTGTCGACGAATCTGGAGCTAGTGTTTATTCCGTTTCAGCCAACGCGCAACAAGAATTTCCCGATTTAGATGCCACCAGTCGCGGAACCATTTCTATTGGACGACGCTTGCAAGATCCCCTTGCGGAATTAGTTAAAGTCGATCCGAAATCTTTAGGAGTCGGGATGTATCAGCATGATATGCCTCCTGTGCGACTAAGCGAAGCGCTTGATGGAGTGGTTGAATCTGCTGTCAATTATGTGGGGGTCGATTTAAATACGGCTTCTCTTCATCTTTTATTAAAAGTCGCTGGACTCAATAAAAAGATTGTCCGTGAAATTGTTAAATACCGTGAAGGCAATGGGCCGTTCCAAAATCGGGCGAACCTCTTACAAGTCAAAGGAATTGGTCCGGAAGTATTTCTTCAGGCCGCAGGATTTTTAAGAATCTCAGGGGGAGAAAATCCGCTTGATAATACTTCGATCCATCCCGAAAGTTATCCTCAAACTGAAAAATTATTGGAAACATTGAAAGTAAATAAGGAATTTTTAGGCACCAATCGAATGGCACTGGTTTTACAAGAACCACTACGCAAGACGAGCGTTCGGAAGCTTTCAGAGCAATTAAGTATCGGAGTGCCTACTCTGGAAGATATTCTCGAAAACCTGAAAAAACCCGGACGAGATCCGCGTGAGGATTTGCCGAAACCTATCTTTAAAAAAGATGTCTTGTCCATAGATAACTTGACCGAAGGAATGGAACTAACCGGCGTAGTCCGCAACGTGGTCGATTTTGGAGCCTTTGTAGATATTGGGGTTCATCAGGATGGACTTATTCATATTTCCCAACTTAAAGATTCCTACGTTAGCAACCCTACAGAAGTCATTCAAGTGGGTTATGTTGTCAAAGTTCGCGTTCTCTCGGTGGATAAAGAACGTAAACGTATTGCGCTCTCCATGAAAGGAATGAAATAATATGCGAAGCAAAATTTTGTTTATTTTCGTTTTTCTTATGGGCTCACTTTTTTCTCAAAATAACAAATCAACAAACTCACTATTAATCCCTTTAAAACCCGTTTCCCTTAAAAAACTTTCGTTAAAGCTAGGCTATGATCTAAAAGGAGCCATTCCAGAAGAAGGATTGGAAGGAATAATTTTTGGGAAATCGTATATTTTTATTGATTTAAACGGAGATGGCGCTTTTATCAATTTTACGGATGAGGGCCAAGATGGACTGGTATTAAAAGGAAATCCGTTTGTCGTTTATCTTCCGAAAGCGTTACTTCTTCCAAAAGGACAATTTAAATTGAGGTTCGAATATAATAAAGAAAAAAAATGGAACCTCATTCTCGACGAACAAGAATTGTGGCTTTCTCCTCAACTCGTAACGAAAGTTTCTGCACTAACAGAAATCCGATTCAGGGCCGGAGTAGCACCCGTTTTAATTAATGAAGAAGCTTCAAGACATTGCGAATTACATCTGAATTATCTTCTAAAAAACCCTTCCAATGGAATGGCGCAACATGAAGAAACCCTCGGAAACCTAGGTTATACCCAAGAAGGCGCGAAAGCCGGGAGAGAGAGTAACCTCTCCTCGTCCAGCCTTGATGTGGCTTTATTAAATTGCTACGCGAGTGCTTGGCATGGACCTCCGCTTGTAAATCCAAATTTGAAAACCATCGGAATCATGGAAAATTCAGCGTTATCGATGATCTATTTCTATGAAACAGCGTTGGTGAAGACCTATTTCCTTCATCCCGCAGATGGTGCGATCAATATTCCTTGCAGTTTTTCGAAAGCAGGAGAACTCCCCAATCCGGTTCATGGAACCGAAAACGGAAAAGGAAGTGGTTATCCGATTTTCATCATGCTTCCGGCTGAAAAACCTCAGGACCTAATTTTCTTGCGTGTCATCGAGAAAGATACGGAAAAGGCGGTTAAGGGAACCTCTTCTTCTCCCATAAGACTCGCAAATCCAGAATGGCCAACCAATTCGCTGTGCGCGACTTTTATTCCGTCTGCCCCCCTTAAATCGAATACAACTTATGAGGTAAAATTCGGGATTTCAGACGAAAAAACTCTATTTGAATGGAGCTTTACAACCGGATCGAACTGACGAAGAGAAGCAAAAGTTTTCAAAATCCTTTTAGACTTTGAGGCACAGCACAGGAGTTTTTATTTTGTTAGTATCCTCAGATCCCGTCAAAAAGAAGAAATATGGTCTTTTTTTAATTTTAATGCTAACCCTACTAACCTATTTTTATCCTGTCTATCAGAGTGAATTTCTTAATTGGGATGACAATTTTTATTTAACCGAAAATACTGAAATTCAATCTCAGAACGCCTTTTATTCTATCTGGATTGAAAACAGGATGCCTATGCCCAATCCCTACCCCTTAACCTTCAGCCTGATTCATCTTCAATACCGCATTTTTGGAATGAATTCTGCGGCTTTTCATTTGGTGAATCTGCTTCTTCATTGTTTGAATATTGTTTTATTTTGGAAAATATTAAAGAAATTAAATGTTTCCGATGGAGTCCTTTTTATTGCTACTTCTGCCTACGCATTACATCCTGTACAGGTAGAGACTGTGATGTGGATGTCTGAAGTGAAAAACCTTTTGAGTGCTTTTTGGTACTGGATTAGTTTTTGGGCGTTCCTAATTTTTCTAGAAAATGGACCCAAAAAAAAGATCGCGTACGCGTTGCTTTGGACCAGTTTTACTTTGTCACTTTCTGCAAAGAGTATGACCGTGACCTTGCCTATTTCGCTAACGTTATGGTTATTAATTTTTCATCGAAAATGTTGGATCCGGAGAAGTTTTCAATTGTTTCCGCTTTGGCTGACGGCGCTCTTTTTTGGGTTGATCAGTATGGCGAGCGAAC
>CAZHAR010000067.1:0-27933 GCA_964530615.1 uncultured Planctomycetota bacterium | reverse complement strand
TACAACTTGATCAATTGCACCATTCAAAGGAATACAAACCCGATTTTTGGGCACGTGATGAGAAAGGTCGCTTCGTCTGGACGGTTGAACATATTCTTCCTCAGGCTGAGAAATTGCCCGATCATTGGATAAAGATGATTGCGGGCGGAGATCGGCAGCAAGCCTCTGATTTACGGGATCGGTGGGTTCATCGTTTAGGCAATCTCACGATGAGCGGCTATAACTCGGATTTGGCGACTGGGCCCTTTGAAAAAAAGCAGAAACTATCGAGAGACCGTAGCTTCCTCGGGCACAAGATTAACATCGGATACCAAAATGGACTTGCCTTGAACTTACTTACGTTTAAGATTAAGGATCGCGAGTGTAGTTTGTCTGACGCTCCACACTGGGATGCTGAAATGATCGAGGCGCGAACAAAATTATTAGTAGATATGGCAGTAGCCGCAAATCTGTTGCCAGGTGAAAAACCTAGAGGCACACCATAAAGGAAGCCGAAACAAGAGAAACGCATATCGACCCCGCGCTAAACGCCGATAGCGGGGGGTGAAGACAATCGCATCCGGCTGGGAAAATTTGCTCAAGATCGCAGTTGAAATAAGCAAGAGAATTTTTTGCCAAAAAGCGATCTAAAAAAATAAAAAAATATTATAAATATATGTATTTAAATATTTTATAATCATACTGAATTAATTCATATTTTAATTTGTTTTTTATGAATTAATTCAGTATGATTAAGAATGTATTCATTTTTGCAAAGAATCATTTCAGGAGGAAAAACATGAATGACCCAAATAAAAAAACAGATTTTCCTATAGGGCGATTTCTGGCAAAAATCCGCGAGAAAGCAGAGCTAAGTCAAGATGAATTGGCTACCAAGATTGCCCTTACCAAAAAGATTACTCTTAGTGCTCCCGGCATTTCAAGGATCGAATCGGGTCTCAAATCGGCTACAAGCGATGAACTTGAAGCGATATTGAATGCTATTGGAACTCCTATGGCAGAAGAATTCAATCAATTTTTCCACCAAGAGTGGGATATGCTGGAGCGTCCTCCATTTGATCATCCAAACCGAAATAGTCTCTGGGAAGCCAATATTATATTACAGAGGCTAAAATACCTTTCCGAGAATCCTCACCTTAAAAGCGTTTTTATGCAACAAGTTGGACTCTACAAACGAGAAATCATCCGTGTGAGTGAATTTTTGCGTTTATGCAACCACCAAATCGCTTTTATTGGTTGTATTGGCGTCGGAAAATCTACTGCCATTTGTAAGTTGAATGGTCTATTGAAACAAGGAGAGAATAAGCTTGATAAGGAAATTGTATTGGAAACTGGCGCAGGTGGTATCACGCTTTGCGAAGTACATATCACCCAAGGACCACGGTATGGATTACGGATTGAGCCTCGCAATGAAGATATGATTCGAAAGGATGTTGAAGATTTTGCGGAGTATTTGATTAAAACTACTCAGAATGAAGCGGAATCAAGTAAAAAGAGTAGTGAAGAAGAAGGAGATACTTTAAGTATCTCCAAAGAAGTTGTTCGAGCTATCCGTAATATGGCTGATCTTGTAGAAAAACGAAAAGAGGAAGGCGGTCGTAAAATACGATGGGATCCAGCAAAAGAACTTGCAATTAAGCACTCTGAAATAACTGATCTGATTACCCAAATTTTGACCCGAATGAACCTTCCAGATCGAACTCGACGAGATGTCTGGTATCCACAAGATTCTACTCAGTCGCCTATGAATTGGCTACAACAAATTTTTTCCGACGTAAACAATGGGCGTCACATCGAATTCACTCTACCAGCCATCATTGAAATTATGCTTCCTGATCCTGTGTTCTCTAGCAATGAACTACCACTTAAACTTATAGACACTAAGGGTATTGACCAGACTGCCGAACGTGAAGATTTGGAATGCCACTTTGATGATCCACATACATTGGTTGTACTTTGTACGCGCTTTAATGATTCGCCTGATATTGCTACTCAAACATTGCTTCAGCGTGCTAAAGAAGTGGGTGCACGGAATCTAGTTGCAAAGACGGTTTTGCTTGTTTTACCTCGTCCCGAAGAAGCACTAGCTGTCAAGTATGATAGCGGGAGTGCTGTTGAAGATGAACAAGAAGGATATGAAATAAAAAAAGATCAGATTGACCTACGTCTAAATGGTTTAGGACTGAAAGACCTTTCAATATTCTTCTTCAACGCAAAGGAGAATGCTTCTGAATTGATTCGGAATGACTTACTCGCTAAGATCAAAGAATATCGACAACAATATTGCAACCAAATCGCTAAGCTTAACACTGTTGTAGATTATTTATTCAATAATAAAGAAAACGAGACAATTCGTCTGATTTTTGAACAAGTTAGACAACGCTTAGCAACCTGGATTGACAAGAATCGTGAGATAGAGATTCGAGAACTACCGATCTATGCTTCACTGGTAAAAGCGATTGGCGATACTCGATACGCCAGTACTGTTCGTGCCTCTGTACGGAGGTATGGGCATTGGGAAAATCTTGACTACTACCACCATCTTGCTTTCGGCACACGACGTATCGCGGTCCAAATGATTGGTAATAAGATCCATGAGTTTAAGATTATAGTTCAAAATTTAGTAGATGATAGCGAACTTTCAAAAGCTAAGGACTTTCTGAACTCGGTTATGGAAAACCTTGACGCGAATGTAGACACTGCATATCGAATTCTTCAATTAGCTGGCCGCGAGGCTTTCAAGCGCGAATTGGAATTGGACTCCTCTCTCTGGCGTAAATGTGAGGAACGTTGGGGAGCTGGGAGTGGTTATCGTAATGATATTCGCGATATGACCAGTGAACAGTTGCAGTTATCAAGTTACGACAAAGTTTATCAAATAATTAAGCATATGCTTTCTGAAGAATGGAGCAAGATTATCAAGCTTCTTGAAGGGATGATTAAAGAAAAAAGCAATCAAATTGGAATTGAATTAAAGAGTAAATCATAAACTTTCGTAGCGACCGAACGAAATAAAAGGGTATGATTCTTTTTGGGAAGTCAGTGACGCTCTAAAAAAGAGCCTCCCAGTAGTACCATCTTTTCCCCATTCTGTTTGACACCCTCTGCATTTTATATTGAAAGAACCATTGTTTTCTGGATTAAACTGACTTTTAATTCCACAAACTCGACAGACAGATATTTCGTATGCAAGTTTAGATGCAGAGCTAAAGGTTTCATAGGTTGTTATTGAAAATTGCTCTTTTTTTCGTTTAGAGTTTAAATACTCTTCAAATTTTTCTCTGAGATTATCCGCTTTCAAGCAATCGTGATCCTTCAGTATAGAGACGGTTTTGTCTTGAATGTGAACAAGAAATTTGGCATTTTCCTTTAAGTATTCGACAAGAAGCGCTGGAACCTTTTCGCATTTCTTTGGGTATGATTTCAAATCAGGAACTAGCAACCATCTGAAAAGAACCATAGCAATTATTTCTTGAGTAAATATAGAAAGTGGAGAAATCCCGATTGTCGTTATGGAACCTTTTTGAGGCAAATATTGATATGCTTCAAAATTACCTGAATCGGTAAGATCAAAAGTTCCGCTCACTGTTGGATAAACGATAATGGTATCCCCGTCAAAGGATGATTTTTGATTTTTATAACTCTGAAAGGGTGTTGAAGGCAATGGAATAAATCGGACAGGGCATCTCTCAGCATTTTTATCGGAAACGGTTATCGCTATGCCATCATTTTCAATGGAAATCTTGAATCCATTTTTGACAAATACGCCAGTCTCCTCACGTTTGTAGCCCTCTTCGTCTAGGACACATTGAATACAAGCATCTACATAGATGAGAATATGGCGCATGAGTTTCAATTGTTCTTTTTCAAATTCATCGCCATTTTTTACCTTCGTTTTATCTCCTTTAAATTTGAGAAATTCTGCACGAAGCGTGATTAAGTAACGATAGTGTTGATGGTTTTGGAGTAGATTTGTTAAATGGATATTATTGATGTCAATACGTTGTCTTCCTACTTTTTTGAACAGCGTAGAAGACCAAAGTCCCCGAAGTCTTTTTTGGAGATGTTCCAATATAACCTTGGTGCTTTCTAATAAATCCATGGCTTCTATCTCTTCATTCCCTTTATCCAGAAAATATTTTTTGATTCGTCTTTCGTATCTTTCTGCAGTCTTGGCAAAATAATATTCTCGGCGTTCATAGAATTGTTGAAGATCTTTAAATGAAGTTTCTACCTGAGAAAGGCTGTTTAATCTTTTTGTCAAATATTGGTCGATATCTTTACAGAGTGATACCATCAGCTTATTTTCATAGGTACACCAGAGATCTTCTTGTACCTGTGCAAATAGTGCTTTAGGAACAACCGAAATAAAGGTACGATTCTGCCAATCCTCAGAATGCCCAGCTAGATGAAACAATGAACGAGTAGTGAACCGCTTAACTCGTCCTACAGGCATCTTGATTTCTTCCCGTTTTAAATCCAACACGGGATATGCTGTAATTGTCTCTAGGTGTGAAATACAATCTCGAAGTTTCTCCTCAAAAAAATTTAATTTGAGATTTGACAGATCCTCATAAAGTGAAAACGTTGAGATTTCTGAGGATTTTTCCAAATCGATAGCGATTTGCTCATAGCGCAAACGATTGTTGTCCTCAATTGCCTTAGAAACAAATTTTCCTTTATTATTGTTGGATACCCAATCCTCTTCGGTAAAGGATCTGTGAACAATTGCTTTATCTCCTCGCTTAGAAGAAAGGACTCCCGCCGAAATTGAATTTTTTGGAGGAGGAACCTCTTTAAAAAGAACAAGATCATACATGGCCACGTTCCTTACGAGAAATGTCCGTATTTAATAGTTGAATCGACTGGCTTGAAGCTGGACTTACTTTATAAATATTCAACAATTTTTGGATAGTTTCCTTCAGATCTTTCATATCTTTTTCTGTTGTATCGAAGCGGCCTGTTACTTTTCCATTACGAAGAATCTTTGTTGCAAGAATGTGATCTAGCGCTTCCCCTTCTGTTCCACCAGCGTCAATGACAACAGGTATAAATTTTTCTAGTTGGCTTTCAAGACGGTTTCCCCAAGCGGATTCAAATTTTTCTTCAAGAATAGGCGCAAGCTCCTTTTCGAGCGTTATAAGAATCTCCTTAACCTTTTTAGAATGCTCCTTTTTTGCCTCTTGAAAAACTTCGTTAAGATCCTCGTAACTCCAACTACATTTTAACTTTGGATTTGGCGTAAAAGGGGGTTCACGCCGACGAGGTAGCGTCATAATATGAGCACGATCATAAGTCTTGTCAGCAAATTCCGTAGTGGTTTCATCATGGTTAGCAGTACCAATAAACCAAACATTATTAGGAATCTTCAGAAAAACGCCCTCAATCAAATGCTTTGGAGAGTGATCGGATTGTACAAGACCTGAGGCTAATCGAATTTTTAGATTTTCTGACTTGTCCTCTTTTTCCAACTCAGAAAGGAAGTCGGCAAAATACTGTTCCGGGTGTGAAAGATTCATTTCGTCAAGAAGGATAAAAAAAGGTTTTTCTGAAAAAGCAGGCGTCTTGGCTTTATAAAGTCCAATGGTGAAATCCTTTTCATAATATCGCTTCTCAAAAGCATTATAGTACCCAAGTAAATCTTGATTATCACGCCATCCCGCTTGAACCGCCACATCGTGGCATGTATCTTCTCCACCAACAACTTTTGCGAAGAGTTTGGCAAGAGAAGTTTTTCCTGTACCACTAATTCCCTGAAGAATGTGTAGTCTGCTCATAGCAAGACCGCCAACAAAGATGCGTAACGTATTAAGAGAATAAAAATACTTCTCTTTAGCCATACTGTGCTGGAGGCCTTCAACAAACGATTTAAGTGTTTCCTTTTCAGGATCTCGGCCTCCTATTTTTTCTGGTTGAGCATATTTTTCATCCAAGTTTTTGAGTTCAGCAAAAATAGGGCGATTTTCATTTTTTTGTTGAAGATCTTCAAGTTCCTGCTTGACTTGCCTAACAGCTTCATTTAGCAACGCATTGTGTGTTTGTAAAGCTTCATTATGTTTTTTGACCATCTCTTTTTCAAATTCACCAAGTTGATACTTGGCTAAACTTGTCTTTGTTTCATTTAATTCACGTTGAGCATCAAATAACTCAGATTCTTTATTTTCAAGCTCTTTTTGACAAGCATCATATCGTTCTTGGATTTCTTCACCACCAATTCGTTCCATTTTTAATCGTAATTCGTCTCTTTCCTTTCTCAAAATTTCGATTAATTTTACTGCTTCTTCTGGAGAACGATCATCAAGCTGAGAACGAATATCTTCAAAGGCATCTATCTGTTCACGCAATTTTTTTATTTCCTCTTGGAGTTTCTCAATCCGAGAATCTTTATCGGAAATTTGCGATTGAAACTCCTTGATTTTACGACCTTCAAATTCTTTGAGAGTAGCATCAAATGTCTCAAATTTCTTTTTTATCGTCATTTCACGAATATCTATGTCTTGTTTACGGCTATCAATGCTGGATTCATGCTCGTTGAGAAGAATTCTTTTTTTATCAAGTTCATCGGAATAGTTTTTTAATGTTACACGTTTTTCTTCCTCCCAAGTTGCCTTTTCAATAGAAATTGTTTCAACAGTTTTAGTCAATTCCGTATTCATTTTTTCAAACTCTTTTTTTATTTGATCAAGAGATTCTCTCTGCTTGTTTATAAAACCTACTTTTGCGTCTGTCTCTCGCTTCAATAAATTGGTTTCAAGCTCAATGAAAGATCGATCTTTTGATTCCAAACTCTTTTGCTTGTCGTTGAATACTATTTCATCTTTTTCAAGCTTTTTTTGTAGTTCTTCGGCAGTGGTACGAGTCCTTAATGCTTCACTGCTATTATTCTCACTTTGCTCATGAAATTCTTTGACTTTCTCGAAAAGTTTCTTAATATCGTTAATTATTGATTCCAATTCCTTAGAATCAAGACTGTTTCCGCTTTTAAGTATATTGAATACATTGGATACATCAGAGTTTAAAGGGAATTTTGTCTTATTGGCTATATTTTCGACATCTCCAACTAATTGAGGTATCTTATTTTGAGTTGAGATTTGCGGTTTATTTTGAGTCGAGTTTTGTGATTGTGATTGTTGTTTCTGTTTCTGTTTCTGTTTTTTTGACATCTATTATTTCCTTCCAATTCAAGATAATGCTAAAAGTTTCTACAATTTCGTATGTTTTTTCGATCATTTCCTGAAGCGTTTTATCGTCAATATTCACTACATCATAGTATTCTTTGGCATGCGCGTTGCCGTCCTTATTTCTGTAATCTGCGATTCTCCAAATATCAAGTGGAATAGTAGGTATCTTACTGAGTACTTTTCGAAAAGGATGTTCTGCATAGCGGTGAGCACTAAAAAGAGCTTCAAGTAAGGCGGATTTAAGTGAACGACCGTCTTCCCCAGCATCTTTCCAAACTTTATTTCCACAAAATTTTTCAGCAACTTTATTGCAATCAGAAACATCATAACTTTTAAGGATTATTAGGAGTAATTCTTTTCTGCCACGAACATTTAAAGATGTATTTTTAAAAGGTTTAGTATCCTTTAATGCTGGGTCTTTCCAAACATTTTTGAAAAGAGATTCTAGAACAAGTTGCATCCCACCTAAAAGATTTTCTAATTTTTCTATCTTTCGGTCTTCAATACATTCATTATATTCTTTAACCTTTAGGTTCATCGCTTTCAAATAGCTCTTTAGAGTTTCTGGTAGTTTTTCTCCAAAGCGTTTAGATATCTCGTCTTTTGCCGATTCACAGGCTAAGATTTCTTCCTCTTCCTTTGACAATGGAGGATTTAAACCAGTGAATTCACGAATTTTAGAATACACGATACGCCCCGCAGGAGTACCATCTATTAGGGCTTTTTCAATAGCATTTTTGAGCTCTTTCAAACCAATTTCCTGGTAGAGACCAAAAGGATCCGCACAAGACCATCCACCCACAAAAGATTTATCTCTGATGATTATCGTCAATAAATATGCCTGTTGTTCTACATCAAAAGAATGTATTTCTCTGATGTTTGGGATACGTGGGCCAGCAGATTTACGCGTCTGTTCTTCCCCATGATAATCAAGGCTCGCATCATAGTCTTCAAAATATTTATCCCAAGAATCACGAATACTTTCTTCAGTAATTTTAGTAGGTTTGCTGTTATCGAAAAGGAGTAACGGAGATAATGGATACCGAGTACCTTTGCTTCCCAACCATAATTCAGGAAAACCATTTTCCTTAAAATTATCAGGCTCCCGTAGCAATTCATTGCAATCAATAAAGGGTCGAGGTATCAACTCACCTGTTGAAATAATGCGAAGAATTCGAACTTCTCGCATTTCGAATACAGGATGATCATTGAAGTTTTTTGATATGCTTTCGTTATCAAGGAGCTTTATATGATCTCCGATAATCTTGACTTCTTCAAAAAGTTCATTTTTAAAAATATAATCCAATAAATCAGGGTTAAGATTGGTCAACTCCTGTAGTTTTTCAATGCTTGAAATTTTGGCTCTCAGCAAATTTCTTATCAAATTTAGGAAAAGCTCTGGAACCTGTTCCCTCGATGGAACACGGAGACATAAAATTTCAACGGGAATTCCTATGCATATAACTTGCCGATTTTTCAGTGTACGCTCAAAATTTTTTCCGAGTAACAGATCTCTTTTACTTAGCATTCTCATTCTCCATACTCAATAATTCAAAGGCATGAAGACCCTTTACATATTGAGAAGCAACGTCGCTGCTATACATAGCACGATCTCCAACTACAATGAGAAGTTTTCGTTGTCGGCTTAGCGCAACATTAAGCCGACTATCGAAAGTAAGGAACCCGAATTTTCTTCGCGCGTCTTCTTCATTCTTTGCATTCATCTCGTTACTTCGGACTGGAGAGAGCAGAACAACATCAAATTCTCGCCCTTGAAAGCTGTCAACTGTCCCAAAAAGAAACCGATCAGCAAATTTCTCTACGATTTCGCCGTTTTCTCTGATTATCCCTTTCTCTTTTAGGTGATTTTTAATTTCCTCTTTTTGAGTAAGATAGAACGTGATTATCCCTAAAGATTCATTGCTATTATTGAGAACGGAGTCGGCAAGATCCGCAACCTTTTTAGCTTCAGAAGGACGACGCCACGCTGTGCCTTCACGAATTTCGGAGTCAGCAGAACAGTTTTCCCAAACTGCATATCTTCCAGCATAACGTTCAACTGTATGCTGAAAATCATCTGCAGGTCGAGGAGATTCAATAATTACGTTATCCGTTACGTTATCCGATTCGTAAAATACCTTGCTTATAAAAGCTCCCAATTTAGGGTGCATACGGTATTGTTCTTTGAGAGTTACTGTTCGAGAAATTTCATCAGGTTTTGTTTTTAAATAGTTCCACATTCGTGCAAAGAGAGATTCTTTCAAGGCTTCTCCGGAAGTATTTTCAAATTCTTTATTTTTTAACAATTCATTTTCAATTTTAGGATCAAGAAGGTGCGGAAGTTGTTTGTGGTCTCCTACAAGAATTATTTTTTTCTTTGCAAGTGACATAGGAATAAGTAGATCTAAAGGATTGGCTCTTGCCGCTTCATCAATAATCACATAATCAAATCCAGATTGTGCAGTCTCCAGATTAAAATGATGCGAGCGAATATCCAGAAAATCCTTTGATCCACTTTTTTGACAGGTGGTTGCATAAACTGTTGTATAATGAGCAATAGATTCTTTCGCCTCATATCCATTTATTTTCAATTTCTGATAAAATTCAGAAAGGATATCAGCACAACCCGCTGGATTCTTCTCGAGAGATTTATTTATCTCATTTAACATTCGCTCAAAAATGAAATTCATCTTTTCTTTGATTCCAGATGAAAAGTGTTGAGATGGTTTTATGAACAGGGACTCAATAAGAGTATTTCGAATCTCTTCAATTTGCTCAAAATCATTTGGAGTCAGTTCCTTTTGATTTACAAATTCTTCCAATTGAGCGATTGAGTTTGGAATAATTCTTGAAGTGTTTGATAAAAAACTGTTTTTCAATCGAAGTTCGTCAATAGCATTTCTTAGTTGCATTAAACCGTCATCTGTATAGGCTTCTGGAGTGATTCGTAATCTCCAAAGTGCTTTAAATAAGGAATTTGAAACAATATCCCCATCAATTTGACCTAAATTTAAAGCTCGCACAATATTTTCTAGTTCATGAAGCACCTCAACAGAAAGCAAATTAGTTGATTGATTTAATGAAAGTCCTTGTTCAAGTATTTTGTGTAGAAACTCTCGTTGAACTTTTGGAGGCATATTTCCGTATTGGATCTGAAGAATTAATTGCTTTAGCTCTATTATTTTGCAGTAAATAGGATTGCTTTCTTGTTTTTCAATCACTTTTTTCAAATTATTCAACATTTCATTTTTCCAATCACGAAATCCTTGCTCTCCTTGTTGACTTTTTTTTGCGCCGTATCGATAAGGGGGTAAACCCCAAATACGTGTACGCTGGGATACATTATCTACGGCATCGTGTTGATAACTCGTGATGAGAATACTCTCTTGTTGTGTGTGCTTGCTTTGAAGTGAAGCAATCATTTTTTGTAAGGCCACAATTACTTGTGTTTTACCTGTACCGGGTGGCCCTTGAACGAGAGCAATATCAGGAGTATTGAGGCATATATCGATTGCTGTTCGTTGTTGCTCATTGGGCATCTTATTATCGAATGCTTTAAAAAATTCGCTCTCTTTTATACGTATTTGTTTTCTTCGAGAAAGTACAGGGATTTTCTGTTCAAAAAGATGGTAGTAAAGAGAGAATAATTTGCACTTTTGCGAGACAACTCTATCAAGAGCAAGTTTTCTTCTTTCAGTTGCTTTCTCCCATCCTGAAAGCGATAGTCTTAATTCACCATTTTTAGGGATATCTCTGCGATTATCTGGTTTCTCAACGATAAAATTTCCTTCACCATCAAGTTTTATAAATCGGCAGATAATGCTTTTTTTCCTTTCATCACTGGAAGGAATTTCGATATCACGTTCATCAAGAGGAAGGCCTGATATGGCTCTCTCAAATTTACAAGCATCATCGCTGTAGCCATTTTTTAAGCGGAGTACTCGACGAGAAGAGCCTTCGCTTTCAGCATTCCATTCGAAAAAAAAGAGTGTTCCTGCTTCTTCTTTTTTTTGGTTTAAAAATTTTGAATCAATATCATAATAGCACTTCCATAGGTTCAGGAATGCCTCTTGATCAAGGCGACGTTGCTCAAATTGTTGTTGAAAAGCAGGGTCCTTAATTTTCGCATTTATGGTGTCGAGAACGAAAGAGAATAGTCCTTCCCAAAGAGATATATACGGAGGAATTTTTTTTATTTTATGGACAGCTTTCACCCATAAACATTGATCGTCTCGTTTACTAATTTTTGCGATAAATTCGCGCCCTATGATAGAAAAACCAGAAGCTTCTTCGATATCGCTTTCAGAAGCATATTGACCGATGATTAAAGCAGGGGTATTATTTTTTGATATTGGATCAAGAAGAAATTCTTCCGTTACCCAAGTCCGAATTTCCTCATCGCTCATTGTTTGAGGTACTTTTTTCTGGCTTCGAAGATCTAAAAGTAATCGATCATCAAGAGCTATTCCCTGTGAAGTATTCAGCAAAAATACATTTTGAAGAGGAAGCGGACGAATCTCTACGTTGGAATTATTTTTGGATCCTCTTGAGAAATACAACGTCCTGCGATTCAGATAGTTATTCGGTAGTTTACCTAATGCTTTCCAAAGTAAAATTTTATCAGAAATGGCACAGGCAAATTGATTTTTGTCGCTCCCGAAAGCTTCTAACAGCATATCTTTTAATGGGAGACCTGAAGTATCACCAATAGGCTCCATTTTCACAAGAAGTGGCGGTTCACTAAACGCTTTGAATTCTGAATGTTTCATTTGCTACCACTCCATTTAAATGTGATGATGCGATGGGCTGTTTGAAGATTTGCTAAATGGATTGCGTATTCACGAGTCTCGTTTATTCGTTTGATAGGGATAGTTTTTAATGGAATAAATATTCTTTCTTTTTTGTCATCAATATCTTTATCGATTTTTTTTCTAATGATTACAGTACCGTTTTCACCTTGGAGTAATGTCAGTCCCAGCGAATCTTCATCATTATATTCAATCTTAATTTTAGTTTTATCTGAAAAATGCAAGGAGGAATCGATACAAATGGATTCGCCAATGTTCAACACAACAGAAGGCAAATTCAATTCCTTTGGTCTTTGTATTCGTTCACCTTCTTCTGCCAATGGCTCCCATCTCGCAAATTTAAGAAGAACAAAGCCTTTTGATTTTTTTTCTTGACAAAATGGGCATTGCTTTTCTTTTGAGGCCCAATAGTACTTGTTACATCCATCACACTTGAAAAATTTATGAAGTGCTGATTTCAATATCTCATGCCACTCGGCCATACCAGGACGCGTCCATGACGATTTTTTTTCACCAAAAGTTTTCTGAAATAGAGCATTTAGGGTTTTATCTAAGACGAGATTTGGAGTTAACCCGTTTGTGGTCTTATTGGAGTGATCTTCAGAGTCATCCACCCAAGGTAACTCTCCACAAAAAGCTTTCTCTTCTAGTTCAGCTTCACCCTCATTCACCATATCACCTAGCAGAGGGTGATTTAACGTAAGGAGTTGATAGGCAATTACGGCAAAACTCCATGCATCGGTTAACGTGTTGTAGCCAGAAACTTCGTTGACCATTTCTGGGGCACCATATTTCGGAGTGTAGCAAACTTTTCCTTCTACAGAGCCTACGGTTGTCAAATTATCGCAATCAATCAATTGTAATGCGTCAAACGACGGATCTTTAGAGATAAAAATATTTGAGGGTGATAAATCTCCAAAGGCAAATCCTTTTGAGTGAATCCTGTTGAGAATATCAGCGATTTTCTCAAGGAGAACAATACGCCGTTTGATACCACCATCATGAAGATACCATTCTTTAATTTTTTCTGTCTGCGCTTCTTCTGGGATCATCATATTTTCTAATGGACACATATCCTTCATAAGTTCCATAACATAACCGCAGTCGGGTTCTTTCAGAAGACTTTTTGGTGAAGCAATGGATAAATGAGGCAAATCCATTCGAAGCTGCTGGTATTTAAGGCGACGATAATAACGTGGGCGCTCCTTCTCTAGCTTCTTGTTGGCAAGTTTAACAAGGACATCATCGAATTGAGTTGTCCAAACAGTTCCTTGTCCGCCTTCTCCGATTTTTTCTTTTAATTGGTAGCAAACGTCATTTTCATCAGTCACACTTTTATTGTTTACTTCATCATTACCCATTTATTGAGTACTCCTTACAATTTTAAGATTGCGGCTATACTTTTATCGTCAGTATGATTTGGAGTTTTCCAATTTTTTAGCTCTTTTTCCAAGAATGATTCTGCTTCCTGCTGTCCAATATTTGAAAGATTTCGAAAAATCATCGGAATCTGGCTACGATCTGAAGGAGAAATATCCTCGCTAATTCCATCAGTCATCAAACAAATACAAGCTCCGGGTGTTAGTAATTTGGTTTGGTGATACTTCCATTTTCCAAGTATTCCGCGATCATTTAGCATCACTGTTTGATTGGAGAATCCTTCTTTGTTTTCCTCTATATAGGTTATATTTCCTATGTTGTCATCGATTATAATCAATCCATCGCCAAGGCATCCAACGATAGCAGTGCCGTCATCTTGGACAATGCTCCATAAGCAAGTTGTTCCAGCGGTTTCTGGAAGTATTGGTCGAATTTCCATAAGCCAAAGAGTTTGAATCAATCGTAAAAAATCGGGTATTTCTCGATTTTTTTGAAAAAACCATAACTCCGTAGCCTTCACAACGGCACGTACCGCAGCTTGTGCTCCTAAATGCGCATTTTCATGTGATCCTACTCCATCACAAACAACAGCTACCAATGCATTTTCGACTTGAGAAACAAGTACAGCATCTTGGTTTGGTTGATTAGTGGCAAAATGGAGTGGTCCTATTTCTGTAGCAACGAAAAAACGCCATTCTGGTGGAACAATATCCTTTTTTTTTCGATGAAAATGAAAAAATCTCTTCAGCACATTAAAAATAGATTGCCAAATTTTATACATCAAAAATCAAGCTCTTCGTCTTCAAAAATATTTTTGATCTCACCTTGCGTTATCATATTAGGATTTGATTGTACCGAACGAGAAGTTACGCTCATTGTCACGCATTTAAAAAACCTCTCAATGTCTCTCGCATCCTTACCATAAATCACCGGAATTTCAGGGTCATTGATAAAAAGGGTTAGTACCTCTTCATTGGCATCAGGACCCATTGTCATAGCCAATCGAGTTGCTTTAGATCCTCGATCTGAAGCAAGAAATGCTTCAAGAGCTTTTTCCCAATCATCTGTTGGTAATCCATCGGAAATAACGACTACTGTGGGACGATAAGAACGAGATGGAATTAAGTCTTTGTTTTCTAGTATTTTTTGTGTGACGGATAGTGCTTCTCCGAAAGGTGTTCCCCCATTAGCTGAAAAAATTGGCAGTGATTCGTACTGAGATGCTGGTTTAGGATCGCTGTAAGGTCGAACTTCTTCGCCAAATGTGATGATTCCAATATGAATTTCCGCATTGAGGCTACTTTGTTGTCCAAGAGATCTTATCATTTCTCCTAGTGCCTTGTTTAGAGCCTCAATTTTACCATGTTCCCCCATACTGCCACTAATATCAGCGAGTACAAGAACTGGCAACGGCCTTGCTTTTTGTATCGTAATTTTGTCAAATCCGCTCATTTTTTATATCCTTTGTTTTAGGAAGTCAGATTATTTTTCTTTAAGGATCCATTCTAAGATCATTTAAAATCCCTCAAAGAAAAAATAATCTGTTTTTTCTTGAGACCAAATTTTACTTTTTCTTTCTTCTACAGGGCCGAAGTTTCCGGAAATCCTGGTTTTTATAGACCGTTAAAATGGAACCAGAATGAGAACAGACGATCTGAATTCCTTCATAGGAAGACAAATCTTGTTGCTGTCTAAATTTTTCGACCTCCTTTCTTCCAATTGCATAAATTTTAGCGCCACGAGTGTAAAAAATTCTTCCATACTGAATAACACTTTCAAGCGCTCCCATAGATATTCTTCGAGTACACATTCTTTTCCAGGCATGGGAGGTAATGGAGAAATCAGAATATCCATCGATAGGAGATTGAACAGTTTCTGTATAAACCATTGAAAAACCCTTTCCATAAAGAACGCATTCGAGTCCTAATTTTCTTACTATTGCAATAACTATTCCATAACAAAAATTAAATTTTTATTTGATATAATTAATTTAAACAGAATTATTTACATTAATTAATATTTTAAAGTAAACTTTTATGAATAGAGGTAAAAATTTTTGTGTTAACTTCGTTTAATTTGTTTTAATGAAAAATATTATTAATATTTATCTATGAATTAGCTTAGATAAATATTTTTGTGTTTAGATAAAAAAAATTGTTCTTATGAAAAATATATCCGTATTAGCGGCTTGGATTGGCAATACAGACTTAAAGGCAATGGCTCAAAGCCAAAAATTACCAGATGCCTTAACCAGTCAAATGAACTCAATGATTCGCGATTTTGGAACCCTTGTTGATGGCGTGGGGCCAATAAAAACGCTGACTCAGAAGCTTCAATTTGAAGAGATTTTTTTGCTGAGTAATTATTCGGAAGAGATCAACAAGGAATTTGAACAATGGTTGGGACAAAAATCTTCGATAAAAAAAGTCGAATTAGCAGATCCCAGCAGTTATCCAGATGTGTTTTCTATTGTTGATCAAGAAATGGAGAGCTTTTTAGGGGGCTTGAAACAGCCCGTAAATCTTTCCATCCACCTTAGTCCTGGAACACCGACGATGGCAGCAATCTGGGTACTTTTAGGAAAAACGCGATATCAGGCAACGTTTTACCAAACTTATAAAAATGAGTGTAAAGAAACCAAAATACCCTTTAAAATTCTTGATGTTGTTCCTGATTTGCTAAGCCGTTCCGATTTGTATTTACAACAATTTCTTGAGAGAAGTCCTCAGGAAGTAGAAGGGTTCCAGGATATTCTTGGAAATAGTCCTCAAATTCGTATGGCCATTGCACGCGCTTCGAAAGCATCTGTTAGAGATGTTCCTATTTTGTTGATGGGAGAAAGTGGAACCGGCAAAGAGTTGTTTGCCCGAGCAATCCATCAAAGTAGTCGCAGGAGAGATAAAATTTTCGAAGTTATTAATTGCGCGGCTATTCCAACAGAATTACTCGAATCAGAATTTTTTGGCCACATAAAGGGTTCTTTTACAGGCGCAGTAAAAGATTCCAAAGGCGCATTTGAAAGAGCCGATGGGGGTACTTTATTCCTGGATGAAATTGGCGAATGTCCTCTTGCTTTACAGGCTAAACTATTACGTGCCCTTCAGCCAGTTCAATCCGAATCTCCTTGTATTCGCTCATTTAGACCCATAGGTGCTGAAAAGGAAGTGAAAAGTAATATTCGAATAATTGCCGCAACCAACAGAAATCTGATCCAATCTTTTGAAAAAAATCTATTTCGGGAAGACTTATACTATCGTCTTGCGGTCATTACGATCAAACTTCCGCCATTACGTGAACGTCTCTCTGACATAAATAAGATTGCGGAGTCTCTTCTACGAAAAATTAATCAGGATTTCGAAAATCAAGAACCCGGCTATAAACACAAATCCATCTCAAAATCGGCACTTTCTTTCTTAAAGGAATACACTTGGAAGGGAAATGTAAGAGAGTTATATAATGCCCTCTTACAAGCTGCGGTAATGAGTAATTCTGATAGAATATCACAAGAAGATCTATACGCTTCCATCCCAGATATCCCAAATCCAGAGTTGAAAACTCCCTCAACTTTTTTTTATTCTGGAGAGAAAGTGAATTTAGAGCAAAAAATCGATGAACTTCAAAAACAGTACATTGAAAGCGCTTTACAGAAAACAGGCAATCTCTCTCAGGCCGCGGAACTTCTAATGATAAATTCCTACCAAACACTCCAATCTCGTTTAAAGCAACTTGGAGGTTCTTGGGATAAGCAGCAAAAAAAAATTAAATGGAATAAATAAACGGGAAAAAGTAGGATCGTCTCCAGAAATTTGGAAAGAATCTTGGGGAAGTTTTGTCCACAAGAAAACGCCAAAAACGGGGGAAAAGGATGAAAAGTCAGAAAAAGTTTCATATTTATTGGGTTTTAGAAGGATTTTTAATTCTCTGTTGTCTACTTGGAATCGCTAAAATCGAAGCTCAGGAAGTCCCTGAAAACATTGACAAATTAAGTTCAGCAAAAGCACTTAAACTGGCAGAAGAATGTGATCAAAATGGAATCCACTTTTATCAACAAGGAAATTATGACAAAGCTATTGAATTCGCTCAGATATCCCTGAAACTTCGCGAAAAATACCTCTCCGTTGATCATCTTGATATCGCTACGAATTTAAACAATCTAGCAATCTTGCTTCATCTCAAAGGCGATTATGAGGCTGCTAAATCTCTTTATCGTCGGGCTTTGGGAATACGTGAAAAAATTCTGGGAAAAGACCATCCTGAGGTCGCAACTAGTTTAAATAATCTGGCCAATTTACTCCACGATAAAGGAGATTATGAGGACGCAGAACCTCTTTTCCGTAGAGCTTTAGAAATAAGGGAAAAGCAACTGGGAGCCAATGATCCTACTGTTGCTAGAAGCTTAAATAATTTGGCTAGTTTACTATATGCCAAAGGAGACTACGACGGTTCAGAACCTCTCTACCGCAGAGCTTTAGAGATTTGTGAAAAACAATTTGGCTCCAATCATCCTGAAGTCGCAAATAGCTTAAATAATCTGGCTTTTTTACTATACACCAAAGGAGATTACACCGGTGCGGAGCCTCTCTTTCTCAGAGCTTTAGAAATTCATGAAAAACAGTTATCGCCCGATCCGTCTAAGTTTGCCACAAATTTAAGTAATTTGGCTCTTTTGCTACAAGCGAAAGGAAACTATACAGAAGCCGAACCTCTTATTCGTAGAGCATTAAACATACGTGAAAAATATTTGGGGCTTAACCATTTTGAGGTCGCTTCCAGCTTAAATGGTCTGGCGATGTTGCTACAAGCTAAAGGAGCCTATGAAGAAGCAGAGCCTTTCTACCGCAGAGCTTTAGAGATTTATGAGAAACAGCTAGGTTCTGCTCATCCTTATTTTGCCACAAGCTTAAATAATCTGGCTGCTTTACTCCAAGCGAAAGGAGATTATGAGGGTGCAGAACCTCTCTTTCGTAAAGCTTTAGAAATTCGAGAAAAACTTTTGGATTCCAATCATCCTGATATTGCAACCAGTTTAAATAATCTGGCGAGTTTACTTTACGATAAAGGAGCCTATGAAGAAGCAGAACTTCTTTTCCGCAGAGCTTTAGAAATACGTGAAAAACAATTGGGTGTCAACCATCCTGATGTCGCTTCTATATTAAACAATCTGGCCGCCTTACTTAAAGTTAAGGGAAAGTATGAAGAAGCAAAATCCTTCTTCTGTAGGGCTTTAGAAATACGTGAAAAACAATTGGGTGCCAATCATCCTTCTGTCGCGAATACTTTAAATGCTCTAGGTAATTTGCTTCAAGCGAAAGGAAATTATGCAGAAGCGGAACCTCTCTTTCGTAGAGCTTTAGAAATACGGGAAAAACAATGGGGCGTCAATCATCCTGATATTGCAACCAGTTTAAATAATCTAGCGAGTTTACTTCACGACAAAGGAGACTATGAAGGAGCCGAAGCCCTTTACCAAAGAGCTCTAGAAATTCAAGAAAAACAATTGGGTACCAATCATCCTGATGTCGCAAGCAGTTTAAACAATCTAGCAGGCTTACTCCACGATAAAGGAGATTATGCGGGTGCTGAATCTCTCTATCATCGTGCTTTGCTAACCTATGAAAAAGCGTTGGGCGAAGAACATCCTGATGTCGCAAGGAGTTTAAACAATCTGGCAGGCGTACTTTATGCCAAAGGAGACTATGATTCTGCAGAACCTCTCTATCGTCGTGCCTTAGCAATACGAGAAAAAGTGCTGGGAACCGACCATCCTGAAGTTGCTAAGAACTTGAGCAATTTAGCAACTTTGCTCCAGGACAGGGGAAACTATACTGAATCCGAAAATTTCCTTCGCAGAGCTTTAAAAATTCAAGAAAAACAGCTGGGCGAAATTCATCCAGATATTGCTCAAAGCTTAAATAATCTGGCTACTTTGTTACAAACTAAAGGAGATTATAAAGAAGCAGAAGTTTTTTACCGTAAATCTTTAGAAACCAATGAAAAATTATTGGGTGCCGATCATCCTGAAGTCGCTACGAGTTTAAACAACCTTGCGAGTTTACTACAAATAAAAGGAGACTATTCACAAGCAGAACATTTTTTCTGTAAAGCTTTAGAAATCACTGAAAAACGATTGGGGGCTAGTCATCCTACTGTTATTAAAATCTCAAGTAATTTAGCCGATTTAGTAAAAATTAGAGGAGATTATGCGGGCGCAGAAGCAATCCTCCGAAAAAATTTAGAAATCATCGAGAAAGAACTTGGCTCTAAGCATCCTGATGTTGCGAAAATTTTAAATAGTTTGGCTGATTTATTATACGCAAAAGGAGAATATGAGGAAGCAGAATTTCATTTACGCAAAGCCCTAAAAATCAACGAAAATCAATTCGGCTCTAATCATCCTGAAGTCGCCACGAGTTTAAATAACCTAGCGAGTTTTCTACAAATAAAGGGAGATTATTCCGAAGCAGAACCTCTCTTTTGTAAAGCTCTGGAAATTACAGAGAAACAACTTGGGAGAAACCATCCTGAAGTCGCTATAAATTTAAACAATCTAGGCGCTTTATTATATGACAAAACAGATTATGAAGGAGCTGAACCTCTTTTACGTAGAGCTTTAGAAATCAACGAAACTCAACTAGGTCCCAATCATCCTAGGATTGCTACAAGTTTAAATAGTTTAGCGAATTTGCTAGAAAAAAAAGGAAATTATGAAGAAGCAGAGTCTCTCTTTCGTAGATCTCTAGAAACACGCGAAAAACAGCTAGGTTCTAATCATCCTTATGTTGCTTTAAATTTAAATAATCTGGCCAGCTTGCTAGCAAAAAAAGGAGATTATAAAGAGGCTGAACATCTCTTTTTGAGAGCTTTGGAAATCTATGAAAAACGGCTAGAGCAAAATCATCCTCAGCTTGCTATGGTTTTAGATAACCTAGGATTTTTCAAGATTCAACAGAATCGAAATCAAGAAGGAGTAGAAGATCTTTGGCGTTCTTTTTTAATTCGTTCTAAAAATTTAAGCTTGATTTTTCCTGACTTGACTGAACGACAACAAGAAAGTTATCTCAACGAAAATTTTCGGGGTCCGCTCAATAACTATTTATCTGTTTTTGATTCTCCATCCGATCAAGATAAAACTTACTCCCAGCTATTCTTGTATCGCGGAATTACTTCAAGAACTTTACGAAATCGGACAAGAGCTACGATTGACCCGAATGTGGCTTCTTTATTTGCTCAACTTAAGGATGCTCGTGCTTTTTACGCAAATCTCTATCTTTTTCCTGATCCCAAACTCTCCCCTGAAATTCAGCAAAAACTCCTGAAAGAAGCCATAGAGAGAAAAGAGAATCTTGAACGTCAACTCTACTCAGCTTCTGAAGAATTTCGAAAAAATGATGTTCTCTCTAAAACAATACTCGCAGATCTTCAAAAAACGCTAGATGCGAAAACAGCTATCGTAGACTTCTTGTTTTATCAACAAATTATCGACTCCAAAAACTGGACAACAGAAGAGCGTGTAATTGCCTTTATAATTACGAAAGACGCTCCCGTTGTAAGGGTTAATCTGGGATTGGCCTTTCCAATTCGTTCTGCTGTGAAAGCATTTCGCCAGCAATTACAACGCGGCCAAGAGACTCATATAGACGACCTGCCCGCAGATCAATATTTAGCGCAACTCCTCTGGAAACCAATTGAGGCGGCACTATCGGATAAACAACTTTTGTATTTGATCCCAGATGAGGAACTTGCATTCATTCCATTTGAAGCGTTACGCATCGAACAAGAGGGAGAGCTTCAATATCTCACGGAAACTAAATCTATCGCGTATCTTTCGTCTCCTCAAGATTTGATCGAATTCGCCATGCAGAACGAAGTGAACCCGAATTCGTTTTTATGTCTGGGAGATGTGGCGTATGGTGAGACTCTAGATTCAAAAGAGGTCTGGGGAGGATTACCCGGAACCGCTGATGAATGCGAATTTTTGTTCCACTCATTTCAAACCTCATTTCCTAATCAAGCAAACGAATATTTGAAGCAAACAAAAGCCTCGAAAGCGTTACTCCAAGAAAACGCGGTAGGAAAGCGATATTTGCATTTGGCTACGCATGGTTTTTTCAAGGCAATTCCAGAAACTCCGATGCTTAAAGAGAATCAGAGATCAAGAGGGGGTTTGATTCTTTTATGGAGTGAGGATGAAGAACCGGGACAAAGAAAAAAGATTCCAGAAGGAGTAAATTCAATGCTCTACTCTGGAATCGTATTAGCTGGAGCCAATCTCGATAAAAAAGAAGAACACGGAAAAGGAAAAGAAGAAGGACTTTTAACCGCAGAAGAACTGGCTGGAATGAATCTTAGCGGAACCGAACTGCTCACTTTATCCGCATGTGAAACCGCATTGGGAGAAGGACTCAGTGGCCAAGGAGTCTCAGGATTGCGCTTAGCCACTCAAGTAGCGGGTGCAAGAGCTACGTTATTGAGTCTCTGGAAAGTGGATGATTTAGGAACGCAACTCTTTATGCAGAGATTTTATAGCAAGCTATGGAACGAAAACAAAGGACGGCTAGAAGCCCTCCAAGAAACACGACTCGAATGGATTGAGGCTCAACGCCAACGAAAGCGTGGACCCAACGGAGAAAACATCTATGCCCCAAGCGTCTGGGCCTCCTTCATTTTATCAGGTCAGAAGTAAATCCTTATCTCTAAAAATTAAGAACATCCTTTAATCAAGCGAATCAAGGTCAAAGACGAAAAGGGAAAGCAAAATGAATCATCGTGTTTGGTTGCAATTCGTTTTTATCACAAGTATCGCATTTCTCGGAACAATCCAGTCTCAAAAACTAGAAGAAAAGCTACAAAAAATAATCCAAGAAGAAGCTCTGAAATTAGCTAAACTATACGATCAAAATGCATCCAGCCTTTATCAACAAGGAAAGTATGATAAAGCACTTGAATTCGCCCAAATTTCTCTAAAACTCCGAGAAAAATATCTCTCCGCTGATCATCTTGATATTGCTACGAGTTTAAACAATTTAGCAAGATTATTTCAAGCCAAAGGGGATTATGAAAGAGCAGAACCGCTTCTTCGTCGTTCCCTTGACATATACAAAAAAGTATCAGGGGAAGACCATCCTTATGTGGCTACGAGTTTAAACAATTTAGCAATCTTACTTTACGCCAAGGGGAATTATGAGGGAGCAGAATCTCTCTATCGTCGTTCCTTAGAAATAAACGAAAAAATATTGGGGAAAGACCATCCCAATGTGGCACAAAATTTAAATAATCTGGCATCCTTACTTCATGACAAAGGATGTTATGAAGAAGCGGAGCCTCTCTATCGTCGCGCTTTAGCAATAAATGAAAAAGTACTGGGAAAAAACCATCCTAGTGTAGCAACGAACTTAAACGGTTTAGCAGGATTACTTCATGCCAAAGGAAATTATGAGGATGCAGAACCTCTCTATCGTCGTGCCTTAGAAATACATGAAAAAGTATTGGGGAAAGACCATCCTGATGTCGCAAATAGCTTAAACAATTTAGCAGTCTTATTTAAAGACAAAGGAGACTATGAGGGAGCAGAACCTCTCTTTCGTCGTTCATTAGAAATAAACGAAAAAATATTGGGGAAAGACCATCCCAATGTGGCACAAAATTTAAATAATCTGGCATCTTTACTTCAGGACAAAGGAAACTATGAGGGAGCAGAACCTCTCTTTCGTCGTTCATTGGAAATACGCGAAAAAGTGCTGGGAAAAGACCATCCTGATGTAGCAAATAGTTTAAACAATCTAGCAGTCTTGATTCAGGCCAAAGGAGAGTATAAGGGAACAGAACCGCTCCTTCGTCGGGTATTAGAAATTTATGAAAAAGTGCTGGGTAACGAGCATCCTTTTGTCGCAACTAGTTTAAATAACCTGGCATTATTACTTCAGGCTAAAGGAGATTATGAAGGAGCAGAACCTCTCTATCGCAGGGCTTTGACTATACGTGAAAAAGTGCTGGGAAAGGAACATCGTGATGTCGCAATGAGTTTAGATAATCTGGCATCCTCACTTAAGGATAAAGGCGACTATGAAGGTGCAGAATCTCTCTACCGTCGTTCATTGGAAATACGTGAAAAAGTGTTGGGAAAGGAACATCGTGATGTCGCAACTAGTTTAAACAATCTGGCACTCGTATTTTATCTCAAAGGAGACTATGCGGGAGCAGAACCTCTCTTTCGCCGTGCCTTGGAAATTTATGAAAAAGTGTTGGGAAAAGACCATCCTGAGGTCGCAATAAGCTTAAATAGCTTGGCAGGCTTACTTTATTTCCAAAAAGGAGACTATGCGGGCGCAGAATCTCTTCTTCGTCGAGCATTGGAAATCTTGGAAAAAGTGCTGGGCAGCGAGCATCCGAATGTCGCAAATACTTTAAACAATCTGGCATCCTTACTTCAGGACAGAGGAGATTATAAAGAAGCAGAACCTCTCTTTCGCCGTGCCTTGGAAATAAATGAAAAAATATTGGGAAACGAGTCCCCTGCTGTTACAGCTAATCTAAATAATTTGGGAATATTATTAATTCAACAAACAAAAAATGAAGAAGGCAAAGAGTACTTGTTGCGTTCTTTTGACATCCGTTCTAGAAATATGAACTTGATTTTTCCGACCTTAACTGAGCGACAACACGAAGCCTATCTCAATTCAAATTTTCGTAAACCTCTTAATACCTATCTCTCTGTTTTTACGCATCCCTCTGAACAAAAGGAGATCTATCAAAATCTGTTTTTATATCGCGGTATCATTTCTCGTACTTTACGCAACAGAACCAGAAGCATTGATGATCCGAATATTGCTTCTTTGTTTGCTCGACTCAGGGATGCTCGTACTTATTACGCGAACCTCCATCTTTCTTCCAATCCTAAACTCTCTCTTGATGTTCAGCAAAAACTCTTGAAAATGGCCATCGAACGGAAAGAAAATCTTGAACGTCAACTCTGTTCTGCCTCCGAAGAATTTCGGAAGAGCGATTCCCTCTCCAAAACGACTCTCACGGATCTTCATAACACTTTAGATGAGAATACTGCTATCGTGGACTTCCTTTTTTATCAACACCTTACGGATTGGAAAAGCATGACACAAGAAGAGCGTGTGATTGCTTTCGTGATTACAAAAACCTCTTCCATTATACGCATTGATTTAGGATTAGCCGCTCCGATTCGATCTGCGGTGAAAGCGTTTCGTCACCAATTACAAAGTGGTCGAGAGATTCAAATGGACGATCTACCCGCAGATCAATATTTAACGCAATTCCTCTGGAACCCGCTTGAGAAAGTATTGTCGGATAAACAGCTCTTGTATTTGATTCCAGATGAGGAGCTTGCATTCATCCCATTTGAAGCGTTACGCATCGAACAAGAGGGCGAACTACAATATCTCACAGAAATTAAATCCATCGCTTATCTTTCGTCTCCTCAGGATATTATTGAATTTACGCTAGAAAGTGAAGTCAATGCTCGATCTTTATTATGCCTTGGAGATGTCGCTTATAG
This sequence comes from uncultured Planctomycetota bacterium, assembly GCA_964530615.1. Taxonomy (GTDB): domain Bacteria; phylum Planctomycetota; class JBBTDB01; order JBBTDB01; family JBBTDB01; genus JBBTDB01. Next base: position 3,040 of record CAZHAR010000067.1, on the reverse strand, counting down.
TGAAGCTCCAGAATCAGTAAATTCTCCTGAAAAAGAAGTATTCCTTAGCGAAAATTTAACAGAAAAGGCAGTGTGGGGAGCACTCCCCGGAACGGCCCAGGAATGCGAATTTTTGATGAACGCTTTCCAGACAAGATTTCCAAAAGAACTAAGCGAATATCTAACTCAGAAAAAAGCATCAAAAGCGCTTCTGCAAGAGAAAGCCGTAGGAAAACGATATTTGCATTTGGCGACGCACGGGTTTTTCAAGGCGATACCAGAAGCTCCTCAACCTAAAGGAAAAGAAGGACTTCGAGGAGGATTACTGGTCTGGAGCGAAGACGATGAACCAACACAACGAAAGAATATTCCCGAAGGAGTCAACCCGATGCTCTATTCTGGAATCGTATTAGCCGGAGCGAATCTCGATAAAAAAGGAGATCAAGGGAAAGGGAAGGAAGAAGGGCTTTTAACAGCGGAAGAACTGGCTGGAATGAACTTGAGAGGAACCGAACTGTTAACCTTATCCGCTTGTGAAACCGCACTAGGTGAAGGACTTAGCGGACAAGGAGTCTCAGGACTGCGACTAGCCACTCAAGTAGCTGGTGCAAGAGCTACGTTATTGAGTCTCTGGAAAGTGGACGATGTCGGAACGCAACTCTTTATGGAACGGTTCTATAGTAAGCTATGGAACGAGAATAAGGGGCGACTCCAAGCACTCCAAGAAACCAGACTCGAATGGATAGAGAATCAACGTCAACGAAAACGTGGGCCAAACGGAGAAAACATCTACTCTCCGAAAGTCTGGGCCTCTTTTATTCTCTCTGGTCAAAAGTAAATCCTTATTTCTAAAAATCAAGAAGTTCCTTTAATCAAGAAAATCAAGGTACGGACAGGAAAAGGGAAAGCAAAATGAAACAACGCGTTTGGCTGCAACTCGCATTTATCTCAAGTATCGCATTTTTCGGGATAGTTCACGCTCAAGAACTAGAAGAGCAATATCAAAAACTGGGCAAAGAAGAAGCCTTAAAATTTGCAGAAAAATGTGATATCGCTGTCCAAAGTTTCTATTCTCTAGGAATTCACAAAATAGCGTTAAATTGGGCGAATATCTCGATGAAACTTAGAGAAAAATATCTTCCCTCTGACCATCCTGATTTAGCACTGAGTTTAAATAATGTAGGAGTCTTGCTTCAAGCTAAGGGCGATGATAAAAGTGCGGAACCACTTCATCGTCGTGCCCTTGAAATCAGAGAAAAAGTGTTCGGGAAAGACCACCCTGAAGTTGCAGAAAGTTTAAACAATCTAGCAACCGCACTTTACAAAAAAGGGGATTATGAAAATGCGGAACCACTTTTTCGTTCTACTCTTGAAATCATAGAAAAAGCAGTGGGGCAAGAGCATCCCTACGTAGCAATGACGTTAAACAATTTAGCAGAATTACTTTATAAAAAAGGGGATTACGAAAATGCGGAACCACTTCATCGTCGTGCCCTTGAAATCAGAGAAAAAGTGCTCGGAAAAAGTCACCCGGATTTGGCGATGAGTTTAAACAATTTAGCAGCACTACTTCAAACAAAAGGGGATTATGAAAATTCAGAACCGCTTTTTCGTCGTTCTCTTGAAATTATAGAAAAATCGTTCGGGAAAAGGCATCCCAATGTGGCGCTGACTTTAAACAATTTAGCAGAATTACTTTACAAAAAAGGGGATTATGAAAATGCGGAATTTCTTCATCGTCGTGCTCTTAAAATCAGAGAAAAAGTACTCGAAAAAGACCACCCAGATTTGGCGATGAGTTTAAATAATTTAGCAGCACTACTTCAAACAAAAGGAGATTACGAAAATGCGGAACCGCTTTTTCGTCGTTCTCTTGAAATCATAGAAAAAGTGCTCGGGAAAGACCACCCAGATTTGGTGATGAGTTTAAACAATTTAGCAATCTTGCTTCAAGCTAAGGGAGATTATGAAAATGCGGAACCGCTTTTTCGTCGTTCTCTTGAAATTATAGAAAAATCGTTTGGAAAAAATCATCCCACGCTGGCGCTGCCCTTAAAAAATTTAGCAATATTACTTTATCAAAAAAGGGATTATGAAAATTCAGAATTGCTTTTTCGTCGTACTCTCGAAATTATAGAAAAAGTATTGGGCAAAGAGCATCCGGATGTGGCGATGACTTTAAACACTTTAGCAGTATTACTTCAAGCCAAAGGAGATTCCATTGGAGCGGAAACATTTTTTTGGAGAGGATTTAGCAGTATTTCAAACCATTTAAAAAAGACACTCCCCAGTTTAACGGAACGCCAGCAAGAGCTTTACCTGAATAAAAATGTTCGTGGGCCCCTAAAGCTTTATTTCAGTGTGTTGCAGGATCAAAAAAAACAAAATGAAGTCTATGAGAATCTCTTAGCCTATCGCGGTGCTAACTCTAGAGTTCTTCGGAGTCGCAATCGTTTCGCTGTGGAACCAGCGCAAGCCGAACTCTTTGAAAAACTGAAACAAGCCAGAAATATTTATTCCAATTGCTATCTCAGTCCTGATCCCAAATTGACTCCAGAAATGCAACAAAAATTGCTTCTCGCGGCCTTACAAAAGAAAGAATCCCTCGAGCGGACTCTGGTCGAACAGTCTCAAGAATTTCGCAGAACGGATATTCTCAATAACGCAACACTTCAAGAAATAAGAAATACTCTCTCTGAAAACGAATCCATCCTCGATTTTCTCTTTTATCAACATATTCTTGATTGGAAACGTGGGGAAAGAGAAGAGCGTCTTTTGGTTTTTCTTATAACAAAAAATTCTCCTGTTATTCGTGTGGATCTTGGTAAAGTAGAACATTTACGTTCAGCAATAGAGGCGTTTCGGAGCCAACTTCAAGGAGGTGTAAAACGTTTGCTCGCCAATGAACACTATGCCGATGAAACTCTTTACGAAACACTATGGAAACCGTTAGAAAATTTACTGGAAGGGAAAGATCATCTTTATGTGATTCCAGATGGTAATCTCGCGTTTCTCCCATTTGAGGCGATTCCCGTAGAAGTAGAGGGAGAAAAACAGTATC
>CAZHAR010000066.1:0-27970 GCA_964530615.1 uncultured Planctomycetota bacterium | reverse complement strand
TCCTTCCTAAAGCTTGAGCAATAATGTGATAAAATTCGTCTTGCTTGCTTTGGCGATTCTTATTTTGGATAAAATAATTTGTCCCTTTTTCAACCATTTGGAGCATTTTTTGAAAGATCTCGTCTTCTGGCATTTTGGAAATTTCAAAAATAGCATCGTCTTTCTCTCCGGGTTCAAGAACTGAAGAACGAAGACGATCAATCCATAAATCAAACTGTTGATGATGTTTTTTGGAGGCTTGTTCTCTCTGGTCTTGGACATATTTGACGCAAACTTGCTTTTTTTCTTCTGAAATGGATCGGACTGGTTCTAAATTACGAGCGACATAGTCCGCGAGTTCATATTCTTCATTTTCGCAAACAATTTTTACAAGCTCATCCACCAACTTGACTTTAGAATCTTCTAATTCGCGGTTGTTCAGATTTAAGGTAAGCGAGGCATTAAAGTTATTGAGCGCATTTAATAAGTACTCAATTTTTTTTGTTCGATCTTTTTTACTCAGTGGCTCAATTTTGGAGGCCAAATTTTGTGCGGAGTTGGCCTTTTTTAAATAAAGATTTAGAGTCGCGTGATAGGTTTGATATTTGTGTCCATAATGAAAAGCAAAAAAAAGTAAACATCCTGCAAAAACAAATAACGCCACATAAATGAGTTGGCGATTTCGTTTTCCCCATTTAAACGCTTTTTGGAGAGGTCCAATCGGATGAGCAAGGATCGGAAACCCTTGCAAGAATCGTTCGATATCCTCAGAAAAATCTTTCATCGTGCGATACCGATTATTTCGTTCTTTTTCAAGTGCTTTCAAGACGATGGTATCTAAATCTCGGTGGATTTTCGGATTTAAGCGGGAAGGAGAGATCGGATCTTCCGAAATAATCTTATAAAATAACTCATGAAGTGTTTCGCTATGAAAAGGAGGCTGTTCCGTAAGGACTTCATACAAACAAGCACCCATAGAATAAATATCGGTTCTCTGATCTAAATCTTTTTCGCTTAGGGCTTGCTCTGGAGACATATAGACAGGGGTTCCCATAATCTCGCCGGATTGCGTTAATTTTTGGTTCTTTTGGGATAGATCTTTCGCTAATCCAAAATCTCCAATTTTGGGTTCCCCGGTTAGCGTGACAAAAATATTCACTGGCTTTAAATCGCGATGAATAATTCCTTGAGAATGGGCATATTCTAACGCCTCAAGTGCTTTCTGAATCAAGATCAATCCTTCTCGTACCGATAATCCTTTTTGAATCAGACTTGCAAGCGTTTCTCCTTCGACATATTCCATCACCAAATATTGTTGTCCTTGTTCTTCTCCAAAATCAATGACCTGAACAATATTGGGATGTTTAAGTTTAGCCGCCGTTTGGGCCTCTCGGTAAAAGCGGGAAACCGCATCCGAAGAATCAAGCGCTTCAGAAAGCAGAACTTTTAGCGCATAAATCTGTTTTAATTCTCGATGGTACACCTTATAAACAATGCCCATTCCACCTTGTGCCAACTTTTCGAGGATCTCATACTTCCCAAAAGTCTTTCCCGCTGGCTGTTTTACAAGAACGGTTTGATGAGACGATTTTTCTTTTTTTTGATCTGAAAGCATCATCTTCCGAGTGACTTCGGATTGGAGATGAAATGTTTGGTGTTTAATTTCATTGACAATGAGTTGTAATGTTTCTTCGGGTAAAATTTTTCTTTGAATTAAAATCTCTTCCAAATTTTTTGCTGGATAGAGTTGTAAAAGCTTCTCTAATTGTTTGGGAGAAAGCCAATTTTGCTTGATTAATAACCATTCTAAAATGGGTCGAATACTCGTAGAAACTTTCATCATTCACGCCCTTACTTACTTACTTTTATCTTTTGGATAACCCGAAGATTTTTAATGCAACTTCGGCTCCAGTACAAATCCAAAGCGATCATAAACAAACAAATAATAAAACAAATAGGATAGATATTCTGGAGTTCTACACGAGTGTTTCCCGTGGCAAATTCTCGAAGCAAAATCGTAAACACAAAAATCCAAAGCGGAAGCCTCCAGCCTAGCAATACAACGAGTCGAAGGAATACAGAGCGTTGTTCAAGAGATTTCTTTCCTAAAATTTGTCCTAAAGAATGAATTCCAGTGGTTACAGGCATCATTTCAGCCGTCATCCCGATTCCAATCATCAAATATCCCACATTCAAATAAAGAGCGTAGGCACAAACCAGAAAACCAAAGATATGATGAATAATCAAATCAAGACGCGGTTTCGATTTCTCTTTAGAATATCCATAGGCGAGCCAAAAAAAATCTGCTAGAAAATGTCCCATAAGACCATAAACAAGCGCATTAAAAAAAGTATCTTCTGCCGTATGCTTTATAATAAAAGCTTGTCGCCAGAAAAAAAAGCCCTGATAAAGCACATAAAAGCCAACTAGCGAAAGAATCAGAGAAGCAAATCCACGAGAGATTTTTAAACGAATATGGAACGGAGAAGAAGAAAACCAAAGATTGATCGCACTATGTAAGAATAAAAAGAAAAGGAGTGAGACGAAAAGAGGGAGCATTCTGTTTTCCCATCCGTAAATAGCATAAAATATGGAACAAAAGAAGGCTTATCGAAATCGTTTAAGAACCTTTTTTAGAAATTTCAGAAAATGCGCGTCGAGATTCACGGATAAAAAGCTGAACCCGTTTAGGATCTTTTCTGCCATCGGGTCCTTCTAATCCAGTATGCGCATCAATACCCGCTGGTTTTACTTTAAGAATTGCTTGATAAACATTTTCTGGCTTAAGTCCTCCCGCAAGAATCAGTGGACGAGGTGATATTTGTACAAGAGCCCTACTAATGTTCCAATCATGTGTTTTGCCTGTAGCGCCCCAAGCACCCGTAGTGGAATCATAGGTATCCGTAATAAATGCGTCGACGATTGGGCTATAGGTTTGAATTTCATTTTGAAGTTTTCCGCTGTTTTCTTCGCGAATAATCAAATTCTTGATGATATACAAATTCGGCAATTCTCGCCTTAAACACTCCAGTTCTTCCCGTTTGATTTCATAATGAAGCTGAATCTTTTGAACTCCAGTTTTATTCACCAATTCCAAAATATCATCGGCTTTATTAAGATAGGTAATCAAAACGCCAGCATGTGGGGGAACCAGCGAACGAATGATCTCGGTGGCGGTTTCTTCTTTAAGGTCTTCCCGATGGAACAAAATTCTCAGAGGAAACCCAAGCCAATCAACTCCAGAATTGATGAGCATTTGGGCTTCAGCTTGATCGATCACTCCCGCGACTTGAATAATTTCTTTCATGAAAAGTTAATTCCTATGATGCTCTTTCTCTCTTGGGTAAATTTTAAAAGAGCAAAAAAAATAAAAAAGCCTTAAGACTAGTATTCTAGCTTTTTTTTAACAAAGAAGGAGATTTTGTTTTTTATTTTTTTTCATGGAGGTCATTATAAACGATTTCAATAAATTTTTCAGGTTTCATAAAACCCTTTCCCCATATTTCATCCAAATCTTGCGTGGGTTTTGATCCCAAAATCTCTGCTAAGGTTTTCTTTTCTTGAATCTGCTGAAAAATACGTTCCCGAATCGTTTTTAGCATCTTGACATATTCTTCAAGTTGAGCTTTCTCCGAAATAGGGCCATGACCCGGAATGATTTTGGTTTCAGAATCAAGGGTAGCTACTATTCTTTCTCCCGCTCGAATCACGCCGTCTATGGACCCCCCCGACGAAAGATCAATAAACGGATACATCCCGTTAAAATAAAGATCTCCCATGTGAATGACCTTATTTTTTCGGAAATGAATCACCGCATCTCCATCGGTATGTGCATTTTCTAAATGTTCGATATAAATTTCTTCTTCATTGAGATGAAATAGAATTTCAGTCATAAATGTAATGACGGGAAGTGCTTCTTTTGGGGCAGGAGGAATGACCGAATTAAAAAGTTTTAGAAATTGTTCGGTACTTAAGCGAGCATAAACATTTTGCTGAGCCACTAAAATAGCTCCCATTTTTCCCAAATTTTCGTTTCCACCCGTATGATCGGGGTGCCAGTGAGTATTCACGACAAAACGAATGGGTTTATTCGAAAGTTTAGCGACCGCAGTCTTTATTTTTTCAGTGAGTGGAGCAAATTGATCATCAATAAGAAAAATGCCATCGTCGCCAATACAAACACCAATATTTCCACCCGCGCCTGTAAGCATATAAACGTTTCCGTTTACTTGTTGTGCTTGAATTTGAACATGTTCCATATCCTGTGCGCGAAGAGGCAAAAAACATAAAACACTAAAGACGATCCAAAAACGATACGAATGGGAAAAATACATTCTTCATCTCCTAAACAATAACCTGTAAAAGATAGGCAGTGCTAGTTTATGTCAAGTTTTTCAGATCGCAAGAGCCTCAAATCCTCTTTTTTTTTAGAGCCATCCGAATCCTTGTTGGAAAATTTTATTTTGAACAGAAAAAATTTCAAGACAAGCATAGACATTTTAAATAAAATAAGTACTATAAAATTAAATCTGAGCTCCTAAAATAGAGCATCCAAGATTCTTCCTCAAGGTAACTCCCTCTATTATGAACAAAAAAATTAATCCAGCGAATCCTCCTAAGACGCCCTCGCTAGAGGAATCGGCTATTTTACAAGAGATTCAAGATATTTCTGAGACTAGAAAACTTTCCCGTGAAAAAATCGATACTTCCGAACAACATACACTTCTCAGTCCGATTATGAAAGCTTCAGACGAAAGTGAAACAGGAACAATAGCCTATTCCGAAAAATATAACGAAACTAAAAATATCCCCTCATCACAAATTATTCAAGAGCGTTATCAAATTTTGAAACTTCTTGGCGAAGGAGGAATGGGGGTTGTTCAGCTTGTAAAAGATCGTCGTCTTCAACGAGATGTTGCGTTAAAAAAAATAAAAACATCGCCTACATTACTGAAAAATCTTTCTAAAACCCAAGCTTCAATGATTTGGAGACTCAAACGCGAAGCTTCTATTATGGCTGTTTTAGAACATCCGAATATTGTTCCTTTATATGATCTGGAAGAAACCGCTGAAGGCAGTCTCTATTTTACGATGAGAAAAGTAGAGGGCGAAACTTTTAATAAAATTTTGAAAAAAAAAGAAGACGATGAATTTGTTTCTGACGAAAACCAACTGCTTTCTATTTTTCTAAAAGTCTGTGATGCCATTTCGTACGCTCACGCCAAGGGAGTGATTCATCGAGATATCAAGCCAGACAATATTATGGTCGGAGCGTTTGGAGAAGTTTATGTGATGGATTGGGGAATCTCGAAAATTAAGGGTGAAGCAGAATCCGAAGAAAATATGGAACCGCTTTTTTCAGAAGATCCCTCCGGTTATAAAACCATTGGAGGAATGGGAACTCCGGGATATATGTCTCCAGAACAACAAAATAACGCCGCACAGGTCACTCCTCAATCAGATATTTATGCTTTAGGAAAAATGCTAAAAGAATGTTTCATACGAATTTCTCCTATTGAAGAACTAAAACGAGATTTTGAATTTGCCCGAAAACAAAAGAAAGTCGAGAAGTTCAATAAAAAACTTAAAGAAAATTTAAACGAAACAACGCTTCCTGCAGACATTCAAGCTATTGTCCATAAAGCCACACAAAAAAATTTAAAGCAACGCTATTTGACCGTGACCCAACTTACAAAAGATATTGAAAGTTATTTGAAAAATATTCGTGTCTCCGCACGACACTATAGTTTTTGGGAACTCCTGCAAAAATGGACAAAAAGAAACTGGAAACGACTTTCTGTAGGAACCCTTTTTGTGGGTTTTATTCTCTCTATTTTTTGGTATTCTGCGTATCAACAAGAAAAATTACTTCAGGATATTCAAGACTCCAAGAAAAAAAACTTTCTTCGGTTTTATCAAGAAGCACAAGCGTTTCAACAAAAAACGCAACAAGAAAAGGACGAAAGGAAAAATATTGACTCTCTCTTAACCGCTCTCACTCGAATCAATACAGCACTCGCAATTTTACCAGAACAAATCGAGGCCGAAAAAGAAAAAGCGAAAATTGGGCAACAATTGATTCCCTTGGCGTGTAAGGCCCAAAACTATAAGTTGGCAATGTACATCTCAAATGAATTAGAATCCTTATCGACTCTGCCTCAAACGCAAAAATTAAAACTAAAAGAAGAAGTTCAAAAAGAGGAAGAACAAATTTTAAAGCAACACCAACAACGCTTTAATTTCTGGATCAACAACTTTAAAACCTCTCTAGTTAGTAATGAAACCACAGACGCGGCACTATTCGAAATTAGCCAGATGGAAGAACCTGAAATATTAGAAGCCTTACAAACTCATTTTGAAGAAGGCAAAAATTACTTTTTAGAAGAAGATCGCCCGAAGAATCTGGTACTCAATAAATTTTATTTGTTTATTACTAAAAGTTTTGGCAAAACTCATAAAAAACTAGCAATGTTTCGAATTTCTGAAGCCTTAAAAGTGGTTGTCTCCAAATTGCGTTCCCAAACCGAATTTTCTAATATCGATCTTGAATATACAAATTTACTCCTTCAAGCGATGTCTAATTTTAAAGCAGAACCCGAATTTACCGAAATATTAAATAAAAATTACGAGCAAATTAAAGATCATTTTCGTCTCAAGGAACTATTCACGAATGTCTTTCGCGAAATTCGATACCTAGGAATCTCCGATACTGCAAATCTTGCTCTACAACATTTTAATAAGGCGAATGATTTTTATTGGAGCCAAGAGTTTCTCAAAGCTTTGTCCGCCTATACGAAAGTGCTTGAAATCAATTCAAAATATATAGAAGCTTATATAGGTCGAGCCCAAACAAAGTTCCAAATGAAAGACTTTAAGGGTGGAATGGCTGACTTTCAACTCGCGATACAAATCGATCCAAAAAATCATTTGGTTTTCCACGAAAGAGCTTTACTTAAAATGAATTCTCTAAATGATCCCGGTGGCGCTCTAAAAGATTTCGATCAGGCGATTCTCCTTAAACCTTATTGGCACAGTTATATGCAACGTGGGAACCTGAAACGCGCTTTAAAAGATATTCAGGGAGCGCTTGACGATTTTAGCGAAGCCATTAAGCTCAATCCGTTTCACGAATGGGGCTATAATCAACGAGGAAATGTTGAATTTGAACTAAAACAATTTAATGAAGCGATTGAAGATTACAGCAAAGCAATCCTGTTGCAATCCAATTACGTTGACGCATTTCTAAATCGGGGCAACGCGAAAAGAGCGCTTGGTCAAAAATATGAAGCGCTCGCAGATTACGAAAAAGCGGTTGAATTCGGTTGCCGAAATCACTTTCTTTTCCTAGCGAGTGGCGCTATTCGTCTTGAAATTGACGATTTGGAGCGGGCCTTTTTAGACTATAATTACGCGATTTATCTTGCAGAAGATAAACTTTCTTGGCAATTTTATCTAAGCATCGGGAGCCAGTTTTTTGAAAAGAAAAAACTGAATGAAGCGATTACTATTTTGCAACAGGGTGTTCAAAAATATAAGAATTCCGAACTAAAAAATCCTTTGGCTACTGTATTAATGGAACGAATGTTTCAACTCTATAAAAAACAAAAATATGATCTCGCAAAAGAAGATTTTGTTTCATTTCAAAAATATGCAACAGAGTCTCACCCCAATTGGCAAGACGCTCATAAACTAGCGAAACAAATCGAGACCCTGCTTAAAAAATAAGTTTATTCATCATTCTAAAAACTTGTCCATAAAAAAAAAGAGCTTTGTGTGAAAAAAAATTTCTGTTGTTTTTTATTATTAGAATTTTTTCATTATATTGTTTTTTTTAATTTGCTCTGGGCACAACCGAGAGTGGAAGTGGGAAATCAACCTCAGATTTATGGAGAAGGAAAAGATTATTATCCACTTGGAATCCTTGGAGCGAAAGGTTGGCCAGAGATCGAAGGTTTTCGTATCAAATTTTTGGAAAAAGAAGGCATGAGCCAAAAAACGGGAATTCAGCTAGAGGATTTAATTCTTTCAGTTCAGCAGAAACCCTTAGGGCAGTACCAATCCTGGAAGCTTCTTGGAGAGATTTTGACTCAAGCGGATTCTACCTTGGAGAAAACGGTACTCTCTTTAAAAATTAGACGAAACGCAGAAGTTCTTTCTTTTTCTATGACGATCGCGCCAAAAATCGCGCATACAGAAACGTGTCCGTATTCTTGTGCCGCCTGTCAATCTCTAGCCAAGGAGGCGTTAAAAGTTTTAGCGAAAGCTCAACAAAAAGAGGGATCTCTTCCGACAGAAATGGCGGGAACCAATGGACTTTGTGTGGTAAGCAGTCTAGGTCTAATGGCGTTTATAGCCGCAGGAGAAACGGGAAAATCAGGAGATTATGCGGAAACAGTACAAAATCTTTTGACGTTCCTCTCTAAAAACGCGGGAAAAGATCCGATTGATCAACTCCTACGAAAATCAGGAGCTAAAGAGAACTGGAACCAAACGAATTGGGCTTGGGTCTTTTCGGGGATTTCCGCGAATCTGTTACAAAAAAGTCGGAACCATCCGAAAGCGAAGAGTATCGCTGAAAAAGCCTCTACAAATTTGATTCAGAATCAAAAAAAAGATTCTGGAGGCTGGGGACACGGACCCGGTGGCTTAAATGCGCTAGGTTACAATGAACTCTGGGTTGTGACCGGTTTAGCATTTTTAGAACTTGGATTAACGCAACAAAACGAAATAAAAGTTTCAGTGAAAGCGATTGAAAAAGCAATGGAATATTTGAAAAAATGTGTCGCTCCGAATGGAGGCGTCTGTTATAGTTCAATGAATCCATCTGGGCCAGATGTTGGACGTACTGCTGTTGCGTTATTGGCTCTTTCCGCGTTGAATCGAAAAGACGACCCGCTTTTTGTTTCCCTTTCGGCATGGTTTCTGGATCATTTAGATCATTTAGAATCGGCGCATCAAGGATATCTTTTACATTTGGCATTGACCGGACTCGCAACTCGTGAGCTTGGAGAAGACGCGTTTCGAAAATTTTGGAAGCGCTATCGAAACGAAATTTTTATGGCTCGTCAAACGACTCGCTCCGGTTATTTTACGCCACGTCCGACCTCTGAAAGTTTACAAAATAAAGCGAATAATGATATTGCTTTAGGAGAAATCTGGACCACTGCAGTGTACGCGCTTTTGTTGCAATTAGCGGACGGAAAGCTTCCCTATTTTCGGCCAGAAAAAAAATAACCCCTCCTGTCTTAGCGAGAAATTGAAAAATATTGTCATTTTTTAAGATCTGGGAAGAGCTTGAAAATAGTGCTTTGCATCTGGGGTAAAGACGGGAGACTTCCCTGAGCCATTTTCTTACTTAACTCTAAGAATTTTTTAAAATCTTCTTTCGCTTCAGAGGATTTCTTTAATTGATAGAGGATTTGGCCCCGGTAATAATAAACAAGAATATTATCGGGATCCTGGAGGAGACTCTGATGATAATATTCAAGCGCTTTATCGTATTTTTCTTGGCGCTGAGAAAGCTCTGCGGCTTTCGCATAGGCGGTTCCACGAAAAGATGCAAAACGGGGTTCTTGAGCCGTTCCATCTGCCGCATAGAGATAATCTTTAAGAGCGCCCTCAAGATCCTTAAGCGCTACTTTTGCGTCTCCTCGGCCAATATACGATTGTGGATACCATTTACGATATTTCATAGATTCCGTAAAATCACGAATCGCGCCTTCATAATCTTTAATGCGAAGTTTTGCGTCTCCTCGTTTATTATAACTTGGCCAATATTCCGGATTGATTTTTAAGACTTTATCCAAATCCTCAATCGCTTCTTCTATCTTTCCTTGAGCCATTTTTGCATTCGCGCGATAATCGAGAGCGTAGTCTAAATTCGGTTCAATTTTTAAGGCTTCCGTGAAATCGAGAATCGCTTGTTCCAGATCTCCTTTTTTAAGTCTTGCAGAACCTAATGAGGTCAAAATTACGGCATCATTAGGTTTTAAAGTATTCGCTTTTTTATAATCCTCAATCGCTTTATCTAGTTGGTTTACTTCAGACCACAATTTAGCGCGGTTATTATAAGCATCAGCAGAATTAGGTGAAAGTTTAATAAACTGGGTATAATCGTCTAAAGCGCCGGAAATATCTTTTAGTCCATATTTTGCTTGGGCGCGATAAAAATAGATACTCGTTTTCAATTTCGGATCGTTTACGGCTTCTGCAAAATCTTTGAGTGCGCCGTCAAAATTTTTTGACTCTGTCTGGAGTCGCCCCACGCCTCGATAAAAATAATATTCTGGCTTAGGATCTATTTTGATGGCTTCTGTAAAATCGGTTACCGCTCTTTCAAAATCGTGCAGATCCGTCCTTTTTTTGCCACTTTGGAAATAATCATTTCCCGTTTTCGTATTTATAGAAGAATCGGTTGAAGAAGAAGTTGATTCTGAAGATTGGCTATGGCGCCCTATTCCATCAATTTCGAGGAGTCTGTCAAGAAAAGGACCTAAGATACGATCGAGACGATCTCCGCTAGTCGCATTTTTTATTTTAACGATTTCTTCAGCCACTCCTTTTATTTTACTATCCGCTAAAGCGCGTACTAAATCGGCCATATAATTTTCGGGATCCCGTTTGAGTTGAGCGGGAAGTTTTAGAATATGATCAGATAACTTTTTTAAGGCTTGGAGAAGCGGTTCTTTTGATTTATTATTTTCTATATACCCTAATGCCGTTACCATAATGGAATAGAAGTTATCCATGACCGGAGTACGTTCTTTATTGATTAAGTAATACTCTACGCCTTCATTTAATAGAATAATCAATTTTTCATAAATTTCATTTTCTTGCATTTTTGTAATTTCGGAAAGAGCAAATTCACGGTCGCTTTGTTGAAGATCTCCCAATTTCAGTTTATTTAGCCATTCCTCAAAACGTTTTAAATGTCTTTGTAATGTTTTATTTTTTTCTAGATGAACTTGTTGTTTATAGTTTTCTTTTTCTTTATCCGAGAGCAAGGAAATTTGTTGTATTTCTCTAGTGATATATTCCGCGAGGTTATAATCCTGAGTTTCGAAACAAAGTGTTAGAAGATTTTTAGTAATATTTAGTTTTAATTCTTCCGCTTGTAAATTTTTGGGTTTTAATTGAAGTGTTGCATTTGAAGCATTCAAGGCATTGAGCCAATTTTTGATTCGTTCGCTTCGCGCGTTTCGGTCTTCGTTTGTATTCTGGATCGCTCTTTGGTGTTCTTCTTCCGCACTTTTATAAACTTGCTTGAATTGAGTTTCAATTTTTTCCTGTTCTACTCGCAACCGATATTGTTCTTGTTGATAGTTATAAACGACAAAGCCCGCAAGGAGGAGAAGGATTACAGAAGCAAGGGCCACTTTTTGTTTGTTCCGTTGTATCCATTTTTTCAAAAGTTCCCACGCGGAATATTCGCGGACGGAAACACCGAGGTTGCGTTGATAGCGTCTCAAATCTTCCGCTAGATCCTGGACACGTTCATAGCGTTGGTTCCATACAGATTCGGTCGCTTTTTGAATAATGGCGTAAACATCCGGAGAAATCTGGTCTTTAAGGCTATCCGATTGACTGGCATTTTTAGGATTATGCTTGGCTAACGTGCTAGTTTTCTGTTGTTTTTTTATTTCCCGCTTCATTTCTTCCGCAGGAGACATCAAAGTAAAGCATTGTCTTAAAATAACTCCCAAAGCGTAGATATCGGATTGAGGCTTCACCTGACTGGCATTTTCCGCTTGTTCCGGTGGCATATAGCCTGGGGTTCCCATTCCACCTATAGTATGATGAGCTTCGGTTTCTCCGCCAGTGAGAGCCTCTCGTAATTGGGCTTCGTTCTCATCGCTATCTTTAAGTTGTTTCGCGATTCCCCAGTCCATCACGTATACTTCTCCGAATTGTCCCACCATGATATTATCGGGTTTCAGATCGCGATGAATCACATTTTTGGAGTGAGCATACGAAATCGCGTCGCAGACTTTTAAGAAAATAGAGAGAATTTGATCTTCTTCTTGATAGGCTTTTCCTTCACGTTTTTGTTTCAGAATTTGAGTAAAGGTACATCCTTCAATTTTGGGCATTGTAAAATAAAGTTCGCCAGAAGGTTTTTTTTGGAGATCATAAAGTTGAATAATATTTGGATGTCCTAGAAGTGCTGTAATTTCTGCTTCACGGTTGAGTCTCCAGAGCATTATTTTATGACGCTTAGAAAAATTTCCTTGTAGCTTGATTGTTTTTAATGCAACTTCTCTTCCCAGAAGCGAATCTTTAACGAGTTGAACAATTCCCATCCCTCCTTCACCCAATATTTTTAAGGGAGTATAACGCGGGGGAGTATTTTCATTTTTTTCTTCAGGAGTCGATGGCGTTGCGTTTGCGAGCCTTAAACTAGAGGAAAATTCTGTAGTTCCGATATTAATGGTTTGAATTTCCTTTTGAGAAGAATGCTTTTGAGAAGACGGTGCGTCTTGAATAAGAGTCGCTTCCTTGGGTTTAACAATCTTTTTTGTATGATGTGCATGGGTTTCGATCGCTTTTATTAATTCGTCTTCCTGGCTTGTCTCTTTCGATTGTGGTTCTGTTTGAGGAACAACAGATTCCATCAGAGTGTGTTCAGGGATAGATTCCGAAACCGTTTGAAGATTTTGGAAATATTGAACCCATTGGTTTAACGATTCTTGGGTGAAATAATTTTCTTGTAACAGAATATCTTCTAGGGATCGCTTTTGAGTCGAAGCCATTTGAAAAGATTGTTTTGCTTGATCGGATGTTAAAATTTTGTGTTGAATTAATAAGGTTAAAAATTTTTTCTGATCCATGAGTTCCCCCGCTCACTAATAGTTAGAAGCCGTTTTAAAAATGCTATAAAACGGCTTCTATTCTTTTTTATTTGAAGATTGTTGAGTTTTCTTCCATTCTTCTAATTGAAGAAAGCGTTTTTTTAAAGCTTGATATCTCGAATCTTCTTCAGGTACAAGCTTTTTGAAAAGTTCCCCTAATTCAAATGCTTTTTCGAATTCTTTAATTTGATACTGTTGTATGAAATAATTAGAAACGATTTGGAGGAATAAATCTAAATTACTTTGCTCTTCTGGTGCCAATTCTCTCGCTTTTAGGATATCTGCCAAGGCTAATTCAAATTGATGTAAATTATTATATAAAGAAGCACGATTATAGTAATTTTCGCTTTTCTCGGGTTCTCGCTGAAGTATAAAATTTTGATCCTCTAAAGCGCCTTGAATATCTTCTAGCTGAGTTTTGATATACACTCTTTTTTTGTAGGCCAACAATTGTTCGGGTTGATATTGAAGGATAGAATCAAAGTCAGCAAGCGCTTCTTGATATCGCTCCAATGAAAGATAAAGGAAACTTCGTTTCTTATAAAGATCCATATCTTTTGGGCTGATCCGAATTCCTTGAGAATAATCGTCTAGGGCCTCTTCCAAATATCCAAATTGTTCTTTTAGCTTTCCCCGAAAGTAATAAGCATCAGAACTCTCAGAATTTAATTCAATCGCGTGATTTAGGTCAACAAGGGCTTGTTGTGGAAAGCTTTCAAGTTGACAAAATGCACGATTATAATAAGCACGATAATTAGGCGCTAACTCAATCGATTTATTGAAATGCTCGATCGCTTCTTCTATATTGCCTTGAGCTGAATAATAAGAACCTAACGCGTTATAGGCTTCAAAGGACTGAGGATCTTTTTTTAATACATACGTACAATCTTGAAGTGCCCCCTCCCAATCCTGTAAAGCGATCTTAATAATCGATCGATTTAGATAAGCATTTTCTTCTGTAGGATTTATTTGAACGACAAAAGAGTAATCGTCTAAGGCTTTTTCTAGCTCTCCTAATTCAGTATAAACTTTTCCCCGATTCAAATAAGCATCAGCAAAATAAGGATCCTGTTGAATCGCAATAGTTAAAATGTTTAAGGCTTCTTCCCATTCTTTTTGTTCCATAAAAAGCAAGGCAAGATGATAAGATAAACGACTGGATTGAGGAATTGCTTCAATGCCTCTTTTTAAAAGTTGAATGGCGTTGGCGTATTTTTTTTGAGTACACAGCGTTTCTGAAAGGTAGAGATAAAAATTCAATTCTCGTGGATCGAGAGAAATCGCTTTTTCAAGATCTTGAATACTTCCTTCATAGTCTTTGAATATCAATTTTCCTCTTCCTCGATTTGCATAGGCAGACGAACATTGAGGGTTTAATTGAATCGCCTTCGCCAAATCTTTTTGAGCCTCTTCCCATTGTCCCAACAATTGTTTCATCAAACCCGAAGTGTTATAGTAATCTGCCTGAGAAGGATTTAAATCAATTGCTTTTTGAACTTTTTTTAAAGCGTCTGGATAATTTTTCTGATAATAACAGAAAAGAGCTTGATAATGATATACGACATCAGGAGGGTCTTGCCACCTTAGATCTTCTGCTTCAAGTGTAGCCAGTTTTCGAATCACGGATTCGATCTTTTTTTCAAAAAAATCTCCTTGTTTTAGTGTAAGAGCGATATCAATAAGAGTGGGAAGTGCTTTCTTTTCCTGAAGATTTCCAAGAACTTCTACAAGAATAATCAAGAATTGTATTTTATCTTTGGGCCGTTGATTTAGGGGAATTTTTAAAAGATGATTCGCAAGTCTTAGCATCTCGGGTCGAATGAAACTGCCTATTTCAAGAGATTCAGAACGTCCTAAAGCGGTCATCATCATACTATAAAATTCATTTTGGCTAATATTGCGTTTTTCTGTTTGTTCATAATAATCAACACTTTCTTTCAAAATTTCCTGCAAGCGCTGAAGAATTTCTTTTTCTTTCATCTTGCTGATTTCAAAGAGGGCGGTTTCTGAATCGCCTTCTTCTTGTTGATGGGTTCGAAAGCGATTTTCCCAATAGGAGAGGCGTTTTTGATTTCGTTTTAATTGTCGAGTCTGTTGTTCTTCTATTTTTTCGGAGATGGCATTTTTTTCGGTAGTGGTTAAACAAGAAAGGAGTTGAAGTTCAGAAAAAAGATAGTCCGCCATCTCATAATTTCCTGTATTACACGCCAAATTAATCAATTTCTGGCCGAGTTTTGCTTTAAAATCTTCTGCCTCTGCCTCTCCGGGAAATAATGAAAGTGCTACATTCAGAGAAGAGAGTCCTTGTAAAAGCGACTTGATTTTTAGTGCGATCAAGGATTTATCCAGATCGTCTCCTTGTGCTTCTTTTAGTTTTGCTGCATCTAAAGCCGTTCTAAATTTAAAAAGATCTTCCCTTTTCTTTTCATAACGAAAGTAAAAAAAGAAACTGAGAACGGAGATCGAAAAAGTAACAGCCGCGATTATTTTTTTTCGATGACGTTGTTTCCATAAACGCAACATCTCTAAAACAGAGTAATTTCGAGCAGAAACACGAGTATGTTGACGATATCGACCAATATCTTCCATGAACGCTTTCACCGAAGAATATCGTCCTTCCGGCGCCAGTTTGGTCGCTTTTTCAACAATCGCTTGAATATCTTTTGGAATCTCCAAAAAAAACGGATTATCGCTTGGAAGTGTTTTCTTGTATCGAAGTTTATTAGTGTAATCAATCCGCATTTTTAGTTCTTCGATGGGAGAGTAGTAGATATAGCATTCTCGTAATAGTTTTCCAAGTGAGTAAATATCCGCTTGTGGCAAAACAGTACTCGCGTTGGCTTGTTGTTCTGGAGGCATATACCCCGGTGTTCCCAATCCGCCAATCGTTTTGAGATTGTCAAATGGAGAAGGTTCCATCGAAGAACTCAAATCGGAATTTTCAGGAATATTCAATCGTTTGGCGATCCCCCAATCCATCACATACACTTCACCAAAGGAGCCAACCATAATATTGTCAGGCTTCAAATCGCGATGAACAACACTACGAGAATGCGCATAAGAAATAGCGTCACAGACTTTGAGAAAAATAGAGAGAAAGAAATCTTCTGAAAAGCGGCCGGGATTTAAACGCGCTTCACGAAACAATGCTCTTAGTGTACCGCCTTGAACTTTGCGCATCGTAAATTGTAAATCGCCCGTCGGACTTTTTTGCATTTCATATAAAGGCACAATATTCGGATGTTCAAGGTAGGCCATCAGCATCGCTTCCCTCTGTAGCCGAATCCGCTTAATTTTTTCTTCCCATACGGTAGAGCGATTTTTATTATTGATTTTGATTCGCTTTACAGCAACTTCGCGCTCTAAAAGATGATCTCGAACCCCCTGAACAATTCCCATTCCCCCTTCGCCAAGCAGTTCTAAAATCTGGTAGCGTCCCTCTTCGGTTTCAAAAAAAACATCCACTTTAATCAGCGTTTTTTCTTCGCTCTGAGAGGGATCCGTTTTCGATAAATCAGCGAGTGTGCGATTCTCAGAAATCTCAGAAATAATTTGTGCTTTTTTAGAGGCACTTTCTTCGGACGCTTTCTGAATATCGCTTAAAAGACTTGATGCCTGAGTAACAGAAACAGTTTCCTTACTATGAGAATCTTGTTCTGGAGAAAAAACAAACGAAGTGATGTTTTCTTCCAACGATTTTTTAGGTAAATCTGGAGTTGGAGAAGAAGAAGGCTGAACCACGGAAGTTTGCATAAGGATTCACTTTATTAATGGATATTACAAATTTGGATTCATTTTAAACGAAACTACTTGCGAATCAACGAATAAAGACATAAAATGCGAATCTTTCGTGAGCGATGAAAAACATTCAATAAAAGGTAACACGAAGGAGATCTTGTTGATTCCCATTCAATCGATTATTTTTGATATGGACGGACTCTTGTTGGACAGCGAGCGTATTTATCGTACGGCTTGGCAAAAAGCAACACAGGAACAGGGCTTTTCTTTAAGTGATTCAGGGTATGAAGAGATGATTGGACGAAGCACTCACGAAGGCGAAATGATTTTAGCGGAACGCTTGAGCTCTAAATTTAATGTTGCGTTATTTAAAAATCGTTGGGAAACGATACGGGACACGATTATTGAGAAATCGGGAGTTCCTTTAAAACCCGGAGTGAACGAAATTCTTTCTTTTCTTGAAGGGAAAAAAATTCGTAAAGCGATTGCGACGTCTAGTACCCGTAAAGACGCGCTTAAGAGTTTAGCGGGACATTCTGTTTTGCAACAAATGGACGCGCTCATTACCGCGGATCAAGTACAACGAAGTAAGCCTGCACCCGATCTTTTTCTCAAAGCCCTAGAAACACTTAAAGCTCAAGCCTTGCATACCCTGGTTCTGGAAGATTCAGAAGCAGGAGTTCGTGCCGCACAAACGGCTCAAATACGGGTCATTTTGGTTCCGGACTTAAAATCTCCTCAACCGTCGATTCGGAAGGTTGCTTTTCGTTGTTTTTCCTCCTTATTTGAAGTGAAAGAATTCTTCCAATCGCACGAAAAAATCCTCTTTTGTTGAATTTGATAAAAAAAATTGGACAATGGAACGCTCTGCCCCCTCATTTCGTTTTATAAATATTTTTTTACCAGGATCTATCCCTTTATTTTTTTTTTAAGGATTGAAAATGAAAGCTTTACAAGTTTTTGGACTCTTTTTGTTTCTTGGATTCTTTATTTTTACTCATCCTTCACTTGCCGCGTCGGAAACTTTTAATATCGATCCTGTCCATTCAAGTATTTTGTTTCGTGTAAAGCACCTGAATGTGTCGTATTTTTTTGGACGTTTTAATGAGATGGCTGGAGTATTTACTTTTGATTCTGAAAATCCCACGGCCAGTCTTTTACGACTCGAAGTCAATACAGAAAGCATCGATACCAATAACAAAAATCGAGACAACCATCTGAAGGGCCCCGATTTTTTTAGTGCAAAACAATTTCCAACAATGACGTTTAAAAGCACCACGGTTGAGAAAACAGACACTCTTAATCAGTATAAAGTCACGGGTGAGTTAACGCTTCATGGAGTGTCCAAAGAAGTTACGGTCGACATAGAACATACCGGTTCTGGAAAAGCGAATGAAAAGTTTGGATATCGTAGTGGGTTTTTAAGCACATTTACCATTAAACGAAGTGATTTCGGAATGAATTATATGGAAGGTTTATTGGGAGAAGAAATTCAGATCACCGTGAGTCTTGAAGGGACTCTGAAATGATTTATGAATTGCTGAAGGTTCAAGTCTTGATGCTTGGACCTTCTGTCCTGTTTGGACTTATTTTATTAGGTTTCGCGTTTCGTCCCAAGAAACAGGAAAACGCTGTACGTGATGGCTCTTGGAGTATATCGTGGTATTTTGCGATAGGATATGCTCTTGCGTATTGGCGCATTGAGGGAACGCCCCCTTTTGCACCAAAAGAATCCTGGCAATGGCTCTGTGCTTTGTCCTTGTTTTCTGGAATGTGTGGATTCGGACTCTTGGTTCAGAAAAAACAGTTTTGGACCTCTACAGGAATGGCTGGAGTTCTTGCTATTTTATCAGGATATTTATTAGTGCCAGAATTTCAGACTCCAATATATGGGTGGCGATTTGGTATTGGAGCGTTGATTTTTATTCTCTGGATTGCGCTTCAAAAACTTTCAGAAAGGCGTTCTGGAGCGATGATTCCGCTACTCTGGAGTTTTACTTATCTTGGAGCCAGTATTATTTTAATGCAAGCGGGAATTGCCAAGTTTGCTCAGTTTTCTGGTTTGATTGCTTTATTAGCAGGATTCACTTTTCTTGTTGTGTTACGCCTAGATTCACTTTCTTTTGCAAGTGGAGCATCGTATCCGCTCTCAGTACTTCTAGTAGGATTACTCGCTAATGGATATTTCAACCATTTTAGTACGACTCCAACTCTTTGTTTTTTCGGGATCATTTTTGCTCCATTATTTGCTTGGATTGGACAAATTTCCTTCTTAGCAGGACTTTCAAAATGGAAGCGACTGGTAATGGAAATGATTTTCCCATTACTGGTTTTAAGTCTATTTTGCTGGATCGCCCTACAACAACCCGCAACCGAATCTTTATATTAATTTGAATTTATTCATGGGGAGCGTTTTTTTAAGACAAAAAAAAACTCCCCTCTTCCAATTCTCCAAGAGAAATTTAAAATGAAACCCGTTTATTTTTTTAGGAGAAATTTTTTTGAAGTTTGCGAAACGACTCCAACAGATTCAACCCTCGACAACTCTCGAAATTGCCGCGAGGGCGAACACGCTTAAAATGGCCGGTCACTCCGTGATCTCTTTTGCCGCAGGTGAACCGGAATTTGATCCGCCAGAACATCTTAAGCAAAATACAGTTTTGGCCATTCAAAAAGGATACACGCATTATTTACCCGCTCAGGGCTTACCAGAGCTTCGCAAAGCGATTGCTCAAAAATATCAACAAGAATTGAATTTACCCTATCAAGCAGAAGAAGTGATCGTCTCTATCGGCGCGAAACATGTCATTTATAACGCCATTTATGTCCTCTGCGAGGAGGGGGATGAAGTTTTGATTCCAGCTCCTTATTGGTTAAGTTATCCAGAGCAGGTGCGATTAGCGGAGGCGACACCCGTAATCGTTCCGACCATAGAGTCTAACCAATTTCAGGTCACTGTGGAGGATCTTGAAAAACGATATTCCACAAAAACCAAACTATTGATCCTGAATTCGCCGTCCAATCCGACTGGAACCATTTATTCCGTAGAGAACCTTCAAGAACTGGCTCAATGGATTGAATCCAAACCCGATCTCGCTATTATCTTTGATGAGATTTATGAAAAATTGACGTATGATGGCAAGAAACATACCAATTTGCTTCATATTGCGCCCAAACTTCGCTCTCGATGCCTTTTAGTGAATGGATATTCAAAATCGCACGCCATTACAGGGTGGCGCATCGGCTATGGAGTGGGTCCTAAAGAGTGGATCAAGCAAATGAACAATCTTCAATCTCATTCCACAAGTAACGCACCCTCTTTGCTTCAATATGCGCTAGCGGACGCTTACCTCGCTGAAAATATGCTCTTTCTTCAGGAGATTGTAAAGGAATATCAGGCGCGAAGAGACTTGATTGTACGACTTATTCAACAGATTCCAAAACTGTCTTGCTCAAAGCCTCAGGGAGCCTTTTATGTTTTTCCAGACTTTTCCGCCTATCTAGGAAAAAAATTGAAAGGAGTGCCGATTCAAGATACGGCTCAATTGGCATCTTTTTTATTGGAAGAACAAAAAGTCGCGACAGTCCCAGGAGGCGCTTTTGGAGCACCCACGTATATTCGGTTTTCGTATACCTTGCCTCAATCACAAATCCAAGAAGGAATCCAAAGATTGACCCAGTTTATCGCCTCTCTTTCGGATTAAAAAACCCCTATGAAATGGTGGCAAGAAAAAAAATGGGATTGCTTTATTAGCTCTTGTTTGCTCTTATTCCCTCATCTTCTTTATTATTTTATGTTCCAAACGCCTCCGGGAAATGATTTTTGTGTCTACCAACCCAGAGCGCTATTGCGTTTTTTCGCATTGATTCAAGAAGGCTGTCTCCCCTTATGGTCCCCGCTTCTCTATGGAGGAATGAGCGCGAATTTTGAACATGCACTTTCTCAAGCATTTTCGCCAATCACTTGGCTTTATGCGATATTTCCGGAAACCTTCAATGGAAATATTCTAACCGTGATGTTGCATTTTAAATTATTTTTATTGGGCTGTGGTGGTATTTGGGCCTATCTTTTTTTTCATCGTATTTCTGGAGTCCGCATCGCTTCTATTTTTGGCGCACTCACCTTCATGTTTAATTTCCGAATGTTAGATAATTTGCGCTATGCGACCCCATTGGAAATTCTCGTTCTTCTGCCCTTATTGATTCTGTTGATTGAAGGTTGGCTCAAAGAACAATCGGCTTGGCGCTACTGGCTCTATCCGATTGTTTTAGGTATTATGTTGATGTCGGGCCATCCACAACATAGCCTCTACAACTTGTTGTTTGTTTCGATTTATTTTTTGAGTCGTCTATTTTTTTTAGCGAAACCTTCGGCGGAGCCTCCCCTCGAAAAGCACTCCGACTTTAAACGGTTTCAACTCAAGCCATTATTTATGTTTGCAGGAATGAATTTGCTTGGAATCGCACTCGCCGCGCCACTATTGCTTCCGTTTAAAATGGATGTGATTCCGCAATTATATCGCCGTATTCTTGAAGACGTCACTAGAGGAGATCAACACAAACTGGATCTTGTTTCTGGTGTCATGAGTTTTATTTTTCCTTGGTTTGCCGATGTTCATTCTAACTTTTATACCCATATTAGCTTGTGTTTTTTCCTGTTTATCGCGATTCGAATTTTGTTTGAGCGAATAGAGTACTCTCAAGAACAACGATTTTTTCTCCTTTTTTTTCTCCTCTTTTTCGGATTTACGCTCCTCTATTCATTAGGATCTTCGGCATTTATATCCAGTTGGATTTCTTATTTAATACCGCCCTTAAAGTCGACTCGTGTTCATGGGCGAATTTTAGGAACAGGCGTTTTTTGCCTTTCAGGAGTGATCGTTTTTGTCTTGCAATGGATTGAACAAAACTACCAATTGAAGAAAAAAATAGAAATCTTCCCTTATCGAAAATTTGGAATTTATTTTATTGGGGGCGCGACTCTAGGAATTTTGCTCCTCTTTTCTGTGGTGATTGCTGTTTGTTGGAGCCAAGATTTTTTCGGGATCCAACACATTTACGCTTCTGAAAATAATTTTCTTTATTTTTTAGGGGGATATCTGACTTTTTTTATTTTTCAGAATGATAGCCCCGTTTTTATTTATGCCAATTCAAAGATGTTTATTTGGCAAATGCTTAGTTTTGTTTTGTTTTCCACCGTTGCGCTCTATGCTTTTTATTTACTCTTGTCTGGAAATCCTTTAAGAAAAAAAACGGCTCTGTTGATTCTCTTTTTCTTAATTTTACTAGAGACACGATTTTATCATGCCCAAGGAACCTGGTTTGAAGCTTCAGTTCCGAAGCAACTTTCCTCTGAACAATTTTTATCTTGGGATACCTTTCATCATCGTTCTTTTCCAGAAATGGAATATCAATCTCCGCTCGTTCAAGAAACTTCTCAATTTTATTTGAACGTTCAAGTCTCCGATTTTAACTCCCCTAAAAACATCGCTCTTTTCTTACTTTCAGGAGGAAAGCGAGCACTCGATCTCTTCGAAAATCTAGAGCAAGGAAAATTGTTTGTGACTCAAAAATATTCTGTTGTCGCTCATTTGAAAGAGGCTCTTGAGAAAAATGAAGAAGATTTAAGGAGTTGTTGTCTGATCGAAGCGTCTGAATCTTTGAAAATTCCTTGGGAAAAAGGATTTCCAAAAATGAAAGAAGTGACTCCCGGAGAATACAGGCTTTCTGAATTAACGGCTGGATTTCAAATACTTTCTTATTCTCCGAATGGCATTATTTTTCGAATGAAGATGAGCGCTCCTGGAATTGTAAATTATCTAGATGCCAGTCATCCGGGTTTTATCGCAACACTCGATGGGCTTCCTGTGGATCTGATTCTTACCTATGGAGCGTTTAAGGGCGTTTGGGTTCCAGAAGGGATTCATGAAATTTCAATTCAATATCGTCCCAAATCGTTCTTTTATGCTCTCAAAATTCTTTGGATTGCTTGGCTCTGTCTTGGAATTGGGAGCCTAACCGGATTTTTAAAAAGAAAACATTGTGGCTGGAAACAATTTGTACTAGGGATCGTATTCATGTCTCTCTGTTTATCCGTATTGTTTTTGAAAGCGGAACAAACGCTAATTCAAATGATTGAACGTCCACTTTATATCCAATATCGAGAAAAATAATATTTTTATGATTGTGGATTTATCTCCGGAAAATATTGCTGAAATAGCCTATTTACATCAAACGATTTTACCCAAAAGTCCGATCCCTCAACTAGGTCAGCGATTTATGCTGAAATTTTATTATCCGAATTTATTGGCGGATGCCCACTCTGGAGGAGCACTATTTTATTTCCAACAAAAACCGATTGGTTTTATTTCGTATACCGCAAATGCTCCAAGACTCTTCCGAGAGTGGCTCTGGAAAAAAGGATTTTTATTAAGTAAACAAATGATTCTCACCCTTATTGAAAATCCGCAGTCGATGCTTCCTATTGGAGCCGCGATCCTACTAATTTCTTGCCATTCAAAAGAAACTCAAGAGCCTATTGAATCAGAAATCCTCTCCTTTGGGGTTCTTCCTGAATATCGATCTTTAGCGTTTTACCAAAAAGAAAAAATTAAAGTAGCAAACGAGCTATTTCAATACGCAAAATCGCGTTTGAAACAATTTGGAGTCAAACGATTTAAGCTCGCGACGAATCAAAGCCGAGATTATATTGCCCCGAATATTTTTTATCAAAATCAAGGGATGAATCTATTAGAATCTAAAACGATTCGTGGGTTCAACGCGAATATCTATGTAGGAGAACTTTGAATTTTTTTCTGAGGCTCCTAATAAAAAAGGGATCGTTTTACGACCCCTAAACATAAGCAATTAAAATAAAAAGCGGAGAACCCTATTATGGGCCCACTTCGAGGGTAACAATCCAATCGTGTAGCGGAGGGAAAGGGGTCGTCGAAGAGACTACGGGCGAATAGACCCCGGCGCCACATTTGAGAAAAGAAGTTCCTCTCCCAAAACCGAAGGTCACTGGATCAAGACAAACTGTTGGTGGAACGGATCCACTGGGGGGAATAGAATCTGGCAAAAGAGCAGGACAAGTCCCCACAGGAACAGTAGCAGGAGGATAAGGAGTTGTTCCAACCCAAGGTCCGTCTGGATCTGGAAATGGAGTTGGATCGGTATCGGTACCAATCGTAAAAGTGCCGGGAGTCGTATTTAAAAATTCAACGCCCGCAAAAAAAGTCCCATCCGTATCCCCTAATAAAAGATCCGTTATCACAATAGGAGGGGAAAAAGTAAATACTTTCAAGTCCGGCGACGCTGCTGCAGGGCCAAGTCCTGTAGCATCCAGAGGCATAAGAATACGTGTAAGTTCAGTTCCTGGGACATCAGAACCCGCTTCATACATCACAAATTCAGCAGAGACTGTTGCATCTCCTCCACACGTTGGAGGAGGAGGTACAAAATAGCTAATCGAACGTACCGTAAAAGGAGTCCCAATGGTAATAGTGGGTGAAAATTTTACTAAAATTCCCATCCCCGTACAGGAGGTAAAACAACCTTCTACAATAGTTCCGGGGCTTGTTCCAACATCATCGGAAAGAGTGCCTGCTGTAAAGGGATTTACCCCATCCCCATCATGTTCCGATAAAAACTCGGTTGCGCCAAATATGGCGGGTCCGTCCAAACCATCCCCACCCCCACGGTTTCCTGTTTGATTATTATCGCTTCCACCACCACTTGAACATCCATTTAATATCCATAGAAAAGCGATAAGATTGATGAGTAATCCAATTTTCTTCATTAGTCTCACGCACCGGATACCCCTTGCTTTTAAGCTATGGGGAGGAGGCGCGTCCTCTTTAAATTTTCGATAGAATACAAAAGAACAAAAAGAAACGGTAATTGATCAATAACGTAACCCTTCATCAAAATATCTTTGGAAAGCTAACAAATCTCTCAAAATTTGTCAATGAACTTTTTAAGAAAATGCTAGAGTACTTTTAATTAAAGTAGGAGGCGGCCTACTTAAAAATGGAACAAATGGATAATATTCTTTGGTGATATCCGACGCCTCCATTAGCCAATTGTAATCTTTCCAGAAAAGGGAATGGGTTGCGAAGATAATTTTTTGGAAATCAAAAGGTTCGCCTGATAAATCTCCTTGTTTAGCGCGTACTTTTTTTGGAACGATTTTATAAGAAACTTCTTTCCAACCTGTAAAACCTTCAATGGGAATTTGCAAAAAAAGTTGATGGGGTGGATGAAAAGAAAAGTAGACTTTTTGCGGTAAAATCGCATTTTGGAGTTTATCGGTATAGCGTTGTTCTAAAAAATGAGCAATTTGTTCTTCACAAAAGGAAACATTCGCTCTTTTATAAAGTAAAAAAATGGCTAGGTCCAAAAGCAATTTTTGGGAGGAAGAAAATTTAGTCTCTGCAGATGGCGAAAGAAAGGTAGAGGTATAAAGAATTTCTTCTTTCATTTCAAAATGAAGATGAATGAAACAAAAAGAATCGTCTTCTGTAGAAACGATTAAATCAATCCCGCTAATAAGAAGGTGAATCGACTCTATTTTCAAGGGGGTTTTGAGAAACTCAGGATGAAGATTCAGAGCATATAAGAGATTTTTCTGAAAAAACAATTCTACTTTTTGTGTTAAGTTCTGAAGGACGAGTTCAACTTGCCGAATGCGAAAAGAATCCGTTCCTCGCAGATCATATTGAAGCAAGCGACGCAGTTTTTGATAAAGGGCAGGAATTTTTCCAGAGCGAGGCCCATTAAAAAGAAGTTGAGGAAGGGTTTCTCCTGAATTTAAAACACTCTTACCCGTAGCTAATAAGGATCGATTCGCATGATAGAGATCCCAATTTTTTTTGAGTTCCCAGACAAGAAACCCAAAAAAACCGGTAAAAATAAAAGCATGAACCTGAACGATCCAATAAGCTAGCCCGTAATCTAAAATTCGAAGTTTCGGCCAAAAGAGTTGATTAAGCGCGGTTTCATGTTGATGAATAAAGGTCATCGCGATAGGAAACCAAACTTTATAGGTCAGAGAAACTACGGGAAATTTCAGGGGATTCACCTGAGGTTCGAGAAATAACCGTACATAAAAACGAGTAATCGCGGTGGGCCAGAACCAAATAAATGCAAGAAAACTTTTGACAACAATCCATCCACTCCATTCTCCTTGCTGAAGACGAAGGCGTTGTTCGATTCCATAAATGGTTTTTTCTAGAACTAAAAAGGCTCTGTGAGAACAATGCAAAATAAATTTAAAGAAGGCGATACAGATATTTTTGAACCAAATCCGTCCCATATCCACAGTAAAAAAACGCAGTTTTCTTTTAAATATTTGCCATAACGGGTTAATGAGATACAGCAAAATCGTCATTAGCGCAAACGAAACAATGGGGTGCCAAATCGTATGAATATATTCTTGAGGCAAAACATATTGATACATTAAGAACCAGAACAAAAGAGAACCGGTCACCGGGGAGAGAATATTGACTCTGACGCTATAGGGAACGATTTGGTTAAAGAGATGAATCACAAAATGAGGAAACAGATAGAAAAAAAATTTGAGAAGAAAAAGAATTTTTTCCACAAATGCTTGAAGGATCTCTAAAAGAAGGCGAAACAGTCGTCGTCCGGGCCAAGTAAAAAAAATCAAAACAAGGCTACCTGCAAAAATTAAAATGTTTCTGGAGGAGAGTAAAACGGAATAACGGGTCCATTCAGAATAAGGAAAAATAAAAAATTGAAAAAAAGCAAGTGCACAGAAAGAAAATCCAAAGGGGAAGAAAAAAAATTTGCAAAGAACACGACCCAAGGGCGTCCCAAAAAATATACCAGTGAGAAGATGTAAGAATTTAAGATAGAATTCCCCCGGCTGATAAATACCTTTAAGGCGAAGTTTGAGTTGAGCATCTAATCGGGAAAAAACATCGCGAAATCCCAATTCAGAAAGTCGAGTCCAGTCCTGAAGCTTAAAATCATTACGACTCAAAATATCTCTCAATTGAGTAAAATGAAGTTGCTGTTCCTCAACGATTTGATGGGTCATTTCATCTTGAATCTCAAGTAACGCTATTTTTTCGTGGTAATTCTTGGGAATAAGCCCAATTTCTTGAAAGAGAGGAGCAATGGTTTGTTTTAAATCTCTTTGTAAATCTTGTTCCAGACGAGAAATAATTTTACCCAGAACTTGGGAATATCGTGAATATTGTTCGGGAGTCAGCGAAAGCCTAGCGATTTTTGGAACAATTCGTTTTAAATACTTCAATCGCCTTAATTGAGAACAAAAGAGAAT
The DNA here is from genome assembly GCA_964530615.1 of uncultured Planctomycetota bacterium. Classification (GTDB taxonomy): domain Bacteria; phylum Planctomycetota; class JBBTDB01; order JBBTDB01; family JBBTDB01; genus JBBTDB01. The sequence continues at coordinate 1,096 of CAZHAR010000066.1, read as the reverse complement.
CGGTTGTGTTAACGATTGTTTTCCTTTAGAAAAAAACCACCTTTTCCAAGAGAGCCAAAAAAGCTGACGACGTCCTTCGGAAAAAGAACGCTCTAGATCGATCAAAATATATCGAGAAAGTGGATGGCGCTGATTTCGAGCGGTATAGACCAAATGTCGAATAAAATTTCCAAAGAGATCTTGTTCTTTTTCAGGCAAATGGAGATCTCTTAGAATCTGATCCAATACCCAACGTAGCTGATCCTGAAATTCTTTTTCTAAAATCTCTGCAAATGTTTCTGCTTCTGCGAGAGGATACCGTCCTCCAATTTCTTCAAAGATTCGAAAGGATTCATTGAGTGCAAATAAGGACGCGAAATGCCCTTGAGATTGAATTTTTCTGAAATGTTGATAATGATGACTAAATTTTTGGAGTCGGACCCGATCCCCCATTTGTTGGAAAGTGGCTATAAAACCGACCGGAAGAAAGGGGCCAGCGAGTTCAAACTTTTGAAAGAAAAGACGAATTCCTTGTAATAAAAAAGGAAGCAGGGTCATTTTCCAAAGCCACAAAAATCCTTTTCTAATAAAAGAGGTTGGCGGAGCCGAGAGTTGGCAGAGATGAATCTCTTTTAATTGAAGGAGTGCGTCTTGGGTATATTGTTTCCGTTTTCGATGATTTTTTAGCTTTTCGATTCCAGACGGGCCAAGCCAAAAAATCTGAAGTTTCTGAAGGAATGTCGCCGGCGTATATAAAGAACCGAATAATTTGCTAAATATTCGATTACAGAGAAGTAGAATAGGAGTATCTATCGTGGGAGCGAAACAAATTGCGAAGTTTACCAGATCTAGAAAATTTCGCGATTTCGTAAGCTGTTGTTGATAGAAAAATTGCTGGATAGAATAGCGAGCAAATGGTTTTAAATATTGGTGATAGGAAGGATTTTCTTCCGTAAATTTTTGTTGTAACCAAGGATGTTTTAAAAATTGTTGAAAATAGATTTCGGAAAGGGGTTCTTGTTCTGAACCTTCCAAAATAGCGATTTGTCTGGTTTGTTGTTCTAGAAAAGAATGAAGCGAAAGATTTAATGATTGAGGACGAGCCAGACCAATGAGA
>CAZHAR010000065.1:0-29020 GCA_964530615.1 uncultured Planctomycetota bacterium | reverse complement strand
TTCGTCCCATTCAACAGATTGAAGAGATTCAGATTGGAATTCATGGCATTCAAGTGAGTCAGGGAAACGTCAGTGGATGTTTTTTGCCCGAAGTAGCCACGGAACAAGGATGGGATCGCTACGAATTTGTAGAATATTGTTTGAAACATAAGGCCCATTTACCCGCTATGAGTTGGCAAAATTCCAAAACGGCTATCGAAGTATTTACAACGATCAAAATTCAGGAAAAAAAATAAAATCGTGAGCAATTTAAAAATCGCTATTGAAAAATTTCCACCTTTCGGTTAGAATAGATATCCTTATTTTTCATCATTTTCTCATTTTCTAGGCGGTTAGCTCAGCTGGCTAGAGTGCCACGTTGACATCGTGGAGGTCATCAGTTCAAGTCTGATACCGCCTACCACTTTTTTTAAAACTCCAAAGCGTTTGTTTTGGAGTTTTTCATAGGCGGTTAGCTCAGTTGGTTAGAGCGCTACGTTCACATCGTAGAGGTCACCAGTCCGACTCTGGTATCGCCTACCACACGAATAAAGACGCATCGTTGCGTCTTTATTCATTCACGGGGAAAAGCATTGGTTTACCGGAGTATTGAAGACGTAAAGAAAGCCAGACGAAAAGGGATTTCCTTTGAGCGGATGGTGGATGAAGTTCTAAAATCTCCCGGATTATTAAATCAATATGAAGGACATCTTTTTGAAATTCTGAATACCGCTGGGATGCAACTAAATCCTAAAGAATCCATTTGGATCGATATGACTTCAGAAAGCTGGCGGAAACTTCCTCTAGAAAAACAACAAAGTTATACAAGTGATTATCAATCTTGGTATGCCCAGCAAATGGGTTTTTCTGAACCCAAACAAATAAAATCGCTGTTGACTTCCGATCTAGAAATGCGTTTGATTCCTCCAGCACTTTATTTACAAGGATCTCCAGAAGACGAAAAAGGACGCGATGAAAATGAGCAACAGCGTCGGGTATTGATTTCTCGTCCTTTTTGGTGTGGAACGTATGCGGTGACCGGAGCACAATGGAATGCTGTGATGCAATATGATCCCTCCTATTTTCCCGGAATAGAGCAACGCCCAGTCGAAAAAGTTCATTGGTTGGATACTCAATTGTTTTGCAACCGTTCCGGATTCAGGTTATTAACTGAAGGTGAATGGGAATATACCTGTCGTAGCGGAACCACAACCGCTTATTCCTTTGGGAATGAACTAAGCGAACTTCCCGATTATGCTTGGTTTTCTAAAAACGCGAATAACCAAACCCATTTAGTAGGGCAAAAAAAAGCAAATGCGTTCGGACTCTATGATATGCATGGAAATGTCTGGGAATGGTGTTCGGATTGCTATCAAGAGTTTTATGAGGCTGAAGAAACGGATCCTCAAGGGCCTAAGTCAGGAGCGGGTCGCGTGATTCGTGGAGGGAGTTGGTCCAATCCTGCGGGTCGTTGTCGATCTGCCTATCGTTTTTGGTCCGAACCCAATCGACGCACCTCCTACGTAGGCTTTCGAGTCGCTTGTGCAATCGATTAAAGTTCGTTTTTCTGGAGTTTTTCGACGAGACGAAGATGGACTTTTTTCGGGATATAGTGTTCCATATTGCCTCCAACACGGATCGCTTCTTTTAACAAAGAGGAACTGAGATACGAATATTCTTCGGCCGGAGCCACAAAAATCGTTTCCACTTCAGGCGCAAAATGACGATTGGTAAAGGCCATCTGAAATTCATGCTCAAAGTCGGAAATAGTCCGAATTCCACGCAAGATGACTTTCGCGTTTTTTTCACGGCAGAGATTTACAATAAGGCCATCAAAGAAAAATACCTCTACATTGGAAAGTTGAGGAATAGAATCGCGGATAAACTCCACACGTTCTTGAGCGGTAAAGAGGGGATTTTTTCGGGGATTGACTGCGACCGCTACAATCAATTTAGAAAAAATAGAAGCACCTCGTCGAATGACATCGAGATGGCCATTGGTTGGCGGATCGAAACTTCCCGGATAAATTGCCGTAACCATACGATTCACCTTTTTTTTCAAGAGAAGCAAGAAGAACAACCTGAAAATTTTATAAAAGAGTCGCTCTTTGGAAAAGAAAATTCGTTTTTTTCTTTTCTGAATTATTTTTTGATATAAACTAGAACACAATATCGTTTTGGATTTTTCGGCAGAAGGAGAAAAGTATGCTCATTCAATACGGAAGATTTTTGATTCTTTTGGGAACCTTTTTAGTAGGCGGAACTATTCTGGGTTGTGATACCCACAAACCTGGAACCGCCTTAATGACCGGAGTAAACGCTTCCGCTTCTGTCTCCTCTTCTGAGATTGCGAATCAGGTCTCCGCGCAATTAGCGCTTCGAATGGAACAAAACGCAGAGTCTCAACAACGAGAACTCACTTTAGGCGAAAAAGGAGAAGACCTTCAAGCCTATCTCAAAGCCATTTCCAAAATTTTTCCGGGAATGACCGAACCCGAAAAACAAAAATACGCGCTTATGCTAATGGAACAACATTACGGGCTCCCGATTCCAGAAATTAAGGAAATTGGCGTAGAAGCAAAAAAAGGAACGATTCTCCCCAAGACTTCAAAAAATACGACTCAAGCTTCTGAATTGAGCAAATATCCTGTATTCCCGAATGAAGACGCTGGAGCCGATCCTGCAATATCCGCACAGGATGGAGGCCGTGGATTTGGAGCCATTGCGGAAAGTTTAGGATACCTCACCAATACAGAGTATCCCTTGATTGGAGATTCTCGCGCCTTGAAGGGAGGCTCGATTTCGTATTCTATTACCGATTATCCTTCGACTCTCCGTCCTTCAGGAAAAGAATCGAATACATGGCTCAATTATTTGGCGCTTGATTTGATGTATGAATCCTTGCTGATGCGTCATTTTACAACGATGGAATGGTGTCCTGCACTCGCCACCCATTGGAAAATTTCCGCGGATCAACAAACATTTTGGTTCCGTTTAAACCCGAATGCTCGATGGGCCGATGGGACTTCGATTACGGCTGAAGATGTGGTCGAAACCTGGAAATTAAATATGCATCCCGATTTGGAAGAGCCTTCCAATATTGAGGTGTTTGGAAAATATAAAGAACCCCAAGCGTTAAGTAAATATTTGGTCAAAGTGGAATGTGCGAAACCAAACTGGCGAAATTTTTTATATATTTCGGGACTTCCAATTCTCTCCTCCCAAGAACTATTTACTCTTTCTAGTCATAAATCCTTTGATTCGATGCCGTGGCAAGAATCGTTTCGAGAAAACTTGAATGCAGGTATTTTACCGGATGTCTTAAAAGCAATCGTTTCCAAAAAATTGCAAGATATCCATAATGTAACACTTCCCCATCAATTTTCTCTCACTCCTGCGGAATTAGACAATAAATGGAAAATTGGCGAAATCGGAGAGAAAGATATTTTTTTCCATTATATTCTTAACGATCAAACTTTGAGAATTTATTCTGAAAATAAAGACTGGGTTAAAAAGTGGCTACGCGAATACAATTTTAAATATATGACTCAAAGTGGTGCTTATACGGCAGATCATGCCGAATTGGAAAAAGAACAAGGAAATAAAGTCATTTTTCGTCGAAGACCAGACTATTGGGCCAAAGATCAGCGACGTAATATCGGATGCTTCAATTTTGATAAACTGGAATTTATTGTCGTTCGAAATAGCCGTGCCTCTTTTGAAATGGCTAAAGCGGGACAGTTGGATTGCTATTTAATGGCGACCTCAAAATGGTGGATTGAAGACGCGGTTGGAGAGAAATTTGATCGCGGGTTATTATCAAAAAAACGTTTTTATAATAGCGCTCCGGTTGGAACAATGGGGCTGGCTTTTAACATGAAAAAACCTCCTTATAATGATGTTCGTGTTCGAAAAGCCTTAACCCTTTTGATTGATCGCGACGAACTTTTACAAAAATTAATGTATAACCAATATGAAAAAGAAAACTCCTATTGGCCCGGCGGAGACTATGAAAACAAAAATAATCCTAAAAATGAATATAACCCTAATGAAGCGCTCCGATTGCTGAACGAAGCAGGTTGGAACGAACGAAATTCCGAGGGCCGACTGATGAAAGCGGGCCAACCTCTGGATGTAGAACTTTTATATGATAGTGAAGGATTTGAACCGCATTTAACACTAATCCAAAATACGTATCGAAAAGCGGGCGTCAACCTTATTTTGCGACGGATCTCACCCGAAACTCGTTGGCAACAAGTACTCAATAAAGAATACGATCTTTCTTTAATGTCTTGGGGCGCTATTGATCCCCCAAACCCAGAAACTTCCTGGAAAGGGACCCTAGCCGATCAACCTAACAATAATAATATTACTGCCTATAAGAATTCTGAAGTGGATCAACTTATTGAAGAATATGATCGGATGGATCTTACTACAAACCAACGTATTCAAATTATTCAGAAAATTGATGGACTCATCGCTCAAGATTATCCTTATGCGATGCTGTGGTATGGAGCGTTTAAACGGTTTATTTTCTGGAACAAATATGGCTATCCTCGCGGAGGAATGGCCCGTCTTCTTAAAGACGATGATAGTATTTTTTGGCTCTGGTGGTATGATCCCGCCAAAGATCAAAAACTTCAAGAGGCCATCCAAAATCCTTCTCTCCGCCTAAAAGTAGAAGAAATGGACGATCGCTATTGGATCGATGAATGGAAGCCCCTAAAAAAATAAAGGAACGCTATGCAATATTTTTTTCGTCGATTTTTGCTGATTATCCCCACTTTTTTGGGAGCCACTCTGATTGTTTTTACTATTCTGGATAAAGTTCCAGGAGGCCCTGTAGAACGAGAAATTATGAAACTCCAAGGAGCAGGCGGTGGCGGCGAAGGGGGTTCCGGAGCGACGAAAGATATTCAAGTGAACGACAAATTGATCCAAGAGATCAGAAAGAGATATAACCTAGATAAGCCTGTGTATCAACGTTATCTTCTATGGCTCTGGGCATTGATGCATCTGGATCTGGGAGAATCGTGGACCTCCCAGAAACCGGTTTGGTACGAAATTAAAAAACGGTTACCCATTTCGATTTCTTTAGGGTTAATTGGATTTTTCTTAACCTACTCTATTTGTATTCCTTTAGGGGTTTTAAAAGCGATTCATCATTATACACCCTTCGATACGTTCAGCAGTATTATCGTTTTTCTTGGATTTGCGATTCCCGGATGGGCTTTAGGATCTGTTTTATTGGTAATGCTTGGCGGAGGAACTTTTGACTTTCAACTGTTTCCTTTACGAAACTGGTTTCCCGATGATTGGGAACAGAGAACCTCTTTTGGACAGTTTATCGGAATTATTCACCATTGTACGCTTCCTATCTTTTGTTATATGCTGGGAAGTTTTGCGACCACAACAATGCTCATGAAAAACTCTCTGATGGAAAACTTGGGGCAAGATTACGTCAGAACCGCTTTTGCTAAAGGACTTCCCGGGAAACGTGTTATTTTTTTGCATGCCCTTCGGAACTCTATGATTCCATTATGTACTGGACTAGGACATATTTTTAGTTTAGTGCTCGCAGGAAGTTTTTTAATTGAAAAAGTTTTTAATATTGATGGAATGGGGTTATTAGGCTACACCTCTCTCGTGGAACGAAATTACCCTGTGGCTGTTGGTATTCTGACCATTACGATGCTCTTACAGTTGATCGGGAATATTTTTTCCGATTTTCTCTATACCCTCGTTGATCCAAGGATTAAGTTCAAATGAACGAAAAGGCTCCAGTTTCTCTCTTTCAAAAGCGAGTACGTAAATTTAAAAGGCTGAAACGTGGCTATTATTCTTTTTTACTCTTAACGATTGCCTACATTTTCAGTTTTTTTCTTCCCATTTTTATGAATAGTAAAGCGCTCTTGGTTAGTTACAAGGGAAAATGGTATTGTCCGTTCTCCACTCATTATACAAATAATGATTTTGAACTGGGCGGAAGCGACGAATTTTCTAAAAATATCACGCCTAATTATCGAACCCTTCAAGAAAAATTTGATCAAGAAAAACAAGGAAACTGGGTGTTGCTCCCTTTTTTCCCTTATGACTATAAAGAAATTGTAGAGGCCCCTCCCGGAAAATTTCATCCACAACCCCCTTCCTTCGATCATTGGTTTGGAACCGATATCGAAGGTCGAGATGTCTTGGTTCGTCTGGCTTACGGGTTTAATGTCTCCATTACATTTGCTCTGGTTTTAACGGTGATTACCTTTGCCGTTGGAATTTTGGTCGGAGCGGTTTTTGGCTATTATGGAGGCTGGGTCGATATGATAGGACTCCGCCTAGTCGAAATCTGCCAAACCATTCCCTTCCTCTATATGGTCATGATTTTAAGTGCTTTGATGTCTCCCAAATTTAATCCAGATACTATTCCTATCCTACAAACTAGTTTTTTCTTGCTGGTCGGGATTATGACCTTGTTTGGCTGGATGGGGACCACTTATTATATCCGAGCGGAATTTTTAAAAGAAAAAGCGAAAGATTATGTTTCTGCCGCGATTTCTATTGGAGTCTCCGATTGGATGATTATGTTTAAACACATTTTACCGAACGCCTTAACACCCGTTGTGACTTTTGCACCGTTTGCGATTGTTACCGATATTTCAAGTCTTGTCGCCCTCGATTTTTTAGGATTTGGACTGCCGATTCCAACTCCGAGCTGGGGACAAACAATTCAACAAGGATTAATTAATATTGAGCGATGGTGGCTTGTCTTGTTTCCTTTCTCAGCACTCTTTGTCACCCTCTTTCTTGTTGTTTTGATTGGAGAAGCAGTACGAGAAGCTTTTGATCCTAAAGTTTTCAGCAGATTGAGATAAGATCCATGAGTACCGATTATACTGAACTAATACGCCGTTACTTGAATCTTCCAGCCAATAAACAAGCTTTATTAGCACCGCTCTTAGAAAAATTTGTCGTTTTGGGAGAAAATCAAAATCAGGACCTCTTAAAATCCGAATTAAAACAGTTAGGATTTGAAAGCCTTCCGTCCACTCAGGAAAAAAAAATCCTTCTCGATATACGACATTTAACCACCGCTTTTGATACCGAAGCCGGACGTGTTCATGCCATTGAAGATATCAGTTTTAAACTCTATGAAGATGAATTTTTAGCCATCGTTGGTGAATCGGGATCCGGGAAGAGCGTCACCTCTTTATCCATTATGCGCTTGATTCCCAACCCTCCAGGCGAAATTATTCGTGGAGAAATTTTCTTTCGTGGAGAAGATCTTTTAAAATTGCCTATCGAACGCATGCAAAAAATCCGAGGAAAAGATATTTCTATGATTTTCCAGGAGCCAATGACCTCGTTGAACCCGGTATTTAAAATTGGCTGGCAAATCGAGGAAATGATTATCCAACATCAGAAATGTTCTCATGAAGAAGCCACCAAACGGGCCATCCAAATGCTAGAACTCGTTGGGATTCCTGATCCAGAAAAACGACTAGAGGATTATCCACATCAGTTTTCGGGTGGAATGCGTCAACGGGTGATGATTGCGATGATGATTTCGTGTAATCCGGCACTTCTCATCGCGGATGAACCCACCACAGCCCTTGATGTCACTATTCAGGCACAGATTTTAGATCTGATGAAGGATTTAAAACGGAAACGTATTGGCTCTGCCGTGATTTTAATTACGCATGACCTTTCGGTGGTCGCCGAAACCTGTGATCGTGTCGTTGTCATGTATGGGGGACGTATTCAAGAAATTAGCCCGGCACTCGATCTTTTTGAAGATCCAAGACATCCTTATACCCATGGATTATTACAATCCTTACCCAAACCAGAAGAAGAAAAAAAGACACGGTTGAAAGCCATTCCGGGAATGGTTCCCAGTTTATTTAATTTGCCGGTAGGCTGTAAGTTTTGTACTCGTTGCGAATTGAAAGTAGAGCGCTGTGAGCAGGAAGAACCCGAACTCGTCGAAATTCTTCCCGGACGTTTTGTTCGTTGCCATTTAGCGACTTCAGAAGGAACGCCTTATGCAAACAAATGAAAAAATGGTTACTGCAAACTCCGTTACAGCTCAAACCCATTCGCTCGTAAAAGATTCGGGCTCTGATGATTTGATTCTGGACGTGCGCGATTTGAAAGTTTTTTATCCTATCTATGGAGGCGTTTTTTATCGACGTATTGGAACCATTAAAGCCGTCGATAGAATCTCCTTTACTTTGAAAAAAGGAGAAATCCTTGGACTTGTCGGAGAGTCTGGATGCGGAAAATCCACCGCCGGAAAGGCCCTTATTAATTTGCTGAAAGCGACCGTTCCCGGAGTCGAAATTGAGGGGCAAATTTTGTTTAATACGGCCTCCTTTGGATGGGTCGATTTGGCACCCCTAAGTCGTCGTCAAATGCTTCCGATTCGATCCGAAATCCAGATGATTTTTCAAGATCCCCAATCGTCTCTTAATCCACGTCTCAATGTGCAACAAATTGTCGAGGAGCCTCTCCAGATTCATCGCCCTTCGATGTCTAAGAATGAACGACTAGAATATGTTAGCAATCTGCTGGCAAAAGTCGGACTGAACCGTGAACAGCAAAATCGCTATCCTCACGAATTTTCCGGTGGACAAAAACAGCGCATTGGGATCGCACGTGCCTTGGCTTCTCATCCAAAACTGATTATTGCCGATGAACCTGTGAGCGCTCTCGATGTTTCTATTCAGGCCCAAGTCATTAACCTTTTACAAGATTTACAAAAAGAATTCGGATTTTCCTATGTGTTCATTGCGCACGATTTATCGGTAGTTGAGCATATTTCTAACCGAATTGCGGTGATGTATCTCGGAAATATTGTTGAAATCGGCCCCGCACACCAAGTTTATCGAAATCCGATCCATCCCTATTCTCAAGCCCTTTTATCCTCGGTGCCAAGACCCGATCCAAAACGTAAAAAAGAACGTGTTTTATTAAAGGGAGAAATCCCTTCACCCGCAAAAAAACCTTCCGGTTGCGGTTTTCGTACTCGTTGCCCCATTGCTAAATCGGATTGCGCAAACCAAGTTCCGCCGCTTCTCTCGAAGGGAAACGATCGTTTGGCCGCCTGTCCTTATGTCTAAAAAGTTGAAACTTTCTAAAAAATAGGCTATACTCATCGTATTCCCTCCATTTTTATTTTTTCTATTCATCCTTTAGAAAGCCCAAACTCCTTCTTTAGGGCGATTTTCAGGAGTAAATTACGGGTATGTCCGTAGCACAAATTCAAGTCTATGATGCCCTTGACACAAAAAAAATAATTACCGTTCCTGTCCAAGAATCAACGCTTGTTCAGGAAATCTGTGTCCAAGTCGATCCCGCTTTCCAAAAACAAGACAAGACGCTCTTTCTCGATGATCTCGAGCTATTGTGGGATTGGAACATTGAATATTTAGAAAAGCATCATCATCTCAAAAATGATCAAAAACTTGCGCTCTTGGTACGTACCTACGATCTAAAACAAACTTGTCGTGTGTTGCAACTGGAAGAAGAAGAAGTGAAAGAGTTGATCGCCAACAAGAAGGCCAAAGCCTTTATGCGTGGCGGGCAATTGAATTTTCGTAAGATCGATGTCAACAAATTGCGTGATTCAATGATGGATTGTCCCACAATGCTAATTGATAATCCGCAAGAAAAATTAGAAGCAATGTTGAACGATTTTGACAAGAAAAATCTTCTCTTGAAAATCTTTGACAGTACCAACGGAACTTCCCAAGAAGTCGCTTATGATCCTTCTAAAACAATCGGAGAGTACTGTTTGGAAGTCAATCCTCAATCGGAAATAGAAGACATCACTCTCTATCAAGAAAAAGTCGAATTGGATTGGAAGCGTTTAGTGAGCGATCTGATCGAGAGCGACGAAGTCTCTTTAGAAAAGAAATTTGTCCTCAAAGTCCGATTTTATACCAAAGAGCAGGTTCTTCAAAAATTAGGTATTTCCGAAGCAACGCTTAAACGGATGGTTCAATCGAGAGAACTACGTGCATTCTCCAAAAAAGGAGAATGGGTCTTCAAAAAACGCGATATTGATTCCAACTAATCCCACCTTTTTGTCCACAAAAGCTTATTTATGAATCTGGACTCAGAATTTTTGCGCCTACAAAAACAGATCCGCATTCTCTGGTGGATATTACTTATTTCCCTTGCCTTAGGCGCAATCTCAATCGCTCTTCAAGTCTCTCCATGAGAAGAAATTTACAGAATCGCTCTTCAAGTCTCCTCATTAGAAGAAATTTACAGAATCGCTCTTCAAGTCTCCTCTTGAGAGGAGATTTAGAGGTGTGTAAAAAAAGCGAACAAAGCAAGCGGTAGGTTAATTGTCTAATTTAGGGCGAATGCGTTCCTTAATTTCCTCTAAAATATATTCTTCAAAATCTCGATCTTGGCCCATCGATTTCCAAACAGGATGTAAGTCGTCTTCTGGAAGAACGGTCATTTCTTGAAAATCTGTAGTCCAAGTGGACAAGGATTCTGTCAATAATTGTTTTTCTTCTAAGCCCAATTGTTCGGGTCGATCGACGTCGATCATAATTCTCAGAGAGTAAATCCAATCGCGTCCGACTTGTTTTAGTTCCCCGAAAGCTTGTCTGCGGACGCGCATAATTTTTCCATTACCGCCGAGTACTTTAAGCTGGATTTTCGGCTTTGAGGTGAGTGTGTGTGGAGAAGTGGTTGTTAGGGCAACGGCAAAATATTTTTCATAAGTACGGACATAGGCTTCCCAGATTTCATCCAACGAAATTTTACTGGCAGTAAATTCGTAGGAAGTGTAAACGGGTCCCGTGGTTGCGCATTGACAGAGCAGTAAAAAAAGGCAACTCCATTTAAGGTATTTCATAAAAGCTTCCAAAAAAGTGTTTCTCTGGAAACAAAAGAAGTTCTGACAAGCAGAACTTCTTTTGTTTTTGAAAAAAAAGGCAAATAGGATTTAGCGTTTGGAGAATTGGAAACGAGCGCGTGCACCTCTTTGTCCGTATTTTTTACGCTCTTTCATACGAGCATCACGGGTGAGATGTCCTTTTTGGCGCAAGGTATTTTCCAAGTCTGCGTTTGTCGCTAACAAAGCGCGGGCGAGTCCCATACGAATAGCGCCACATTGACCACTATTTCCGCCTCCTTGTACGGTGACAAACACATCGTATTTTTCTAAATTTTGGGTATCTTTTAAGGGGGAAGTGGCTTCGTTAATATTTCGTTCTGAAGGAAAAAATTCTTTTGATTCTTTTTTATTGATCAGAAAAGAACCTTTCCCGGGTCGAACACGAACGCGAGCGATCGAAGTTTTACGTCGTCCGACTCCATGAGCAAATTCTGCTGCTTTAGCCAAGAGAAACTCCTTTTTAATGGTTCCTTCGAAAATCATGGATTATGAGGGTACAAATTTTTTAAGGGCAATCGGAAACGGTTCAGGATTTTGAGCCTTATGCGGATGATTCGGCCCTTTGTAAATTTTCAGTTTATCAATCATTTTTTTTGCGAGTATGGTTTTGGGAAGCATTCGACGAACCGCGATGTGAATCACTTCTTCAGGAGTGCGTTCCAGCACCGTTTTAATATTTCGTTCGACAAGACCGCCAATCCAATGGGTATGATGACGATAAACCTTATCCTGCATTTTTTTACCGCTGAGTTTGATTTTTTCGGCATTCACAACCACAATAAAATCACCGGTATCGAAGAATGGAGTATAAATTGGTTTATTTTTACCCATGAGTACAGTCGCCACTTCTACGGCTACTCTTCCTAAAATCAAGTCTGTTGCGTCAATCAAATACCATTTTTTGGCTAGTTGATCTATTTTGGGTAAAGTAGATTTATTCTCATTCAGCGCCATAGTTCTTACCTATTGTTTTAAAGGAAATAAAAAAAAATTTTGGATTGGGATAATGAAAGAGGAATAGAGGGTTCAAATTATAAGGAGATTTAAAAATAAAATCAACACCTAATCTCGAGAATCCTCTAAGGTTTAATGGGCTGAGGATTCATCCTGTTCACAGTGTTTTAAAATGAGCAATCGTTTTTTCTAAAATTTGATCTAGCGAATGAACGGGGTTATACCCAATACAATGAGAAATTTTATCAATGGATGGAATCCGTCGTTTCATATCTTCAAAACCTTTTTCATACGCATCTTCATAAGGTTTAAAGACAATCGAAAGATTTGGATCTATTTTTTGGCGAATTTTTTGAGCCAATTGAACGATAGAGGTTTCTTCTGTGGAACCGATATTAAAGATCTCTCCCACCGCTTTTTCTTCATTCGCTAAATGACGTAAAGCCCAGACCACGTCATCGATATAGGCAAAACAACGAGTTTGAGACCCGTCTCCATAAACGATAATCGGTCCACCATTTAACGCTTGTTGAATAAAAGTGGGGATCACCATTCCATAATTTCCAACCTGTTTTGGACCCACCGTATTGAACAGCCGAAAGATAACAATCGGGAGTTGTTCTTTTCGATAATAAGCCAACGCCAAAAATTCATCAATCACTTTCGAACACGCGTAGCTCCAGCGAGAGTTTGTTGTTGGGCCAAAGACGAGGTCACTGTCTTCTCGGTAAGGAATTTGGTCACTTTTTCCATACACTTCCGAAGTGGAAGCGATTAAAATTTTCTTTTTCTTTTTCCGCGCTAGCGCCAAAACACGCTCCGTTCCTCTAATATTCGTTTCCAGAGTTTCTACCGGATGCGAAACCACCAAACGAACCCCGACTGCGGCCGCTAGATGAAAAACAACATCCGCATAATCAATCAACTCTGCCAACACAGGAGAAAAAATGGACTCAATATGATAGCTAAAATGGGGAGCATACAATTTTAAAGGAAGAATATTTTCAAAACGACCCGTACTTAAATCATCAATAATACACACTTCTTGATTTTTTTTTAACAGAGTCTCAGCGAGTGTAGATCCAATAAAGCCTGCTCCCCCTGTAATCAAATATCGCACGATCGCTCCTTTTTCTTGTTTACAAGTTTTTAGCGGAATGCTAAATTACCATCCATGATGAAAGAAAAGGTATTTTTTTTGTAGCAAATTCCTAGGAAAGTCGTCTATATTCAACTTTCATTTTCTTGTAGTCTAACGAGAAATTGATCCAAAATAAACCCTAAGATCCTCTCTCCTCTCGCCAAGCAAAAATGTTTATGAAGAGGAACAATCTACTCTGGAGCAAATCAATGATGATTCGGATGATTTTTTTTCTATTATGGCTCTTTTTATTATCCTGTAAAACTACTGAAGAATCTGTCAGAAGCGATCCAGCAGGACCCGATCCTGAATATAATTTTCGAGAGGAACAAGACTTAGTCGTTCTCTTTTCCCAACTTGATTACAATATGCGAGAATGGACAGAAGCTAAAAAGAAAGGAGACGATGCGGGTATTTCGTTTTTTGAAAAAGAGCTGTACGAACAGTCCGCAGGGAACCTAGATACCCTTCTCCGTACTCTCAGAGGAAAAAATAACCAATCCTATCGAATCATTGCCGCGATGGCACTAGGGTTCGGTCAAAGCCCGAAGGCCTTACCCGTCCTGATTGAAAACCTTCACGATCTCGACTCCTCCATCGTGAATAATTGTCTTCAATCCATCGGATTTATGGGAGATAAAGAGACTCCGCTTCCGCCTCTAGTCGATGTTCTTCGAACTAAAAAGGGTAAAACACAAGCTTTTGCGGCTTATGCAATTGGAGAAACAGTCACCCCTAAACGAGAATTTCATGGCGCAGATTTAGCGTTATTGGAATTGTTAAATGATCCGGAAATTTTTTTAAGGATGAATGCCGTAAGCGCTTTAGGGAAAATGCAGTTAAAATCTGCGGTTAAACCCATTATTACGACGAATTTATTTCATGAATATCCCCGAGTTCGTTTAGCGGCAATTGCCGCACTTGGAACCATTAAACACCCGAGTGCGACCGCCAGTTTAATTGAATCGCTTAAAGACGCTGATCCTAAAATTCGTAAACGCACCATTTGGGCACTTAAACGGATTACGGACAAAGATTTTGAAGACGATCGTAACTCTTGGCAAAATTGGTATGAAGCGAATAAAGACGACCTTCAAGAAGACTGAACCGTAGTACTCTAACGCTTCAGTAGCCGTGTCAACGCACTTTTTCTGTCACCGGGAAGAAGTGATACAAATGTCGTTCATCGTCAAAGGCGAAGCATTCATCGGGAAGGCGCTTAAGTTGGGTTCCAAAATAAAGGTTAAAAATCAAACGGAAGGAATTCACAGGAGTGATCTCTGGATACAACACAGAAGTGTCCACTTTCGGACAATAATAAGCGCTCAGAATCTCGAATTTTTCTTTGAGTTCCTGCTCGGTCGCCTGTTTCCAGTTAAATTGACTTTCATTCGATTCATAACGATCAGGAAGTGGCCCTTCATCGGCTTGTAAAAGAATCACGGGAGGACGCGAAGAATCTGCCAAGATTCGATCAATCACCTCCAGAATCTTTTTATTGACAAATTGTAATTGTTGGCAATAGTTTTCTTGTTTGGTTTTGTAGAGCGTTTCTTCCCGAGTGACATAGTTCCCCTCAGCGTCAAAAACATAAGGGACATGAGGAACAATAAAATGAGCGAAAACAAATTTGGGACTTGGTTGAGACACTATTTTCGGTAACATCTCGAACTGATACAAAATTCGTTCATAATGCTCACGTCGTACATCCATGAACATCCAAGAACTCGATAGCCAAGGAAATTCCTTGGCTAGAGCGGCTATCAGTGTATTTTGATAAAGGACAGTAAGCAATTCGGATAGGGACGCTCGGTTGATGTTTAAGGAGGCATTGGGATTTTTCTGGGTGGGTCCCCACCAACTTCCTAAATGAATATATTGATATCCTTGCGTTTTTAAAAAATCCCACACTTTTGGACGTTGAATCATTTCATAAATGGGAGTCCAATCGGAGCCTTCAAGTTCTTGTTTATTCAACGAATTGAGATAGGTCAGATTTAAAGAAGAGGCCAACGAATGGGCCGTTTTCAAATAGTTGGCTCGTGCCTGAGTCGCTATATAAAATCCGCGTTTCTGGAGTTGCATTAAAAAGGGAAGATTATTGAACTGATAGACATCGCGTAAAGTCTGCCATCCCGCGTAACGATCCAAAATAATATAATAAATATCAGGAGGTGGAGTCGTATTCTCCACTTTCAAATCAGATAGGGGTTCTTGAGAATCTCTCTGAGTTGAAGATCGCCAACGATGTTTGATTTGATAAAGGGTAATTTCTCCCACAGAGATCACACATAAACTAAACACCATCACAGTCAAAAAAGGAGTGATCGATTGAAAAGAGCGATGGCTCCGCAACACCCACAAAATTCCTGTGCCAAACGCAAGAATCCATCCAAAAAAAATGACGCGGGAGGGAATAGAAAGCGGCTGGAGCAAGCTCGAAAAAGGGCCATAAGTAAAAATCATTCCCCAAAGAAGAAAATTTAAAAAACTGGATTTATGAGAATTTTTTAATTTTATTTGGAGAGTCCCACCAAGAACGATGGCGACTCCGGCAAAACATAAAACGGGCCAAAAAATTTCTTCTAAATGAACTTGATGGATATTTTGTGCGGTTAAAAACAAGAGGGGATGAATGGCCCAACCGACCGAGTACAGGTAGGGAAAAACAGATTTAAGGGGCCTCACCGATATCGCTCCAGTCTGCCTTTTCGAGTTGGGCAAAACGCATTCGAACTTGTTTTTCGCTTCCATCCGTAAATTTAATAGTAGCGATGCGATCTTGCCTAGGACCACGTAATCGCAAAATTTTTCCATAGCCCAAATTAGGATGCCGAACTAAATCGCCCGAACGAAAGGAATTATTTCCGAGGGTTTCTGAAAAAGAAGTTTCTTCGGAATCAATATCTCCTGCATCCTCATCTAAAGAGGGATTATTCGTGAGGTTGATGACACGGATAAGAGAGGGGGGGATCTCTCGGAGAAAAGGAGATTCGGGGTACATTTGGGAAAATCCGTGAGTGTTACGCGTTTCGCATCGACTCAAAATGAGTTCTTTTTGGGCGCGTGTGAATCCGACATAACATAATCGTCGTTCTTCTTCAAATCCGTCGATAGTATCAAGGCTCCAGGCGTGAGGAAGCAAACCGACTTCCATTCCTACCAAAAATACGATAGGGAACTCTAATCCTTTGCAGGAATGTAAGGTCATCAAGGTTACACGATCTTCTTCTTTGACCTGATCGATATCGCTTAATAAAGCGGTTTCTTCCAAAAACCATTCGACTCCACATTGTTCGGGGTAGGTCCGTTCAAATTCAATCGCGGCCTGAAGAAGTTCATCCATATTGGCGATTCGTGAAATACTAGAATGATCTTCAAGAGAGGCAAGATAGTCTCGATATTTTATCTGTTGAATTAACAGTGCGAGTGTTTCATAAATTCGAGAGGAATTTTTTTTTATCTCTTCCAAGATCCTTAAAAAAGCTTCAATTGAGCTCAGCGCTTTTTTATTAATTTTGATATTGGTGGCATGTTGTAGCGCCCATAAAAAGGGTTGTCCTTCTTCTACAGCAAGCGTTTTTAAATGTTCTAGAGACGTTTTTCCGATTCCGCGAGGCGGAACATTTAAAATTCGTAACAAACTAATTTCGTCGGAAGGATTGATAGCGATTCTTAAATAGGCGAGCAAATCCTTGATCTCTTTTCGTTGATAAAAGTTGGTTCCACCCACGATTTGATAAGGAATTTGTTTGATGACGAGGGCATTTTCGAGGTTGCGGGATTGCGCATTGACTCGATAAAAGACCGCCATCTCTTTTAAATCATACCCTTGCGATTGAAAATCTTGAACTTTCTGCGAGATGAGCGTGGCCTCTACGTTCTCGCTTGGACAGATATAAACGGTGATAGGAGAGCCCGTTTCTTTTTGAGAAAACAACTGAAAATGTTCAGATTTTTGTTGATTATGAGCGACAACATTGGACGCGGCGGCAAGAATGTTTTGAGTGGAGCGAAAATTTTGTTCCAGTTTAATAACTTTTGTGTTGGGATACTGAGCGCTAAATTTTAGGATATTTTCAATGCGGGCACCCCGAAAAGAGTAAATGGATTGATTGGGATCTCCACAAACGCACACATTTTTATGTTTTTGTCCGAGTAAAAAAATAATTTCGGCTTGAATTGGGTTTGTGTCTTGGTATTCATCGACCGAGATATATTGAAAGAACTCTTGATAATGTTTGAGAATTTCAGGGTTGGTTTCAAATAAAAGAATCGTCTTGCTCAGCAAATCTTCAAAGTCCATAGCATCGGCTCGTTGAAGACGTTCTTGATAGAGCGGGAAAATTTCATCAAGAGGAGTTGGCAGAGAATAAGTTTGATTGGGAACCAAAAGAGTTTGTTTGATAGCCGAGATTTCTCCGGAAAGCTTTCCTAAGGAATAACGTTTCAGATAATCTCCCAATTTTTTTTCTTCCAGAACGGCTTGAATCAAAGCTTTTTTATCTTCGGTATCATAAATCAAATAATGACGACTATAGCCAAGAACCTCGGCGTGCCTTCGCAGAATTTTCGCGCAAAACGCATGAAAGGTGGAGACCCAGACTTTTTCGCCTTGTGCATAATGGCAAATTCGCTCTTTCATTTCTCCGGCGGCTTTATTGGTAAAGGTAATGGCTAGAATGCGGTGAGGGTCCACTTTTTGTTGAATCAAATAAGCGATTCTTTGAGTGACGACCCGCGTTTTTCCGCTTCCGGCTCCCGCAATAATGAGCAGAGGCCCCGTCGTAGTCATTACGGCTTCTTTTTGAGTAGGCGTTAAATTCGCAAAAATGTCTGGGGCAGTCATAGGGTTATTTGAGAACCTTTTCAAGCTGTTGCGTTACTTTTTCGACAGAAGGAGCGCCGTCTAATTCAATCATTTTACAGGGCGTAGATTTTAGTTTGGATTTCATCCAAAAAATGGCCGCGAGGGTTCCATTTTTGGTATCGTAATAAATATCATGCCGTTTATCGATCGCTTTTTCATCAATATCATCAGCGCGAGTGGTCAATGCGCTTTGGCAAACACGGCAAAAGAAGGTTTTATTCTTTTCAACAGGTTGAAGTTCAGGAATATTCAAATTATTGGGATGATTAGGATCTTTTTGACAAACACGCCGCCCGATAAGACGTGCTTTGGCAATGGCGCGATCCAATTTAATTTCAATGAGGTACCCTAGCTGAATTTTTCGGGTACTCAGAGAAGCAAGAAGATTTTCCGCTTGGGACGAATTTCTTGGAAAACCATCTAAGAGCCAGCCTTTTTGGCAATCTGGCTTTGATAAACGCTCCCAGAGTACGCGGATCGTTAATTCATCGGGAACCAATTCTCCTCGATCCATATAGTCAGCAATTTCTTTTCCGAGCGGAGTATTGTTTTTCTTATGTTCTCGAAAAAGGACTCCGGTTTCAATATGCGGAAGCGCAAATTTATTTTTGAGAATGGCTCCTTGTGTTCCTTTTCCGCTTCCATTAGGGCCAAAGATAATGATATTCATAAAAAAATGTCGATCTTAAAAAGACCGCCTCCAAAGTTAGCTTTTAATTTTTGATCAGCTTATCAGAAATTTATCGTTACGGAAGCGTTGAATTGTTTAAAAGATTCCGATGATGGGCCATACGGTTCCGGCAAGAAATGGGGGATGAAATAGAAACGGAGCCGGAAGGAGTAGCCAGAAGCAAGTCCAGCACCAGCCAATCCATTTCTTCTGATCAACGGATAGTCCTTTCGTGCTGAGTTTACGCTCAACCCAAGTTAGAATCCCATGAGCCACAAAATATAAAGAAGGAACCCCATACCAAGTCTGTACTGGAAGGCTAATGGCGACTTCATGCAGGAGTCCGGAAAAAGTGAAGGTGGCGATCAAAGCGGGCGTTTTTCCAAAAAATTTTGAGAAGGGCCGATAAACAGAGGTATTCACCATCTGAGAGTAGGCCATATTCCAGCGACGTCCCCAAAACTCCGAAAGAGAAGTGGAGTAGAGCGGAGCGATAAATAAAGGTTGACAATCAACGCCTTGAAGTCGCCAGATTCCAGCCAGCGTGTTAAAGACTCCGAAATGGACGGTCAAACTCAATCCAGACAATAAGAGAACGGTGACCCCCAACAGATAAGCTTGTGTGCGATGCCAGATCCAGTAAGCGAGAGCGATGAGAGCTAACCCGATGAGGATACGAAGGATTCCGCCAAGAATCATCGGAACCGCTCCAGGAAGTGCATCTTTCTGAGGATTCAGAAACAAGGAGGGTTTCATTCCGGCCCAGGCAAGCGTAAATCCTGCCCACCCAAACCAAGACAATTTTTGCGAATTTCCGGCTTGTTCTTCGGCTAATACCACTGCTTTCATGGCAAAGAGTAAAGCGAAACAAAACGCAAGCATTCGAACTCCTGCGGGTTCTTCGAGACAAAACCAGTGCATAAAACCGACATTAAAGAAAACACTAAACCACGCGAGTAATCGGGCTATTTTTTGAGGTATCCAGTAGGTGATCAGAAAACAGAGCACAATTGTCAATGCGCTTAAAATAGCCACCGCAGCGATAGTTCCTGTCGCAATGGGCCAATATCCTTTCATTTCAAAATCTCCTGCGCATTCAAAATAGCCACTGCGGAATAAACGAAGGTGAGCCAGATAAATAATAGGACAAGTCCAATTTCCGCTAATTTGGGGAACAGTCCGGGAGGAGCGCACGATCGGTCAAAATAGAAAAATTGAATGAGAACCCGTGCGCCCCAATAGACCGCAATAAAGCCGCAAACTGCGATTGCTAACGGATCTTTGTTTAATAGCCAATGAGGAGCGAACGCAGACACCAAACCAAAAGAAAGATTCGTTCCCCAAATGTAGGCAGAATAGACCCAAAACATTTGTCTTGTAAGATTATTCAGGGGAGCCAGTTCTTTTTTCCATTGTAATACATAAGGAATCGCTAAACTTCCTACAATCAAAATGATCTGGCCGATTCCCGATAAAACAATCAGTAGTTTTAAATTTTCAGGAGAAAACATAAGGGTTCCTTTCTGAGAGAACAGGGAAGAAGTGAGAACGATTAGTGGACGGCTGGAATCATATAGACGAGTGCCAGTCCAACTTGAAGAGCCATCATCATCAAATACATATGGGTCCAAGAGATATGGTTTTCGGTAGTGGCTAATTCTTCAGGTTTACGAATGATGAGCCAGGCGACATAAGTTCCCCAAATGGCCAGAAACCAGCCTAATAGAGTGGCGAGAAGCGGATTTCCAGTCAAAATTTTGAAGTGAACGCCCAGGGGCAACATTAAAAAGGGAAGAATAAAAAAGGGGGTAATCATCCAGGCCGACTTTTTGACTCCAAAGCGAATGGGAAGTGTGATACAGCCCTCTGCTCGATCTCCTTCGATATCCGCATAATCTTTAGTGGTGGCGGCTCCTAGCAAAAAGAAACCGAAAATACCGCCAATATACCAAGGTTCAACCGCATCGATCTGTTTAATACTGGCCCATCCACAAACTTTCAATAAGATTCCTCGCGGAATGGCGATGGTAATGTTAGCGGTGAGCCAATGACGCTTGGTTCGAAATGGGGGTGCCGAATACATAAACGTCATCAGTGCCGCAGTGACAACGATCCAGAAACAATAGGGATTTAGGCAATACGCAAGCGCTAAAGAAATGAAATAAAATACCCAAGTAAAGACCCAAGCTTCACGGTGTGAAATTTCGCCGGTACAGAGAGGGCGTTTAGGTTTATTGATTTTATCGATCTTTAAATCATAAATCTGGTTTAGCGCATTGGAGGCGGTATTTAAAGTGGCGGCAAGTGTGGTCCCTATCGCTCCGGCAAAAACCATTTCTTGAGTAGTGGTATACCAGCTTGATTGACCAAAGGGTGCGGCACCATAAGCGGTTAGCGCGCCAGAGATCATTCCAATAGCAGGCGGGAGAAGCGTAAATGGCCGAGCGAATCTCCAGTAAATTTTCAGTTTATTCATATTTTTTTGTGATCTCACTCCAGAAGAGGACATTAAATGGCTTCCATGATGAGTTTTTCCAGAGAGACGATTTCATCGCGTAATTCCGCCGCCCGTTCAAATTCTAGACTTTTTGCGGCTTTCATCATGTCCTTACGCAAGGTTTCGATCTTCTTGGGCAAGTTTTCTAAAGCAATTGGTTTCTTCTTTTTCCCGTCTTTAGGAAGTTCTGACACTTCTAATGAAACATAATCTCGTTCATAAATAGACGACAGAACCTCTTGAATATTCTTTTTTATGCTTTCTGGGTGAATGTTGTGTTCTTTATTATATTGTAACTGCTTTTGACGACGTCGTTGAGTTTCTTCTTTCGCTTTCCGGATAGAATTGGTTTCTTTATCCGCGAAAAAAAGGACCTTTCCATTGATGTTACGAGCCGCCCGACCACAAGTTTGGATTAGGGATCTAGCACTTCGTAAAAATCCTTCTTTGTCCGCGTCCATAATGGCGACTAAACTCACTTCCGGAAGATCTAATCCTTCTCTGAGAAGATTAATTCCAACCAGCACATCAAACACTCCTCTACGAAAATCACGAATAATATCGGAACGTTCAATGGTAGGAATATCCGAGTGTAAATAACGTACATTGGTGCCATGCTCTTTCAAAAAATCGGTCAGATCTTCTGCCATTTTCTTGGTTAATGTGGTAATCAGCACTCGTTCTCCGCGTTCTAAAACAGGCGGAATATAGTTCATGATTTGTTTGACCTGATCTCGCGCCGGGAGCATTTCAATCTCTGGATCGATTAACCCTGTGGGACGAATGACTTGCTCCACAAAATAGCCTCCCGTTCGATTTAATTCATAATCACCCGGAGTTGCGCTTACATAAACAGTGGGGGGTCGCCTTTGTTCAAATTCATCAAAACGCAGGGGTCTATTATCGAGCGCCGAAGGAAGCCGAAATCCATAATCGACGAGGTTTTGCTTTCGGGAACGATCTCCTTTATACATCCCTCCGATTTGAGGAATCGTAATATGAGATTCATCGACAAATAAAAGCATCCCTTCGGGAATATAGGAAAATAGCGTAGAGCAAGGATCACCCGCATTTCGTCCATCTAAATGGCGAGAATAATTTTCGATTCCAGAACAAACTCCAGTTTCGCGCAAAAGTTCCAAATCGTAGCGAGTTCGTTGTTCCAAACGTTGTGCCTCAAGAAGTTTATTGGATTCTCGAAGCTCAATCAAGCGCGCGTCCAGTTCCTTTTCAATCGTTTCTACGGCTTCGTCTAGACGTTCTTTCGGAGTCACATAATGACTGGAAGGAAAAATATCAGCCGTTTCCAAGACTTCCAATACTTCGCCGGAAATCGCTTCAATTCGTTGAAGGGCTTCAATTTCGTCCCCGCAGAGCATCACGCGGATCGCAAGTTTTTCTTCATACGCTGGAATAATGTCAACGACCTCGCCACGGACACGAAAGGTCGAGCGCCTTAGCGCAAAATCGTCTCGTTCATATTGAATTTGAGCCAACTCCATCAAGAGGGTGGTTCGGTTGTACTGTTGTCCCCGACGAAGCGAGATTTTCATTCCAGAATAATCTCCCGGAGAACCCAGTCCGTAAATACAAGAAACAGAGGCAACCACAATCACATCTCGACGAGTGAGCAAACTTCGGGTCGCAGAGTGCCTCATTTGTTCGAGCTTTTCGTTAATCGCGGCATCTTTTTCGATATACATATCTGTCGTCGGAATATAGGCTTCGGGTTGATAATAATCGTAGTAAGAAACGAAATATTCAACAGCGTTTTCAGGAAATAATTCCTTAAATTCGGAAAACAATTGAGCCGCTAGCGTTTTATTGGGAGCCATAATTAACGCGGGACGATTCAAGAGCGCGATCACATTTGCCATCGAAAAGGTCTTACCGGAACCGGTGACGCCAAGCAACACTTGTTCTTGAAGGCCTTTTTTCAGATTTTCAACCATTTCATGGACTGCGGCGGGTTGATCTCCCTTGAGTTGATAATTTGATTTCAGTTTAAACATAGTGCTTTTTATTCTATTGCTTTCACTTGTTTGATATGACTGATTTTCCAATATTGATCGATTTGTTGCAATTGAAGTTCTGCTTCTTGAAATTCTTTAAAATTTTCTCCTGAACCAACTCCAGCGAGTTCTAGTGTACAAGAAACGACTGCAGAATTCGATGAGAGGGAAGAAAATTGAATATCTCGAAAGTCAATCGTCAAGTTTTCAAGGAACTTGGTGTGGGCCAGAATAAATTTTGATTTAATGTCCCCAATTCCAGTAATGGTCATCAAATAGGGAGATTTAAGGACTACGGAAACATTCCCTGTGAAAAAATGATCGAGTTGTTCGCTGGCTAACGACGCTTGAATAATTCCGCTTTTTTGAGTAAAGGAGCATAAACTCGCTAATGCTTTCAATTGTTTACGAATCATGGATTCAGCGCTAGCTGGCCATAAAAAATAGCAAGCAATACAAAGAAAAAAAACGAGTAGAATCCAGAATTCTTTTTGTTGCTTTAATGAAAATGGCTTCTGGGTCATAACGATCCTTAATAAAAGAGAGGGGAACCGAGTATCCTTGTAATATCGGTGAGTCCGTGAATATGTTTTTCAATAAGCATACTTCGGTTATCGCCAACCACATAAATTTTGCCTTCTTCCACGAGTCGTTCTTCCATTTCCCAATCACACGAATATTTCAAATAGGGCTCCGAAATAGCGGTCCCATTACGAAACAACTTCCCTTCCTTGAAGGCGATTCGATCTCCGGGAAGTCCGACAATCCGTTTCAAATAACCCACTCCGTTCCCACTCATGCGAATACAAACAATAGAGTTATACGCAATTGGTTTTTTCAAAGTACAAACCACGATCCATTTCCCATCTGAAATGGTCGGCTCCATACTGATTCCTTCAATATACGTCGGGAGCAGTAGCCATTTAGCGAGAATATAGGTAACAGGAACTGTAAATAAAATAAGCCGCAAAAGCGTTTTTTTAAAGGATTTCCCCCAGAGAATCTGCTTCATTAAATGGGTTGGTTTCATAAAATTTTATTTATTGAGAAGGGGTAGGTTCTTCGGTTAAAAGAGTTTCAATATTTTCGAGATCGACTGTGATACGAGTAGAAATTCCTGCCGTTTGCATTGTAATTCCGTAAAGGGTGTTTGCAATCCTCATGGTTGGTTTTCGGTGCGTAATGATAATAAATTGGCACTGATCCACAAACTGATGGACCAGCATCTTAACAAAACGCTCAATATTCTCTTCGTCTAGAGCGGCATCGACTTCATCGAGGATACAAAAAGGACTTGGTTTGGATCGAAAGATCGCAAACAAAAGAGCAATCGTAGTCATAGTTTTTTCTCCACCAGAAAGCAAATTAAGATTTCGGGGAGATTTACCCGGAGGTTTCGCCAAAATTTGGATTCCCGCAGTCAATTCATCTTTGCCTTCTTCTAATTCGATATCCGCATATCCACCGTTGAAAAGCACTTCAAAAATTTCTTTAAAATTCTTACGAACGGCTTCAAACGTTTCTCGAAATCGGGTTCTGCTTTCGTTCTCAAGATCCTGAAGCATCTTTTCAATATCTGTTTTTGCGGAAAGACAATCTCCTTGTTGATTTAATTGTTGCGTTAATTGATGACTGGTTTGTTCCAACTCTTGAAGCGAATCTAAATTAATATTTCCAATTTTAGAAATTTTCTTTTTCAGTTCTTGAATTTCAGACTCTAGGGTTTTGAAATCTAAAACGAGAATTTCACTCACCACAATCGTGGTTTCAGAGAGCGCATCTTCTTCCGTTTTCTTGCCTATCGGTTCGGCGGGAGCCGTTTTTTCGAGTTCAGACGGATCAATTTCCTCTTCGAGAAATCGTTGATAGAGTTCATCAAGCTTAATTTGTTGTTCTTGATCTTGCATCGCCGCCTGATGATAGATTTCCTCAAGGGATTGTTTTTTTTGAGCGAGCTTTTCTTTTGTCTCAAGGAATTGGTTGAGTTCTTGTTCATTTTGCACAAGATTTGTTTTAGTCGATCCGAGTTCTTGATGACCGTCTTCCCGTTTTTGGGTATAGCTTTGAATCGTGGTTCGTGCCGTTTCAATAGTTTGTATGGCGATTCGAATCTTTTCTTCTAGAGCGGTGATATCTTTTTCATTTTGAACCAATCGATTCTTTTTCTCGGTCAGTGTTGTTTGTCGGTGATTTAAAATGGTTTGTCGGTTCTTATGTTTTTCTTGAATTTGAGCGAACACGATCTGAGATTGATTATAGGATTCATTCTGACGATCACGAACCGTTTGAATCTGTTTTAATTCAAACTCTTCTTGTTGTACCTGTGTCTCCCGCTCTGAAATTTCCTCGGCGTTAATATCAATCTGCTCTTCGAGGTCTTCGCCTTGTTGTTCTAATCCAGACAATGAGATTTTTAAGCCCGAGCGTTCTGAGTTCCAATGTTGATACTCTTGTTGAAACCGTTTATGAGATTGCTGAGCGAGATCAAAGTCTTTTTGGATATCTCGAAGTTCTTGCTCCAAAGTTTGGAAGATTTTTTGTTGCGTTTCAAAAGACTGATTATGTTGCGTTAATTCGATTTGAATTTGGCTCAAACTCTGCTTCAGAGAGTGTTGCGTTTGAATTTTTTGCGCGTATTCTTTTTCTAAGTGTTCAATTTCTGTCTTACGAGAGATCAGTCCTAATCCTTCTCGTGGATTTTTCCCTCCGGAAAAAACTCCGGGAGATCGAAACACTTCTCCGTCTAGCGTAAGAATTTCACCGCTCCAGTTTTTGATCCAATTCAGGGCAGTTTGACGATCCCGAACAATCAAAACATCCGCAAAAAGTAAATGAAGCCCGGGAAGGGTATAATTCAGGAAATGGGGCAATAAGCCGAGAACCCCCTCTCCTTGAGGAGCCACAAGATTATGTTTTGCCTGAAGACAGCCTTCTTGATGAACCAAATGCGCGCGTCCTTGCTTGTTCTGCTTTAAAAAATCGAGGGCCTGAACCGCATTCTGTTCATATTGAAAAATAGCATACTGAACCTTCTCTTGCAGAAAAGAATCAAGCGCCTTCACCAAAGCGGGTTCAAGCGATTCTTTTAAAGAAATGCTTTGTAATAATAATCCCTGAAATCCTTCCAAATTTTTTTTTTGTAAAGCGACCACGCCGTCTTGATACCCTTCGTGCGCCTCTTCGAGTTTAAGAAGCATCTCCAAACGAGATTGAATTCGATAGATCGTTTCAAGCAGTTTTTGTTCTTGCTCTTTTTGCTGATTCTGGAGATGAATTTGTTCTTCCTGCTTTTTTTTGATTTCGATTAGAAGTTGAGATTGACGATCTCTTTGAATCAAGAGTTGATCTCGTTTTCCTTGATGTTGAGTGAGTTGCGTTTGGAGTTGTTCTTTTTCTTCCGCTTTTTGGGCCAATTGTTGTTCCAAGCGTTGAAGTTGGACACGAATGTTTTGGATATTCGTTCCGACCGCAGTTTTCTGGTTCCGAAGCTCTGCAATTTTTCGTTCGTCTTCAAAACGCTCTTGGCGGGACTCTTCGAGTTTGGAAGAAACTTCTTGATACCGATCGTGAATATCTTCGAGTTGGCCGGATTGTTCTTCGACCTGATTTTTTGCCGTTGTTAGCTCTTGCTGAAACGCATTTGAATTCTTCTGGATATCGGTGAATTCTTGATCTTCCACCTGAACTTGTTGCTTTAAATGGATATTTTGCTCCATTTTTTGAGAAATTTCCTCATTGAGTTCATCCACTCGATTACTCTGATGCTGAATGAGTTTCTGTTGTTGCTCTAGCTCAAAACCAAATTCGAGAACCTGCCGATCTTTTTGAGCATAAATTTCACGAATTTGCTGAACGTTGAGTTCTGTTTGTTGGAGTTGAGTTTGAAGCGAAGACCAGCCCTCGTCAATCTTTAAACGTTCTTGTTGGATCTCGTTTATTTTCTGTCGCGCTTCAATTTGACGTTCTTGATACAATTTCCAACGTCCACGACCCAATAAGATCTGCTTTTCCCGTAGTTCTTGCTTATATTCTTTCCATTTTTGAGCCTTTTTCGCTTGCTCTTCCAGTTTTTTCGTTTCTTTTTTGAGGCGTTCGGTTTCAACATTGACCAGTTCAAGCTTTTGCAAGGTACTCTCTAAGCTTTCTCGTGTGGCGCGAATACGCTCTAAAGTAACTGTAATTCCAGCCGCTTCTTCAAAAATAATGCGGCGTTCATCAGAGTTGGCCATCAAGATTTGCCCAATTTTTCCTTGTTCAATAATCGCGTACGAATGAGCGCCAACACCCATTCCATCAAATAGCTTTTTGATGTCGCCTGCTTTACAAACTTCCTCGTTCAAAGAATATTTGGAAATGGCATCTTGATTGATTTCCCGTTTAATCGAAACTTCTTCAAAGGGGAGATCGAGTTTTTTATCACGATTATTAAAGACAAGGGCCACTTCCGCGTGATTCGCGGGCGGTTTTGTAGTATTTCCCGTAAATAAAACATCTTCCATTTTGGACCCACGAATGGATCTCGCCCTGCCTCCAAAGGCCCAGCGAATTGCGTCTATGACGTTACTTTTCCCGCACCCGTTTGGACCCACAAAAGCGGTCACCCCGGACGATAACGAGAAAATGATCGGATCGGCAAAAGACTTAAAACCTTTGATTTCAATACGTTTTAGATACATAAATAGCCCGCGCTAAAAGGAACTTAAGACAAAGGGGACAGATTGATGACACTGGAGACAAGCCCTTTCCGCCGTCAAATGAACCTGAATTTGATACTGAAAATTACGCGAAATCAACAGGTTTTGACAAAAAGGACATAAACTCTGTAGCCCCTCAAGATGATAGGCCGAACTAGAGAGATAGGTAAACGGGAGATACGAACGAAACACCCGATACGCTTTTTCAAGTTCTGCCATCGGAGTCGGTTTTTTATCCTGAAAACGATTGGCCGGAAAAAATAACCCCAAATGCAGAGGGATTTGCACTCCAAGTTCTCTCTGAATCCAATGTCCGAGTTGATGATAAAGAAACTCTTGATCGTTTTCTTGAGGCACAATTAAATGACTAATTTCCAAATGGATAGACGGCGTTTTTGCAAGCAATTTCGCAGTTTCCAGAACAGGAGCTAGTTCTCGATGACAAACACGTTGATAAAAACCATTGTCACTCCCCTTCAGATCGAGGTTGACCGCGTTGATAAAAGGTAAAAGCGCTTTCAGAGGTTCTTCCGCAATATACCCGCTTGTTTTAAGAATAACAGGAATTTTCTCCTCTTGGAATAGCGGAAGACTATCGCGTAAATATTCAAACATCAATAGAGGTTCGTTGTAAGTAAAACAAATCGCGGAGGCTTTTTTTAGACGAACCTGTTGAAGGAGTGCCTCCGGCGTAAAGAATCGGGTCGGGACCTCTGTTTTTTGAGAAACGGGCCAATTCTGACAATAATCGCAATTCATCGTACAGCCCATAGAGCCGACACTCAACACTCGATGTCCGGGAAGGAAATGAAATAAAGGTTTTTTTTCGATAGGTTCCAGCGCCATTGCTGTAAAGGTGCCATAAATCTGCGTTTTTAGTGTACCCTCTTGATAGGTACGAACCAGACAATCTCCGGTTTCGCCTTCAGAAAGAATACAGGCTTGCGGACACAATTCGCAACGAATTTGTTGGTTGGCCAAAAACGAAAAAAAAGTGGCTTGTCTCATTCCAAAATCTCAATGCCATGAATTTTTATATCTGCTTATTATATCTTTAACAGCGACATTTTTCTCTGTTTTTGATTTTTTCTTCTTTTTCGGAGTCTTTTCTTCTCAAAATTTACCTCAACAAAAAACGCTCCAAAGTTCAAACACTTCGGAGCGTTCCTATTTATTAAAAAAATATCAAGCTTTATTCCCCGCCACCTTCTTCGTCACCACCTTCTTCCCCGCCACCTTCTTCGTCACCACCTTCTTCGCCACCACCTTCTTCGCCACCACCTTCTTCGCCACCACC
>CAZHAR010000064.1:0-29231 GCA_964530615.1 uncultured Planctomycetota bacterium | reverse complement strand
CAAGTTCATGAAGATTTTTTGGATTTATTATTTGAAGAAGCTATTTTCCACTATCGACGAAAAGAATATGAATCCGCGCAAGAACTTTTAACGAAACTTCAACAATACGCTCCGCCAGAACATCCGAAACAAGCGCAAGTCAAGAAAGCGCTTCAACAAATTGAAACCGTATTAAAATCGCAGAAGAAAGAATAAAAAGGGCGTTCTGTTCGACCTTGGAACGGAACGCTCTTTAAATCGCTTTTATTCTAATACCATTTCCGATTTCAAAAATGGGAATGAAATTATTTGTTGTTTCTAATCGCATCTACAAGGCCATTATAGCCATCATTCGAGTGCGTTTCAAAACTTGTTGCAAATTCGTTTTTGAGAACAACTGACCCTGTAGGATCAGCCAAGGTCATCGCTTCCATTAAAGCGCTGAATTGGTTGAGAGTCGTTTGATTAAAAGTTGAAAGTGCAGTCATCGTTCGATGGGAGAATGCGGAAGAAACATGGATCACTTTCAAGTTACTGGCAGGATCGTCAGTGATTTTGTTTGCCAAAACCTCGCCCACCACACCGGCATCGCCTTCGCCGTCTTCTACGGCATCTGCAATACCTTGATCGAGATCAAGACGTTTACGAGTTTCGTCTGCAATAATTCCATCACGGCTGATGACGTTCACATTCGTGAGATCGAGTTGAGTTCTTGGAATAATAGAAAGCTCGGCTCGGTCTTCTCCACCAAGGATTAAGCGTTTTCCGCTGATATCAGAAATGGTATTCAACCCAGAATCTTTGCGAACAACCACTTGGAAATTATAATTTTTATCGGTATCGGTTGTTAAAGGCGCAATGATTTGGCTCGTTC
Source organism: uncultured Planctomycetota bacterium (assembly GCA_964530615.1). Classification (GTDB taxonomy): domain Bacteria; phylum Planctomycetota; class JBBTDB01; order JBBTDB01; family JBBTDB01; genus JBBTDB01. The sequence continues at coordinate 28,378 of CAZHAR010000064.1, read as the reverse complement.
CATGTTGATTTAGCATATTTGCGTGCGCTTTGGGTTCGTTCCATGCCATATCAATACGACCAGACATAAGAGCAGCATCCAATTGGCGTTGAGTTCCGTAAAGTATGAACTCAAAACTTGGCCCACCTTCTCGCAGAATGTAGCGTTCCAACGCTTTCAAGGATAAAATGTGTTCCGTCGTGCTTAGTGAACCAAGACGAACATCGGGTACTACAGTACTAGTTAACGGAGTCTGATACTCTTCCATCGCGACTAATACATCTTCAAAACCTGCTATTTCGTCCCGTACATTGGAGCTATCAAACCACAATCGATCACAGCCTTCATCGACAAGAACCTGGTTTCCAATGGGGTCAGCCAAAGTTTCGGCCAACAAGACATCTTTGAAAACTTTCATGAGAGCAGGATTATAGTTTCTACGGGTAGTCATAATGCAATGCGTGAAACCGGGAGAAATCCAGATCACTTTTAGGGCGCTGTTTGGATCACTTCGGATCGGACGAGTCACTTTTTCACCCACAAAACCTGCTTGTACCACGTTACCGTCTAAGTCGAAACCGCTTGTTACGGCGTTCAGAATGTGAGTAGCTGAGGACAATGCATTCATTTGATCATCCACCAAACCATTGAAATTGATCAAAGTAGTTTGGGTTTCCAGATTAATTCCTTCCAAGTTCTTCATATAGTAGCAAGGAAGAATATTTAATTCTTGAGATTCAATACTTCCCACGGCCACTGCTTTTCCGATAATATCCTGGACTGTATTAATCCCGGAATCTTTTCGAACAATCAGATGGGAAGTGTATTGAATATCTACATCGCGTGCAATGGGGCCAATCACGTCGTTATCGGTAAGAACAACCGCACGTGCATGGGCAATTGGAGTGTTCCAGGCAATATCAACTTCACCTTTGATGAACGCGTCGATGAGTTGATAATAATTTTGATAGAGAGTAAATTCAAACGGTTGTCCAGCACGTTCAAAATCGCGGGTCATTGCGTCAAATACAGAACCGTATTTTGGAGACGAAGCCGCGCCCATTTTAATCATCATCGCGGAAGCTGGAACTGGATCCGATGGAGCGGGTGGGTTATTGTTTCCACCGCCACCATTAGAGCAACCCATCACCGACAAGGTGAGGATCAAGAGACTAAGTAAAGAAAAAAAATTTCGATTCATTGTTTCCTTCACTTCCTTAAAAAAAGAAGAATATAAAAATTAAACCCCAAAAAGTATTACAAAAAAAAAGAAGACTTATTTTTAACAATAATTATTTTTATAATACTTGTTAATCAATATACAAAGTTTTTAAAATGAAGTTACACAATTCTTTGAAACCTTGTTTTTCCTATGTAAAATGGAATGTTTATAATTTTTATTGATATATAGTAAAAAACTATTTCAATTGGAACGAACTGAAAATTTTTAGTAATGATTGGGTATTATTCGAGAAAATGAATAGGGAAAAACTATTTGAAATAGTTTTGGTATCATTTTCTTAGTGTCGTATAGAAAAAACCTATCGTAAAAATTAATTTTGGAGAATGATTTTCGATTCTCTTTCGATTTGGGTTATAAGTTTTTCCAAGAACAATTTATAATGCCTATCGTTTTATTGAATAGTCTTAAAAAATTCGGCTCAGTGGGTGAATCCGTTTATGAAAAAATTTTGCTTTCCTCCAAATAAGAAAACGCTTCTGCTTAGTAGTCTGGTTTTTCTTCTGCTCCACACGTCGGTTTGGGCAAGCCACGAACTCTATTTTCAACCCTTTGTTCTTGAATTTTCGGATAGCCATTATCAACATCTGTCCGAAACTTTTCCCGGAAGTATTGCCTTGAAACTTGACATGGCGGGACTTCCTTCGTTTGCTTCATTCTTACCCAAGAAAAAACCAGAAACCTCGACATTTCAGGGATATCTGGTCAAAGGAAAAATGCTGAAAAGCACTGAAAATATCTTTGAAATCAAAATTATTTTAGAGAAAGCGCAAAGCGGTAAAAATGTCAAAGAATTTTATCTGAAAGGAAATCTCTCGCAGATTTGGCAGGAAACGACTCCGCTCGCCCTCAATATCGCGGATGAAATTGGTTTTTATCTCGATCCAATCGATCAAAATAAAATTCGACAATGGCAGATGTCGGTTCCTGCTTTTCAACAATATCTGCAAGGACTCGGGGAAGAATATGCCGGGCGTTATGAAAGCGCCGCCGCCCTCTATTTGGGGGTCAGCAAACAAGAAAAAAATGTTCTCTGGGTAGAACAGAAACGATTGAAATGCCTCTTTCGATTTCAGTCCCTAGAATTTGAAGAATACGCCAAACAGTTACTCGAAAAAGAAGAAGATGATCTTGAAGTGCTTTATTTAAAAGCTCGAATGGATTACCAGCAGGATGAAACGGTTCGGGCGCACCATTGGCTTAGACGTGCCTTGGAAAAGAATCCGAAACACGTTTCTACGCGGATGACTCAAATGTGTATTCAGGCGCTTGAAAAGGACTATAAAGGCGTTCAGCAAAATTTGGAAAGCCTTTCGATTGATCAAGAATCGCTCTCGATGGTTCCCTTTGCAAAAATACTAGTGGCTCCGGTAGGGACGCTCTCTGAAGAACAAATTGAAGCTCTCCTTGAGCAAGGGTTACGTCGGCTAGAGGATGAAGATCCGTGGATACTTCATTTTGCTTCAACGGCATTAATTCGTCAGAAACAATACGATAAAGCCCAAGACCTTTTAAAACGCGCCCTAAAACCTGCAAAACTAGGTGGGTATGATTCTTTTATCGAAAAAGATCTTGCTAAAAAATATCGTTAATTTTTTTAGTTATTTTTTTCAGAGGAAAGGAGATGCGCAAACGAAAAGCAATTATTCGGAGCATATCCAGAATAATGGTTACTGAAATATCCATAAATGGTACGAATTCGACCAGAAAATTGGTTTAACTTTAATTTCCAAATCTTTAGGTCCTCTTGGCAGTTTCTTTGCTCCACTCGAAAATGCTTGTATTCTTGGGTTCCTTTCCAGCGAAAATATAAAAAATCGCTTCCGGGATCTTCTACAGGACTTTGATCGGTCTGAACCACAGAAATATTTTTTGATTTCAGAAACGCAGGCGCCTCCGTTTTTTTCCAGAGGCGGTTAGAAAATTCAATCGCAATCTTAAAAGAGGTGGGTTTATTTTGGTCGAGTAGGACAAGAAGATCGGCGATATGTTTCTGCTGAAAATTATTCGGAAGTTGAATGAGAACAACACCTAGCTTTTCTTTTAAGGTCAACGCTGTTTCACAGAATTTTAAGAATAAGCTTTGACAATCTTTGAAACGACGTTGATGGGTAATTTGACGCGAAAGCTTCAGACTAAAAAGAAAATGAGCGGGAGTTTGTTGATACCATTGCAACAATTTTTCTGGGAATGGACATCCAAAAAAAGTCTCTTCCACTTCAACCGAATCAAAAAATTGGCTATAATAAGAAAGATATTTTTTCGAGTCCAAATCATCTGGATAGAAACTTCCATCCCAATCCTGGTAGGTCCAGCCTATCGTTCCCAAATAAATTTGGCGGTTCCCAATCTTTAGCATACCCATTTATCTAAACAGTATAAAAAAATAAAAATATCCTTGCTTGACGTTTGGAATGAAGATTTTACAATAATAGGGAGAAAAAAACATCCTCGCTTGGAGAGACTCCCCAAATAGGATATAATCAGGAATAGATTTTTTTTTTTATAGAGACGATTTCATGCAATGTTTGGTCTGTAAACATCTTAATCCTGAAGGCCTTCGAAAATGTGAGCGATGCGATAGTGAAATCGTTCCTAAAAGAGAGGCTCATTTACCATATCAATCCTATCTCCTCTGCGACCCCATGAGCCCTATTAAATTGGAAATCGGAAAAACGTATTCTTTTGGCCGGGAACATACCTGTACCATCGTTCTCAGTTCTGGAAGTATTTCGCGAATTAATACCGTTTTTGAAAACACCCCTGCCGGAGTGACGGTTTTTGACAATGACAGCCGAAATGGAACTTTTTTGAACGGAATTAAACTCATCTCCAAGCAACCCGCCCCCTTAAAAGACAAAGATGAAATTCGCGTGGGTCCTTATAATCTCAAATACCGCTATATTCAGGGACGTATCGAAGATTATCTCGAAAACCAAACGAGCGAGGTGTTACTCACTGAAGACACCATGGATATAGATACCGGCGAAATCGGTGGGGATCTCGCAAAAAACAAATGCGCGGATATTTTACAAATGATCGGGATTACAAAAAAAACAGGAATGCTTGAGATCCATGTAAAAGGAGGTAAAGGGATTTTTTACTTCCGCGATGGAAACGCAGTTCATGCGACGTTTTTCGATTTTATTGGAGTCGAAGCCGCTCATAAAATGATTCCTCTAAACGATGGGACCTTTAAATTTCATAGCCTTGAAACCTTGAGTATCTCCCAGACCATTAATGTTCCTACCCATCGGCTCATTCTCGATAGTCTCCGTATTTATGATGAAGATTCTCGAAAACTTCCGAAAGGGATCCCGACTCAAGAATTATCTGTAGAAGCAGAAATTCTGAAAGAACAACTCTCTAATCATATCCCCAAATTTGACTTTTTTGCGGATCTGAAAAAGAAAGATTCATGAAAAACAAAATCACTCGATATGGAACTTTTGATGCCGGACACCGCGTCTTGCATCATGCTGAATCTCTCAATAAATGTCGTAATGTTCACGGACATCTTTATCAACTCCATGCAACATTTACTTACGAAGAAGAAGAAGAAATCGGCTTTAAAGTGGATTTTGCTGAAATCAAGCGGATCTTGTTTGGTTTTGTTGATGATTTTTTTGATCATGGATTTATCGCAAATGCGATGGATACACGATTGGTCCAGTTTCTTCAGGAACAACAAAATAAAGTCTATCTCATGAATCTTGCACGCGATTGTAACCCAACCGCCGAAAATATCGCCAAAGAGTTATTTTTTATCGGGGATAAATTAATGTCTCGTTATGGGTTAATGATGGACGAAATTATCCTTTACGAAACCCCTAATTGCTCCGTTCGCTGTGTTTATTTAAAACCCCAAGAAATAGAAATGCTAGAACAGAGTCCGGTCGCTTCACAAATTATGCACTTTCTTCAAAAATTTCCGCCCAAAGAATATGATCAGCGAAAAATTTCTCTTCACTCTTCTTAGGCCTATATTTTTATGCTTTATTCCTTCATTCATTTAATGATTCGTTTCATTAATTTTATCTTTTTTTCTCGCATTGAATTTACCTTACCCCCGAATTTGAAGGGCCCTTTAATCTTTACAGCAAACCATCCTAATATGTTTCTCGATGTCGCGGTGATTGGTCCCTATCTTCCTGGAAAGGTTCATTTTATTGCGAAATCGGCCCTTTTTAAAAATCCATTGTTAGGCCGATTTTTGACCAATTTAGGGGCGGTTCCCGTGTATCGTAAAGAACATGGCGAACAAGGCGATAATCAGAGCACTTTTCAAAAAGTGATCGAAGCCTTAGAACGGCACGAAACCGTTGTTATTTTTCCAGAAGGGACCTCTCACGCAGAAGAAAATTTACTCCCTTTAAAAACAGGCGCGGCACGTATTGCTTTTGAAGCAGAAGCGAAAAATGGGTTTCAGCTTCAGGTTCAAATTGTCCCACTTGGGCTACACTTCGCCCAAAGAGATAGGTTTCGGACCAAAGTTTTGATCCGTGTCGGAGAACCGATTTCTCTTAAAGAATTCAAAACGAGCTACGAAGAGGACCAAAAAAAAGCCATAAACAATTTAACATTAATGCTTTATGAACGAATGCGAAAAATCACTTTGAACTTGCTGGATGAACATGAAGGCGAAATGCTTAGAAATCTCTTTCATGCCTATACAAAAATTGTTGCTGAAGATCGTCCAGAAAATTTCTCTGAAACCGTTGAGGCGCGTAGTGCCCTTTTAGAGGCTTACCGCTGGCACCGAATCCATAAACCGAGACAAATGCAACAACTTTATCGTAAAATTTCGAGTTTCTTAAATTCTACTGAACGTTTTGGAGTTTCCAGAAGCAGTCGACACCTCGCAAAGTCCTATGAATTTGTGAAAGTCTTTCGATACACCTATCTTCGAGTTCCCCTGTTAGCTTTAGGCGCGCCCCTTTACCTCTGCGGAATGGTTACGCATTATCTCCCGTACCGCATTCCTGGTATTTTAGCTCATCGAATTGAAGATATTACTGAAAAAGGAACCACGAAACTTCTCTGGGGAGCGTTTTTATTTCCACTCTTCTATTTCTTTTATTTTATTTCGATTTGGTATTTATACAGTTTAAAAGGAGCCTTGATCTTTTTAGGGATTCTTCCGCTTCTTGGCATTTATACCCTTTTATATCTGGACGTGTTACTTCCCTTTCTTACAAATATGTTTACCTTCTTTAAACTGAGTTGGAAGCGAACTGAGCGGGATCAACTCTTGCAAATGAGCGATTCTATTCGAAAAGATTGGCAAAGACTTCAGGAAGAATATAAGCGAGATCGAGAGCTCGAAGACAAGCAACTCCAGAATCCTCCTGCCTAAATAAAGATATCCCCTTACCGGTTTCGTTAGGAAGACCGGTTTGCTTTAACAATCTCGGTATCAAAATAATTGACACCCATTCCCGCATCTAAAACAATTCCTTGAGCGTTGATTCCGCTGGATCGTGGACTGAGTAAAAACGCAATCGTATTTGCGACTTCTTCTGTTTGTACCGCTTTTTTGCGTAAGGTGGCTTTTTCTGCGAATAGGTAGTGATCCAAATATCCAGGAATTCCAGCAGAAGCGGATGTTTTCAATAAACCGGGATTCACCGAATTGAAGCGAATTTGAGAAAACAAACTAAAAGACTTCGCTAGAAAGACTACACTCGATTCCAGAGCCGCTTTAATCGGCCCCATATAGCCATAATTTTCTGCGGCCATTTTGGTGTTGGAAATTCCTACGGTGACGACCGAAGCCTGAGGATCTAAAATCTCTTTCAGTGCTTGAGAAAGCGCTATCAAAGAGAAGCAAGAAATGTTTACTGCTTGCAGAAAGTGATCTCGCTTTGTTTCATGAAAAGGTTTCCAACCTTCTTCATAATTGGCAAAGGCCATTGAATGGAGCAATCCGTGAATCTTCTCATTTTTTTGTTTCAAGTTCTGAGCCAACTGATCGATTTGATCCTGAAATTCTACGTCACAAATATAAATGTCCGAGTCCGGTAGTATTTTCGCAACACTTTCTTTTCGGGTTTGAGAGCGAACCATATGAATCACTCTTGCCCCTGCTTCCACCAAAACTTTATGGGTATGATACGCGACACTTTTTTTATTCGCAACTCCAGTCACCAGAATCGTCTTTCCTGCGAGTTGAAGAAAATCACTCATAAATTATATTCCTTTGAAGTCGATCAGGGCTTAGGAGAAGCTTGCTCTACCATCGCTACAGAAAATTCCACTTCAACAGCTGTCTTTCCCTGATGCAGAATTTTTCCTTGCATAAAATAGGCGAACATCACCTTTTCTTTCAGTTCCACTTGAATTTCAATGGTCGCGGGTGGAAGGATTTGATCTTTGAATTTTGCCTTAGTAATCCGAGTTAACACCGGGACTTTATGCCCATTTTCTTTTTCAGTGCTAAGGATATGCGCCATTAAAATCGCTCCGGTTTGAAAAATGGCTTCACAAGCAATAACACCGGGCAAGATAGGATACTCTGGATAGTGGCCCTTAAAAAAATCTTCGGTTCCCGTAAATGTTTTTTGAGCGCGAATCGTCGATTCTTTTCTTTCAAGAACTTGATCCACAAATAAAAAAGGGGGCCGATGAGGAATATGTTGTGTGATAGAAGAGGAATCGAGCATTTCTATAAACCTCCGGTGACTTCAAGAACGCTGCCCGTAATATAACTTGCGGCAGGGCTGGCTAAAAATAGTACAGCGGCACTGACTTCTTCAATAGTACCAAAACGTTTCATTGGAACTGTTTTGAGATATTCGGTTTTTAATTCCTCAGTAAGATCTCCAATGAGATCGGTCTCAATAAATCCGGGAGAAACGCAATTGACGGTAATTTTACGCGAAGCCACTTCTTTTGCGAGAGAACGAGTTAAGCCGACCAGTCCTGCTTTTGAAGCCGAATAATTAGTCTGGCCCGGAAATCCATATTTTCCCGAAGGACTGGTAATATTGATAATGCGTCCGTAGCGTTTACGCATCATCGCCAAAATCGAAAATTTACACATATAAAAAGCACCCGAAAGATTGGTATCTAACACTTGTTTCCAATCATCTGCTTTCATCATCGCAATCAAAGTATCTTTCCGAATTCCAGAGTTGTTGACGACCACTTGAAACTGGTTTTCATACTTTTCTTCGAGATAGCCGAAAAACCGTTCGACTTCCTCATAAACAGCGACATTAAATTTCTGAAAATCTATTTTAGCGAGATAGATCTCATTTTCTTTTTTAAATTGACTAACCGCATTCTCATTAGAGTGGTAGGTCCCAATCACAAAAGCGCCCGCTTTTAAAAAAGCGGAAGCGATTCCTTTACCGATTCCTCGAGAAGCTCCGGTGACAATCACGGTCTGGTCTTTGAAATCCAACATAGTTTAACCTTTATCCTTCAATAATTACCGTAACTATAGCATAGTCAACTGTTTTAGACATACTGGCCACAATTTTAGGAGTCTGCTCTCCAAAAATTTGTTTCTGCAAGGATAGCGAATAACGGAGAAGTATTTGTTGTTGGGGTTGAAATAATACCTGAAAATCATGATACCCATAAGAAAGCGTTTTGAGTTTTTCTCCAACCGCTTTAATCAGTGCTTCCTTTCCGGCAAACATCACCGCCAGATTTTCCTTCGACGCCTCCCCATATTGTTTCCAAAAATCCATTTCTTCAGAGATAAACAGGCGGGAAACAAAAGATTCAGGATGTTTTTCATAGATCTTTAAGAATCGGGGAATATCACAAAGATCCACGCCAATCCCTAAAACCATGAATGATGGCTCCTCAAATAGTTCATGCCTTCCCCCCTGCGGAAGACGGCTGATGTGTGCTTAGATATCGATCGACTGTATTTGCAACAATGACTCCATAATTAATAGTTCCTAACCACCCCGACATAATAATTCCTACCGAACCCGCATGATATAAGCCTTCCACTTGTTCTGGAAGGGTCTGGCTAATTTTCAGTCCCTCAAATTTGGTGCCAAAGGTCGCTCCATTATTCGTAAATGTATAGCGAACAAAGGTTTTAGGAGTGGCGGCTTCCAGATGATCGATCTTTTCTCTTACATTCGGAAGATAACGCTCTAGAGCCACAAGGGTTTCTTCAATCAATTCTTTTTTTGCGTGCTGATACTCTTCTTCATTTAGCGTGGACCAATCTTCGTAGCGGTGATTGGTCGAAGAGACGATCGCGTATCGGTTAGTTCCCGGGCGCGTATCGGGATAGTAGGTTGAAAACGTACGGCTTGTCACATTCATCGAAAGAAAAGCATCGGTATCGAATCTTGGGTAAGTTGAGGTAAAGAAAAGATCTCCAATATAATCGACGGATTCTCCGTTCCGAATCCCCATATAGACTTGAGCACTACTTGAGGAATTACGGACTGCGTTGGCTTCTGCGGCCCAGTCTGGATCAAAGTTTTCTGCTCCGACGAGTTGGAAAATGGTTGTTTTTAGATGCGCATTTGACACGACCGCGCGCGTTTTAATCGTACGACCGTTGGCTAAAACGCCTTCGACTTGGCGGTTTTTATTCAGGAGAATTTTTTCCACCTTACATTTGGTACGATAATCGACTCCATTTTTTTTCAGTTCGTTTCGCATTTTACGAATCAACTCATCCGTTCCCCCTTGAAACGTATAGACCCCTTTACTCATAAAGTTTGAAAAAACGATTCCAAAGGACATCGCCGGATCATCAAGTGTGGAGCCATTTGCATACGCCATCGGTTCAATCAATAATCGATGCACATCTTCACGACCCGGAAAAAACTGTTCAAAGAGTTTACGAGTGGTTAGGGTTTGATCTTCGTAATATTCCATTTTGCGAACGGTGGTAAAGAATTGTTCTACCTTCTCTGGGGCGATTTTAAAGTAATGAATGAGTTTGTTCGTAAAATCGACCATATCGTAGGGGGTTTCAAATTGGAACTGAGGATTGTCAAAGCGGATCCCCTTGAGTTGAACAATAGAATCCGAGATATCCTGGCTCCAATATTTCCGGCAACTTTTAATCATACCGTGAGGAAATCCATGAAGCGAAATATCAAAAATATGGCCCCCCTTGCGTTTGAACCACATCGCCATTCCACCTAGATTATAATGGTGTTCCAACAAGAGTACCCGATGTTTTGCTTTTGCCAGTTGGTTTGCGGCGGTAAGTCCAGCCAATCCTGCTCCAATCACAACAACATCGTACTCGTCTTGAGTTTCCTTAAGATAATCAAATTTTTCAACCACGATTTTTTTCCTTAAAACAGGAAGTTATTTTAATGTATGTAGATTGGCCATACTAATTCCACTGAGCATCGCTCCAATAATTCCTAAAAAACCCTGATCCGTTCCGCAGAGGAATAAATTCTTCAAATAAGTGGTTCCATCTTTTCGTTTTTCTGGACATCCATAAACGGCTCCATTCAAGTGACCTGTAAATTTTTTGATCGTTTTTGGAGTAAAGATATCCTGAAAAATAATATGGCTACGGAAATCTGGAATCAATTCTGTAACCTTCGCCATAGAAGCTTGATAGCATTTTTCTTTTTGCTCGAGGTATTCGTCTTCATTGAGTGCGTCCCAGAGATCAAAATTAGCGATATTCGTGATCCGAATCAACGAATGGGGTAAAGGTTTTTTTAACTGAAAATTATTCGGACAACAGATGACACCACTGTTCACATCAATCAGATCCTTAGCGCGTTGATAGCGGAATTGTTCTGTGCGATTGAAAAAGATAATCGTTGTTTCATGTCCCAAATCTTTTTTAGCATCACAATCAAGAACGGAGATCGTTTCCATAAAAGTCATCACTCCCGGAGTCGGGTTTTGAGAAGGTTCTGAAGCGGAGATATTGGAACAGAGTTTCATGGTTTCTGGATACCCTGCAGAAGAGAGTATTTTTTCCGCGGTCAGTACTTCTCCCGTTTCTAATTGAACTCCGGTCACTCGCTGATTTTCTACCAGAAGACGATCGACACCACAACTCATCCGAATTGCGCCCCCACACTCCTTATATTTTTTATTCAACAAAATCAGAATTTGTCGAACACCGGTTTGAGGGCGAGCAAAGCCTTCGCAAAAAATACTTTTAAACATGATGACAAATTGTCCAAATTCCATATCCCCTTCGACTGCTGAACCATAATACATCAGCGGAAGCAAAAGCATATCGATCAACAAGGGGTCCGAAAAATAGCTTTGCAAGAGAGTCAACGACGAGAGTGGTTGAGCGGTGAGAGAGACTTCATTATAACTTAAACAATAATCGACAAATCGATTGAAGGCATCGATTTGATGTGGAAAACCTTGCGCTATTTCCTGACGAAGAAACTCAAAATCATTGCTAAAACGCAATGTTTTTTGTGGGAATTGAATTGTGGAGAAGGTTTGTGGACAGAGATCGAAATCCTCGTAAGTGAATCGAAGTTGTTTTAATAACTTGATGAGAGGCGTCCCCTTGCTTCCTTTGGGGACATAGTTGGTCATCGCATGAAGTCCAACGTCGAAGCTGTATCCCTTCAAGCGATAGAGGGAGTTTAGTCCTCCAATCGCATAATGCCTATCGAGAATCAGCACTTTTTTTTCAAAATAAGCCAGCCGAATTCCCGCGGCCAATCCAGACATTCCTGCCCCTATGATGATGACATCATAGTCGTAACTCATAAAAATTTCCTCTCTGGGCAATGAATTGGAACCGGGATCCGCTCATTACTTTTTTGCTGGAGAAGGAAGATGCTTCATTTTAGGTTCCAAATACCGAACACAGCCACTCAAAGTAGCGAGTTCCATATATTCACTTTCTGGAACATCTACTTTATGGCGTTTACGAAGACCCATCACAATGTCCAAAAAATCCATCGAATCCAGTTCGATTTGTTCTCTTAATCGTTTATCTGGGTCTAAGGTCGTTAAATCTTCATCTGGAGCCACTTCTGCAATAATATCCAAAACTTCTTTTCGAATTTCGTCTCGAGTCACAATATACTCCTGTTACTCTGTAAATCTCTTAAGAATTACAACACTATTAATTCCTAACATACCAAAAGAATTATTCAAAATATAATCTATTTTTTTTCGTTCGATGGGTTTGTTTAACACTAATCCAGAAATGGCACATTCTGGGTCGAGGTTATCCACGTTAATGGTGGGATGAACCAGTTTATCGTCAAAGGATCCAAGATTTCCAGAAAGTTCTAACGCCCCAGCCGCTCCCATACAATGACCCATAAAACTTTTGGTATTGTTAAAGGAAGTATGATTTTGATTTCCAAAGACTTCTCGAAGCCCCATTACTTCTTGGATATCTCCGAGTTTGGTTCCAGTCGCATGAGTATTTACAATATCAATATCTTCAGGATTCAGTTTCGCTTTTTTCAAGGCATTTCGAATACAAACGGCTTGCTGTTTTGGATTAGGAAGAATATAGTCATCCGCATCTGAGTTGACCGAGTATCCAACAAATTCACCATAAATTTTAGCGCCCCGTTTTCGAGCTGAAGATAATCGCTCTAGCATATAGATTGCGCCCCCTTCAGAAACAACGATTCCGTTTCGATGAAGATCAAAGGGGCGAGAGGCTTTCGTCGGATCTTCATGGGTAGCGAGTGCTCCTTCGTTCTTGAAGCTCGCAAAAATGCCAAAGGTCGCAGGACTCTCGGACACTCCTCCACACAGAGCCATATCCACTTCGTCCAAGAGTATCATTTGAACGCCTTGAATAAACCCGAGATTTCCGCCAGCGCAAGCCCCCCCCAAACAATAGTGGGGGCCTGTAATTTTCATGTTGATGGATACCATCCCCGCAGGGTTGTTTGCAACGGTTCGCGGGTTATGATGATGGCTCCAGTATTTCGTGTCGTAATTAAATTGACTAATATTATAAATTTCGTTTTCGGTCTCCACGTTTCCGTGTTCTGTAATTCCAACATAAATGCCAATTCGAGAACGATCGACTTGATCTAAATTGAGACCAGAATCTTTTACTGCTTCCTGAGCGCAATAAACGGAGATGGATCCCGCGCGGGTCCCATTTTTTACTTCTTTTTTCTTCTGGTAACGAGTAGGATCAAATTGACACAAGCCTGCCAGAGTCTTTCCGAAATAACGAATCTCATAATTCGTGATTCCAGATTTTCCTTCAAGCAAATTTTTTCGAAATTCCTGCAAATTATTCCCATTAGGTGCTGTTAAGCCAACCCCAGTAATGACGATCCGTTTTTGTTCATCCATAATTCAACCAAAAGAAAATATATAAAAACTATTTAATTTTTCAGATAGGCGATTTTACTTGATCTGATTTCTTGGTCAATAACTCGCCTCCATTTTTTTTTAAATCCGCAGAAAGAAGCTGGACAAAAATAGGTTTTTTTTGTCAAAATAAACATTTGCGTCAAAAAAATAATGTGGTTAGGAGTAAAATTTTGGATCTTTTTTTTCAAGGCTTTTTCTTGTTTTTAGGGCTTTCAATGATGGCAATCACCCTTTTTTTTCCTCAAAAAATGGACGCGTTGCGTCAAAAAATACGTTCTTTCCTCCTTAAAAAACAAAATTCTAAGCCGTCTCTATTTTTAGTCCTAGAATATGTTCGGCAAAAAGATTTTGTTCGTCTAAACGAATTGGTACAGAACGGAATTTCTCGCGAGGATATTTATAATACGTTTGCTCACTGTAACCAATGGGAAGAAGGCGCTGTTTTTGCCAAACAACTGAAGGATATGAAAGTTTATTCTTGGTTTATGAAAGAACAGTTTTTAGGCTTCCTCTCTCGCCACGAAGGAGAGCGTGCTCTCCTGATTGCGGAACAAACACCCGGGTTGGAACAAGAAACCTATCAATTATTTACGCAATTGGTTCCAGAAGGAAAATGGCTCAAACGAGGAGAATTAGCGATGAAAGCGGGAGCCTATCTCGAAGCGTTTCAAGCGTTTCGTCAAGGAAACGAATTTCGCGAAGCGGTTCGCGCCGCAGTTTTTCTGAATTCTTTAGACCTTCTTTTAAAACTTGCCGAAGGAAAAAGTAAGGCCACCATCAAAGTCATGATTTTAGATATCTTAGAAGAACTCAAACAAACGGATCTCCGGGAACAACTCATTCGACGCTTGAAACCAGAAGCCACTTCCGAATAAACGGCTAAGGCTCCAAATCAAACAATTTTGAACCTCGCTGAACTAAATCTCCAATCTGGTAATAAATCTCACGAATTTTTCCGTTTTGGGTCGCCACGACAGTATGCTCCATTTTCATGGCTTCCAGAATCAACAAAAGTGTTCCCGGAGTCACTTGATCTCCAACAGAGACAAAAATTTTAGTTACTTTTCCGGGCATCGGAGCGGTATCGAATTCGTTCGCTAAAAGATGTTTTGTCTCTGGGAATCGGGAGAGGATTTTTAAGGTCAAACTTCCTTCTAGAGTATGAATAAAAAGCTCCTCTGGGGTGGAAAGAACACGAAAATTTTGTTGTCGCCCATTGATTTCCAGACGCATATGAGGAAACGTCTCTTCGACCAGACGTAAATGATAGGGATCTTCGGAAAGTTGTGCCTCAAGTTCAGTCGCATTTTTGGCGACATAAAAAACGCTCCAAGAGTGTCCTTGAGCCTGAAACGATTCTTCAGTCGGACGAGTGCGATTATTCCGAAAACCCGGAGGCAGGGCGGAGAGTAGTGGCGGATTGGCGGAAGCGTTTTCTTGGAACCGTTGCCGAAATCGATAAAACATCCCTGCGAGGAGAGCCGATTTTAAAAGAGTTTCGGGAAGCTCCGTCTTGAATAAAATAGCTTCGTTTTCTTCGATAAAATGGGTGTGGAGTTTTCCATGAATAAAGGCGGGAGATTGTAAAATTTTCAGAAGAAAAGGCAAATTTGTGGTACAACCGAAAAGAGAAAATTTTTTGAGAGCGACTTCCATTTTTCGGATGGCTTCAAGACGATCGGGTCCATGAGTAATGATTTTCGCCAGTAACGGATCATAATAAATACTGACTTCCTCTCCGGCAGAAATTCCGGTATCAATTCGAACCTGAGGAAGCGGTGGAAAATACCAATCGGTCAAGGTTCCCGTGGTCGGCAAAAAATTCTGTTGAGGATCTTCCGCATAAAGTCGGCACTCTAAAGCGTTTCCATTGATTTTTATGGATTCTAAGGAAGGGGAGAGGGGTTCTCCTTGAGCGATACAAATTTGTTCACGAATTAAATCTAGTCCGGTAATAGCTTCAGTTACTGGATGTTCGACCTGAATCCTTGTATTCATTTCCAGAAAGTAGAAATTTTCTTGGGGATCTAATAAAAATTCAATGGTTCCGACACTATTGTATTGAACCGCTTGCGCGGCTGTTACAGCGATTTTTCCCATGGTGGCGCGTAATTCTGCATTGAGGGCAATTGAGGGGGCCTCTTCGATAATTTTTTGATGTCGTCTCTGAATCGAGCATTCCCGTTCAAAAAGGTGAAGCACTTTTCCGTAATGGTCTCCGATGATTTGAAATTCAATATGGCGGGGTTTTTCGATATAATGTTCCAAAAATAAAGTATCCTCGCCAAACGCGTTTTTTGCCTCTCGTTTACAGGCTTCTAGGTGCCAAAAAAGCTCTTCTGGGCGGGCGCAAATTCTCATTCCTTTGCCACCTCCACCCGCACTGGCCTTGATTATAATCGGAAAGCCAATTTCCTGGGCTTTTTTCTGGAGAACGGTAATATCTTGAAGCGTATCATGATATCCAGGAACAACCGGCACTTGACATTCCATCATTTTCGTACGAGAGGCAATTTTAGAACCCATGAGCCGAATGGCATAAGGAGAAGGGCCAATAAAAACAATATTTTCTTCTTGACAGCGTTCAGCAAAGACGGCGTTTTCAGCGAGGAACCCATATCCCGGATGAATCGCTTGCGCTTGACATTGTTTTGCCACGTGGATTATTTTTTCGATCTGGAGGTAGCTTTCTTTCGGAGTATTTCCGCCGATTCCTATCGCTTCATCCGCCAATTTTGTATGGAGTGCATTTCGATCGGCATCACTAAAGAGTGCCGTCGATAAAATTCCCATTTCTTTGAGAGTTCGGAGAATGCGAACCGCAATTTCTCCACGATTCGCGACAAGGATTTTACGAAACATAAATTAAATCAATTCTTCTTCAAAATGGTTCAGGATTGGCGAAAAAATGAACTCATTATTTCTAAAGGTTTTTGAATCACCTCGTGAAATTCTTTTTGTTCTTCTGGTGGCAGAATATTTGAGTAGTTTAAGGCTTGGCGGTAATAACCTTCCGCTTCTTCAAGGGTGTTCAATCGGATACAGAGATCGGTTAGTGAGATTAAGATCATCGTCTCTCGAATCTGTTTTTTTTGTTGAATCGCCAGCGCCAGCGCCTTTTTGTAATAATAACGAGATTCGAGCAATTCCATTTGGTTCAGTAAGAGATGAGCGATCCGAGTATAGATCTCCAAAACCTCACTGGGTGGCCCCCATTTTTCTTCATTTTTTTCCGCTTCTCTTAAATAATTTAGAGCGAGATCCCACTCTCCGAACATCTGATAAAAATAGCCTAAACGATGATAGATTAAGAACCACTCTGGGGTTTCAGGAACGAGATATTTTTTTGCTTGATTGAGGACCAAAATTGCCTTATCGAAGGATTCTTGAGCAAATTCCACATCAAAAATATGTTGCCACACACGAGTGAGTTCTTGAAAATGAAACCCTCGTTTATAGGAGTCTTGGGCTTGATAAAAAAAATGAAGCGCCTCTGTTGGCTGTTTTTTTACAAGCGCTAGATATCCCAGTTCAACGAGTAGATTTCCTCGTAATCTGTCTTCTTGATCAGATATCTGTTGTAACGCTTCTTGGATCGCTTTTTCAAATTCAGGCCAATTTCGCTCAGAGCGGAAGCCGCGGATCGACTCTAGGAGTTCATTTTCCAGGGAAGGTATTTTTTCTTGAACCAAAGAAAAGTGTTTCGCGCTTTTGCTCCATTTCCCAATCTCTCGATACGCTTGTCCTAAAGCACGATTATACAAGAGTTTCCAAGGTTCCGGGAGCCATTCTATCGGAAAACGATCTTCCATTAGAAACGAACCAAAGCGTTGATATCTCAAGAATCGATCTTGTTCCGATATACTTCTAGTCGGCTGTGGAAACAAGCTTTCTGAAGTATATTTTAGTGGGAGATAGAGTTCAAACAATCCATGATAAAGGGATTCCAGTTCGGGAAATTGTTGTCGAGCACGTTTTTGGAAAAAAGTCTGAACGGCGGGATATCGGAAACGATACAATGAAAAATAGTTTTGCCAAAAACCGATATGTTCGACCCAAAAAGAAAGTTTTTCATCCAGGAGATCTTCTAAGGAATCTTGATCGGGAAATTCTGCCGAGAATTCTCGAAAAAGTCGATAGAGCATAGGAGCGGAAAAGGTTGTTCCTTCGATACTGGCAAGGGTTAGAATCAATTCTTCGGATTCGGAAATGGGATGAAATTTACGGGATTTAAATAGCTCCTGAACAAATTGTTTTTCGTGATCTTGATCTTCAGGCGAAGCGGTTATCTCTTGCCAGATAACAGGCTCCAGTTGTTTCAGAGCGGTCGCTTGTCCTTGGATCCAGAATCGATGGGGAGATTCTTTTTGAAAAAGTTGCCAGAGAAAACTGCTGAACCAGAAGTCGATTTCGCCCGACGTTTGAAGCACGAATAAAAAAGGAGCCTCGGCCTTCCTTAAAAACTCTAGAAGTGGCTGATAAGAAAACGATTGTGCTTTCAAGGGGTTCATTCGATGCAGACAATCGCCGAGGGGATCTAATGAAGATAATTCGACGACCTGGAAATGTTTTTGTTCTTGAGCTTTTTCTACATAGGACGCAAGAGGAAGGGTCGAAGGAAAGAATAGAATGGGCTGAGGACTAGAAGAAATCTGTTGAAGGATTTGAGGACGAACTTCTAAATAGGTCGAATTTAAATTTTTTTTCATTGAAGATTTTTCAAAGAGAACGAAAGTTGTTACACTATTTTGTGTCTATTAAGAGCCATTTTATCCTTGAATATCTTTTTATTAAACAATTTATTCCGTAAGGAAGTTTCAACGATGATCCCTCCTGAATTTCAACAACCTCTTGGAGACGGGCCAAGAATTTTTATTTCTGCGGGTGACCATTCAGGCGATCTTCATGGAGCGCTTTTAATTCAAGCGATCAAAAAACAAAATCCTTCCGTTCGAATAGAAGGATTCGGAGGAGAAGCGATGATCGCGGCGGGGCTCCATTGTCACTATAATATGTTAGATTTAGGGGTGATGTTTTTTCTGGAGGTTCTTCTAAGACTTCCAACACTGGGGAAAATTTATGATCAGGTCTATCGTTATTTTGAAAAATCCCCACCCGATTTACTGATTTTTATTGACTATCCGGGATTTAACCTTTTCCTTTCGAAAAAAGCGCGCCAGTGTAAAATTCCCACCCACTACTATATTGTTCCTCAACTCTGGGCCTGGGCTCCTTGGCGGATTCACCGGGTTCGAGCGCGAATCGATCGAATGTCGGTTCTTTTTGCCTTTGAAGAGAAGTGGTATAAAAATCGGGGGATGACGCAAGTACAAACCGCAGGACATCCGCTCTATGATCATCTTGCCGAAAAAAAACTGAATCCTGAAATTTTAAAAGCGATTGAGAACTATGCACAGGGGCAATGGGTTGTGCTCCTTGCGCCAGGAAGTCGCACCAGAGAAATTCAGCGTAATTTTTCTTTGATGTTAAGGGCAGGGAAGCGCTTACAGAAAAAAAATCCTCAAGTAGTGTTTGTCGTTCCTTGCGCCAAAAAAAAATTGTACCCACTTTTGAAAAAAAAATTACAAGAAGAGCAATTTCAGGCGCTTCTTCTTCCCGGATATTCTCATGAAGCGATGTCTACAGCACGGATCTGTCTCGCCACTAGCGGAACAGTGACCATTGAACTTTTATATTATAAAATTCCCACAGTGGTTCTCTATCGAATTGGGTGGCTTGCGAACAAACTCTTGCGATTCACTCGATTTTTACAATGTCGATGGATTACTTTGGTGAATATTTTGGCCCAAGAAGAAGTATTTCCAGAACGACTAGATTCGGATATTCCTACCGCATGGATTGAAGAAAAGATGGCTTCTTTGCTCAGAGAAGGAGGACACCGTGAGAAATGTCTTGAAAAAATAAGCCATCTGCATCAGACTCAAATTCAAAGAGGCGCTTCTACACGAGCCGCTTCTCAAATTCTCGAACATTTATCTGAAATAATCGCTCATCAGCCTTCAAACGATTCGTTGGCATTCGAAAAATCGGATGCGATTCAAGCCTCTTTATCGATATAAAAAAGGAGATTTCTATGTTTCGACGACTTCACTTTTTTTTAAGCCTTGTTTTATTAGGGTTACCCGTCTATGCCCAAGATCCTGAAGTTGAAAAAACGTTAAAAACAATTTCTAAAAACTTTTACGACCCTTTAGAAGAGGGCGTTTTAGAGTATCAACATACCGCGGAATTTTCGATAGACAAACCCTTTCCTGTCTCTGTTTCAGGAGAAGTGAAACGAAAAAAAGAAGGAGAGGGGTCGTTTAAAATTACTCAAATTGACCCGCCCGAGCTGGAAGCCTTTATCAAACCTTTTGAAAAGCAATTTATTCAACAATTAGAGAAGATTGCTTTGCCGAATTTTGTAAATCTTTTTCGCAATTTTGAATTAAAAATGGTTCAAAATGAAAAGGAAGCAATTATTCTTGCAGGAAAAGCGAAAAATGGAGAAAACCGAGCGATTAAAATTTTTGTCAAAAGCGGATTCGTAGAACGATTTGAATTGTTGATGGTCATGGAAAATCCACGAGATCCAGAGAATCCTCGAAAAATTCAAACCGTTCAGGATTTCTCCTATAAAGAATTTGAGGGCGTTAAAGTTATTTCCCAAATGAAATTGACTACAGAACTCGGAGAAGTGATCGCCAATTTTGAATATACCAAAGTAGAGGGGTATATTTTCCCAAAAGAAGTGACCACCAAAGTCGGCCCCTTAGAAACCTCCTATAGCTATGGAGATTATGAACTCGTTGTAGAAACAGGGGATTTTTGATTTTAGGCAAATTTTCTTCGATTGAGAATAAATGGGTTGCGGAGAAGCGAAATAATGATCACAGATTCTGGTGTTTTTAAACGAATCAAACCCCCTAGATCCAAAAAGTATCTCAATATTCCTCTTTATATTGGGTGGCTTTGCATTTGTGGGCTTTTTTTTGTTGCGTTTCAGTATTCTTTATTTGAACCGATTGATATCTTGTTCTCGGATTTATTATTTCGGTTAGTCGAAGAACAAAAAGCTCCCAAATCCTTTGAAGAATCTCCGATTGTGATTATTACTGTGGGAAATCAGTCGTTAAATGAGCAAACGCATAAAAGTTTCCCTTTGCACCGAGAAAATTTTGTCCAACTCATTGAAATTCTCAAATATACTCAAATCAACGCTTTTGATTACTTCTTTACCAATCCGGTGATGGACCCACCGCATATTGACTATATTCAGGAATGGGTCGAACAGTTTGAAGAAAATATTCCTAAATCGAGAATTTACGATCTTGCCGGGTTGACACAAGATTATACATTGGCTCTTTCTTCGCTCGCTTACCGAAACTGCATTTATTCAAGCGGAATCGAAACAGAAGAGGGTTATACATCGGTTCATGTAGTCGGAGATTATTTGCTCCCGAAATTTGTGAAAATATTTAAAGAGCATGGGAAAGAGTTTAAGTATGATTTGAATAATCCACTAGATTGGGCACCAGAAGAAGAAGATTATCTTCGATTTCTCGCTTATGTTGAAAAAGAATTTTTTTTATCGTGGGAGAGCTATTATAAAGAACTTCAAGGACAACCTCAATTTCAAAATTGGCTAAAATGGCTCATAAAAGAAGATCCGGCGAATCCCAAACTTCTCGTGATGGAACTCGAAAAACACTGGAAATATTACCAAAAAGCGTTGAAAAGCGCTTCTCAGCCAGATGGAATAGATATCAAATTTGATATAGAAACTATCTGCAAACTAGTGATAAGTGAAGTCGCCGCGGATTATATTCTGGAAACTTATGAAAAATTAAAACCCAAAATTCCCTTTTTTGAATACACCAATCAATATATTCGTAATTTGTCGAATAATTTCATGGCGCGGAGTTCTGATTTCGTGGATTTTGATCTTTTTCTTCGGATGAAGCTCATCCGAAAAAAAATGGGATTAGCCGATGGGAACTGGAACTCAATCAATTTAACTCATCCAATGTTTCCTATTTTGCCACTGATTGAATGTGCCCTTCCTACGTTTGCGATGACTTATCGAGAAAAAGACGGAACACATCGAAACTATCCTTTAGTCAGACGAGTGTGGCTCAAAGACAATTTTTATTTATGTTCCAATCTGGCACTTTCTGCCTATCTCCAAATTTTTCAAATGGATACAAGCGCATTAGAGTATTATCCAAATGAAATTCGTGTTCCTAAACTCAATCTCTCGATTCCGATCAATAAAGAAGGTGCCTCCAAGATTTTATGGCGCGGAGACTCGCTAAATGACTTCCCGAAAGTCGAGCTTGTGGAAGTGATTACGGAGTATCAGAAGGCACAGGATAAAGAAGCGTATTGTAAAAAATGGGTAGGCAAAATTTGTTTTATTGGTGAAACCAACGCAGGTTCTAGTGATCGAGGGAGCACTCCGCTAGATCCTTATTATCCGATGGTAGGATGTCATGCTCATTTTATGCAACAGATTCTAGAGCGACGTTTTATTCGTGATGCGACGACACCAGAAAATATGTTTTTTTTATTTCTGATTTTCTTGTTCTGTTTAATAGGACTTTCCTTTGAATCGTGGCGAGTCAATATTCTGAGCATTACGATTTTACTCTTCGTATTGCTTCCTACTTTTGTGGGACTTTATTACTTTTCCAATACGATCTATGCGGTCACCTATTCAATTTTCGGGAGTATTGCGCTGGCACTGGTGACCTTTTTATACCGCTATATTACTATTGGACGCTCTCAGCGGGCGATTCGACATATGTTTACGACGATGGTGAGTCCCGATATTTTGAACTATATGGAAAAAAATCCGGATGCTTTTTCTTTGAAGGGAGAAGCAAAATATGTTTCCGTATTATTTTCGGATATCGCTGGCTTTACGACTATTTCTGAAAAAATGCATCCTTCGGTTCTCGTAGAACTTTTGAATTATTATCTGACGGCAATGACCGATATTATTATTTCGTATCACGGATACATCGACAAATACGAAGGCGACGCGATTATGGCCGTGTGGGGTGTTCCCATTAGCTCAGAAAATCACGCGGTTGATTGTTGTTACTCCGCATTGGACCAAATTACTAAATTAAACGAAATTCAGGGCGAAATTAAACGCCGTTTTGGGGTAGAGCTGAAAATTCGTATTGGGGCGAACAGTGGCTCCGTGAGTGCAGGATGTATGGGATCTGAAAAGAAAAAAATGTCCTATACCATTATCGGAGATGCCGTTAATTTAGGGGCCCGCTTGGAATCTGCGAATAAAAATTATAAAACAACGATCCTTATTGGGAAAAACACCTATGAAAACGCAAAAAGTCAGATTGTGGTGCGTCCAATCGATCGCTTGATTGTGGTAGGAAAAACGGAGCCCGTAACGGTCTATGAACTTCTCGGAAAAAAAGGAGCTTTTTCAAAGGAACAAGAAAATGTTTTTTCTCTTTTCTGGAACGCTTTAGAATGCTACTGGAAGCAAGAGTGGGATCAAGCAGAAAAGCATTTAAAAGAGTATTTAACGTATCATCCTCAAGACTATCCTTCTCAAATTTATTTGGAACGTCTTCAACATTATCGTCTTTCGCCCCCGGGAGACGCATGGAAAGGGGAATTTAAATTAGACTCGAAATAGTTTTTATAATTTTCATTTGAAATCCTGAAGATCTCTCCTCATAATGATCTACCTGTTTTTTTTTCATTGCTTGAGGTAGCTGTCATGAAATCGTTTTGGATAATTTTATTTGTTATAGGAAGCTTGAATTTTGGCTTTTATGCAGACACATTTAAAGTCTTTCGGGCGCGAGGGACTGTGAATGTTAAAAATAAAGATGGTACGTGGCGCACCATTACCGCTGATTCAGAAAATAATGTAATTCAAAAAGGGGATGAAATTAAAACAGATAGCGAAAGTGAAGCGGTTTTAGTTTCTGATTCTTCTGATCAAAAAAATCAAATTACCTTAAAACCAGAATCGGAGGTAATTTGTGAAGAAGAAGGGGACAAGATTAAGGTTCCTACCTTTAATTTAAAACAAGGAAGTGCTTATTGTTCGGTGCTTACAAAAGCAAAAAAACAAGGGGTCACTTTTAAAATTCAAACCGATGTGGGCGTTGCTGGAGTGACTGGCACTGAATTCCTCGTGGGGAAAAACCCGAAAGGAATGCAAGTCTCCGTCGCAGAATCCACCGTAGAACTGACCGATGTTGAAGGAAAAAAAGTAAAATTACCTCCTAATTTTTCTGGCTATGTTCAACCTTGGCAAAAGGCTGAAATTGAAGCTTTAGGAACTGGAATGTGTCCAACTCCACCCGGAACAGATAGTTCTTTTTCCATTGGCTTCCCCCGAGGAATTCCAGAAGCCGATATGTTTGCGGAAGCACAATTTCGCTTTATGGAAAGAGTGGAACGCATTATTAATGCGGCAGGCCCTGAAGAAAAGCAACGATTAAGACAAGTCGATCGCGTCAAATTGTTTCGAGAAATTCTGCCACAAATTAAAAAAGTAGAAGTAGGCGATGGAATCGAGCTCCAAATGTCTTTGGAACCGATTCTAAAAGTTTTGGGTATTTCTCCAGAAACACGTATCGTAAACAATCCTCAACCCATTAAAAAGCTAGAATACTCCCGTCTCTTTGGGAATCAGGCTCGTTTGATGGCTCAGCGAGCGGCAGTTTTAGATGCCTATCGACAATTAGCTGAAACGGTTCACGGCATTACGATTTCTGGCGAAACTCAAATCCGAGAATTTGTCGCGGAAAATGATCAAGCGAAATCCCAACTGAGCACTTTTCTTCAAGGGGCCGCTTATGATGAAGCTGATTTTGAATATTTTTCGGATGGAATCGTTCAAATCCATGTTTATATCGATCCAGAGGTCGCCCAAAAAGGACTCTCTAATATCACGAAAAAAAATATGGGAAAAAATATGCTTCGCTCGGAAAAAGGACTCTCGGCTAAAGTGCTCTCTCAATGTCATTAATACTAATAAGCAAATTTGAAATTCACTATGCTGGGTTCTGAAACTTAAAAAACTCTGTCTTGTTTCAGGACCCTCCTTTTTTCTTGCTCGAAAAACCTAATTTTTGGAAATAATCTTGAGTTTTTGCTAAGTGTTCTCCTTGAATTTGGAGACCCCCTTCAATCAAATTTCCACCCGCTCCACATAATTTCTTTAACTCTTTTAACCAAAGCTCTCGATCCTTTTCCGAAGCTTGTATTCCTTCGACCACGGTCATCGTTTTTCCCTTGCGTCCTTGCCGATCCAGAAAAAAACGTAATTTTTGCTCAGCATAAGTCGGAAAAACAGCTTCTTTTTCCGGGATAGGTTCGAGATCTTTTGGATTAGTAGAATAGACAAGGCGAGTTTTGGGGTTATTTTGATCAAACATAAATTTTTAGACCTATATTGATGGAATAACTGAACTTTTTTTCGCGGGGTTCATTATATCCGTATTCCGGATCTCTTTCAGAAAAACTTGAACAAATTTTGTAAAAGTGATATTCTATTGAGGTCCTACGGAAGAATTTTTTTTGCACTCTTTTCACTCTTTTTTTAGGGGGACGAACAGGCTTCGACCGGGATGTGTAAGGGCTAGATTGCGAGCAGAGGTTCCAGATGGCCTCTTAAAACTCTGGAAAAAAACGTAAATGCAGACAATGCATATGCTCTGGCTGCCTAATTAAAGGTGCCACACAGATAGTTTCTTCTCCAATAGTGATTCTGTCTGTGTAAAAACATATTGGATAGCTTTTTATTTGTTCGTGGATAAAAGGCGAAACTTTAGCGGACTAGTTCTTCAAAATCCTGTCTTTAGGATCAGAAGAATGAAACTAAAAAAAAAGACTACGCTCGTAGTGATTTATCCTCGATCGTTTCGGGACCCGGGTTCGATTCCCGGCGTCTCCACCAACTACCAAGAATCCGTTTGTGGAAATGCACTTCCACAAACGGTTTTTTTTGACTTTTTTTTTGAAAAAAAATAATGCATAATTAGCAGTTTAAGTCATTTCCTTCGGCCCATTTTTAAAAAGGAAGTATATGCGCTATTTTATTTTTGGAGCCCTCATTAGCTTATTTTTTGGAGGGTTCTTCAGTTTCCTAGGGGCTGATCAAATTTTGATTTTGAAGGATGGACAGGTACTCAAGGGAGAAATCTTGCAAATTTCTCTCGAAAAAGTGATTATTCAAATCGATCAAGCGCGAATTACGCTTCCAGTCGATCGACTTTCTTCCTTAAGTTTGGGATTCTTGTACCAAGAACATCTGCGAAGCACCAATACCTTCGGAGAGATTGTTGAACTTGCCGATTTTTGTGAACGATTCGATTTAATTGCTCAGGCGCTTGAATGTTTCAAAAAAGCTCAAATCCTTCAAGAGTTAACCGAAGAACAAACAAATTTTCTGAAAGAGAATATTGAACGACTTCGATTAGAAGATGCCAAAAGACGATTTCAAAAGGCTCTGGAACTTTATGAAAAAAAAGAATTCGAAGAAGCCAAAATCAAATTACTTTATGTCCAGAAAAATTATGAAGACACTCTCTATGGGGCAGAAGCAAAAAAAGTAATCGCCCAAATTAATGAAGACCTTAAACTTTGGAAAGAAGAACAAAAAAAGAAAGCGGAAGACGCTAAAAAACAAGAAAAAAAATTGAGCAAAGAAGAACTTCTCTTTCAAAAGAAGCTCGAAGAAGCCACCCAAGCTTTGGGGGTTGCGGATCAAAAAAATGTAGAAGGACTCCAATATCAATCTCAAATCCAATATCAAAAAGGCGTAAAAGCCTACGAAGCCGCAGAATCCCTGCTCGATTTTGCAGAAGAAGTCGCGAACGCTCTCCAACAAAAAGCACAAAACCCTGAAACTCAAAACCAAGCAAAACTCCTTTTAGATCAAATTCCAGACAAACGTCTCAATATCTATCTAAATTTTGCTCATTTGTGGGCCGTTAGCTTAAACTTCAATAAAGCGACCCTTTATGTGAATCGAATACTCGCAATGAATCCAGATCACGAAGAAGCGAAACGTCTCCGTCTAAAAATTACCGAAGAACAAATTCGTCGCAATAAATAACCCACATCAAGGAGGCTCTTGTCAACCACCCCATGCCTAAAGGCAGGGGCTTGTCGTGAAAATGACAACTCTTTTTTTAGGTGTCGTTTTGGGAGAAAAGTTTTGAAACGGGTTGACCGGCTTAAGCCTAGAAATAGGCAAAGTTAGAGAGGAATACTATAGTTACCGACGGATGCTTCACCAGTCCGTTCGCTCTAAGGCAAGGGATTAAACAGAGCTTCAAGGGTATGGCTCAGTGTCTCTTGCGATGCTCTTATCGAAGGGCAAAAACCCTCTTATAACAGTGGCGAGGTGATATTACCTGAGCAATCAGGAAACGAGGAGTAATCCTCCCCCGAAAGGGGTTCGTGGAACACAGAGGTATCGATGCAACGAGTGCTGGTCTTGGATAAGAATAAGAAAGCGTTAATGCCTTGCTATCCCTCAAGAGCGTCTGAGCTTTTGAGAAAGGGGAACGCGGTCGTTTATCGGAAGTTCCCGTTCACGATTTTGTTGAAATATCGTGAGGGTGGAGCGGTTCAGGAAACAGAATTAAAGTTGGATCCGGGCAGTAAAACGACTGGGATAGCGGTTGTTGCCAAGTTCAAACGAGGGAGAACGGTGATTTGGGCCTCGAATCTAATTCATCGCGGTCATACGATTCGCCACAGTTTGGAGAGTCGTAGAGCGGTTCGACGAGGAAGACGATCTCGCAAGACACGGTATCGACAAGCACGCTTTTTGAATCGAACTCGACACACAGGGGGGCTTCCTCCCTCCTTGATGAGTCGAGTGTTTAACGTGGCGACTTGGGCCAAACGCCTATTCGGTTTTTTTCCAATCTCCTCAATAGCCGTAGAGACCGTGCGTTTCGATTTTCAAAAAATGGTGAATCCTGAAATCACCGGAGTGGAATATCAGCAAGGGACGCTAGAAGGCTACGAAGTTCGGGAATATCTCCTCGAAAAATTCAAGCGTGCTTGTGTTTATTGCAAGGGAAAAGAGATTCCCTTACAAATCGAGCACATTATTCCAAAAGCGAGAGGGGGAACGAATCGAGTCTCTAATCTGACCCTCTCGTGTGAGAAGTGTAATAGCAAAAAGGGAACCCTGACCGCAGAAGAGTTCGGCCACAGTGAAGTTCAAGCGAAAGCGGAAGCGCCACTCAAAGACGCGAGTGCGGTGAATGCCACACGCTACAAAATCGGAGAGGTGCTAAAAGCATTTGGATTGCCCTTCGACAAGCTCAGGGTAGCACCTGTGAGTTTTTGGAGTGGGGGTCGAACCAAGTTCAATCGTTGCTCCCAAGGCTACGATAAAGATCATTGGATTGACGCGGCTTGTGTAGGAGAAACTGGGAAATGTGTGATTGTTCCGAAAAAGCTCATCTCCATAGAAATCACAGCGATGGGAAGTGGAAATCGTCAAATGTGCTTGATGGATCGTTATGGCTTCCCCAGAACGAAACCTAAAAAGCTCAAACGGGTTCATGGGTTTCAGACAGGGGATATTGTGAAAGCAGTGGTGGCCTCTGGGAAAAAGAAAGGAAGTTATTTTGGGCGTGTGGCCATTCGAGAGTCTGGCTCCTTCAATATCAAAACGAAAACGGCTACGGTTGAAGGGATTAGCTGGAAGCATTGTCGAAAATTACAATCTGCCGATGGTTATGCTTACTTTTAAAAATATTTTTATAATTCACAGGTGTCTTTTTTTCTCTAACGAAAACTTAAAGAGGACACGCTTCCTCCCCATAGCTAAAGCAAGGGGTTTCCAGCGTGTGTGATTCGATGAAA
>CAZHAR010000063.1:0-29653 GCA_964530615.1 uncultured Planctomycetota bacterium | reverse complement strand
CTGTTGCGTTAATTTCTAGCGCCCCATTATAATATTGGATCGCCTTTAACAAATGGTTGATTTCGTTGTCCCCTTTTTGGGTGGATGCTTTCCGTTCGTTTTTAGCACTCTGATAAGCTTCATTCTGTTTTCTTTGTTGCGTTAGTTTTTTTTCTAGGAGTCCATAACTGATTAACCCTAGAACAAATACAACCGCAATCCCGATCACCAGACTAAGTTCCCGATTTCTTTTAATCCATTTATAGAGCTTTTCTTGCACTGATATGGGTCTTGCTAAAATAGGATATCCGTTCTGAAATCGCTCTAATTCTTCTCGAAAAGCCTTAGCCGTTCGATATCGTTTTTTCCGTTCTTTGCTCAGCGTTTTCAAGAGAATCGTATCTAAATCTTGAGGGATCTTTTTGTTCCAAGTAGAGGGAGATTCTGGTTCTTCTGCTATGATCTTATAAAATAATTCATGAAGCGTTTTTCCTTCAAACGGACATTTTCCCGTAACCACTTCATACAAGCAAGCCCCCATCGCATAGACATCTGCGCTTTCATCAAGTTCCTCTATCGCTCCAGAGGCTTGCTCCGGTGGCATATAAGCAGGTGTTCCCAATATTTCTCCAGATTGAGTAAGTTGGTGATTCTGCTGTCCCGAAACGCTGTCTTTGGCCAGCCCAAAATCTCCGATTTTAGGTTCTCCTGAAGCGGTTATAAAAATATTGCCCGGTTTTAAATCTCGATGGAGAATTCCTTGTTGATGAGCATATTCTAGAGCTTCCAGCGTTTTTCGGATCAGTTCTATTCCAGTTTTAAGCGACAATCCTTCTTTAATCTTTGCAGAGAGGGATTCGCCTTCAATGTACTCCATCACAAAATAATGTTGTCCGCCTTCTTCTCCAGAATCCACGACTTGAACGATTCCTGGATGTTTTAATTTGGCAGAAATTTTGGCTTCTCGATGAAACCGTGCAATCGTATCGGGGGTGGCGTGTTCTCCTTCGAGTATCAGCTTCAGCGCATAGATTTGATCGAGTTCAAGATGGCGTGCTTGATAGACGGCCCCCATTCCTCCTTGAGCAATTTTCTTGACGATCTCATATTTCCCAATTCTTTTCAGTGGTGAAACTTCCTGAGGAAGCACTTTTTCTGTTGAATCAGAACCGGGCGGAGGAAATTGTTTAGTGTGAGGCATTTCTGGTTTAAGGTTGTTGGACGCTTTAAATTCACGTACTTTTTGTTTGGCCTCTTGGACAACTTGAAAAATTTGGTTCTTCGTCAATAACCCTTGTGTGGTGAGCAATTCAACGATTGTTTTCTTCTGAGAAGTATTCGTCAGCGTTTTGAGTTTATCGGGCGTAATTCCATACTGTTGCGTTAATATCATCTGGACATATTTTTTGAGTAATTTTGGGGTTTCCATCTTCACTCCATTTTTCTTGCTTTTTTTGGATAGAAGATTATCTTAATATAATATCAAATGGGATCAATCACTACAGTTCAGTTTCCGAAACGCTAAAATTTATGAAACGGAAATTCTCTCTTTTAGAAATTCTGATCGCCACCACTATCCTAGTGATCTTGGGATTGCTTTTAGTTGGATTGATTCGCCAATGTTTGCGCGTTTATCAACAAGCGGAAGCTCGGCGACAACAATATCAAGATGTTCAAATGCTTCACGAATTGTTGAGAGAAGACGTTTTTCATCTTGTTTCCCAAGAACCGGATATCAGCACCCAATCTCGAACCACTTTCCTTTCAAATTTTCATCCCTTAGAACCGACGATTCGAGTATTTTTTATGCGAAACCTTCAAGAAGAGCAAGCTGATCCGGTGCTTCGTCAAGCTGGAAATGGCGCTTTTGAAGAGGGATGGGACTCGGTTTATACCCTGAAACCGACCCCGGAAGAAAAATTACGATCTCCCGGAGGAGTGGCTGAAATATTCTATGTTTTGGGGAATGATGAAACATTATATCGAGGTTTTAGAAGCCCTGTGGGTGGAAAAGAGAGTTGGGAAGGCGTTTACGATCAAGATTTTTCAAAAATTCAGAAACGCTGTCAACCCGTCTGTCGGCGCGTCCTTTATTTCGGGGCCAAATTTTGTGGCCCACAGACTTCAAGTTGGGATACGTCTCTTCCTCCACTCGCGGGTGGCCCTCATCTTATCTGGGATTCCACACGGAGCCTTTTGAAAGACTTTTATTATTATCGAAAAAATACGCATGAACCCTTTCCAGAAATCTTTCCAAAAAAGATTCAATTCTTGTTGATTCTTGCTTCCGCGCCTCCTTATCGAACGGAAACCTCACTAAGAGCAGCCATAGGGGCGAAAGATCTTTTTGTTCCCGTTGAATCTACGGAAAGATTTAATGTTCCGCAAGAAGGAAGTTGTTTTATTCGGGTCCATCAGGAATGGATGGAAGTTCAATCGGTCGAAGCGACTTCCTTTATCATAAAAAAACGTGGAGCGCTGGGAACCAAAGCGATTGCCCATCAAACCACTCGAAATGTTGAACTTCCCGGTGGTTTGCTACAACTCTCTAAAACATCGGTAGTTCAAGGGATCGCGTTTCCAATGACCTTTCATGTTCCCACTTATCAACTCAAATTGGATTAATGTTCTCCATGAAAAATTATTTCGCTTTTAAAATCTGTTTTTCTCTCCTAGAGATTCTGATTGCCCTTGCGGTTCTGATGATTGGGATGACTTCACTATTGACCTTGTTTGGTGTTGCGGCCTCTCAGCATCAAAAATCGGTAATGGATACCAAATGCGCTCTATTAATTTCGAATATCCTAGAGGAAATTCAGAAAGATTTAACCTCCAAATCCCTGTTGAGTTCTCGTAATTTTATCGTGTCTGAAACCTATCCTGATATCCAGTATTATTTGAAACTTCAAGCACTGTATGCCCGGCAGGAACTCTATAGCGTTGAAATTTATATCCGTTGGAAAGCTGGCGGGAAATGGATTGGAGAAGCATTTCATACTTTATTAAGACGTCAAATTTATTAGTCAGCTTTTACTTTTAAGGCGAGGAAAGATAATACTCCAACGAAAGAGACCTTTTAGAAACTCCATCTCCAGAATTTTTTTGAGGAGAGCTATTTTTTCGAATCTGACTCAATGCTTTTGTGATCGTCTGGCGCAATTCTGTTTTAGGTCCGTTCAAAATATCGAGAAGCATAGGAATGGCTTCTTTTGCTGAACTACCAAGATCGCCTAGAGTTCGAATAATTTCTTGTTGAATTTCTATAGGGGATTCTGGTAATAATAAGCATAAAGATAGGATCGCATCCACTTTCGTCTTTCCTATTTCGCCCAGTGCGGAAATAATTTCCGGATGTAAAAAAGTGTTTTGAGAATGAAAGAGGCGACCCAGTGCGTGGATGACTTCTGCAGTTCCTATTTTTCCAAGGGTTCCAATGATTTCATCGCGAAGGTCTTCTTGTGTCGTTTCATGAAGAAATTGAAGTAAGTTCGGAACGGTTTCTCCTGCGGCAGGTCCCATTTTACCTAAAGTCACAATAATTTCGTAACAGAGTTCCATTTCTTTGGATTCTTCGAGAATCTGTACGAGTAGAGGA
The DNA here is from genome assembly GCA_964530615.1 of uncultured Planctomycetota bacterium. GTDB lineage: Bacteria > Planctomycetota > JBBTDB01 > JBBTDB01 > JBBTDB01 > JBBTDB01. The sequence continues at coordinate 26,079 of CAZHAR010000063.1, read as the reverse complement.
ATCATATTACGTGCGTCGCTCCCGATTTCTCCCGCGGCCCAAACAGCTTCGCAGTGACCCGCGTTTTCTTCTTTCAAAATACGAATCAGGATCAGTGTCGACTGAACTCCGAGTTGGCTCAGAATCCATGCAGACCAAGCGCGGACTCCTTCATCGGAAGATTGAATCGCTTTAGTTAAAGAGGACCGCATTCGGTGTCGAATATCAATCGTTTCGTTCAAAGTAAATATCCTCGGAAATGATGTTGTTTAGTAGGGGCGTATGGAGATGCCCAATAGTTATCGGTTATTTTGAGAGGTTATTTAGATTTTTTTGAGGGAATTTTTTTAGGAGGCATAGATATCGGTGCCGGGTTTGAGTCCGTGAATTTCCATCTTTCGATGTAACCAGTGTTTTTCTTCGGAATCGAGAATGGTCTGGGTAAATTGGGGATCAATAAATTTAAAGCGTCCGAGGGTTACGCCTCCTTCTTCGATTTTGCCATAAAGTCCTTCAATGGGTTCATCGCCATAAAGTGATTTTTTGCCAATGAAGGACTGAAGCAACTCAACACCGTCGACTTTGCCCGCGTAAAGAACTGGAACAGAAATTAAACCAAGGAGTTGAGTGATTTCGTGACGAGAGGGAGTGTCTATAAAAAGTTGTTGATGCCTATCCCAAATATCAAATTCGTGAAAGTAATGAGGAAGGGCATTATAGCGTTTAGTATGAACTGCATAAACCCATTCTCCGTAGAGAACGTAGCGATCTCCGAGGATATCGAGCAGATCTGTTTTTCGCGCCTGAGCCCAACTTTTAAATAAATCAAATTGAGGATGCATTCCTGCGGTAATTTCGTGCCCGCGACACTGGAGAAAAAGTTCTAGCTGATGGGATCGATAGGTTCCACTGATTCCGACATTCGTCCCATCGAGCTTTTCTTCCAAAATGATCTGTTTTTTTTGAAGCAGCGCTTTGGATTCTTCTAGAGTCAATCCTTTATCGTCGTAGGACATCTTAGAATATTCGCAAAAAATATGTGGAGTCCGCGGATATTTGACAAATTCTTCAGTGGAACGCCCCATCGCTTTGCTCCAGAGTTTTTTTTAAAATTAAAACTGCATCGTTTCGAATTTTTTGATTCCTAGAAACATCGGAATGAAGCAGACAGAGAGAGAGAGTACCACCACGAGGATTCCAGTGGCAATCATCATAAAATTGATGCCAACGGATTGTGTAAGCCAGTAGAACTTTTCATATCTTTGAATCGAGGCGTGAACCATATACGAAACAATGGCTTCCGTCAAAGTGATAGAAACTAGATAAAAAATGGCTAAAACCAGATTAAGAGTTCCCCCAAAGCCGGAGACAATTTTCGCAGGATCGGAATCTTTGAGGTTCATATAAATAGCACTTAATCCTACGGTTAGGCCAGAAATTCCAAAAGAAAAAAAGATACAAGTCACCGCTTGAAGAAGCGTCAAGCTCCAGGGGACTTTTAGCATCAAACAGGAGGTCAGAACAAGGGTTTCTGAAATACAAAGTAATGAAAAAAAAGAAAAGAAAAATTTTGCCCAAAGAAGCCGTTTTCTACTGAGAGGGGAAACTCCAAGAATCCAGAATCTTTTTCCTTCCAAACTAATCAGCGGATAAATAAAGCGAGAAGCATAAGTGGAGAGACACAAAGAGGTCGCTCCGAGATTGAGAAAGGCGATCAGATTTTTCCAGAAAATATCTTTTCCGTCATAAGCAAGGGTACGCAAATTTAAAATATAGAAACCGAGCAATCCAAATAAAATTAAAAACTGTCCATATTGTACCGGATCTCGTAAAAAATTTCGTATATCTTTGAGGACAAGAATTTTGGAATCATTGGCAAGAAACGGAATGGACATCACGATTTGTTCCAAACGGCTCCCAGTGCGATAAAGCTTTTTTATGCCTGAACCCGAAATTCGCTGAAAACCTGAAAAATAAAGTTTTTCAAAGAGCCAATAGGAAAGCATCAATAGAAATAAAGCGTTACTCATGAGTAAAAGAAGATTGTACCCGACTTCTTTCCACTCTTGATTTGCTAACGATAAAGTTCCACGGGTAATCCAGAAAGAGGGTAAATAAATACTTCGGGTAAAGGAAAGTTTGTCAAAAATGGAAGTCAGCCATTGCTCTGTATATTTCTCGCTCTCCTCGGTATTGTCGAATTGAAATAAAAAATAACCCACGGTAAGGATTAACAAAATAGCTAAAACGATTCCAATTTTTTTTAAAGAAAGTTTCGGAAGAATAAAAGGGACAAAAACAACTAAAATCGAAGAAATTGCGGCAGGAATTAGCATAAAAATCATAAAATACAACAGAACTATGGGATAAAAAGAAATATGAACCTGCTTGACAATTCCGTAGGCTAACATCAATGGGGTGCCTAGAAATAAAAAGGCCCAAGAACTATAAAAAAGACATAAAACGAAAAAATAAATAAAGATATTTCCTGAATAAATCGGTTTATTCGCGAGAAAATCTGATTCCTCAGAATGATAGAGGGCACTAAACAAGAGAATAGCATTACTTAAGATGAGCATCAAAGTGAGCGTTAAATAAAATAAGGAAAATAAAAGGCTAATGACCAGATCAAGCACATCTGTAAAACCATTCAAAAATTGGAACCCACTGAAAAATAGCCCATAAAGCCCTACCCAGAAGCCAATGGAAAAACAGGTAATCACAAAAATTTTTAAGGGAGATTGATCCTTTAATCCAATTAAATAGTTTCGAAGTGTTGCTTTGTGTTTCCAAAGGAGTACCTGTAAATCAGGAGGCATCGGAAAATTCCTCCTCGGCTGTAATTTTTAGGAACAGATCTTCTAGGGTGTGATCGGGGTGTTGCGTTAAACTCGATTTCAGTTCTGCTAAGGTTCCCTTGGCTCGTATTTTTCCTTGATCCAAAATACAAATCTGAGTAGCACATTCTTCTGCAACCGACAAACTATGGGTCGACATAAAAACACATTTCTCCTGACTTGCGAATTCTTGAATAATTTTTTTAACCCGTTTCATATTTTTAGGATCGAGTCCAACCATCGGTTCATCGAGAATTAAAATTTTCGGATCATGTAATAAGGCCGCAGACATAACAATACGTTGTTTCATCCCGTGTGAATAAGTTTCAGTCAATTCATCTAAAAACGCATTTAATTCAAAGAGGGCGTTCAGTTCTTCAATTTTTTGATGAATCAGTTCCTTCTCTATTCGATATAAGCTTCCCACAAAATAAAGAAATTCGCGCCCTGTGAGCTTATCATACAAATAAGGTTCATCGGGAACATAGCCCAAAAACGACTTTGCTTTCATCGCCTCTCGAGCGGTATGAAAACCGTTAATATAGATATCTCCTTTATCGGGGCGGAGAAGACCGTTTAACATTTTGATTGTGGTTGTCTTTCCGGCTCCGTTCGGACCCAAGAAAGCAAAGATTTCATTTTTCTGAATATGGAGATTTAAGGCAGAAACCGCCACTTTCCCCCCATAACTTTTTGTCACATTTTCAATACGAATCATTTCTTTTCCTTTGGAGTTTCAGAGGGCGTGGAATTCGCTTTATGTTTTATTTCTTCACGAATAATTTCAAGGCCAAACGGGAGTTGTACCTTTAGGACTGTTCCATCATGAGCGACCCAGGTTTTAATTGAAAGGAAGCCTTGCTGCATTTTAACCACAAACGCGTCATAGATTTTATCTTCAATGACCAACTGTTCCGTATCCACCACCCTCGCGTCAAATAATTCTGTATTTTTAGTTATTGGATTAATATAGCGCATTTTCCAATGTTTTCCGATCTTCAAATTTTCCATTCGCTCAAAGGGAAGCAGTCCGTGTGGAATAGTTTCTGTGGACTGATAAGGAATATCGAGATGATGGAGCGCTTCACTTTGCTGGATATCAATTTTTAAGATATCATCTTTAACGGCCCCTGAAATCTGAGTATTTAAGGAATTAGAATCTAGAGAAAAACTCAATTGCTTCAATTGGAAATTTTGATCAATATCGACTTGAGATTTAAGTTTGAACTGTAATCCGGGAAGTCCAATAAAATTTAACATTTTTTGAACGTTTTTGGCTAGGCCCTCTTGAGGGATAGGAGTCTCCATATTTACGTTCGTCTGGTTTGAAACTTGATAGGTTCCATCCGCGTTTCGTTTGGCGAGGGTCTGAATTTCACCGATACGCTGGTTTCCAAAATAGATCGAAAATTCTTCTTTGCGTTCTTCCGTCTTTAAGGTTTCTATTTGGGGCTTATATCCTTCGGAAGGAGGCGGAAAAACCTCTTCGTAAAGAAAATAGCCCATTGTCCCTATCCAGAGCAAAAGAATCAGAAGAGCGAGGCGTTTTTTAGTCATGCGATCCCTTTCTATCAACAAGCATATCCCTTGAAATTTCTTCAAAAAATTGTACTAGAATCTGGCATTTCAGACAACCGGATTTCACAGAATAAGCATCGCATCCCCGTAACTAAAAAAACGATAATTTTTCTGAATCGCAGTTTGATAGCTCTTCAAGAGATTTTCACGACCGATCAGTGCCGCGACTAAGAGAAGAAGGGTTGATTTAGGAAAATGGAAATTCGTGATTAAGCCCTGAATCCAATGAAACGAATACGGAGGATAAATAAAAATTTGTGTTTCCCCTGAGGGACGCTCCAACGCTGGGCCTGCGGATTCTAAAGCGCGAACCGAGGTTGTTCCTACAGCGATAATCCGGCGACCTTCGTGTTTGGCTCGTAATAATTTTTCCTGAGCGGGTTCAGAAATTTGATAGGTTTCTGAGTGCATTAAATGCTGATGAAAATCGTTCTCTTCAATTGGCTGGAAGGTTCCTAAGCCAATATGTAGGGTGAGCGTGACAAACTCTACTCCTTGGTTTTGAAGTTGATCCAGAAGACGCGGCGTAAAATGAAGCCCTGCGGTAGGAGAAGCCACAGCCCCCTGATTTTTAGCAAAAATCGTTTGATAATTGTCCTCATCCCGTTTTTGATAAGAATCGTTTTCTTTTGCGCGTTTAATATAAGGCGGAAGCGGAGTTTTTCCGTATTTTTCAAGCCATTGTTGGACCGGATGGGAAGATTCAAAGATCCAATGACCTGCGGCATTTTTTTCTCGAAAACGCAGAGAGACTTCTTCACAGAAGAGTTGTTCTTCTGGGTTTACTTTCCCGCGAACCAGAGCTTGAACAAGATTTTTCTGAAGGGCTTTTAAGACAAATATTTCAACTCTGCCCCCTGTGGCCCGAAAAAAATAACAACGACTCGGAAGCACACGAGTATCGTTAAAAACCAGCAGATCTCCTTTTTGGAGAAAATCCGGAAGATGGTAGAAACGCCGATGTTCAAGACCCGTCGAGACCCGCGAATAGAAAAGTAAACGACAATGATCCCGAAAAGTGATTGGATATTGAGCAATTAAAGCTTTCGGGAGATCGAAGTCGTAATCTTGAAGGGTTTCTGACACGAATTAAACTCGCGGATTATAAGAGGATTGATCCGCTAATTTTTGATAGAGTTCTTTTTGTTTAGGGTTCAAAGACGGAGGATTCTTGATTTGTAATTGTAAATAGATATCTCCCGGGGGCCCTTTTGGGTTGGGGAGCCCTTTCCCTGCAAACTTCATTTTTTGGCCCCCATTCGAATTGGGTGGAATACGAACCTTAAATTCTTCATTTATAAAACGGTAAGAAATCTCGCCTCCAAGAGCGGCTTCCCAAGGAGTGACATGGAGATATCCGTGAATGTCTCGTCCTTCGATCGTAAATTCTTTATGTTTCTCAAATTTGATTTCGAGAAGAATATCAGAGCCTTGACTTCCTTGACCCGCAAGACGGATTTTTTGACCTTCAGTAATTCCTTTTGGGACCTTAATACTAAAGGCGCGATCCAGTTCAATGGTGCGTCCGAAGGTTCCCGATTTAGGAATTTTTAAGCTAACTTGTTTTTCAACCCCGAGGTAGGAATCTTCGATAGGAATGGTTAAAACAGCTTCGAGCGGAGTTTCTCCAGCAGAGGAATGAGCCTGATTTTCGAATCCTTCGGTAAATGGAGAACGAGTCGGTCGGCCCTTTCGGCCCCCTTTTTTCTGGTTGTTTCCCGGATTACCGCCAAACAAGGTTTCAAAAAAGTCACTGAAACCCCCAGCACCATCGCCAAAGTCGAATTGTGGGCCTCCTCGTCCAGAGCCCCCTTGAGCCCCTGGTCTACCTGGTCCACCTTGTCCACCTTGCCCACCAAAATTGAAACTAAAGCCTTCAAAAGGGCTTCCTTTTCCAAACATACTGGCCAAGTCTTCTTGTGAAAACTGCTGGCCCTGTTGAAATCCACCAGAATCTCCAAACATATCATATTTTTTTCGTTTTTCTGGATCGGATAATACTTCGTAAGCTTCGTTAATTTGGGTGAATTTTTTTTCGGCGTTGGGTTCTTTAGACACATCTGGGTGAAATTTCTTGGCCAAAGCACGATATGCTTTTTTGATTTCTTCTTGGGTGGCGCTTTTAGAAACGCCGATTTTTGCGTAATAATCTTGGTATTCCATTTACTAAACTTTCTTTTGATTTCTGTTTGTGTCCCAGAGTAGCCATTTTCAAACGAAGTTCAATAGGGGACACAAGGAAATTAAATCTCTTTTGAAATTTTAACACAAATTCCGTTTTTTAGCTTTTTAGGACGCAAAAAATTTTTTATTTTTGAAGATCGGGAAAGCATTTGAAAATAAATTCCCGCCTTTTTTGTATTTCTTTGTCCTGATTTTTTTGAACGAGATCCAAATAGCGATGGAAATCGATTTCCGAGGCGTTTTTTTCCCGCTTTGCCCAAAGAATAACGCCCCGATGATAATAACTATCGCTCTGATTCGGATCGAGTTGAATCGCTTCAGTAAAATCTTTTAAGGCTTGTTCAAAATTCTTTTTTTCTTCATAAACAAGACCCCGATCGTGGTAATGCAGAGAGACTTTGGGTTCAAATTTGATCGCTTCTTGGTAATCGAGTAAAGCACCATCCAAATCTTTTTTCATTCGTTTTGATAAACCTCGATACGCAAATGACTTTCCATTTTCCGAATCCAGTGCGATCGATTTATTAAAACTGTCTAAAGCGTCGTCGTATCGGGTGGTTTCATAAAAAATGCTCCCTAAGATGAAATACGCGTCCGCATTTTTAGGATCAAGTTGGAGTGCTTTTTTACATTCTTTAAGGGCGAGATCCATCTGATTTTTTTTTCCATAAATAATAGCGCGTTTGGTATAAGCTAGAGTATAATTCGGATCACACTCAAGCACTTTGCTTAAATCTTTAAGCGCCCCATCTAAATCAGATAAGTCTGCTAGGATGCATCCTCGATAGTAATAACTATGAGCTATCTTGGGTTCAATGCGGATACATTCAGAATAATCTTTAAGTGCCTGGGAATATTTTCGGAGAGAATAATACACATTCCCACGATTCAGATAAGCGAGAACATAATTGGGATCGTATTGAATAGCCAGACTATGATCCTGAATCGCTTCTTCAACTCGTTTGAGTTCAAACTTGATACATCCCCGATTCATATACGCAGGGGAAGCCTGAGGAAAATGAGTCACCGCCTCATCAAAAAGCTCCAGAGCCTTTTCTATATTTCCCAGGGAAAATTCTTGATGTCCTAAGAGTAAATATTGTTCCAGTTTTTTAGGAGAGGATTCTTGTTTATTTTCTGGAGAAGGATTTTCCTCTGTTGCAGAAGGAGTAAAATTTTCAAAATTATTTTGATCTTTGTCGACTTTGATCAGAATTTTATGCGCCGATTCCGTTTGGTCCCAAAAGAGTTGGTTTTGCCCCATTTTAAAACGAAGATAGCTGAGATAATACGAAACACCCGGAAATTGGATATGAGCCAAACTTTGGACCAAAGTACTCATAAAATGGACATCGTCAAGACTAGGAGCTGTTTTCGGCTGAAATACTTTTTTTTCCATTTCTTTCAAGGAATCTACAAGAGCATTCCCCGCTTTCGGATTTCCTAAATAACCCAAGCTGATCACGAGGGTCTGATAAAAACTATCCTTGCTAGGAGTTCGATCTTTTGAAGTCAAAAAATACGTGGTTCCGTTTTTTAGAAGAGTCAGGATTTGAGTCAAAATTTCTTCTTCTGGCATTTTTGAGATCTCAATAAGAGCCATTTCTCTAACAAACGGACTTAATTTTTCTTTTTGGAGTTCTTTTATCCAATAATCGAGGCGCTCTTGATGTTGCGTTAGTTTTTCTTGTCGTGAAATCTGAATTTTTTGAAAATTAGCGTCTTTGTCTTTTTGGGGCCTCGTGATCAGATTTTTCATTTCGTTGGCAATATAATCCGCCAAATCATATTGCGCGTTCTCACAAGCCAATTGAATTAACTCGTGAGCGATTTTAAATTTTTCTTCTTCCGTTGGAGCGTGCCCGGGTTTCATCTGTAGCGCTTGGTTCATATAACTTAGCGATTTCAGAAGAAACCGAATTTTTTCGCTCCGAAATTGTTCGCCCTTCATTTTTTGTCCCTCTCCAATATCTAATTTCTGGGACTCTCGAAGTGCCTCCCGCGCTAGTTTTAAGCGTTGCTGAAATTGTTTTTGCTCCTCTTGATAAAGGGTCCATTCGTGAAAAATAAGTCCCCCTGCAAAAAAAACAAATAAAATAAGCGTCGCCACGATCCATTGAAAATTACGTTTGCTAAATTTTACCAAACGCTCTCCAATTCCGGCGGATCTCGCTAAAATCGGGTATCCATTCATAAATCGCTGTAAATCTTCCGCAAAGGCCTGCGCTGTGGGATATCGCTTAAACGGCATTTTTTCCAACGATTTCATCGTGATCATATCGAGATCGTGCTCAATACGACTATTTTTTTTGGAAGGAGCGAGGACTTCTTCGGAATTGATTTTATAAAACAACTCATGCAGAGTTCTGCCCTCAAAAGGAGGTTTCCCGGTGAGAACTTCATAGAGACAGGCTCCCATTGAATAAATATCCGAGGCCGCTTCCACACGTCCGCTTTCTCCGCTGATTTGCTCTGGAGACATATAGGCGGGAGTTCCCATAATTTCTCCTTCACGAGTTAGTTTTTGTGTTTCTTTAGATTCGGCTTCCACAGCCTTCGCAAGCCCGAAATCGCTGAGTTTTGGCTCTCCTTTGGCGGTCACCAGAATATTGGCAGGTTTAATGTCTCGATGGAGAATTCCCTGACTGTGGGCATATTGTAAAGCTTCCAGAGTTTTTTGAATAATCTTGATTCCTTTACGGATAGGCATTTTGTCGCGAATGAGTTGATCTAGGGGTCGCCCCTCAACATATTCCATACAAATATAATAAGCGCCCTGCTCTTCTCCGGAATCTAAAATTTGTACAATACCGGGATGTTTCAGCTTTGCCATCGTTTGCGCTTCTCGAAGGAACCTCTGGAACGAGGAATCTTGCCCTCCCGCCGAACTAATGATTTTCAGTGCATAAATTTGATCTAGGGTTTGATGCTTCACTTTATAAACGACTCCCATTCCCCCTTGTCCAAGCTTAGAGAGCACTTTATATTTTCCCAAAAATTCATGAGGCAGTTCTTCATTCATCAATAAAGATTGAGTAATTAATTGAGAACGGTTCATTTTATTGGAAGACAAAAAAAGAGGATTGAGTTTAACCGTCTCGGGAGTAATTTCCCGTAGGTTTGGATTAGAAGTGGAAAGTTGGATCGTATTCTGAGAGATTTCTCCAAAATTTTTTACTAATTGATTCCAAGATTCTAGAGAAATCAATCCTTTTTGAATTAAAATTTCATTTAAGGGGTGTCGCTGAGTTTTACTTTCCAGAAGACATTCTTTTAGCTTTTCTACAGAGATTCCAGAAGATCTCAATAGAAATTTAAGAAAAGCTTTTTCATCCATATCCGACCCATCTAGAAAAATTAGAAATCATTTCTTTTCTCTAGTCAATTCTATTTCTTTTTCAACTTGTTGCAACATTTTTTGAATTTTGGAATACAGTGGATGATCGGGTTTCATGAGGGTTTTCAAACGCAACAAATCTTTTTGGGCCTCTGAAAATTTTTTACTGCGATAAGCGACCGTACTTCGATTTAATACCATTTCGGAAAAGAGAATAAAAACGTCGCTCTGAAGATATTTTGGATTGAGACGTAAGGCCTCAGCACAATCCTCAATGGCTCCATCTATATCCTTTATCTCTTTTCGGACGACCGCCCGATTTCGATACAAATCGGGATCTTCTGGAATATATTTTGTGGCTTCTGTATAGTCCTCAATGGCTTCAGAGAGTTTTTTTAACTGAGCCTTGCCACAACCTCTTAAAAAATAGGCATTTCCGTGAGAGGGATTCAACCGAAGCGCTTCATTAAAATCTTGAATCGCTCCCTCAAAATCGTGAATCTCATATTTAGAAAATCCTCGATTATAGTAAGGGCTGACATCCTGAGGATTCAAATAAATCGCTTGTGTAAAGTCGGAAATCGCTCCCTCAAAATCCTTCACTGAGGCTTTAAGGGTTCCCCGGTTACTGATGGCGGTAGCATCTTGAGAATCTAAATGAATCGAGCGATCGTAATCTTCTAACGCTCCTTGAATATTTCCCTGAAGTTGCTTCATTTGTCCTCGTGTTTGATAGCCTCCAGCAAATTGTGGATCGAGTTCTAACGCTTTATTACAATCTTGAATGGCCTCCTCAAATCTACCCAGAGAAGCTTTTGGAAGCGCGCGATTGTTATAAATTACAATAAAATTAGGATTCCTCTGTAACGCTTGATCATAATCCGCTATCGCGCCCAAATAATCTTTTAGATGATACTTGACGAGTCCGCGATCATTATAAACATCTGCACGATCGGGTTGAATTTGAATCGCTTCATTATAATTTTTTAACGCGTTAGAATAATGAGCCATCGCGTTTTCTGCCCATCCCCGGCGAATATACGCATCGACAAATTGAGGATTTTTTTGAATCGCTTCTGTAAAATCGGCAATCGCTCCTGAAAAATCATTACTCTCCAATTTCAACAGGGCGCGCGTAAAATAATCTTCTGCGGAACCCGCGTAAAGTTGATCGATTCGATCCAGACTCGCTAAATTTCGGAAAACAGATTCGGTATTGCTCCAAAAACGTCCGTTTTTACCTAAATCCCAACGAAGATGATGAAATTCTTTAGAAACCCCAGTTAGGTTTGAATAGCCTAAGGCTTGCGCTAAGGTAATCAGATAGTCCGTTTCTGCGATAGGACGCTTGGAAATTGGAATCGGAACCATTCGCTGGGACATTTGTATTAAGGTATCGAGTAGCTTTCTTCCGGCTTTGGGATTTTCTAAGCGTCCTAAGGCAATAATCATCACCTTAAAAAACTCTTCTTTCTTATTATGACGATCTTTCTTTTTGAAAAAATATTTTTTACTTTCGTCCAAAATAGAGAAGAGTTCCATCAAAATTTCTTCTTCCTGCATTTTGGAAATATCAAAAATAGCGTCCTCCGCGTCGCCTTCAAGCGCTTCACCCTCCCGAAATTTTTGTTCCCATTTTTTAAAGCGTTGGAGATGTTCCTTTGTAATACGAGTGCGTTCTTCCTCGACCTCTTGCAGTAAAGATTTTTTTTCTTCGAGCGTGAGAATCGATAGCTGTCCCAACTCTTTAGCGACATAATTGGCTAATTTGTAATCTCGCGTTTTATAACAAAGTTGCATTAATAATTTTCCCAGTGTGAGCTTCTTTTTTTCGCTCAAGGGATGTTGCGGTTGAATTTGGAGCGCCCTATTTAAATGGTTTAAGGCGTTCAACAAGTGGATCACCTTGCGTTCAGATTCGTAGTTTCCGCGTTCCAAAATTTCTAAAGAATACGCTTCTTCCTGATCCGCTTCCTGAATCGCGCGGGTCCATTTTTCTTCTGTTTCTTTTTTGAACAACACGATCCGTTTTTGTTCTTCTCGTTGTTTGAGCCAATGTTGATAAAAGAAAAAAGTTGATCCCGTCATCAAGAGAAAAATCGCCAAGAGTAGAGGCTTCCAGTTACGTTGGGTCCATTTCCAGAGAATTTCTCTGACCGTATAGAAGCGCGCGGAAATTTGGATATTTTTTTGATAGCGTTCCAGATCGTCCAGCAGAGTCTCTACCGAAGCATAACGCTCTTCTATTTTATCCGCGCAGGCTTTACGAATAATGGCTTGGATATCAAAAGGGATCGTTGTTTCCCATTTTTTTTCCGGATTTTCGCCGGAGATATTCTGCTTTCGATTCTCATAAAAATGGAGGACTTCCTGAAATTCTTCAGTCGGAGAAAAACATGTAAAACATTCTCGTAGAATTTTTCCTAGCGCAAACACATCGGCCCGATGATCGACTTTCGACGCGTTTTTCCGTTGCTCTGGAGGCATATAACCCGGGGTACCTAAGCCTCCAATCGTCTGAAAAGATTTCCGCTTTTCGTCAGTCCCTTCCTTTTCTTCTGGATCTTCTTTTGCTTTTTGGTTGAGGTTTTTAGCGATCCCCCAATCCATCACATACACTTCGCCAAATTTTCCCACCATCATATTCGCGGGTTTCAAGTCACGATGAACAATTTGACGAGAATGTGCATAACGAACGGCATCACAGACTTTTTGAAAGATAGACAAGAGACGGTTTTCAGTATATTCCAAATTTCCGTTACGTTTTTCCCTAAGAATTTCTGAAAGCGTTTTTCCCTCGATTTTACGCATAGTAAAAAAAATTTCACCACTGGCCTTCTTTTCCATATCATAGAGAGGTACGATATTCGGATGCTCCAAAATAGCTGTATATTCAGCTTCTTTTCGTAATCTCCAGAGTAAATTCTTTTGAACACGAGAAATTTCTTTAAGGTTTAGAAACGAGAAACGGATTTTTTTTAAGGCGACTTCTCGTCCTAACAATCGATCCTGTACCAATTGAACAACGCCCATTCCTCCTTCGCCTAGTTCTTTGAGAATCTGGTACCGATCTTCTTGAATGCTATTTTCTAAAGGGATAGCGGGAGTTGTCGAAAAAGCTGAAACGGTCAGATCTGCCGGAACTACTCCTGCGGAAACCGTGGAGTTCTCATTCACTGAAGATGGATTCGTTTTTTCTAAAGAAAGGTGACGAGTATCCCTTTCCGTTTTTGAGGAAGAAGTGCTTTCGGTTTTGATGAGATCTTGATTGTTATTTGAGTCTTTGTTTTCGGACACCATCTTCTGTCCTTTCTGAAAGCAATGTCGTATTCTGGTATTTGAGCCAAGAGGATTTTTAAGGAAACTGTTTCTTTAACCAGTCCTCAATATGTTCAGGATAAAATCCAAAGGGGCCCGGTTTTCCCTTGTAGAGAATCGTTTCTTTTTCATCTACAATATAGATACGTTCGGGCCAACCGGCATAGACTTGATCCGCTTGATTCTTCATACCATCTACCAGCATCGGGATTGGATATTGAAAGCGTTTGACAAAGTCGTTCGCGATAGCGATTTTCTGCTCTAAATTTTGAGGCTGGATATAACAAACTCCTTCATTTTCGTTACTATTCATTTGCCACTCATCAAGTGGATGGGCCTCTTTAATATAAATTGTTAGAAAGGACGCTTTTTCGGAATATTGTTTATACATTTTTACAAGGCGGTCAACTGAGCGCCGAAAGGGAGGTCAGGTATAGCTGCCGAAGATGAGAATCAGCGGTTTTTTTCCTAGATAGTCCTTAAGATGGATTTTTGTTTTCCCGTCCAGTGCGAGTAAAACTACATCGGGTGCTTGATCTCCTACCTTCAAATCGCCTTCGCGCCTCTGGTCGTACAGGAGCATTCCCCAGAGATTATAAGGGCCAATCTTAACACAGGCCACAACAATATAAATCAAAGCAATAAATCCAATGAGACGAAGTAAAATACGTTTTATTTTTTTCATTTTGTCTCCAAAACTGTTTTTTTCCCGAAAAGATAATGAGACACAAACCATTCTTTTCCCTGATGATATCCAAAGAGTTCAGCACACGCCATAAAAAAAACGCGCCAGTAGACAAAACGTTTTAAGGCTTCTTGAGAACTATAGACTTTTGAAAAAATCTCTAAAACCGTTTTTCGATGTTGATCTAATTTTGTTAACCAGGCTTCAGAAGTTTTTTGATAATGAGTTCCGTTCACTCGCCAGTGTGCTTTAAGGTGAAAAGGCGCTTGATAGAATAACAAAAGATCTTCCGAAGGCATCAACCCGCCACTAAAGAAATATTTGGACATCCAATCGCTTTCGTCACGTACTTCAAACAGATAAAGAAATTCTCGATGGCAGAAAATATGGATAAATAGGAGTCCGGTCGGAGAAAGCCACGAAGCTATTTTATGCAACAGTTTTTGATAATTACGCATATGTTCAAACATTTCAATCGAGAGTATCCGATCAAAGGTTTTTTCAAATTCAAAGGTTTTAATATTTCCGGTTACGATTTCCAGATTGGATAATTTTTTTTCCGCGGCTTGTTTCAAAATAAATTCGCGTTGTCCTTGAGAGTTTGAAAGTCCGGTAATTTGAGCTTTTGGATAGCGTTCCGCTAGATAAAGAGACAGCGAACCCCACCCGCAACCCAAATCCAGAATACGCTGTCCGTCTTCAATTTGAGCACGTTGACAATACAAATCGAGCATTATTTCTTCGGATTGATCCAAAGTCGTTTCGGGAGTAGGCCAATATCCACAGCTATATTTAAAGCGATTTCCCAAGCAATATTGATAAAATTCCGCAGGCACTTCATAATGTTGTTCATTCGCAGATTCTTCTTGAAGCGCAATCGGACTCTTTTCAAGAATGTTTATCCGATCCATCCAGAGTTGGCGTTGTTGCTCATCATTTGAGATACGCTCTTCTTGGAGGCGTTGCTTTAAAAGTTTCCGAATTCCAGCGCGAATCAAAAAATCTGGTAATTGATCTTTTTCCATCACGGAGTAAACAAATTTATACATGATTAACCTTCTTTGGTTTGGGAAACCAAGGAACAAAAACGCTGGTTGTTTGTTGATACTCGCGGTAAGCATCTCCTCTACTTCGTAAAGATTGCTTTTCTGTTTCGGGAATCCCGGTCACATACAAAAGAAAATAAAGCATCATAGCCGGAAGCAAAAAACTAAGATCTCCCCACGGGGCCAGCGACGCAAAAAGCGCGAAGGAGCACCAAATCAAAAATTCAAAAAAATAGTTTGGATGTCTTGAATAGCGCCAGAGTCCGACATTACAAACAAGACCTTGATGCTCTGATACACGCTTAAATTGTTTCAGTTGACGATCCGCAAGCGATTCTCCGGTCACTGCAATGATCCAGAGGGTAAACGCAATCCATTCCAGTAAGCGAAGTTCAGGACGAGGATCGAGCGAAACAAGCAAAGCGGGAACCGCAAGAACCACATCCAGAACTCCTTGAACTTGATAAAAAATAAAAAACTTCAAGGGGAGATTTGTTTGCCAGCGTTGTTGAATCGCAAGATAACGGCCGTCTTCCTTCGATCGCAACACACGAAAAAATAAATGCAACGTCAATCGTCCGGACCAACTCGCCATCATAATCCACATCAGAATATGCCGAAGCCCTTGAGGAGAAAGCGCCACAAAATAATAAGTCGCTAAGGCTCCAATCCCAAAGGCCCAAGCCACATCGACCCAACTTGCTTTCTCGGTGAACCGGTAAACGAGCCAAACAAACGACATCAGAAGCACCGCAAAAAGAAGACTCCAGAGAACCGGAGAAAGAATCATCATACAAGGCTCCTGAATTAGTGACGTTTAAGATGGCGGTGAATCCAGTCTAAATAATCTCCCGTTAGAAGACGCTGTAAAAACAAGGGTTTCTCACGTTCAATGGTCCATGAATTCGCAGGTTCTGGTTGATCAAAAAATTCCAACTTGTGAAAAAAATAAAGCTTAAAGGCCTGATATCCAATACGCAACGTGGATAACCAAGGCGAAAACGGGTATTCTTTCAAGGTTTGGAGCAGATTTTTTTTTGTGAGCGTTCTGGCTTGGCAAAAAATCCCGGAAGTAAAAAAAGGTTTCTTTTCTCGATGGACATTAATTTGTAACGAAAGGGTGTCGCCCGGAGGTGCAAAAGTGAAGGCGTAATCCCCGATTCTTGGATTAAAAGGGGAAACATGAAATGCTTTTTCTCTCGTAAAACGATACTTCAGAGAATTAGGCGACGCGGAAGCGGAAGTCGGTAAAAAATAAAGATGTTTTTCTCCAAAAGTATTATTAATTTCGACAACCATACAAAAAATCTCATCTCCAGAACGATAACAATAATAAAAATTTACCGGATTAAAGGTATATCCGAATAAACGGGGCATGGTCACTAATAAGACACGTTCTGGAGTTTCGGAAATCCCATAGGCTTTGAGCCAATAAATCAGTTTCTCTTTAATCGACAACGGCATTTTTCCTAAATAATCGTTATCGTAAATGGAAAATGGCTTCATTTGATTATATCCGAACCAAGCACTTTTGGAGGAAAGCGAATCGAGTTCATCTAAATCTAGAGCCAGAAAATAGATTCCATAACGGAATGGATGTTGAATCGGCGTATGACGTTGATGAAGAATGGTTCCGTAATAAATTTTTGATTTCAAAACGAGACTCCAAAATGTTGTTGCGTCATTTCTACAGCGGAACGTACAGCATCTTCATGAAAACCATACCCAAAATAACTTCCAACAAAATAAGTGCGATGGTTCCCGTTCAGTTGTTTTATTTTTTCGCGAGAGTCTAAACTGGCCAAGGTAAAACGGGGATGAGTATACTGAATCTCTTTAAGAATGTGCCGTGGATCTATTCTTTTTTGCAGATTTAACGAAACAAGATAACGTTTTTGGGTTCGGAGTCCTTGCAATCGATTCATATCATAAGTCATCGAAACCGGATTTTCGTAAGAAGCATTTTTTTCACGAATTACGTTCCAGGAGGCCCACGCTCTTCGATTCGGAGGCATAATGGAAGTATCTGTATGCAGAATAGTTTCATTTTGTTGATATTTCCAAACTCCAAACAAGCGCTGTTCTTCTTCAGAAGGACAGGCTAAGAGTTTTAAAACTTCATCCGCGTGTACCGCGAAAATAACAAAATCGAAGTCAAGAGTTTCTCCGGTTTGCAGAGAGACGGAAATTTTTTCAGGAGTTCTCGCTACTTCTCGAATTTTGGAATTTTTCTGAACCGTTCCAGAAAATTGATTAAGAAAGGCTTTCACATAAGTAAAACTGCCACCCACAACTGTTTGCCATTGCGGACGCTTAAAGAGATTTAGAAGTCCGTGATTCTGAAAAAAACGGAGGAAGACTTCAGTCGGAAAATCGAGCATTTCCGGGCGAGCTGTAGACCAAATCGCGGAACTAACAGGAATAAGATAATCCTGAATAAAGGATTCCGAAAACCGATATTTTCTTAGATAAGTACCCAACGATATCAAACGTAAATCATTTCCCTCTGTGAGGTCTTGTTTAGCCACATAATTGAAGCGCAAGAAATCGCGTATCAGTTGAAGAAAACGAGGACGGAAGAGATTTTTCCGTTGAGCTAAAAGTCCATTGAGTGTAGTTCCTGCGTATTGGAGGTTAGAGGATTCACAATAATACCCGAACGACATATCTGAATTTCGTAACGGAACTTGGAGTTTTTTTAAGAAATGATGAAAGTTCGGATAGGTCCAGTTATTCAATACAATAAAGCCCGTATCGACGGGTGTTCCCGAATCTGGGCCTTCAGTGAGCACGATAGTATTGGTGTGTCCGCCCACATAATTATTTTTTTCAAAAAGGGTAACATCGGCTTGGTTCTGAAGCAAATAACAAGTCAAGATTCCAGCCACACCTCCACCGATCACTGCAATACGAGGTTTATAGTTTAATGTCATAAGACGTACCCATCAAACGCTTCTAAAAATTAAATATGTTGCGTTAATATTTTTTGAAGCGCAGATTGTAATGAAGGATCTTCAAAAGTAAAACCTTGTTCCAATAATCGTTTAGGCTCACATCGAGTGCTAGCGAGCAAGAGTTCTTTGGCCATCTCTCCAAAAATAAGTTTGGCTTGAAAAGCCGGGAGCGGAAAAAATGCGGGGCGATGGAGGACGCGCCCTAAAGTTTTTGAAAATTCTTTATTGGTGGTGGGTTGAGGAGAAACCACGTTAAACACTCCAGAGATTTGAGTATTTTCCAAACTAAAGCAAATGGCTCTTAAGGTGTCGTTTAAGCTGATCCACGGCATCCATTGTTGTCCATGAGAGATCGGGCCGCCAAGGCCCATTTTAAAAGGAAGTAACATTTTCTTGAGGGCACCCCCTTTCGTAGATAAAATAACGCCAAATCGGAGCCGTATCACTCGTATCCCAAACGCTTCAGCTTTTTGAGCTTCCGCTTCCCATTCTTCAACGACTCGACACAAAAAGAAATCTTCTCCTTTTTTAGCGTCTTCTGTCAAGATTTCTTCTCCACGATTTCCATAATATCCGACAGCAGAAGCTGAAATAAGAATGTTCGGCGGGTTTTTCATTCGTCGAAGGCCATCTACAATTAATCGAGTTCCATCCACACGGCTAGTTAAAATTTTTTCTTTTACTTTGGCGCTCCAACGTTGTGCTACGGTATGTCCAGCCAAGTGAATCAAGGCTTTCGAGCCTTCGAGCGCGTCTGTTTGAAATTCTTTTTTTTCAGGATCCCACAAAATACCTGTCTTTTGATTGGAACGCACTAACGAAAGGACTTCATAGCCTTTTTCTTTTAACATCGTTTGTAAAGCAGATCCCACTAACCCCGTGGAACCAGAAATCGCAATACGGTCCATGTGATTGCTCCTTTGATTAGATCAAGAAAAAAAAATTTTTGTTTGTTGCCTAAAAAATGGGTTTTATTTTTAAA
This sequence comes from uncultured Planctomycetota bacterium, assembly GCA_964530615.1. GTDB lineage: Bacteria > Planctomycetota > JBBTDB01 > JBBTDB01 > JBBTDB01 > JBBTDB01. Next base: position 7,179 of record CAZHAR010000063.1, on the reverse strand, counting down.
ATATTTAAATGTTTTGCAACAAATGGATCTGTTAAAATGACCGATGCTTCCAAAATCTCCATTGGGATGGGGGGGGGTAAACGCGGTCGTAAAGCGTTATCAAACTAGCGGAAGCGTTAGAGATAATTCTGGAAGAAGGTTGGGTAGGCTCTTTCGTTTAAAGAATTGCATTAATTTAAGTTTATAGAGAATGGGCAAAAAAATAAAACAAAAGAGTAACAATATAATCTGTAGTTGTCGCCAAAAAGAGTTCCAATAACACAAATAAAACCAGGACCACCACCAAAAAGCTTGTTTATTGAGCCATTCTTCTAAGGTATTTAAGGGTGAGAAAACGGGCTCAAATTTTAGCGTGTCTTCTTCAAGAAAAACGTTCACAAAATGATAATCAGACAAATCCGGAAGCTTTTTGCCTAATCCACCAGTAATTATTATTTGATGGTTTTCCAGAGGAACCGAAATAAAACTATGAATTTCGCCATAAAAACTCGCAATAAAATGTTGTTGTAATAAAAAATCTAAAAAGGGGGCTCCATGAATAAGCTGTTTTTTTTCGGTAATATTTTCTCTAGGATCAAATGGCGGAACATGGGCGACTAAAATTTTATTGGCAGATAAATTTTCTGAAAGGGAGGGTAGATTTTCAATATCGGATGGTTCCATATATAAATTGTTAATACCCAGAATGTTCCATTGCTCGCGAATATGAATAACAAATGGAATAGGGCCATAAAATTGATGATAGAGCGAAAACAAACTTTCTAAAGGCAATTCTTTATGAAAAGAATTTTTATCTAAATCTCCGTCTCCAATCACCGCAAAGGTAGGAAAAGGAAATGTATCAAAGAAATCTTGATGCATTTTATAGCGAAATTTTGTCCCTTTATCAACAACATCGCCTACAATCAATAAAAATAGCGGATTTTCGGAGATTGCTTTCGTACGTAGTTTTAACAGCGAAAAATAGCCTTCTTCGGCATCTCCGCCTATCAAGATTTTGGAATTTTTTTCTTCGGGGTACTGAAAATGAGTTGATATTGTTTGTGTTGTATTTGCTTTGAGAGAGAGGAAAAAAAAGCCTTGATTTTTTGATTGAGAAGAAAAATCAAGTTTCCACTCTGGAACTTCTACAATTGTTCGTTCTGGATGAATATTTGCTAGAATTACTTTTAATTCTAAATCGCGTTTCGCTTTAAATTGAATTATAAAGGCTAGATCTTTTGCGCGAATCACCACCTCTTGATCCGTTTTTTTCTGAACAAATCCCCCTTGAACAAAAATTCCTAGAGTTTCATCTTCAAAATTTTCTTTTCCCGGGCAATATTCTTCTTTTTGCAACGAAAAGAAATGAGCGGATAAGAGAAGAACGTGTACGAATCCAAAAGAAACGAATATTTTAATATTTCGCTTTAAATAAGACATTTTTAATCCTTAGGGAGTTTTAGAAGAAGGGACTCCCACTTTATGAGAGATCAAATCTTTTGTTGCAGATTGGACAAAAGCCATCAGGTTTCTTTGCATTTGTATTTGTTGATCCGGATCGATCTCGATGGGCTGACAAGACGGGGGAAAACCCAAATCAAACGTCCAAGTACTCCAATGTTTGTTTTCTCCATAAACCAGAAGGATATTCTTCTGGATGAATGCGATCGATTTACTGTTTCCGGAGCCTTTAAAAACGGCCATGGCGTTTTGAGCGTTAAAGTGAGTTGAAAAAACATTCGCACCCCAACAAGCTTGTGGAACTTGTAGTTCCAAGAGTCCGAAGATTGTAGGAGCAATATTGACTTGAGAAACAACTTCGTGAACGATCTTATTTTTTTCGCTTAGTAGCGTAGGCGAGTAAAACAACAAGGGAACATGATGATAAAGAAGATGCGTTTCGGTCAAAACCGGTTGAATATGAAAACCATGATCTCCGACAAACACAAATAGAGTATTCTTAAAATAATCTCGTTTTTTTGCTTCCTGAATAAATTGACCCACGGCCCAATCCGCGTAACGGACCCCATCAAATCGTTTATTATCGTCTCCATACTTTGTGGACGGTTCGAAAGGAAGAGGTTGAGGGAGATCATAGGGTGCATGATTAGATAAAGTAATAATGAGCGAAAAGAAAGGTCCCTTTTTAGAGGCGAGATCAAGATCTTGATTGACTCGTTCAAACAAGGTATGATCGGAAACACCCCAGACTTTATCTTTAAATACAGCAGGATCCGTAAAATCGTCTTTTCCCACAAAGTGATCAATTCCTTGAGAACGAAAAAATCCATATAAATTATCATAGGACAATTTACTATTATAAAAGATTAACGTCTGATATCCCTGTGCTTTTAATATCGAAGAAATAGAGGTAAATGGCTGATTCGAAACCATTTCTTTCATCAAATATTCATAACCCGGCAAATTCGGAAATCCTAAATTTGAACTAAAAATTCCTTGGTGAGTATGTGTCCCTGAGGAAAGTGCACGATCAAATAAAATACCGTCTTGAGCCAGTTTATTAAACTCTGGAGTACAGTCGTTTGGAGATCCACAGGCTCCAACGACACGCGCTGAAAAGCTTTCCATGAGAACTAATACAACATTGGGGGGTGTTGCATTTTTTGTAAGCTGAAGGGTATTTTCTATTTTGTTCTGGACACGAGCAAGTGTATTAAATTCTTTATTGACAAGTACTTCTCCGGGTGCCAATAACAGATCTCGTACTCGTTGTTGAGACTCTTCTTGGGGGATCTGTTCTTTCCAGAGCGAAGTTCGATCTTTCCGATTATAAACATCTAGTAACGAATGCCCCAATGTATAGAGTCCATTTAAGGACATTTGATTAATAAATTCGTTCTCTTGTGAAAAAGCGTCTCCCCAACGTAATGGAGCTCGGCCAAATCCGCCACGAGCGCCTATTACAATAATAGCCACTAATAAAAAAATGGATATCCATTTTTTACCGAAAGAGACTTCTGAATACGAATTCGTTAACGGCTTCGCAGTTATTATTTTTTGATAGAGAAATCGGAGTGTCCATGAAAAACACAAAAGGATACAAAACCAGCAAAACAAATATTTAAAAACAGGATAGCCATACCAAATAATACCAACGACCGTATCGCTTTCGTCCATATATTGAAAAGCGAGTTGATTATAACGGGTTTGGAATTCTTTAAAAAATTCATATTCCATTAATAATAGAAAAAATAAAATACTAATAATGAAGATAAACGTCATCCAAAAAAATTTCTGATACCCAGCGGATCTCTTTCCAAAAACCCAAGGAAGATATCCAAAAATTAAGCAAGGGATCGCGAGATAGCAAGAGGTGGCAAGATCAAAACGGGCTCCGACGTAAAAACTGGAAAAAAATTCTCCGAAGGTTGTCTGCTGACTACTTTCCCAATTTTTCCAAATCATTCCCATTCGAAAAAATTCAAAAAAAAGGACCATCGTCGCTAAAGCACTAATGAAAAAATAAAATTCTCGGGAGAGAAAAAATCTTTTTTTTTGTTTTGGAGTGGAAAGAGACACACTAGATTCATTCATAAATAGCCCTTTGAAGAGAATCGGAAGACTGGCTAAATTATAATCAAAAAAGATTAGAGCTTCATTAGAAATAAATTAATTTGTTACGGGATTTCTAATAAATTCTTATTTTTTTTATTTTGAATCTTTTTCGTCTTGTTCTATTTTTTGAAGGATCTTGTTCACTTCCGCATATTTTAAATGATATGGAGGCGCATATTTATTGAAGAGCAGAATATATTTTTTTAAGGAAGAGGTTTCTCCTTTTGCATATTCTCGTATAATATGTACTGCCGCTAGATTAGGCAATCCTTGAAATGCTTCAGCCACCGGTTGAATTGTCAGTATTTTTTCGTAGGTCTCAATGGCAGCGGCGATTTTTCCTGTTCGTTTATAACATTCAACTAAATGTAAAAACGCGGGAATAAAATGAGGGTCAATTTGAATTGTTTGGTTATAATCCATAATAGCCTCAGGATATTTTTTCATTCTTTCTAAGCATTCTCCGCGATTAAAGAAATTAAGAGTATCGAATTTATTCAGCTCAATCGCATGATTCAAATCAAAGAGGGCAGATTCAAAATCTCCGAGAGTCATATATACAACCCCTCGATTGGAAAACGCGTTCGCATGGTCGGGATGGATTAAAATCGCCTGATTATAATCGGCTAACGCTCCCTTAACATCTCCAGATTCATATTTAGAAATTCCTCGAAGTACATAAGGATATGCTTGAGTCGGGCTATTTTGGATCGCTTTGTCTAGTGCGGCAATAGCCCCTTTAAAATCTCTCAAAAATCGTTTCGCCTGTCCCAAATTAAGGTAAATGCCTCCTCTTTCTGGATTCTTTTTCAGAAATTCTTGAAAATCTTCAACGGCTCCTTGGAAATCATTCCTATCAAATTTGAGTTTTCCCCGCAGTTCATATACACGAGGATGATCGGGATCGAGTTGGAAAACGGCGGCATAATCTTCCAAAGCTTTTTCATAGTGATCCTTTCCATAAACTTGCGCACGACTTAGATACGCTTGAAGATAACCGGGTTCTAGCTGAATCGATTGAGTCCAATCTTCAATCGCTCCGGAAATATCTTCTTTTGCTTTTTTGATATTTCCTCGCACCCAGAACTCTTCGGCTGTTTTTGGAGAAGGAAGAACGTCTTCAAAAAAGATTAATTGGCGATACCATTCTTCCGACTCTAGAAAAAATCTACTTTTGGTTCCCAGAGTATGACGGATTTCATCCACCCTTTTTGAGATACTTTTTGCTTTGAGAATAGTTAAGGTTCTAAGAAGGATCAGCATATAAGTTACTTGCAATTCTTCTCGTTGTTCTTCAGGAATGGGGGCCAAGGTTTTTCCCATTTCCTGAAGTTGTTGAAGTAAAACGGGAACGGCCTCTGGATTGTTTAGGTTCCACAGTATTTCCAGCAAAACATGATAGCAAAAAATGGAACCCGTATCTTTAGCGGATTCGTATAAAAGATAGTGAGTTCCCTTCTGAAGCAAAGTTAATAATTCCTGCAAAATTTCTTTTTCTTTCATTTGACAGATTTCAAAAATGGCTTTTTCTTTGGTTTTCCAGTTCGGCTTCCGTTTAAGTTCTGTTACCCAATAATCAAGTCGATCCAGATGTTCGTTGACCAGACGTCTTTCTTCGTTTTTAATATATTCTTTTAATTGTGCTTTGTCTTCGGAAGTCAAAAAGGAAATAGATCCCACTTCCATTAAAACATAATCGGCCAAATTATAATCTTTGCTTTGACAGGCGATCTCAATGAGTTTTCGGCCAATGGTATACTTTTTTTGTTCCAAATTAGATTCCATAGGCTTAAGCGATAGTGCAATATTCAGATAATGAATCGCTTTTAGAAAATATTTAATTTGTAACCCTGCATCATGTTCATTCTTTCCCGCTAATGATTCTTCTTGAGTTGCGTTGTAATACGCTTCCGTAATTTGTTTTTCTCTAAGCTGTTTCTTTTCAATTTGTAGATAAATTCCTAAACAGCTTAGAATCATTATAGCTATAAAAAGGCTTCTAAAAAGAATTTTATTCCGGCGAACCCATTTGGAAAAAAGCTCAAACACATGATATTCACGCGCAGAGACTCGAATATTTTTTTGATAACACTCGATATCAAAAACAAATTCTTTTATAGAACAATACCGTTTCTCTATACTTTTATTGGTGGCTTTTTGAATAATAGCTTTGATATCAGAGGGAATCAAAGCCTCCAAAGAATTTTTCTGTTCTTCTACAGAAGTAGATTTTGAATGAGAGACAGAGGGATGGGGGTTTTTATAAAGTAATTGTATTTCTTCATAAGGAGAAAGTAATATAAAACATTGTCTTAGAATAACTCCTAACGCATAAATATCCGATTGAGGCGTAACTTTTGAAGCATTTGTATGCTGTTCCGGAGCCATATATCCCGGAGTCCCCAAACCTCCAATAGTTGCATAACTTTGCTCAGGATTGTGAGTAGCCTCTTTGTTTTCAACAGGATTCCGTTCAACAACCGTTTTTTTTTCTCCAGTAGCTATTTCTACGGGAATGTCCTGAAACTCCTTGGATACCGACTCAAGCGGGAGATCTTTCTCGTTGATCTTCTTGGCGATTCCCCAATCCATGACATACACTTCTCCAAATTGTCCGACCATAATATTATCGGGTTTCAAATCCCGATGAATAATATTTTTGGAGTGTGCATAGGAAACCGCATCACACACTTTAAAAAAAATAGACAACAGCATCTCTGTAGAAACCGATCCCTCTTTTTCAGATCCTTGGCGTAAAATCTCACCGAAAGTTTTGCCTTCGACGATACGCATTGTAAAATAAAGCTCACCCTGTTCATTATATTGAAGGTCATAGATTGGAATAATATTAGGATGTTCGAGAAGAGCTGTAATTTCTGCTTCTCGACTTAATCGCCAGAGATGCATTTTACTTTTTTGGGAAAATTGAGAAGATAAGGAATTTAAATTATTAATTTTTTTTAATGCTACTTCTCTTCCCAAAACACAATCTTTGGCTTTTTGGACCACCCCCATTCCGCCTTCTCCGATATTTTCTAGTAAAATATACCGATTTTTCGGAATAGAATTGCTTGAGGGTGCATCGGCTACGCTAGATACATCCGCGATTTGCGTCGGGACATAACCCGTTTTAAATTCCGTTTCTTTTTCGAGTGAAAATTCGGGGAAAAGATGGGTCGTGTGTTCCTGATTAAATTGGGTGATGTATTGTTTTAAAGTCTCTTCAGAGCAATAGTTTTTTTGAAGGAGGATCCGAATAGACGTCACCGGGCCCGATATCGTATTCGCTTCTTGAAGGCAAATTTTTATTTGCTCTGAAGTTAGAACTTTATTTTTTTGTAAGTAATTTAAAAATAATTCGTTATAATTTTCTTTTGACATAAAAAATATAAAAATATTAGAGGATGGTTTTTCGCATCCCAAGTTTGTATCCAACAATGGTTAACAGGAAGTGGATGACGGCTGTTGCGACAATCGAGATAAAACAGGCCCACCAAAATAATCCATCACGAAAATTCCAGGGCGGAACCAGTAGCGGAACTAAACACCAAACGCCTAAAAGCAAATCGACTTGATCCAAAAAAATAAATGGTTGTTTGTTAACTGGCCAGAGCTTCCCGA
>CAZHAR010000062.1:0-29877 GCA_964530615.1 uncultured Planctomycetota bacterium | reverse complement strand
CGATTCTCCTCTCCTGTCTAAAGATCGGAGTTTCCGAATCGGTGAATCTTATGAATCCACGCCTACTTCAACAAAGTACTTCTCTCAGCGCGACCATTGATCTCGTCGCTGAGGCTGATTGGAACCGCTGTGGCGCGTTAAAAGATTTTTGGTATGTGGCGTGTCTTGCTTGTGAACTCTCTGGTAAAAAGCCTCTTCCTCGTACTATTTTAGGATTTCCGCTCGTTCTTTTTCGAGATGAGAACCAAAAATCTGTTGCATTAAAAGATCGCTGTCTTCACCGAAACGCCGCCCTTTCAAAAGGGATCGTTTTGGACGGAAAAATTGGATGTCCTTATCATGGCTGGATGTACAACGCAAAAGGTCAATGTACTCGAATCCCTTCTCTGGGGCCTTCCCAACGGGGTGAAGGATTTTCTAAAAAAGAATATGAAGAAAACGGTCTAAAATGTTCTCCTCAGGAGGTCGGTTGTCTTCCTCATTTTGACACCCTTGAGCAAGATGGCCTCATTTATGTTTATCTTGGAAAAGACTCAAAAGAAGCGCGGTGTCCGCCTTTCCGTGTTCCTCATTATCAAGAAACGGGATGGTGCAGTTATTTCATGGTGACCCGTTTTTCAAACGGAGTTACGAATCTGGTCGAAAATTTTATGGATGTTCCCCATACCGTTTTTGTCCATCGTGGGTGGTTCCGACGGGAATCTCAAAAATCTGTACCTGCTGTTGTCGAGCGTCAGAATGGTTCGGTTCTGGTTACCTATGAACAAGGACAAGACCAAATTACTGGCTTAGGGCGGATACTTAATCCTTTTGGCGAAGCCATGAAACATACCGATCGATTTTATGTTCCAAACGTGACTCGTGTGGATTATACGTTTGGCTCTCGTAGCGCCTTTATTATTAATTCTCAGGCCACTCCGATAGGCCCGCTAGAGAGTCTTGTGTATACCGCGATTAGTTATCGACTTCCACTCGATTTTCCCAGAGGTTTATTGGCTCGAATACTCAAACCCCTTATGCACTGGTACACTCGTCAAGTCATTGAGCAAGATGTAGCGATTATGCTTGTGCAACGACAAGGATTGATTAATGCTCCGGAGGGTGGACAATTTATCAGTACCGAAGCGGATCTGATTCACACCGATATTGAAGCTTATCGCAGTTGGCTCAGAGAAGGAGGACAAGGAAATGGCCCCACATCCGAAAAACGCCGTATTTTCTTCTGGATTTAAACGATCTCTACTTCTCGCTCAAGAAAAACGTCCTCAAACTTGGGAATGGCCCAAGCGTGAAGATCCTCGGATTCCGTTCGCGTTGATTCTTACTTTTTATTGCGTGATTGGCTTTAGTTTTTTGGGTTTTAACCGGAGCCCGTTTCAAATGCTCACCCTCATTGTTTTTGGTTGTCTTTTTGATAGTGTGTTTTCGTTCTTTTTAAGAGGGAAGCGTTTGGTGCCGTTGAGTGCCTATATTTCTTGTTGTTCCTTAGGATTATTATTAAATTATTCTCATCATAGCTGGATGCTCTTTTTTCCTGTTTTTATGACCATCGCGTCTAAATATATTTTTACGTTTCAAGGGAAACATATTTATAATCCCTCTCTCTTTGGCGTGTGTACCTCTCTTTTTTTGACTAACGAATTAGTCACTGCCGCACCTGCTTATCAGTGGGCCGGAGGAGAGTTTACGATGTCCGCGTTTGTCCTGATGCTAGCCCTTTCACTCTTCGTTTTTCGTATCGGACGCGGATGGCTAATTGTCTCGTTTCTTTTCTTCTATATGCTCCAAACCGCGCTTCGGGCGCATCTTTTACGGCATCATATTCCTGCCGAGATGTTATTTATTGGAACTCTTTCGGCACCTCCCTTTTTTCTCTTTACTTTTTATATGATGACCGATCCCGCCACTTCTCCGAAAACAAAATGGGGACAAATTGGGCTCGGATTCGCTGTGGCTCTGCTCGATCTCTATCTTCATACCAAAGAGAGTGTGTTTACTTTTTTTTATGCCGCGTTTATGATCGCGACCGGAAAATTCTGTTTCCTGCATTTCCGAGCGCTCTTTCGGCAGGGTCTTCGTTCCTACTTCCGAAGTATTATCACCTGGAAACAAGTAAAAACCTGTACTTCTATCGTTAGTTTTGGAAGTCTCCTCTTTTGCTGGATATGGGCAACTCCGGACTCTTTTACCCTAGTGGATCCCCACTTTCAGATGGAATCTCTCTCTGCCGAAAAAACGGGGATATCGGGAACAATGAGTTCGATTTTGACGGAAGTGGATCCGCGAGTGGCTCATATTGCGAAATGGGTGCTAAGTGTCGGAGATGCCGTTGCGGTAAGCGATGTCGATCAGGACGGACTCTTAGATATCTTTTTGACTCAAGTTCTAAAAGTGCCTGAAGATCGCAACGCCCTTTATCGAAATAAAGGAAATTTTCAGTTTGAACGCATTTCCTTACCCGCCCTCGATCCGTATCGAACCGAATACAAAGAAAGAGGTCTTATCTCTGGCGCCACGTTTGTAGACTATGATGGAGATGGAGATTCCGATTTGGCGCTAGCAGTCGCTTATGGCCCCTCTCGTTTGTTAAAGAACGAATTCGTTGAAACGGGACAGCTTTCTTTTGTCGATGTCACAAACCAAACGATTCCAGATGAATATACTGTTTCTTTAGCGATTACTTTTTTTGACTGGAACCAAGACGCGCATTTGGATATTTTGATTGCGAATGCGATGTCTACAACACTTCTCGCCTATCCTGAACCCAAGCCACGCTTTAATCTTTTTAAACTTCCAAAGCCTGCGTATTCAGGAGATCGTCGAATGTTTTCTTTTATGCATAATGGCTGGCATAACGCGGATAATGGGGGACTTAACATTTTTTATGAAGGCGGACCTCAAGGAACATTTACGCGGAAAAATAGCGCTTCGCTAGGACTTGAGGAAACGCGTTGGTCTCTCTCGATTGGAACCGCTGATTTCAATCAAGATGGATTTACAGATCTCTATATTGCGAACGATTTTGGCCCCGATAATCTCTATTTAAATGAATCGGGAAAACACTTTGCGAATATTAAGGGAAGATTTTTTGGCCAGATTGGGCGCGATACCTATAAGGGAATGAACTGTTCACTAGCAGATTTTGATCGAAATGGCACCTCGGATATTTATGTTTCTAATGTTCATCATACTTTACAGGCCGAAGGCAGTTTACTCTGGATGACCTACCCTTCCAAAAATCCTTTTCAACCCGAGTTTCGTGACGAAGCCACACAACGTGGCGCTTTAAATGAGCGACGATTTGGATGGGGGGCTGATGCCGGAGATATCAATAATGATGGATGGGTGGATATCATTCAAGCCAACGGAATGGTCGATGATCGCTTGGATCCGATGAATTATCCCTATAAAGATTATTTCTACGTAAATCATAAATTGATGCAATCCTCTCCAGAAATGCACACCTACGCGGATATGTGGGGCGATATTCGAGGGCGTACCCTCTATCCGAATGAAGCAAGACGAGCCTATTTGAATAGGGGCGCGAGTGGAAAAGTTTATTTCACAGATGTTGCCACTCAAATCGGAATCAATGATCCTGAAAATTCGCGAGGGGTTGCGTTAGCGGATTTGGATAACGATGGCGATTTGGATTTGATCATCACTAACCAACATAGTTCGGTCTCAATTTATCGCAACAATTTACGAAACACCGAAAAAAGAACATCCGCAAATTTTATTGGACTCACCTTGATTGGGAACGGAACTAAAACGCATCGCTCTGCGATTGGGAGTCGAGTTATTTTTCGTTATGAACAGGAAAAGAATCCTGTTGAGGCCCACGACGAAGTTTCGTTGCTATCCGGTTTTTCAGGACAAGGGGACCCTCGCATTCATTTAGGCTTGGGACTCTATTCTGGGCCTGTGGAAGTGACGGTCTATTGGTATGGAGGTAAAGCAGAAGTGTATCGTTTGTTAGCCAATAAGTATCACGTTTTAGAGCAATCCAAATGAACGAATTACATTTTGGAACACGAGTGGCCGGAGGCGTATTATTCTTGCTTCTTCTTGAATTAGCTGGTTTTTTCTTTCGTCAACAAAATCGTTCAGAAACGATTGGCGGAAAGATTTCTCGCGTGAAAATGTTTTGGTTGTTATTCGCACTTACGAGTTGGTTCTTGATCCCTTCTCTGCTTGCCTGCGATTCTCATGTGATCCTGCCGAGTCGAAAACTTCTTGGAGGTTTTGCGCTCTTAATGTGGGGACGTGCAGGGGTAGAATTTTTGATGCTTTATGTCACGAAGAACTGGAAGCCTCCCTTGGGAATTGCACATGATTTATGTTGTATTTTATTTTTAGGTGGAGGGTTACTGTATTTTTATGCGGATTTTAAGGAATTTGCGAACAATCCTTTTCAGCGTTGGATCTGGAGTTTTATTCTTCTTCTAGTGCTGAGTCTTTGTGTGGAAATTTTCTATGCGTTCCTTTTTTTTAGAGCGGTTGAAGGAAAGACGACTGGCGAAGAAGGAATTTGGTTTGCGTCTGAAGAGGATACTCGTTTTCAAACCCTCAACCGTTTGACATTTGCTTTGAATTTCTTTTTTTATTCCTATCTCGTTTTATTTTTCGTGGTCGTCTGGCTTTAACCTTTGTGACAGAAAAAGAAGAAGATGCGATACGCTGGAGAACTACGTTCTGCTTTACCAGAAGAAAATGATCAGATTCTGGATCTGTTTGGAGCGATTCCGATGGACGGAGATCTTGTGCTGGTGACCCGTCGAGATCCGAATTTTTTCGCGCTTTATGAAATGCAGAACGCGATCACAGAATGTCTAGTTACCGAACCGGATTCAGACAAGAAGCTCCAGTTTGTCAGTACTTTTTTAATTCGGGACGGCTGGCTTCAAGGAAAGAAACAACGCGTAGGCTATTTGGGGGATCTTCGAACAAGTTTTTCCGGGAGACGGCGGGCCATTGTTTCAAGACTATACCATCAAGTTTTTGAAGAAATTAGTGCGAAACATCAATGTTCTTTTTATTTAACCTCAATTCTGGAATCGAATAAAGCCGCGATTCAGGCGCTTGTGGAACGAAAAAATCCCAGACGACAACAACCCGATTATCATTTTTTTCGTCGTTTTTTTGCGACCTCGATTCATTTTCTTCGTCAACGAAAACCACGTCCATCGTCTTATTTAGTGCGAACAGCGGAAGAATCCGATTTAGAAAAAATTAATATTTTTTTGGATCAGGATCATCGACAACGTCCGTTTGGATATTGTTTTGATCAAGGAGAATTCGAAAACCGATTGAAATGGTGGCCGGGATTTTCTTTAAAAAATACTTATTTAGCGTATGACAGAAGGGGCCAACTCGTCGGTTGTACGAGCGCTTGGGACCCGTCTGAGGTGAAACGCTATCAAGTAAACGCATATCGGGGGCCGATGATCTGGACGAAACGCAGTTATAATTTTTTGGCAATGCTTTTGCGTTCTCCTAAACTTCCGGCTCCGGGCGAAGTGTTTCGTTATTTTTATCTATGCAACACGAGTATTTTAGAGGAAAATCCTGAGATTTTTCGGGCCTTGTTAGATCAAATTTATGAAGACTTTTATTTACAAAAATATCATTTTTTTACCATTTGTATTTATGATCAAGATCCATTACAATACGCTGTCGAGGATTTTTTTTCGAGAACTTTGCCATTTCATCTATATCTTGTAACTCAGAAAGGGACAGAAATTCCTCAAATTTCTTTCTCCCATCCAGGTTTTGAGATCGCATTAGCTTAAAAAAGCAAGAAAAAACGGAAGTATCTTATGTTATTAATTATTCTTTCTCCCGCGAAAGCATTAGATTTTGAAACCCCGCTTAGAACCAATGAATATAGCCTCCCTGAATTTTCAGAGGCTTCACAAGAGTTGGTTCAGAAGCTAAAAAAAATCTCTATTTCAGAATTAGCCAAGATCATGAAATTGAGTCCAAAATTAGCCGAAATTAATCAAAAACGGTTTAAAGAATGGAAACTCCCGTTTACCTTAGGAAATGCACGCCAAGCGATTCTTGCTTATAATGGAGACGTTTATGATGGGATGAATGTCTCGGATTACGAAAAAGAAGACTTTAAATTTGCTCAAAAACATCTGAGAATTTTATCGGGTCTTCACGGTTTGCTGAAACCGATGGATCTGATTCAGCCGTATCGTTTGGAAATGGGGACCCCATTGAAAAATTCGAAAGGGGACGATCTCTATAAATTTTGGGGAGAACGAGTAACGACAGCCTTAAATGAAACGTTTAAAAAGAAAAAAGACGTGACTCTGATTAATTTAGCTTCTGAGGAATATTGTCAGGTTATTCTTCGGGATGCCTTAAAAGTACCGCTGATTAGCCCTATTTTTAAAGAAGATCGAAATGGCGGAAACTATGCCACCGTTGCTTTTTACGCTAAAAAAGCGCGTGGAATGATGGCCCGCTATATTATTAAAAACCGTATCACCGAATTAGAAGATATCAAGGGCTTCAAAGAGGAAGGATATCGTTTTAATGCCAAAATTTCTTCAGAAAGCGAATGGCTTTTTACTCGAAAAGTAGCCAAATCAATTTGACCATGAGATCGCTATACCCTATCGTGTTCTCTGTACTGAAATTTTTTACTGACATTTGGAAAAAAACAGGTTATTGGCGATGGATCTATCGCGTTCCTTTCAAAATAGCGGTTTTAATAGCGAGTCTTTTGTTCGCGCATTATCCAAACCCGATTTTGTTTCTTAAAAATATTCGACACCTTGCGAATCCTGAAATGTTGATTCAGTCTGACGCTTCTTTTTTAAACGAAGTGAACCAAGAAATTGATCAGATGTTACCTCCAAATGCAACCCCTTTGCAAGAATTTAACGTCGTTCAACGCTATGTATATCGAAAAATCCCCTATGAATTTGATTGGAATCTTTGGGGAAATATTGATTATTGGCCAACGACCCAAGAAGTCTGGGACGCGAAAAAAGAAGACTGTGACGGGCAATCCATTCTCACCGTTAGTATTTTGCGCTCCCGAGGATTCTCTTCGGCTCGACTTGTCGGAAATATCAAGCATGTCTGGGTTGAGGTGGATCAGAAGGAATTAATGGGGCCTCTCGATGAGAAAAATTTTCAGGGTAAAAAAGGACGCTTTGCCATTGCGGTACCCTCAATAAATCTTCTAATCGATAGTATTTCCTTTTATTTTCGAGAGTTTCCTACGGCTCGCATTGGAGTGCTTTGGTTCCTGATTCTTCTTCTGTTGTTTCATCCCGGAAAATCGCTTTTTGAGTTTATTCGTTTGCTTCCGTTTAATGTCGCTGGTTTTCTTTTTTTACTCTATTGGGCCCAAGCCGAAAAAACGATTACGCTTCCTTTTTTGATCGGGTTCCTGTTGACTCTGTTCAGTTGGATACTAGCCTATATTCAAACAAAAAATTCCTATATCTAAATCGAGATTCTTATGAAACAGAAAAGATATAATCCAACCTTCGTTGGGAAGCAAATGGGTTCTCATGGACAAAAAAGAGTCCAGATGACTAAGGCGGGACGATTTTTTATTTTCTTTTTTTTATTTGTAATTCTCTATTGGCTTTACAAGAGTTTTTTTTCCTCGTGATGTTTTGTAAGATCGCAATCATCCTTTCTTTGTGTTTTCTTCACCGTATTTTACAGGAGGTTTTGATGTTTTTAAGGTCTTTTGTATTCATTGCGCTAGGGTTTTCGCTTTCTCTTTTGTCGGCAGAACCTGATCCACAAGTAGTGGTAGGAAAAGTAACGGAAGTCACTTTATTTCGAGGTCAAGCTCAAGTCGTTCGTACTCTAGCGATCGAAGGGGAAAAGGGGACGATTGAAATTGTGGTGACGCAACTTCCAGAAAAAATTGTTCCCGATAGTTTATTTGCTGAAGGGAGCTGGGGCATAGAGGTTCGCGCAGTTCGTTATCGTACGCGAGCCGTTTCTGAAGAATCACGTGGAGAGGTACGAGAAATTGAAGGGGGCCTGAAAGAGCTTGAAAAAAAACTTTTTGTGCTCAAGCAAAATAAAGAAATTATGCAAAAACGTCTCGATTATCTCGATAAACTAGAAGCGTTTGTGGTTCCTTCCGCACAAATAGAACTCTCAAAAGGAATTTTAAATGTAGACGAACTCGAAAAATTGACCCTTTTTTCGTTCAAACAACGAGAAGCAACTTTAAAGGAAATCATCGAATTAAAAGAGAAAGAAAGCCATTTTAAAGAAGAACTCTCATTTTTAAAACGAAAACGAAAAGAACTTTCTTCCCATTCTTCAAAAGTCGTTCATGAAGCATTATTGTTTCTTGAAAAAAAATCAGCCGTTCCTGAATCCCTTCGCTTAACTTATCTGGTCGATGATTGTAGCTGGTCTCCCGCCTATAGTTTCCGTGCCGATACTCCAAACAACGTAGTGCGCTTAGAATATAACGCGGTCATCCATCAACTCAGCGGAGAGAGTTGGGAAAACGTAAAATTGACCTTGTCAACCGCTTCTCCTTCGCTTAGCGCGGCAAGTCCGGGATTAGCTCCTTTTCAAATTACTCTCCGAAAAGAGGCTCAGAGACAACAGACCAATGAGGATTGGGTTCAAGCGAATGTGAAAGCGTCTCTAGAAGCACGGGGTCAAGCATTGGGGGCCAATCGTTCTGCAGTAACACAAGTCGATAATTTTAATACGGGTTGGGCCTTTAATAATGCCGTTTTAAATTATCAGATTCTAGAATTGACCTGCGCTCCAGATATCTTAGCTTCTGTCAAAAATGAATTTCAAAGTGCGGGGGACGGGCCAACTTTTAGCTATCCACTCGAAGCCGCAGTGAGTCTTGCGAGTCGAGATGATCAACAAATGGTTCGTATTATGCAAAACGATTTCAAAACCACTTTTTATTATGTTGCAACTCCTGTTTTAGATTCGTTTGTTTATCGCGAAGCCGAACTTAGCAATAATAGCCCATTTGACCTCTTGAATGGGCCTGCCTCTATTTATTTGGATAATCGATTTGTGGGCTCTATGGAAATTACAACTGTCACCCGAGGACAAATATTTGTGGTCGGTTTTGGAGCTGAGCCTCAACTCAGAACGAGTCGAGAACTCGTAGAGCGAAAAGAAAGTGTCCAGGGCGGAAATCAAATTTTTACCTTTCACTATCGGCTTCGACTCGAAAATTATCAAGGAAGTAAAATGTCGGTTCGCCTTCAAGATCGTATTCCCTATTCCAACGAATCTGCTATTTTAAATGTGATCCTCGAACCGATGAAAGTTCCGCTGAGCGAAAATCCTTTATATTTAAGACTAGAGCGTCTACAAGGGATCTTGCGGTGGGAGATCGAACTCGCCCCTAATACCTCTGGCGAAAAGGCTCAACAAATTGATTACCGCTATAAAATGGAATTTGACCGCACTTATATGGTGAGCAATCCTACCGGAATTCAGGCCGAACAAATGCAACGGGATTTTAATGATTTGCAAATGAAAAAGTCTAAATATTAGAGGCCATTTTTTTTAAAATCCCCATTCTTTGAATGCGAGAATTGGGGATTTTTTTGTTAAGTGGTTGAAGAACGTTCTGGAACCTGTAACGGATTCCGACAACGCGGACAATCTACTTTTTGCCCAATATATTGCTTGGGAATACGACATTTTTGGAAGCAAAAACCACAGAAAAAAACAATGGTTTCTTCTGAAAGGCCTTTGACGGAAACGGCTTCGTTGACATTTCGGATAAATCGTGTTTTGGAGCCACTGCCAGTACCCGTATCCCCGCTACTCCCTAAACCGATTCCGAGATTTGTATTTGGCGCTTTTAAGGCGGAATCTAATCCTAATCCAGCTCCGATCGGAGAGGGTATTGGACTCTTCCCTATCGATTCCCGAGCTTCTTTCAATTCTCGTTTCGCTTTTTCCAAATCATCGGAATTAATCATTTGGGTGCTACCACGATTTTTGACCAGGTTTTGGATCCAGTTTTGTAAAAGCTCTTCAACTGTTTTTTCTTCGGCGCTAGAGATAATTTTGAGTTCTGAGTATAAATCACTATCGACCGTAAGAATAATCGTTTTACGAATGCCCCCTTCCATAGACCTGCTCTCTCTAAAAAAAGAATAAAAACAAAATCTTATTTTACCATTATATCATAAAGTTCCAAAACAAGATAGCGATTTTTGATCCGGGAAACCCTCCCCATCGTTTCCGCCTTTATTTTAGGATTGAAGGGTTTTTAAAAAATCTTCAAAACAGTGAGCCGTTTGATCCAAATCTTTTTCGGTATGAGCTGTCGAGAGAAACCACGCTTCGTAGCCACTAGGCGGCAAATGGATTCCTCGGTCCAAAAAGAAATTAAAGAGTTTGGCAAATCTTGTATGATCCGCTTTTTGAGCCTCTTGAAAATGGTGGATCGGATGCGAACAAAAATAAACCGTCAACATAGACCCTTGTCGATGAATCTGGATCGGGATTTTGTGTTTTTTTGCAGAAGCTTCCATCGCCTGCGTCAACCGAGCCGATAGTCTTTCTAACGTTTCATAGACCTTCGCGTCTAAAAGTTTTAGAGTGGCTAACCCTGCGGCAACCGCTAAAGGATTTCCAGAGAGGGTTCCCGCTTGATAAATAGGGCCTGACGGAGCGATCTGCGACATCAAGTCTTTTCGGCCCCCATACGCACCCACAGGGAGTCCACCTCCGATAATTTTGCCCAAAGTAGTCAAATCGGGTTTAATCTGAAAGAGTTCTTGTGCCCCCCCGAAGGCCACACGAAATCCAGTCATCACTTCATCAAAAATCAACAACGATCCGGCTGAGGTGCAGATATCTCGAAGTCCTTGAAGAAAGCCTTTTTCAGGAAGGACCACTCCCATATTACCGGCAACGGGTTCGATAATCACTGCGGCAATCTGCTGTCGATACTGACGAAACAGAGCCCTCACGGAATCTAAGTCATTATATCGAGCGCTTAACGTATCTTTCGCGGTTCCGGGTGTAACCCCCGGAGAGCTAGGAACTCCAAAAGTAGCGGCTCCTGAGCCGGCAGAAATCAAAAACGAATCGCCATGTCCGTGATAACAGCCTTCAAACTTGACGACCAAATCTCTTTTAGTGGCTCCGCGAGCAAGTCGCAGAGCGGCCATCGTGGCTTCTGTTCCAGAATTAACCAATCGAACCATTTCCAGAGAGGGCATTTTTTTACACAACCACTCCGCCATTTCCACTTCAAGCGGATTTGGAGTTCCAAAAGAAGTTCCTCGCTTAGCCGTTTCCACAATACTCGCGATCACTTGAGGATGCGCGTGCCCTAAAATCATCGGTCCCCAAGAACCGATGTAATCGAGATATTTTTTCCCTTCCACATCCGTCAGATGGGCTCCTTGAGCCTGAACAATAAAACGCGGAGTTCCGCCAACCGCTTTAAACGCTCGCACAGGCGAGTTTACCCCTCCGGGAATATATTGTTGTGCGGTATCAAAAAGAGATTGTGAAGTCTGAGACATAAGTAAATCCTTTATTTAGGGACGAAGAAGAGATCGCGCCAGTGCTTCGGTCGCATAAGTCAAAATAATATCAGCTCCCGCGCGTTTAATCGATATCAGGGATTCCAGCATTGCGCGTTCTCGTTGAAGTAATCCGGCATCCGCGGCGGCATGAATCATCGCGTATTCGCCAGAGACATGATACGCGGCAATGGGTTTATCGAAAAACTGACGCAATTGATAAATAATATCCAGATAAGGCAACGCGGGTTTCACCATTAAAATATCGGCTCCTTCCTCATCATCGAGACGAGCCTCTTTTAATGCTTCTCGGCTATTTGCGGGGTCCATTTGATAAGTGGATCGATCTCCAAACGCCGGGGCGGAATTCGCCGCACTGCGAAAGGGGCCATAAAAAGCGGAGGCGTATTTGACTGCATACGACATAATGGAAATGTCTGAAAAATGGTGTTGATCCAATTCTTCTCGAATCGCTCCAATACGACCATCCATCATATCGGATGGGGCCACCATATCGGCGCCAGCTTGGGCGTGAGAGAGGGCGACTTTGCGAAGAATTTCGACACTGGGATCATTGACCACTTCTTGTTGTTGAATCATTCCGCAATGTCCATGATCGGTATAGGCGCAAAGACAAATATCGGTAATGACCAGTAATTTTGGGACTTTCGATTTAATCGCTTGAACCGCTTTTTGAATAATTCCTTCGGAATGGTAAGCTCCGGAACCTTGCGAGTCTTTTGATTCCGGGAGTCCAAACAAGAGAACTCCGGTCACTCCGAGTTGTTCCAATTCTTGACAATGAGCGACGACTCGATCGACTGAAAAATGGTATTGTCCTCGTAGGGAAGTAATTTCTCGTTTAATTTGGGTTCCGGGAACAATAAACAAAGGTTGAATCAGATCCTTCAATCGAATTTCTGTTTCTCGGACAAGTGTTCTCAAGCGTTCACTTCGTCTTAATCGTCTAGGACGTTCCATGCCTGCTATCCTTTCTGTTGTTCGTTTTCTGTAAATAATTCATCCTCGGAAAATTTAAAGGGAGGTTCTTCTTGCGGAGGACTCTCTTGTCGTTGCGTTAAAATAAAATGAAGAACTCGTTTCATCATAGTCTGGGTCATCGTATCAATTTTTTCCATCTGATTGGCTTCGATTTTTATTTTTTTACCATGTTTTTCAAGCTCTTCCCGACGAATCGTTTCCAATTTTTTGAGAATTTCTTGAATATCGCCTCCCTGATGATGTCGTTTTTCCCAGTCAGAAAATTTCTGGAGTGCGTCCTGGATAAAAGATTCGGCGCGTTTTGCTTCTTTGTCCCGAAGGGCGATATTGGCAATTACAATTTCTTGAAGATCATCTACGTTGTAGCAGATAATTTCGTCTAGGGTATTAATCGAAGGCTCAATATTTCGTGGAACCGAGAGATCAATAAGGCAGAGGGGATGGGTTCTCTTTTCTAGAGCCGATTTGATCATCGATAGCGTGACCAATGGAATGGGAGAAGCCGTTGCGGTAATCACCAAATCAAATTGAGAGAGTTGAGCCGGAAACTGATCAAGAGGAATAAATTTTCCTCCGATTCGCTTCGCTAGATCCTCTCCGCGCTTCGGAGTACGGTTTGTAATCCACCATTGAGTCAATTGAGCTTCTTGTAAGTGTTTACAAGCCAATTCTCCTGTTTCGCCAGCCCCAATCAAAAGGGCTTTGAGTTCGGTTAAGGAGGAAAAAATACGTCGACAAAGTTCGGAAGCCGCGTAACTGACT
Source organism: uncultured Planctomycetota bacterium (assembly GCA_964530615.1). GTDB lineage: Bacteria > Planctomycetota > JBBTDB01 > JBBTDB01 > JBBTDB01 > JBBTDB01. The sequence goes on along the minus strand of CAZHAR010000062.1, from coordinate 16,591 downwards.
GAGACGGCTCCTTTTGAAATAGCGGTTCGAGTACGAACTGTTTTATTCGTTTCCAGAGCCAACTGAAATAATTTGTTCAAAAGCGTATTCGTGGTTCCCATTTCCAGAGCCAAACTAAAAGCTTGTTTGACTTGTCCAACAATTTGATACTCTCCTAAAATCATTGAATTCATTCCAGAGATGACACGAAACAAATGCGCAATTGCTTCTTTTTCGGTATAGCAATATAAATAAGTGGAAGGAATTTCTAGTGGAAGTTGAAGGATTTGGGCAAAAAGTTCGGGGAAAAGAGGCTTATTAGAACTGGTCAAATAAATTTCAGTTCGGTTACAAGTCGATAAAAGAACGATCCCTGAAATCGGGGAGATTTGTTTCGCCATTTTCAAAATTTGAGGATAAGCCGTAGGCTCAATACTCGCTCTTTCTCGGATATCCAGAGGCGCAGTCGTGTGATTGAGTCCAAATACAAACAGGTTCATAGTTACGTTCAATTAATAGGAAAAAGTCAATATCAAAACACCCATAAATAACAACAACCCACAGAAAAAAGAAAGTTGCGCCGGAAGTCGTCCCTGTTTTTTCAGGACGGTTCGGGAGAGTATATTGATTCCCAAAAAACTCCACACCACCAAAGAAATGATTCCTTTGCGGTTCAAGATCCAATAGGCTTGATAACGTTGATAGTTCAATAACGAGCCAAAAAGCATTCCCGTAGAAAAAAAAATGAGAGAACACCAAGAAGCAATATTATCCATTCGAGCCAAGATATTTAGAGGCGGAAGGTGTCGATAAAGGATTCCGAATTTTTTCTTTTTTAAATCTCGTTTTAGCGCCAGATACGTCATTCCAAATAACCCCATCAAAAAACAAAAACTGCATCCAATCAGAATGAGTAAGGTATGAAGTGCGAAAATCCATCCATAGGTTGGAATCGAGACATTTTCATAAGGAATACCCGAATAAAGACCCAAGAAAAATAAGAGGAGCGCTATCCCGTAAATAAAAATGGCAAGAACTCCGCGTTGTACCCGTAAATGGGCACAGGCAAGGGATAATAACATGACCCAAGACGCCAAAGAAAAACCTTGCCCCATAGTAATCACGGGAATTTGATCTTGTTCCAGCGAAAGCAGTAACAACCAAGATCCTTGAAGCAAAACAATTCCAGATTCGACTCGAGTCGTCCAGCGATCGAGTATTAAGTCCGCAGTCGAAAGCGACTGCATCGCAAGATCGAACAAAAGCGCGTAGCTTATCAGAATAAGAAGAGGGCAAACGGTAAAAATAAATAAAGTCACAGGGACTCCTCACGTAAAATCTGCAACATTGCTGTAATAGATTCTATCGGAGTTTTGGGCAAGATTCCATGTCCCAAATTAAAAATAAACCGGGTGTATCCTTTCTGAGGTTCTCGCATTTCGGCCAGAATTTCGCGTGTCTGTTGTTGAACGAGATCTCGAGGTCCAAAGAGAACCAACGGATTCAAATTTCCCTGAAATCCCATTTTCCCTTGAATCCACTGCTTTGCGGTCTTGAGAGAAACGCGCCAGTCTAGAGAGGCGACATCGGCTCCAGATTCTAGATAAACCGGCAAGAGATGGCTTCCCTGATGCAAATAAAAAATCAACGGAACCTTCGAAGGCTTCAGCGCGGAAAAAATAGCACGGATCGAGGGAAGGGCGTAGCGTCGGTATTCTTCGAGGCTCAGAACGCCTCCCCAAGTATCAAAAAGTTGAAGCGCTTGCGCGCCGGAATCTATTTGCATTTTCAGATAATCAATAAGCATTTGAGAGAGTTTATCCATCAAGCTTTGAAAACTTTCTGGATGTTGATACATCAATCGATGGAGTTCCACAAAATGTTTTGAGCCCCCTCCTTCAATGAGGTACGCGGCTAAAGTGAATGGAGCGCCCGCGAATCCGATCAACGCGACATTTTCTGAAAGTTCTTGACGGAGGCGTTGAAGCGTCTCTGCGACAAACGCGACCTCTTTTTTAGGGTCAATAGACTTCAAAGCTTTAATATCTGCGGGGGTCCGAATCGGGTTTGAAATGTGAGGGCCCTCGCCTTCTTGAAAGCTTAAGTTTGCTCCCATTGGGACCAGTGGCGTGAGAATATCGCTGAAAAAAACGCAAGCATCCAGATTAAATCGACGAATAGGCTGAAGACTGACTTCACAAGCAAGTTCTGGAGTACGAACCATCGTCAAAAAATCGGTCTTTTTACGTAGTTCTTGATACTCGGGTAAATAGCGTCCGGCTTGACGCATCATCCAGACTGGCGGACGTGAGGAATAGTTTCCTTGAATCGCGTTCAAAAATAAGGACATACGTAAAATCTCCTAGTTTGTCTGGAAAAGGCTTGTGCGGTACAATATAACTTTTCAAACGTCGAAATCAATCCTCTCGAGATCCTATTTATGCAACAACAGGAAGGATCGTTTCGTGATCCCAGTGGTTTTATCTTTTATCGTGAAACTTTTTTATATCGACAGATTAACCAAAGTTATCAGGAACATTATCTTCATCTCTTGAATTCGGGTTTATATCAAGTGCTTTTCCAAGAAGGTTTTTTAGTTTCCCATCAAGAGGTCTTGATAGAACCCTTTGAGCCCCTTCAATCCTTTAAGATCATTCAGCCCGAACGGATCCCTTTTATCTCGTATCCTTATGAATGGTGCTTTAGTCAACTTAAAGCGGCCGCTTTACTAACCTTAAAAATTCAGCAAAAAGCATTAGCATATGGAATGACCTTGAAAGATGCCAGTGCTTATAATATTCAATGGCTCAAGGGAAAACCCATTTGGATCGATACCCTTTCTTTTGAAAAATATCAGGACGGAACGCCTTGGAACGCCTATCGCCAATTTTGTCAGCATTTTCTGGCTCCTTTAGTGTTGATTCGATATCGAGATGTGCGATTGCAATGCTTGTTACGTCGTTATCTCGATGGAGTTCCCCTCGATCTTGCGAGTCGATTACTCCCTTGGTATTCTTGGATGTCGTTTTCAATGCTCTCTCATCTTCATTTACATGCTCTGTTTCAACAAAAATTTTCAGAACCCTCGAAAAAACGCTCCCTATCTCGTTTCGCTTTATATGGATTAATCGACCATTTAGAGAAGACGATTGCTCATTTGTGTTGGAAGCCCCCTTCTTCAGAGTGGTCTAATTATGAAACCGAAATGAATTACACTGTAGAAGCGTTTCAACAAAAAGAAAAAATAGTTTCTTCGTGGATTCAAGAGATAAGGCCTTCACAAGTTTGGGATTTTGGAGCCAATCACGGATATTTCAGTCGATTGGCGAGCCAACACGGAGCATTTACGCTTGCAGTAGATGCGGATCCGATTCTCGTAGAGCGCCATTATCTAGAAACACAATCCCGTTCAGAGCTTTTCATTTTACCGTTAAATAACGATCTCATGAACCCGAGTCCAGATTTAGGGTGGAATCTTCGAGAACGAGAGTCCTTGATTCGTAGAGGGCCAGCAGATTTGGTCCTCGTTTTGGCGCTGGTTCATCATCTTGCAATTGCTCAAAATGTTCCGCTTCAGAAAATCGCCTTCTTTTTGTCCCAAATCAGTCGTTCGCTGATTATTGAATTTGTTCCGAAAGACGATTCGCAAGTTTCCCGTCTATTGTCCACGCGTGAAGATATTTTTCCAACGTATACGCAGAAGCATTTTGAAGAGGCTTTTCAGGACTATTTTACGATTCTTCAGCGAATCCTTGTTCCAGAGTCTTTGAGAACACTCTATTGGATGAAACGAGTTTCTGTAGAGAGAATTCATTCGCAAGATCTGGAAGAAAAAGAAAATTGAGATTATCATAGGGGCCTAAAAAAATGGATTAAAAAATTCCTGTTGGGGACGCGTTCTTTTAGTTCTTCGAAAACATTAGGGCAAAATATGAAAACACTGATTAAAATATTAGTATTTTTAATTATTATAGCGGCTGTGGGAGCTGCTGGGTATTGGCACTGGACAAAGCCGGATCGTCTTATTACGGAGTTAGCTGGTTTTGCAGTGCCGGAAAATCCTGAAAAAGGCGTTGGTTCTGCAACTATCAGCAGTTTGGTGAATATGGGGTTTATTGCCGCGAATCCTATGTTAAAACGCTTTGATCAAGCGCCTATTTCAGCGAAAGTGGGTATTATCATCGCGGCTGGACAGATGCTAAACCCGATCCATATCCCCCTTTTCCAGAAGGCGCTAGGAATCGAAGATGCGAAACTAAACGAATTTGCCTCAATTGCGCTGGCCCGTTTCGGTCTGACTTATGCAAAAACAGTGTTAAAATGGATCGACTCGGATCCGAGTCCGATGGTTCAAGAATTTGCCTGTCGGGCTTTGGGTCGGATGGACGGAAAAAAAACAGTCGAACTAGTAACGCCTGAACTCTTTAAACTGTTAAATCATCCGAATCTTAAAGTACAAAAACAGGCGATTATAGGTCTCATTCGATTCAACAAATATTTGAATAAGAACGATTTAACCCCGCTAACAAATCAAGTTTCAAAAATTGTCCCGTTTATGGAATCCGAAGATGAAGAAGTGGCGAATCAGGCCTCGTTAGCCGTGATTGAATTAAGGATTCCGAATGAAGGGGGCCTAGAACAAATCCAGTATTTAAAGAACCTTTTAAAACATACTAAAGCTTATGTTCGACTAAATACGCTTAATGTGTTAACGACTCTATTTGGGAGCGATGTAGGGATTCAAGATCAGGTCGCACGCGCTCTGGAAGATTCGGATCTAGGTGTTCGTAAAAATGCGCTCCAATTGATGATTCAGGTTGGATTGACGATCCATTATGAAAAAGTGATTCCTTTTTTGACTTCAGACGATCCCGAAATTCATGAAAAATTAGTGAAATATCTAGGGAGCATCAGTGATCCGAAGCTAATTGAGATCCTCGCTCCTCATCTCATCAGTGGCTCGTATCAAACTCAATTTACAGTGATTCGCATTTTAAAAGGAATCGGGAAAATACATGATCGAAAAATCTATGATCCGATTATTTTGCCACTGATTGAGTGCATGAAAGTCAACGAACCTGAAATTCAAAAAGAAGATCAAAAGATGCGTTACTTTACGCATGAAGCCTTGAGATTGATTACCCGCTGTGAAAATATTGCTTATTCCTATACAGATTGGATGGAGTGGTACAATATCGCAAGCACCACGGAAGTCAAAAGAAAAGAAGCGTTTCAAAATCTACAAGATGCCAAAGGGTTGATGGCGAGCGCTCAAGAATATGATCCCAAAAAGAAAAATCAGATGTATCGAGAAGCGATTGATAAACTCAAAAAAGCAGAACGATTATTGGAAGAAATCCGTCGATTCTCAACCTTTACGTTTGAAGAACAATTTCAAGATATTCAGGAACTTAAATATCAAGCAAACAAATTTATGGGAAATGATTAATTTTTTTTTATTAACTATTCAGATCCTAATGTCCCCCTTCTTCCACTCCCAATCCCCCAATGACCTCCCCCGACCCCCTCCAAAGGGGGACAGCGGGGGACATTAGGACTTCAACCAAAAAAAAGGAACACCTTTGAAACCGGCTCGTTGTGGTTTTTGTCGACATCTTTATTCTCCTGAAAAATTTGCTTCCTTCTTACAGATTCTCTGTCCCCAATGCCAGCACCCGCTTGGGCTCAACAAGAACCATCCGGAAACGGTAGTTCCTCCTTTTACAGTTTCTCCAGAACTGCTTCAGGGGACTCTTTTTGGCCATTATGAAATTATTGATCGGATTGATGAAGGCGGAATGGCAATTCTTTATTGGGCCTATCACAAGAATATTAAAGGCGATTTTGCGTTAAAAATTTTAAAACCTCAAGAGTCGCATGAGGTCTATGAAGAGGATATTTTACGGTTTTATCATGAATTTCGTTCCGCCTCTAAATTAAACCATCCTCATATTATTAAAGTCTATGAAGCGGGTTTAATAAAGAATCTCCATTTTTTTTCGATGGAGCTCCTTTCAGGCTACTCTGTAGCCGATCTTTTAGCCGAACAACACCAGTTGACGGAAGCGGAATCGCTTCGACTCGTGATTCCTATTGCTCAAGCGTTACAACACGCCCACAAGAAAAAAGTGTATCATCGAGATATTAAACCGGAAAATATTCTTTTTCGCGAACAAAATGTACCGATCTTGACCGATTTTGGACTGGCTCAAGATGAAAAATTGGATCAACGACTCTCCGAATCTGGCTTTACTTTAGGAACTCCAGATTATATGTCTCCGGAACAGGCTTTATCAAAACCCTGCGGTCCGGAGGCGGATATTTATTCTTTAGGCGTTGTTCTCTATGAACTGGTTTCCGGCAAAGTTCCTTATCCGGGAAAAGATCCCCACGAAATTATGGATAAGGTGGTCCATGGACAACCGATTCCTCTCGATCACGTCGCTACAGTTTCTCCACTCTATCAACAAATGGTTATGAAATGTATTGCGAAAAAACCGGTTTTGCGTTACCGAAAAATGAAAGGGTTGCTTGAAGATCTCCAGAGACTAGAGCAAGGAAAGCCGCTTCAACTTGGAAAGTCACGGTTTCGATTTTTTGCTTGAATCGGTTTTCGATTAACGCGAGTGTGGCAACATCGTTGACCAGTGTTGCTTTAAAAATTTTTGAAATTCTTGATCTTTTTGTTGCGTAAACTGTCGCGACTGAGATTCCAATTCTGACGGAGTTAAGGAATTCAGAAGCGTTTGCGCTTTCGAAATCTGTTTTTGTTGGAACCAGAAGCGAGCGAGCAACATTTTAAAACCACGATGTCGCGGGTTCCAGTGAAGCGCGTGTTCTATCCATTCAGAAGAAGAAGGATTAAGCAAATAAAGATGATAGCTTAGGGTACTCATTTTTTTGGCATAGTCTTTTTCTCGAACCGCTAAATCGCTGGCTTTTTCTGCTTCCTTATACCGTTGTTCTAAGGCGGAAGAAATTCCTAAATCACGCAGTAATAAAAGTTCATGGGTTTTCAAGCTCGGTAGAAAATAACGGAGCCCTGCGCCGACTTCCGGATAAAATGGGAATGCCAGAATATAATCTTTCATGGAGCGAAGCCAGTGCATCTCTGGGGGAGAATTGGAACGCGTTTGTAATTGCCATTGACAATTCGAAATCGCCAATAAAGTATTTCCGCTTTTCGGATAAATTTTATCTTGAAAGATCGCGAGATCATAAGCTTTTTTCCAATAATTCAGAAGGTTGTATTTAAGAGCTAAGTCTTGATAAATATCAATCAGATAAAAACGAGCCATTCGACGTGTTTCGGTTTCGTAAGAAAAATTTAATACCTTCAAAAGTAACTCTTCTCGAAACTCCAGCGATTTCCCCTCTTTTAGACCTGCTTGTTTCAGCCAGATTTCTGCTCGAATTGCCTTATAAACAAATTCCCAAAGGAAGAGCGCACTCCAGATCGTCAAGAAAAAGAAAAAATAGTGATCGAGTTGTTTCTGTTTTTTTGAAGGAACACCCAAAAGATAGTGTGGATACGGGCTAGGAAAAACCTTTGACGAAAAATAAAGGTTTGAAACAACCCCGATGAAGAAGGAAAGTACGAACCAGTTCATCTCGCTGAAAAAAAAGTGACTCGTTAATCCATCGACCAAGATTGCCACCATTCCGGCTAAGCAACTGCATGTCAAGGATCGAAAAGGGGTTTGTTGCGTTAAAATAGTGTGACCATAAGTAAAGAAAAACCATAAAATAACATAAAAGAACCCGAGTCCAATAATTCCGCTTTCGACCAAAATTTCCCATTGAAAGTTATGAGGAGAGGTGGTATTGGGGGCCGAGAGGTCTAAAAGCGCATACCGCAGGGAGCGAAAATATCCATAGTGAGCGCGAAAACTTCCCGCGCCATACCCGGTCCATTGTTTTAATGTCCCAAAGGCTTCCGGTAGCTGAAAAAACGTGGGAGCGGATTCGTCTGATTTTTCTTTATTTTTCCACCAAGACAAAGTTCCTTGATAGATTTCATAACGGATAGCGACCGTTGGAGAAGTACTTCTCTCAAGAAATAAGGGCAAAAGAATAAAAGAAGAAAGAAGCGCTCCTACCACCAGCAGTCCTAGGATGTTTTTTCGAAGACCTATCGACAGGAAAACCTGTAATAAAATCCAGGTGATGACTCCACAAAGTAATCCCACCCAGGCCCCTTCACTTTCAGCCAAAATAAAAGTTCCAAGAAAAAGAAGCGGAATCAAAATTGTTTTTTTTGAAGGAAAAGAAAAAAAGTGGGACATACTTAAAAAAAATGGACACAATAAAAAAAGAGCCAGCGAGTTTGGATTATAAAAGGGACGTTCATATCCATGAGCGGGTTGTCCGGTAAAATCAAGAGTGTTCCAAACGAAAGAAATGACAAAAATTCCAGCGGCTATTCCTGACCCATAAATCAGCGCTTTTAGAGAAGAATTCAGGAAATCTCTGTGAGAAAATAATCGAGAAAATCCTTGAACCAAGAACAAAGCGCAAACAAAATTCAACAACGGAACGACCGAAAGAATCTTTCCAAAAGGCTCTAAAACAAAGAGGTTCCAGAAAAACCAAAGCAGAAGAGCAAGCCAGAGTGGGTGTCGATAAAACGTGGGCTTCCCTTGATGGTATTCTTGTGTTTGCTGATGAAGCGCGCTGAGAAAAACACACGGAGTCAGCGTATAGAAAAGCATTTCTTTCAGGAATGGATGATGAAAAGTCACTCCTTCCGAACAAGCCACCGGAAGGAAAAAAATAATTCCTTGAATAAAACGATGAAGACACGAAAAAAATAAGTTTTCTTTAGCTAGAATAGGCATCACACAATGATCTTCAGAAGAACGGATAAAAAATAGAATGCTTATTATAAAGGAGTTTTGAAGAAAGGAAAGGAGCGATTTGCGACTGGATTTCAAGAAAAACTTCTTAAATTCGGAAAAATTGTGGATAATAGTCTTTCATTTCAAAAACACATTGGAGTTTTATGAGGAACCAAGAAAGCCTTTTTTATCACCAGATGGCTCATTTACTCGATGCGGGAATTGCACTTCCCGAAGCCATACAATCCCTGATTCCGCAGAGTCCTAAATCACTTCAACAAAAATTAAATCTGATTTATCAATCCTTAAAAATGGGAGACCTTCCGTTAACGGCCTTTTCTCAATCAGGATTCGGGAAATTGGAACTAGCACTTATTGAAGTCGCGGAACAAACCGGAGATCTCTCAGGCTGTTTTCGTCAGTTAGCGCAACATTCTGAACGGATGGAACAGTTGCAACAAAAATTAAGAGCGGGACTTTCCTATCCGATATTTCTCCTATTTGCGAGTCCAGCCCTCATTAATTTGTATCTCCTCTTCCAATCAAGCACTTCGGTTTACCTTAAATTGTTATTGAAAAACTATTCATGTTGGATAGCAATCGCTTTAGGATTCTTTTTTTTCCATCGTTTATTGCGATCAAACTATTTCTATAACTCCCTTTTGAATCAGATCCCACTTCTTGGAGGGATTCGTCGTCGCCTCGCTATTGCTCGCTTTACAAACGCGATGGCCCATATGCTTGAAGGCGGTATTCCCATTTCCCGTGCCCTAAAACTCGCCAGCGAAGCCTCGAATAATATCGTTTATACCCAAAATTTGGAAAAAGCTTATTTGCCCTTACAACAGGGAACCTCGCTTTCGGAATCTCTGACGCATACCCAGATGATTCCCTCCTTTTTAATGCAGATACTTCGTACTGGAGAGACTTCTGGACGTCTTGTTGAATCCTTTCAACACTTATCTAAAATATGCTTGGAAGAAGCAGAGAACCAGATCAAGATCTTCGCAAAAGTCTTTCCAATGCTTTGTTACTTCGGAATTGTCTTCTATATTGGATATCAAATTATTACTTTCTATATAGGTTATCTCGCTAAAATTACTGCGATTTAGTTTTTTTTGGAAAAATTTATGGAACCTGATTTTGATGCTGTGATCCTTGTAACCGTTTTGATCCAACAGGATACCTTAAATGAAATTCCTCAATCTCCTCAGATCAAGTCTGTTCTGGCTCAACAAAAAATACTCATCGAAAAATTCCGAGCCGTGGGTGCTCCTATTCTTCATACCGTCCGGTTAACCCTGAATAAAAAGGAAAATGTAGATTTTTGGAGACAACCCCAACTTTCGGATCGCTATCTTCTTTCTACCGATAAAATTGAAATTTTGCCCGAAGTGGTAGGAAATCAATTCAAGCCTTGCGTTCAAAAACAGGCACAAACGCTCATTGACGGACATATTTTAGAAATCGCTTGCCAAGAATATCTGATGTACCAACCTCGTTTGGGCGCTTTTTACTATACGGGGCTTGGAGAATTTTTAGAAACAAATCGGGTGACAACCCTTCTCTTTTGTGGCTTAAATTTCCCATTTGCCACTTGGCCAACGATTCTTGAAGCCTGTGAGCGTGATTTTAAACTTGTTTTCCCGCTGGATACCAATTTACCTCTAAATATTCACGAGCAAGCCTGCATTCAGACACTCCAGATCGCGACTCCGATGCTTAAAGATATCACGCTAAAACCAAGCCTGTTGAAAAATATGAAAGAGGTGAATTCTACCTTTTTCCGAAAGCTGGAATACACTCTGGGCCCAATCTTAGGCGGATTTTTACTAGATTCCGTTAGTTATTCGCTCACGGGAATGGAAAGTTTTTTTGATCGGATCGGGTTTGATAATTTATCGATACTCGTCGGATTTCTGATCGGTTTAAATGTCGGATATTGGCTCTGTCGAGTCTACCGACTACCCCAAATGAAATCGATTAAACTCGCACTTCTTGCAGGAATTTATTGTTGCATTCCCGCGTTATCGAATATTCCCTTAGCAATGATTTTAATGGCCTATTTTCGCTTTTCTTCAACTCGTTTTTCGCCTTGATTGTACGCGTGACCTAGCACAAAAAATCAGGAATTTTTTAAAGCTTTCTCCAAATTTTCCGATGAAACATTCACTTATGCTTTGGAGGAAATTTGCGATGCGTGTATGGGCAGAAATCGATCTTGGAAAAATTCAATATAATTTTTCGTATATTAAAAAAGTGGTGGGTCCTCAAGTTAAAATGCTTGCGGTCGTCAAAAGCGACGCGTATGGACATGGGGCGGTCCCTGTCAGTCAGGCGCTCATTCGAACGGGAGCCGATTGGCTGGGTGTTGGAGATTCTTCTGAAGCCTTAGAGCTTCGTGAAAGCGGAATTCGGGTGCCGATTTTGATTTTAGGCGCTATTCTCGCGGATGAATTAGAGGAAGTGGTCCATCATGACATTTCGATCTGTATTCATTCAGAAGATCGTCTCAAGAGTCTACAGAAAATGGCGGAATCGCGACAAAAACAAGTGGGGGTCCATCTAAAAATTGATACCGGAATGGGGCGACTTGGAACCTTTGTCGACACCGCACTCCGTTTACTCCCGCAAATCTTGAATTCTAAATATATTCGATTACAAGGAATCTGTACCCATTTTTCCAATGGAACCGCCTTAAATCAGGCGTTCACGTTTGAACAACTTAAAAAATTTGAAAGCTTTTTAAGACAAACGAGGTCGTCTCTTCCTGTTGGAACCGAAATTCATGCGGCCGCCTCCTCGACATTATTCCATTTTCCTGAAGCGCGTTATTCCATGGTTCGGCCGGGGATTTCTTTGTATGGAATGGACCCGGGAAATCTGTATCGATATCCGTTAGAACCCGCGCTTGCACTTAAAACGAAGGTGATTTATCTAAAAGATATGCCTCCCGGATCTTCGGTGGGTTATGATTTGAATTATTGTACTTATAAACCAACGCGTATTGCGACGTTACCCGTCGGATATAATGATGGTTACCGAACAACACTCTCTAATCGTTCGAGGGTTCTGATTCGAGGGCAATTCGCCCCAGTGGTGGGAAGAATTACAATGGATTATACGATGGTCGATGTCACGCATATTCCAGAGGTACAAGTCGGAGAAGAAGTCACTTTGATTGGAAAACAAGGAGAATTTCAGATCCGCGCGGAAGATCTGGCTTCTTGGGGACAATCGATCCCATACGAAGTCACTTGTGGATTGGGAAAACGGGTTCGAAAAATCTATAAACAACCTAGTAAATCAATGGAACATCAAACACACTCCATTCAAACACTTTTCTTCAATTCATAACACACCCGTTGGGAATATCACTATCAACCTTTTTTCTTTACATCGAGATCGTCCTTTGATAGAGTAAAGGAAGTCTTCGGGAATTTTCCTGAAATCAATGCTAGGGGTGGGCCTGATGCGAATAATTTATCCATGATAAATTGTTTCTTCATCGAAGGACCTGAGAAAAACCCTTTGAACCTGAACCAGATCATACTGGCGGAGGGAAGCGATCTTGAATTTTTTATAGCTCCAGATCCTTTTTCTTCTCCGCGTTTTTTTCTTAAGGAGCTGAGCTATGAATTCTTCTTTTCCACTACCCCCTTTGGGAAATAACCCTTCCTCCCAACAACAAGGCACCAATCCGGGCTCGTTTGCTAAACCCCCTCAAATCAATACTCCCTATACTTTTTCTTCGCCTGATACTCCGGGAATGCCCCTTCCCTCAACGATCACTGCGATGAACTGGTCCAATCGGGGTTCTCTTTATACCCAATTAGAATACGCGAGAGCCGGAACGATCACGCCACAAATGGAAGCCGTCGCCAAAATTGAAAAACACTTGACTGCGGAACAAATCCGCCAGGAAATTGCGGCAGGTCGAATGATTCTACCAGCGAATAAGGTTCATTTGAAACATCGTTTAAAACCGATGGTGATCGGTCGCGCTTCGCTGACGAAAATAAACGCGAATTTAGGAGCCTCTCCTGTTTCTTCTAGCACCGATGAAGAAGTCGAGAAAGTGGACTGGTCGATTCGTTGGGGAGCCGATACGGTAATGGACCTTTCTACCGGAGGCGATTTAAATGCTTGTCGTCAAGCCATTATTGAGCATTCTAGGGTTCCCGTCGGAACGGTTCCAATCTATTCTATGATTATAAATCGTCGTATTGAAGATCTTACCTACAAAGATATTCTGGACACCCTCGAGTTTCAGGCGAAGCAAGGAGTAGACTATTTTACGATTCACGCGGGAGTGCTTCTGGAACATTTGCCCTTTATCAAAAAGCGCCTGATTGGAATTGTCTCGCGTGGAGGAAGTTTGCTCGCAAAATGGTGCATTCACCATCGAAAACAAAATCCGATGTATGTATTGTTTGATGAGATTTGCGACATTATGCGTGAATATGATGTTTCTTTTTCGTTAGGGGATGGACTCCGTCCCGGAGGATTGGGCGACGCGTCTGATGAAGCACAACTTCGAGAACTCTATACTTTGGGTGAACTCACGGAACGTGCTTGGGCCAAGGGTGTTCAAGTCATGGTGGAAGGACCCGGACACGTTCCTTTTGATCAAATCGAATATAATATGAAGCTTCAGAGACGGGTTTGTCATGGAGCTCCATTTTATGTGTTAGGGCCCTTGGTTACCGATATCTTTCCGGGCTATGATCATATTACGAGTTGCATTGGAGCCACGGCCGCCGCGTATCATGGAGCGAGTATGCTCTGTTATGTCACACCGAAAGAACATCTCGGACTTCCCAAAAAAGAAGATGTAAAAGAGGGGTGCGTTGCCTATAAAATTTCGGCTCATGCGGCAGATGTGGCTCTGGGAATTCCCTATGCGCGGGATCGAGATGATGAATTAACGAAAGCGAGAGCCGCTTTAAATTGGAAACGACAGTTTGAACTGAGTTTTGATCCCGACCTCGCACGTGCCTTTCATGATGAAGATTTAAAAGTCGATACCGATTTTTGTGCGATGTGTGGTCATGACTGGTGCAGTGTGCGTATTTCTAAAGAAATTCAAGAATTTAATTCGGGCAAGGATGAATCCTCACAACCTTTGCAAAAAGCAGTCAAATCGCCAGAACTTTCTCCAGAAGCTCAAGAAATCTTGGATAAACGAGGTCACAAAAGCGCCTGTCATAGCGATCACGTGGTCGAAGAAGAAAAAGCAAAAGAAGTGCAAATGAAGATCCTTCAGGAACAAGAAAATCGCTAATGTTTTAAGGCTTTCTTAAAGGGGTCATCTCTTTCTCCTCGTGAGGGGAAATGAGTGGTTGATCCCTTCCTGCTTTTTTCGTAAAAGAAATCGGTAAAAACTGGTACTGAGGAAGGCGAGGAAAGAAATAGTATACTTCAAACGGAACTTGATTTCGTTCGGCGACTTGACGAATGTAATTTTCCACTTCCTGTTTAAAGTAGCGGGAAGAAATGTGATAGAGAATAAGCGCTTTCACTTGTGCCGCTTCCGCAACTTCAAACACTTCATCAACGGTAGCATGGGTCGGAAAGTCTCGATCTTCTGCCGTTAAAAATGTGGCATCATGGAGAAGTAGTTCGGTTTGAAAAATTTTTTTTGGGTTCACGGGCATCGCATCGCCGGTATAGGTCAACAAATTCTTCTCATATTCTTCCATCACCTGATTCTTTCCCAGCTTTTGAATTTGTTGCATTAATTCTGCTTGTTCAAGATGGCGGAATTCATGACGAAGGCGAGTGCGTCTTTCCACTAGATTAAAACCCATCGTAGGATTATTGGGGACATGTTGTGTATAAAAAGATCGAACACTTCGTGTGGGGACCTTGAGAGGAATCACACTTTCTTCGGTCAATGGACACCATTCGAGTTCAAAAGAAAGATTTTTTAGACTATTCTCTAAATAATGTCTCATGTGTTTTAGTGGAACATCTTCAGCCGGATAAAAAATTTTCAGGGGTTTTGTGTTGTCCCCCATTGAGGTGGCGCGGGAGCGTAAAAATCCGGGAAGTCCTCCAATATGATCTCCGTGACCATGACTCAAAAGAATAATATCGACTCCAAATAAGGCGTTTCCCATCGCAACCGAGGTTCCTTCTCCAACATCAAATAAGAGGCCATCGGGGCGGTAATAAAACCAGGTCGAAAATTTCGCTTTAGAAAAACCACTTAAGTTTTTCATAATATCATGGTGCAGACTCATATTTTTCCTTATTTGAGGATGGAGAGTTTACAAACAAATCCATAAGAAAGAGTTTGCGGTTGAGCACAGATAAAAAATTCAGGGGTAAAAGAGAGATTTTCGGCAATAGAGCCTAGGGAAGAAATATCGGGTTGAAAAAGAGTCTCTTGCGAGAAAGCCGAAACAGGAAATTCTAGCATAGAGGTACTTCTTTGAAAAGAGAGGCTACCAAAGTCGACTTGAATTTGGAGATCTCTTTCTATGGATATTTGAGCAAGCACTTGAAGAAGCGTTTGTTCATGACAAGAAAAGCGAATTTTTTCAAGCGGAGCATTTGTTTCAAGTGGAATTCCGGTTTGGGTAGAAATTTGACTCAGGAGTTCATGGAAGGGTTGATCCTGTATAGAAAGAGTAAGTTTTTGAGAAACCAAATTTTGCATCTGATGCTCTGCAAGCAAACTTTCAAGCGCGGACGCATGAAGCTTTTCAAGAGAACCTTGTTTAGGAAGGACAATTCTCGCTTGGCGGAGAGATTCTACCGCATGAGTATAGGAAAATTTTTCCATCAGACTCGAGGATTCCAAGAGAAGGCTATTTTGATATTTTTCCCGAAATTCTTCCTCTTTTTTAGGATACGGAAGATGATTTTTCCAAGGAACTTCGGACGAGAGGGTTCGGCTCCATCCCGGAGCAAAAGAAAGCGCTCGGAAATCCAAGGTTTTCAATCGCCAGACTTTTGTTTCTTCAGAAAATTTTTGAGAAAGATTCGTAATTTTAGGGAGAGGCAGTGTCAATGGCTTTGAAAAAGGGGAAAATAAAGTCATTGAAGAAACGGTTTCAGGCAAGGCAATACGCAACACTCGAAATCCGGATTGAGAAAGAAGAATCGGCAGACTTTGCTCGCCTTCTAGGTTCAAGAGATAATTTCCGGGATAGCCACTCTGGAGAAAAACAAACGCCTCATTATTTGGAAGACGTTGGGCAAAAAAGCGAGCTTCTCGTGGAGTTTCAGGAAGAAGGGGTCCAGATTCTACCCAGATTGGAAAGATCATTTTCAGCGAACCTAGTGTCACTTCCAATTGATGAAATCCTCGTGTTGGAATTAAAATTTCTTCTCGAAAGGTTTCGCCTTGAAAAGGATACTCCCAGAGAAGTGATTCTTCTGGGAGGATTTGCGGTGTTTTCAAGGTCACGGTGAGTCTCGTATTGGGAAGGGTTTCACCTAACGGAGAGACGCGTTGAAGCTTGAGTTTGATAGAACCCGGACGATCTAAAAAAAAAGTATCAAGAGTTCCCATTAGAAAAGGAGAAGGTGTTGAGGCAGGTGTTTCGGGCGCTAGCAGACTTTGATAGCGAATTCCGGGTTGTGTGAGTTGCCATAGAAGGGGTGAAGTCGAAAGTGATTTTTTGGGGGGAAGAGGCTCTAGATTCGGAAGTTTAGGAAGTACTCCAAGATCGAGATAACAGGGCGGGTCGGAAAGATAAAGGGGCTGATTCGTTTGAATCGATCCAGAAACAAGAGTGCCTTTTTTATTTTTAAACGAAATTTGC
>CAZHAR010000061.1:0-30294 GCA_964530615.1 uncultured Planctomycetota bacterium | reverse complement strand
CCCCTCTTGAGAGGGGTTAGGGGTGTGTTACAACAGGGTAAAGCATTACAAATTAGCTCGCTTTTAAGTGGGCCAACAGTGGTTCAAAGGTTTTTTCGAGTTGATTCCGCCTTGACCCTTTAAAGAGAATAATATCACCTGTTTTGATTTCTTTTTTCAGAAAATGAAGCAGATCTTCTTGATTCAAAAAATGCTGAAATTGTGAAGAACGATGCATCGCTTTTGCGTGTTCTCCAAAAGTCAAAATTTGATCTAATTTTTCCTCAACGCAGCATTGTCCGGCTTGTTGATGACTTTGAATAGAAGCATTTCCGAGTTCCCCCATTTCTCCCGCGACCAAAATTTTTCGACCCTGTTTGGAGACAGAAAGATTTCCAAGCATCCGAATGGCCGCCTGCATCGATACGGGATTCGCGTTATAGGCATCGTTAATTAACGTAATTTCACTAATCTGATAGCTTTCCATTCGCATTTTGGGACCTTTGAAGGACGCTAGTGCTGGAAGAATTGTATTTTCGTTCAATCCCATTTTTTTTGCGATGGCAATTGCTAAAAGAACATTCACCCAATTATGTTCTCCGAGTAAAGTAGTTTGAACGTCCCATTGTTGATTGAGTCGGAAGCTTAAATAAGGCTTAGAAGAAATTTGAGAAGCCGATGTTTGTTCGTCTCCACGCTTTCCTACGGGCTCTAGTTTTGCCGAAATCGTTGAAAGCCGTTCTTGAATATAGGGATCTTCGCTTGAGAAGAAAAAGTGTTTAGCTCCTGAAACAATCGAACATTTTTCGTCTGCGACTTTCTGAACCGTTTCAAAACCTTCCAGATGAGCCGGGCCAATCGAGGTAATGACCGCAAAATCGGGTTGAACCAGCGAGCGCAAATACGAGATTTCACCGGAATGGTTGGTTCCCATTTCAACAATCGCAAATTGATCGTCTGGCTTGATGGATAAGAGTGTGAGTGGAACCCCTAAAAAATTATTGAAACTTTTTTCGGATTTGACCCCTTTTTTTTCTGGGGACAAAAGATGATAGACGAGATCTTTGGTGGTGGTTTTTCCATTACTTCCAGTAATTCCAATCACCGTTGGCGAATAGCATTGACGGTGGTAGGCGGCTAATAAACCAAGGGCTCTAACAGAATCCTGAACATAGATTGCAGGCAATTGTAATTTTTGAAAGATATCCCAATCCTCTAAAACAACCCCTACGGCCCCTTTTGATATCGCCTCAAAGACAAATTGGTTCCCATTAAAATTTTCTCCTCGTACCGCAAAAAAGATATCTCCTTGCTTTAATACTCGGGTGTCGGTACAGATTTTTTGTGGCCGCGCACTCCAGGAAAGCAGATTATCGATTCCTTGAATCAATCTTGCAAACTCGTCGGAAGAGAATTCAGTCCAATCTCGCATATTCTATTGACTCCATGGCTTGAGATACTTAGAATAATTTTTCTAGCTTCTCTTTATCGGAAGGATAGAGAAAAAATAGAGGAACCGAATCGAAGGGAATTAAATTTTATGGGTTTGCTTATTAAAAATGGTGAAGTGATTACGGCGACAGACTGGCTTAAAGCGGATGTTTACTGTAAAGGGGAAACTATCACTCAAATTGGCCCCAACTTATCTGCCAATGCAGGAGATACGGTCATTGATGCTTCAGGGAAATGGGTAATTCCCGGGGGTATTGATGTTCATACGCATCTCGATCTTCCATTTATGGGAACCGTTGCTAAGGACGATTTTGAATCGGGAACGATTGCCGCAGCGGCAGGAGGAACGACTTCCATTATTGACTTTGTGATTCCAGCCAAAGGCGTACCCCTCATGGAGGGTTATAAGCAATGGATGGACAGGGCTCAAGGAAAAGCGGTTTTTGACTATGGTTTTCATATGGCCGTGACATGGTGGAGCGATTCGGTTAAGAAGGAACTGGAAAAAGTGTTTGAAGCAGGAATGACCAGTTTTAAAACCTTTCTGGCGTACAAAGGAGCGATTGGTGTTGACGAGAGCGAACTCTACCAGATTATTGAAATCGCTCAGAAACTCGGTGCTTTAACCACGGTTCATGCGGAAAATGCTGAAATTATTGATCGAACCGTAAAAAAATTATTGGCTGAAGGTAAAAAAACGCCGATGGACCATGCTCGTTCTCGTCCTCCAGAAGTGGAAGAAGAAGGAATACAACGAGCGATTACTCTCGCGTTTATGCATCGTGCTCCGATTTATTTTGTTCATATGTCCTGTCAATTAGGATTGGGACGAGTTGCAGATGCCTCGTTGCGAGGACGAACCGTTTATGGTGAAACTTGCCCGCAATATCTCTTGCTGGATGAGTCGTATTATGACCGTCCAGACTGGGAAGGAGCCAAATGGGTGATGTCACCTCCATTACGAGAGAAATCAAACCTTGAAGCCCTCTGGAACGGTATTAAAAGTGGATTGATTCAAACCGTGACCACCGATCATTGTCCTTTCGATTTTCGGGGACAAAAAGATATGGGCGGTCGAAACGATTTTAGTAAAATTCCGAACGGGATTCCCGGAATTCAGGATCGAATGTTATTGATGTATACTTACGGAGTGACCACGGGCCGTTTTGATGCACATAAATGGATTGAAGTATGCTGTTCAAACCCCGCGCGTATCTTCAATTTATATCCGAAAAAAGGAACGATTCAGGTGGGATCGGATGCAGATATGGTTGTTTTTGATCCCAAGCATGAATCGGTTATTTCTCAAAAGAATTCGCTTCATCGCGTAGATTATAGTGCATTTGAGGGATTTAAAACGAAAGGAAAAATCACTCACACCACCGTTCGTGGCCAAGTGATTTGGGAAAATGGCACCTTTAAAGGAAAAGCCGGTTTTGGCAAATATTTGCCTCGGATGCCTCATAAAAAGAATCTCATGAGTTAAATTCCACCTTCATATTTTTGGGAGATTTCATGGCGATTAGCGGAGTTAATTTGCTTAATCGTACCTGTTTCTCTACAGGTTTTTATCGTGTTCGCGATTTAGCGGTGGCGGCAAATCAAGGAAATATAAAAATTTTAGGGATATCAGATGATTTTTTTGTAACCCCGATCTCTAAGGAGTGTCGGAGCAAAAAAGACTTTGATCGACTTTTTATTAGGGATATTTATCATCAACATCGATTGATTCAAGAACTTCGTCCAGAATTTTCTACGATGGAAATCTATTTTGGTGCTATTGTAGACCTTCCATTTAATATGGGAAATCTTCCCTATATGGCCCAATTTACTTCCCAGTTTAATTATCTTTTATTTAAAAATGTTCATCAGGATAACATTGAATATTTTTTTGAACATCGGAAGCGATTTCAATGCCCTATAGGTTTGTGCCAAAACAATCTAAAGGAAAGTTTTCCTAAATTCAATATTGAACGATTAATTCAAGTTTTTAACCAAAATAAAATTTTTATTGAGCTGGATACACGGCTCCCCTATTTTTTAGAAAATAACAAATTTTTTGCCCGCGTTCGAGGCACTCCGATCCGCGTAACCATTGGAACGGATACCGATCAGGATCTCTCTGAAGTGTCCCAAATTCATTTGGCTGCAGAATATATTGAACGTTTTGGCTTAGAAAATAACTTATTAATGTTAAATTTGGGGCACAGGGGTCCTTTTACTGGACCGCGGCCTCCCTATCAAAGAAATTCAGATTATCGGAGACCCTCTCGCCCTCGTTTTTATCAGTCCAATCGTCCCAATAAAGAATTTCGACCGCCTTCTTCCACAGAAAAACCGGAATTTCCTGCACCACAAGAAGAAATTCCTTTTTCGCAAGAGATAGAATCCCCAAATCATAAAAATGGAATCCCACCCGAAAAAATTCCTCTGGAACACCCTCTGATTCCAGAAAACAAAATAGATTCTTCAGCGAGTACGGGTTCGGAAGTTTTGCCTAAAAATCTTTCCTATTCTACGCGGCCCCAATCCATCAACAGAGATTATCGGAGCCATCGAAACCGAAATCCTTAACCCATTTTTTAGGTCTGCATCGGCATCTCTGTCTCTTCAGAACTTTGTTATTTATTTTCTTCGCCGTCTTTGACGTTTCCACTATATTTTGCATAATCGAGCTGATACAGAACTTCCTTAGAAGCATTTTTTTCAAATGCTTCTTTTAATTTTTCGTTTTCCCACAAGACCCTTTTTCGATTTGGAAATTCTAGCCAAAATCTTTTTTTGAAAGTATTTTTCTCTTCTATTTCGACAAGCCCCTGACATTGACTAATATTGAAAATCTCATATTTGAACTCTCCGTATTCTTTACAAACAAGCTGATCCCCTCGAATTTCAATTTCTTCCGTAAAATAGGTCCATTCTGGTGTTTTTACAATATCAGTAGCGTTATCGACGTTTTTTGTCGGAGTTTCAATGTCCGAGCCTACTTGCGAAAGATCTACTGCGTTTTCAGGAAGAGTTTTTGTGAGGGTGTTAGGGTCTACTTGTCTGGTAAAATAGGTATATGCACGGATTCCTCCAATCATTCCTAAAAAAACGAGAATAAACAAAAGAATGGCCCAATCAACTTCACTTAAATAAGGTGTTTTTTGTTTTTCCATAAAATTAAAGCGAAAAAAAGAAATGTTTGAAAATAGTAAAGCCCTCGTTCATGAGGGCTTTTATTATAGATCAAATATGTTTTAAAAAAAGCTTAGTACCAATTTACCGTTAAGCTATAAGGAGAGGTGGTCGTTCCAGAATAATGTTTTACACGAATATAAAAGACGGTTCCGGAAGTAGGGGAGTAGGAAATGGTTTCTGACGCACTTCCACCTAAAGTCCCGCTTGCAACAGCAGTAGAAGAGGTCCCTTTATAAACGTAGAGATCATAATCCGCTCCGGTTGGAACATCGAGTTCAATACTGAAATTAATAGGTGCGGCGACTTCTACACGGAAATAATCGCTGGCATCTGAAGCACTAACGGTTCCTGTAAGCGGAACATTTGCCGTGGGCAATAAATTGGAAGCTGTAGTTGTTTTGCTATTGTTCGGTTCGGTTTCTTGAGTCACACCTATAGGAGTTGGAGTTGGAGTTGGAGTTGGAGTTGGAGTTGGAGTCGGAGTTGGAGTTGGAGTTGGAGTTGGAGTTGGAGTTGTACCAGTAGTCCAGTTAACAACAAGATCGAAAGCAGAGCTTCCGGCCGCATATCCATAAACCGAGATGTACCAAGAACCACTGCTCACAGCAGGTGTTGTAGAAGTAGTAGCACTGACACTTTCAGCACTTCCACCAAGATAAGGACGGAAATCATAAGAAGTGGAAGTAGGTTGAGAAGCTTTTTTCACGTAGAGATCGGCATCCCCATTTCCATTCATTGCAACGCTTAATGAAGTCACACCTGTGGGCAGAGTGACATAAAAATGTGCCCATGAAGCTTGTGTCACTGATCCCGAAACGCTTCCACCATTCGCGATTGAAACAGGTGTCGTTGGAGTTGGCGTTGGAGTCGGTGTTGGTGTTGGTGTTGGTGTTGTTCCACCGCCCAAAATACTATTTAATGCCAGATTTACTTTGATTAATTTGGCACTGGTTGTCGAAACAGGATTATTGGGAACCACGGCTCCGGTAGATTGATAAAGACTGATAATTCCGGCTTTGTTTCCAATCAAAGAAGGAGCACCTTGGAGAAGAACGGCCGTTGCGGCGGCGGCTTCTGGAGTTGCGGACGAGGTTCCGCCTAAAGGACTAGTGGAACCATATTCATTCGCGGTAATGACTTCTTCGCTTGGCGCAAAAATATCTAGGAAGGAAGCCACATCGGCATAACGCATCCAGTATCCTGCCACTTTTTCAGCAGAAGGTTGGCTGACGTTTGCGGGAGGGAAAGGAGAATAAGCGGCACCCGTAGCATCCATTACAGAACTTACGGAAACGACCGAAATATGCGCGGCGGGACTTCCCATACTGCTGGTCCAGCCATCGTTTCCGGAAGCGGCAAACGAAATAATTCCAGCCGTCAACGCGTTAGAACAAGCATTTCCAATGGTATCCGAGGCGCTGGTCGCGCTATAATAACGACCGCCACCTAGGCTCATACTAATGATGCGAATTGCCGGAGAAAGTCCTCCCGAATTTTTGGTAACACAACGATTAATCGCATTGGCAATAACCGAATCATAGGCATTATCAAAAACTTGGTAATGGGCCTGAGAAGCTCCGGGAGCGATGCGGTGAATGATTCCAAAAACTCCGGTACCATGATAAGAAGTATCTGCGGTAACTGGGACAGGAGCGATATTGGAATCATTGTTTGAAAAGTCATAAGAATCAACGAGGTTTGCATTAGCGAATTCAGAGTGGCTTTTAAGAACAGCTCCATCGATGGTGGCAACGGTGATTCCTGCGCCATTGAACCCTCGAGTGCTAATCACAGAGGTCACTCCCATCAGCGCGGCACCTTGTACCGTCATTGGCTTATTCATTCGATCTTCGGTAATATAAGCAACGCTATCAAGAGAAGCAATAAATTTGATTCCTTGAGCGTGAGTCTGACCTGCGATTGCATACTGCAGAGTGACATAAACTTCTGGAGTAAACATTCCTGTAGGGAGTTGCTTCAAAAATTGATCTTGGGTTTGACGAATAGTTTGTGCAAGATGATTTAAGCTATTTTTATGGCATTTGTTAAAAGTGACCCCAGGCGGATTCACTAATTGAACAACAACACGACAAAGCGAACCTGATTGACTTTTCGTCATGAATTCCACTAAGGACGAATCAATTTTAGATTTTTCACGTTCGTCTTTATCGGGTGGGTTCTGATTTCTCTTGTCTTCTTGCTGAGCTTTATTATTTTGCTCATTTTGAAGCTGTTCTTTTCCGGAAACAACTTCTTTAGGGTTTTTCGAAGTATCGGGATTTTCCTTGATAGGGTCTTTTTGTGCGAAAATTGGAGCACATAAGACAGCAACGAGAGTTAAAATTGGGATCAGTTTCATAAGTTTCTTTCTTAGAGATAAAGAAATAGTACTACATTGACTTGAAAAACAATTCTCTTGGCCAAGAGAATTGAAGCAAAATCTTCAAAAATCCTGCTTAAGAGATAAACGAATTTATCGCTCAAGTTTCCGATGTTCCATAGGGGTCACACCCCCATTTAGACAAACGATTAAAAGCATTTTAATCGTTTTTTTACTTTTTGCTACCTTTTTTTGAAGAAAAGCGTTTATTTTCCAGAGTCTCTTTCGTTTGAAATTAATTGATGCTCGGAAACTTGGAGGATTTTTTTGAAGGGAAGCAAATTTCCTTTGAGTCCTTTGGAAGTAAGCACTACCGGCGAAAATTTTTCAACATCCAGAATTTTTATTTTCGGGTCCCCTTCGGAAGAAAATTTTAGTTCCAGCTGAGGATTTGGATTGGTGGAGATAAAGAGGATTCGATTTTTACCTTCTGGAAATAAGACATATTCTTTATCCAGTTGAAATTTTGTGACAGAAAATCGGGACAAATAGTAGTTTTTTAAGTCTTTATATAAAACAGTCCAGAGCGTATTTTTATCATAAACACCAAAATATTCGAGAGGTTGTTCTAGGAAAATTTTCTCTGGGATATGAATCACTTTTAAAATTCCCGATTCCTGGATCAAGATTAACTTTTGATAAGGATTACATTCGCAATAGGGATCGCTTTTAATGGTGGTTCCCAGATAACCCGCATTTTTATCATAACCCACTTTAATATTTTTTTGAGCGACTTTAGAAGGATCAATATCTTGAAAGGTAGTAATATGGGTCTTTCTCGGGTATAAACCTCCGTAATTTTTGAGAAGCGTTTTAAGGAATTGAATCGCATAATTTCGAATTTCTTTTAAATGGGTATAAACTCCTTCGATTTTGATTCGAATTTCTTGAATTTCTTGTTGACTTTGTTGAATATCAAATTGAGAAATTCTTTTAATCCGTAACTGTAAGAGTTTTTCGAGATCGGCGGGGAGCAATTCAAATTCCAATTGTTTGAGGAAGGGAGCGAGGGATTTTTCTAGAGTGGTCAAAATCTTTTCTTCTGTTTCACAGGATTCTAATTTTTTGTAGAGACGATTTTCAATAAAAATTTGTTCTAGTTGTTTGTGATGGAGCTTTCGTTGTAATTGATGAAGTTCATAATAAAGTTCTTGTTTTAAAATATACAATAAATCTTTGGTGTTTCTTTCTAAAACGGCATTCACGTTTGTATATTGGGGATACCGTTCATCTAAAATCAGAAGACTCGCGGAAAGGGTTACTTCACAGGCCGTAAACGCATAAAGCGCCTGAATGGTTTCATCCACGTTGGTTCCACGAACAACACTAATCGAAATTTCCACATTTTCGGCCGTATAATCATTAATTTTAGAAACCTTGATTTTTCCTTTTTTAGCGGCTTCTTCAATGCTGTCGGTTAGCATTTCTGTGTTGGTACTAAAAGGAATTTCGGTGATTACCAGTGTTTCTTGAGAGCGCTTTTCAATCACGGCTCGGATACGAACTCGTCCATTTCCCTGCTCATATTCACTGATATCTAAAAGCCCCCCTTGAGGGAAATCTGGATAAATAGCATAGGGTTCCCCTTTTAGAATATTGATTTGTGCGTCTAAGAGTTCAACAAAATTATGAGGAAGGATTTTGGTGGCCATTCCAACCGCAATACCTTCGGCTCCGCTCAATAATAAATAGGAAATTTTACAGGGAAAGATCACGGGTTCTTGATTTCGCCCATCATAGCTATCGACATAATCCGTAATATGGGGATTAAAAAGTACTTCCTTGGCGAGTGGCGTCAAGCGAGATTCGATATAGCGAGCCGCGGCGGCGTCATCTCCGGTAAAGATGTTCCCGAAGTTTCCTTGCCGTTCCAAAAAATATCCTTTATTGGCGAGATTCACCAGTGCGGAATAAATCGAAGCATCCCCGTGAGGGTGATACTTCATACAGGAGCCCACCACATTAGCCACTTTGTGAAATTTGCCATCATCCATTTCATGGAGGGTATGAAGAATTCGCCGTTGCACGGGTTTTAATCCGTCCCGAATATCAGGAATCGCGCGATCTTTAATCACATACGAAGAATATTCCAGAAAATTTTGTTGCATTAATTCATGTAAGAGTTCCATTATTTTCTCCAAATAGAAATGAATTTTTTGAAAGAAAAGGTTATGGGGTCTCGTTGAACACGGGTTCTGAGAGCGTAGGGGGTTTGTAGTTGGTAATTAAGAGTTCTGTAATGGTTCCACGACACTCTTTTTTACTATTAATTAATCGTTTTGCGTGGACCCGATGAATAAAAAAATTTTTGTAAGTTCGTTCAAAAAAATCGTCATTTGGATTTTGGTTTTTGGGATCTGAGTTACTCAGCATAAATTTTATTCGCTTCTTTTGGTGAAGATCCTTACAAAGTCGGGCTAACCTTAATTGTTCAGCTTCTCCAAATAAATGGCGAGAATACGAGGTAAAACGAGAAGTTGAATTCAGGGGTCGATAGGGGGGATCAAAATAAATAAACGTTCTTTCGTTGACTACCGACTTGCATTGCTCAAAAGGTCCATATTGAAGAATAGCGGGTTGTAATAATCGAGAGACCCCTTTTAAATTTTCTGGATAAAAAATTTTCGGATTCTTATATTGCCCAAAAGGGGCATTAAATTCTCCTTTTTTATTAAAGCGGAACAGCCCGTTATAGCAAGTTTTATTCAAAAATAGCAGTTCGGTCGCACAAGAAATCCAAGACGGTTTATACTGGCGAAAATTCATTCTGCAAGTTCGTTGATTATACTGCTGACGAATTCGATAGAAGTAATCGGCTCTGCTGGTAAGCGGGGTCTTTAAGTAGGATTCCGTAATCGTTTGAAGATTTTCAATTAAAGCATTCACCTCTTGTTGAATGACTCGATAGATTAAAATTAAGGGTCCGCTAATGTCGTAGAGATAAATTTGTTTAAACGAAATCTGTTGCGTTAACCAAAAAAAAAGAGCCCCTCCTCCCAAAAACGGTTCGCAATAAATCTCAATCGATCCATCTAATAATTCTGGCGGAAAAAAAAATTGAAATTGAGGAATTAATCGAGATTTCCCGCCGGCCCACTTCAAAAAAGGCTTTACGACGACCTCTCTAGGAACGGGCCTGTTTACCCAAGAACAAGGGCTATTTCTCATATCATACGGGCAATTCATGAATCGCCCCTACGTGTTTTTTCCTTCATTTCGCTCAAAATACGACAATCAAAACAAGGGGCCCCTTGAACTCGTTTCACAATAGAATCCATCCAGATGTGATCCGGATTTTTTACACATTCCCACCAAACCAACACTTCGGAGTCGGGTAAGAAATTCGAAGGTTTTATTTTTCTGTTATATCGAGAGTGCCATTCCCGTGCAATATCTGGATAAAGGGATTGAAAAGAGTTTTTTTCCGATAATCGTTCGCCGGAACAAAACGGACAAGTATTGTGTTCGATTCTTTGAGCAATACTCGATTCCCACTCGTGGTCCCGTCCTTCAGTGCATTTCCACCAGAGCGTCGTCGTATCCTGAGGGAAAAAAGAGTGGGGGGCTTGTGTGTTTTTTTCTGGATGCCATTGCTGGGCCAATTGTGGATAAAGAGTTGCAAAACAATTGGTAATGGATAGTTGCTCTCCCAAACAAAATGGACACCCTTCATTTTTTGACGTTCTCGCTTTGATAGAAGCTTCCCACTCATGATCAGAACCTTTCGCACACTTCCACCACACTTTTTTAGGAACCTCTGGAAAAAAATGATCGGGAAGCAGTTCCGCATTTTTTTCTGGATGCCATTCTGCGCTAATTTCTGGAAATTTTCCGGTAAGACTGGTGAGTTTAGAAGGAAATTTTCCGCTACAAAAGGGACATTTATTTTTTTGCTCAATTCGATCGACAATGGCTGCTTGCCAATGATGCTCCTCGCTCGTAGAACATCGCCACCAGACCTTTTTTTTAGATTCTGGAAGCACCTGCTGTGGAGAAAATCCTTCATTTTTTTCAGGGTCCCATTCTGCGGCAATTTTGGGATAAACAGTCGCCAAACAATTGGTTTGAGAGACTTCTTCTCCGGCACAAAACGGACATCCGGAATCCTCATTCACTCGATTTTTAATACTCTCTTCCCATTGATGATCCACCCCTTTTTCACATTTCCACCAGACTCGCTTACTACTTTCGGGCAAAATCTGTTCTGGCGATAAGGGCGCATTTTTCTCAAGATCCCATTGTTTCGCAAGTTTTGGAAAAAGTGTTTTTAAGGAATTCGTATTGGAGACTTTTCCACCCGCACAAAACGGACACCCTTTATCTTGTTGCACCCGCGTTTTGATACTTTCTTGCCAGAGATGATCTTCGCCATTCTCACATTTCCACCAAATTCGCTTCGTGGAATTGGGAAGACATGAATTCGGAATGAGTCCTTCATTAAACTGGGACAAAAATTCTTTTGCTAGGACGGGGTAGAGACGTGCCAAATTGTTTGTTTCTGAGAGTTTTTCTCCTCGACAAAACGGACATCCTAAGTCTTTTTCTTGATATCGCGTCGCTACGGATTCGAGCCAAATATGGTCCGAACCCGCTCGACAACGCCACCAGACTTTTTTAGGAGAGTCCGCTGCCAGATCTTTTAAGGGTATTGGATTTTTTTCCGTAAAATAAAACGGTTGGAGATCGATAGACCAGTTTGACGGAAAAAGAAAATTTTGTTGCATAAGAAGTGAAGCTGTTTCTTTTAATAAAGAGGTTTCCTGCATAAATCTTGTTTCCACAAAATAAAGAATTTTTGAAAAAAATCGAGTTAAGAAATAAAAATTAAATTGTTTTTATGGAAAATTCTTCAGATTCAATTTTTTGCTAACCTAAATATTATCATACTCTTCACATGAGACACTTTTTTTTTAATCAGGATTTTTTTTTTAAGAATCATTTTGAAAATTTGCAAAAAAATAAAGAGGAAGTACAATTTTTTTTTCTTCAGATAAGGAGTTTTTATGGGTGAAGTTCGTATTGAAAAACGTTCCGAAAACCAATATTATCTTACAAATGGCTCCCTCTCGGTTGAATTTGATAAAGAAAAATTTGAAGACCTCTATTATGCCGTTCCTCTCAATAATACTGGCTTTCTGCGGTTACTTTTGGATAATATTTCCCAAAATGACGATCATCGTCACACCATCAACAAAATGCTTGATGCCACTCCCTCTCGAAATCAAACACTAAAGGCACTTCAGGAACAAATTCAAAAAATGGAAAAACCCTAATTCAAATCGTAAGCGACCCTGATTTGGGGCGTATTCGTCCAAGTATACTCCGCTACGAAAATGATGTTTTCATGAAACTTTTTTTTGAATTACTTCGAGTGAAACAATGGGTAAAAAATGCTTTTGTCATCTTACCTTTTATTTTTTCTCGAAAATGGTTATTGCTCCTCGACTATTATCAAAATCCTAAATCGGTCCCCTTTTCAGACGCTATTGCTCCTCTTTTTTATACGCTTATTACGGTCATTTCCTTCTGTTCAGTTGCCTCAGGAATCTATATTCTCAACGATTGGGTGGACTGCGAGCAAGATAAAATTCATCCTAAGAAAAAATTTCGTCCCATCCCTTCTGGACAAATCTCTACTCATAAAGCTTTTACTGTGATGGTTTGCCTCTGGATAGGCGGCTTTCTGCTCATTTTTTCTCAAGTCCCGTCGGGTCAAACGACGCTAGTACTTCTCGCTTACCTTATTCTTAATATTTCTTACTCGCTTAAACTCAAACAAATGGTCATTCTTGATGTGATGTGTATCGCGCTTGGCTTCGTTTTAAGGGTTCTCGCGGGGGCTACCGCGATTCACGTGCTCCCTTCGTTTTGGCTCCTGTTGTGCACCTCGACTTTGGCTCTTTTTTTAGGATTTTGCAAGCGTCGCCATGAATGTATGCTCTTCTCCGATCAAAAAATAGAACATCGCCAAGTCTTGGAACATTACTCCCTTCAATTTCTCGATCAAATGATCTCTGTCGTAACGACCTCTACCCTCATTTTTTACGTTCTCTATACCCTCGATTCCGAAACCCAAAAAATTCACCATACTCAACTTCATTGGACCATCCCCTTTGTTATTTACGGAATTTTTCGTTATCTTTTTTTGGTTTATCACTGCGAAGAAGGCGGAAGCCCTACCGATATTCTTTATAGTGATCCGGGCATTATTGTCGCAGGCGCGCTCTGGATTCTTTGTGTCTGCTTTTTATTGATTTTCACTTAAATGAAAAAAGAAATTAATTTTTGTTGTCTGTCCTGCGGTCAGGGGATTGAATTAATTGAGCCATTCGCGCCTCAATATTCTTGTCATTCCTGCCAGAAGACATTTTCATTTAACGGAGAAGCTCTTGATCTCTTGTCTCAATGTGGAATTTGCCAAGGAAATGAATTTTATCTTCAGAAAGATTTTAACCGCTCTCTTGGATTGTTCGTGGTTGTTCTTTCAGGGCTAATCAGCTTTATTCTCTTTGCGCTCGACTTCCCTCCACTTTATTTTTTTCTTCCGCTGGTCGTGGCTCCGATTTTGGATAGCCTCCTCTATCGAATCTGTCCGTTCATCACTATTTGCTATCGCTGTGAAGGAATCTATCGACAGTTCCAGATGCGGGAGTCGATTGAGGGTTTCGATTTGGCAACCTCTTCCCGCTTAAAAATTCAACGAAAATAGTTCAGTCCACAGAACCCTTAAATTAAATACGAATTTTTTTGGGTGGAGTGTCTGGCGAATGCTTTTTTTTCGTTTTCTTTGACAAAAATTCGCTTAAAGAAGGTTGAGGCTCCAGAAGCTCAACTTGGCCTGTTTGGAATGCATAAACCCCTCCAAAAACTTGAAATTTGTGATGCGCAATCAATTCTTTTAAAATTGAACTTTTTCCTAACCGTTGAATTTGGAGATCCACGTTTGATTGAATCGCTTTCGCTAGATCTTTTTCGGTATATTTTTTTAAAGCGGGTCGTATTTGCTTGAGCAAAGACTCAATCCATGGAGTTGTTTTCCCCTTCTGTAGCGCGGCTTTAACCGCTCCGCAACCCTCGTGTCCTAAAACCAGTAAAAACGACGAATGAAGATGCTCTGCCGCGTATTCGATACTGCCCAAAACTTCTGCAGAAGTTACATTTCCCGCGACACGAATCACAAATAAATTTCCTAAACTTTCATCGAAAATTAGTTCAGGCGAGACTCTTGAATCTGCACAGGTCAAGATAATGGCATAGGGATGTTGGGATTCTCTCAAATTTAACCGCTCTTCTCGGAGCGATTTTTCTTGAAGCTTTCCTGAAATAAAACGCTCGTTTCCTGCCTTTAAACGAGTCCAAAGATTTTCTTCCGAAATGGATTCTTGCGCAAAAAAAATTCCAAAAAATACCCAACAAATGAAAAGAAAATGAGATCGTAAACGCATAGAGTTCTCCTGTTTTTCAATCAAGGGAATGTTTTTTTTATTGCTATTTTTTTGAGAAAGCTTATTTTATCAAAAAGTTCTAAAGAATTTTATTTCTTTTGGAGGTATTATGGGAAATATTGTGATTGGAATTGTTTTCATTATTGGCGGACTTTCTGGCGAACTTGTCCTTATCGGAACCAATAGTGGTCCAGCGCTTGCTGGATTAGGGGGAATTTTGCTGGTTTTCGGAATCGTCCAAATAAATAAACAAAAAAACCAAGAAAAGCAAGAAAACCAAGAAAAACAAGAATAACACCGGTTTTTTCAATTTATTCTGGATAAGGGGTACACAAAATAGATTCCGACAGGATGGATAAGGAGCATTGGGTATAAATCGAAGAGGTGATTTGTTTTAAGACATTTCCGCACTTAAAGCCAGAAGCAATTTTTAGAATGTTTCGAGAAGAAGCAATGGCCGCAGTAAAAGCTCCTGATGCGACCATTGTATCTAGTTCCATCGACATTTGGGCTAAAATCTCTTCGCGTATCTTCTTCCTAGAGAGTCTTTTGGTTGCTTCAATAAGACCAATAGGTTGGTTATTCACCCGATTCCCGGGAATCGCAACTACTCCTAATCCATCTCCAGATTCCAACACAACAATTTTTTGACGCAATTCACGTGCGTTTTGTAAGGTTTGATTTGGGGTTTTTGAAGCCTCGATAGAAAATAGTTTTTGTAGTTTTTGAATCAATCTTTCTCGCGTGGATTCGCTTTGATTCAGCGTATTGCCCACTTTGATCCATTCTTCATCTGTAGGAAAGCACTCTAGTGTTTTGAAATTGCCCAAAATCAAAAGACTCAAAAACTCTCGAAAATTTGAAGCAAGGAGTGGCGTCATTTGAGGGTGGGTTTTAGACACAAGAACAATCGCACAACGATCGGTTGGCTCTTGTCCTGTATCTGACAAAAATCCAACTTGTGTTTCTCCTTCCACAGAAACCGCAAACGGAAAAACTTCCGGTGGGCCCCAAGGTTGTCGAAGATAATCCACCGTTTTCAATTCAAAAATTTCATCAATCCAGGGAAGATTTAGCCCCAAATCTTGATAAAATTGAGATGGATTTTTAGGTGATTGTTGTAAGGCGAGTTCAAGAAACGCTTTAAAATCCCCAGAAATCGGAAGAATAAAACGTTCTTCCAGTTGTTTCCAATATTTCATAGATAATCTGTTAATTCAATAAAATAAAATGAATCAATACTTTAGCGAATTTTTTCGCCGAGCACAAGAGCATTCTATTCTCCTCCTAAAAAAAAATCCACTAGAACACATCAGCGTTTAGTGGAGTTATTGACTGGAGAAGAGAAAATTTAGAGCACGGAGTGGGATTTGGACCCACGAGTGGATATAAACCACACAGTTTTGCAAACTGTTACCTTAGACCGCTCAGTCATCCGTGCCGTCTTTGAAAAAACCAGAACGTCCGCTGACTGTGCACAGTCAGCGGACTCTTTTTCCCCAGAAGTTTTGCTTAAGCATTAAGACAAAAAGTAAAGAAAGTGTTTGCGAAGATCTCTCAAGTAGAAGTGCTTTGTTTGCATACGAAGTGCTGGAGCCATCATCACTCTTAGAGAATCTTCATTTCTGGAGACTGGATATTGCTTGAGAGCAGACTCCTCGCAAGCAACGTAAAAAATTAATTTCAAGCATGAGGACACACCCTGTTCATTTTTGAACTTCCCCAAGTCATTGGAGCAGGGCTTAGATTAGTCCAAAAAAACAACATTCGACATCGCTCTCGCCTGGTTCTCTGTATTCATTAAAACCCGATGCCACCCCTCCAAAATCACCGTCTTATGATCGGCATGTGTTACCCGACCTTTCGCGTAAAGTTCAGGTTCCTTGATCATGACACGAAAAGAAGTCATTGACTTCGGATGAGTTTCCAAATACCCACGATATTGAGCCTCAGAAAGACCTTGCGAATGACTCGCACTCACATAAACCCGCGTTCCTCCGAGTCGATAGGCGTATTCCAGACAATGAGGTTTTCCGCCATTTCCACGCGTAATGGGTTCATTACGCAGGACCCTCCAGGAATCTGGGTTTAAGTCAGGGTTGGGAATAAAAAACCATTCTCCCTGACGACAATACCCTTTATTTTTTCGCCGGTTCTGATTCTTCGGATGAATTCCTTTTCGGCTCAATTCCTGAAGAACCATAGCTGGCTTTAAAGCATTTTTGGCCAATCTCACGTTACACACTCCATAACTACTTTCTGGAATGGCGGCGACAAACCAATGTCGCTCATCGTGTCCACAAAGAAATTTGTGCTTTTGAAACGAGTTCGGCTTCCCGATTCCTGAGCCTGTCGAAGGAGGATTTTTGGCCAACAACAATAGATGTTGATCTTCTTCCTGAATATCGAGTACCTCCAATTTCAGACCTTTTGCCACTGGACTAACGCCAATGTCAAAAAACTCTCCGCCTTGATCCCGTTGAATATCAATGGAAAACGGCAAAGGGCTTGAAAATCTGGAGACAGACTTCGGGCGAGAACCCAAATGAACTCGCGCTCCAATTGCATGAAATTTTTTTTCGAGAGTTGTGAAAGTTATCATAAAACTCCTAAAACTTAATACTAGGACACAGAGTGAAACTCCCGCTCTCAGAAAAAGTTCAACCCCAGAAGCATTTTTTTTTTTCTCTGATAAAATATTCTTCTTGAGGAGAACCCTTTAAAAGAATTCCTTTGGCAAAAAATTTGGGGGTATTGTGATGCTCAAAAAAATTGATCACATTGGTTTAGCGGTCACCGATTTAAACAAAATGATTTCGGTCTATGAAAAGATGGGCTTTCGCTACCTTGGACAAGAAACGGTTGCCGAGCAAAAAGTGATTACGGCTTTTTTTGAAATTGGAGACTGTCGCCTTGAATTACTTTCGGCGACAGATCCGACGAGCCCGATTGCCAAATTTATTGAAAAAAACAGCGGCTTTGGGGGAATTCAACATCTTGCGATTCAAGTCGAGCATTTGGAAAAAGCAATTCAGGAAATGAAAGAAAAAGGATTCCAGATGATTGATGAGGTTCCAAGAGTGGGGGCCCATCAAAACCGTATTGCCTTTATGCATCCCAAGAGTACCGGCGGAATTCTTCTCGAACTTTGTCAACACGTTGTTTAAAAAAAACTTACTAAAATATCATGTTGCATTAAAATATCATGTTGCATTAAAATATCATGTTGCATTAAAATATTTCAGGAGAACCTTATGTACCGCTTGTTTGTCTTCTGTTGCGTTTTCTTTATTCTTCTTGAAGCTCAAACTGTTTCCGAAGATGAACAAAAATTGATCTATCTGCTTACGGACTACGGTCTCATTTCTGCGGACTCCAACCCGCATTACGATCCATTGAAAAAATGGTTTTCTTTTTTACTGAAAAAAGATCCTTCCCAAAAAAAATCTTCCGCTGTTGAGGTCTATCAAAAACTGATTGAACTCAATACGGATCATCTGTCGCGCGCGGGACGAGAAGATTGGTTTTTTTTTCTTAATGGTCATATTTTACCTAAAATAGAAAAAGCGGATCCCCCTGCGGATCGTTGGAATAAACCTCTTCGAGAACTTTTTGATAAACCTCTTGAGGCCACACTTGAAGGAAAATTTTATATTTTTGCGACGTTAAAAAACTGGAACGAAACGCAACAACTTCCCACCTACTTCGAATCGAAAGATTTAGAAATCCTCGAAACACTTCTAAAAAAACTTCAGCAAAACACCTCAGAGGCTCTTCAAGGAGTTGAACGTTGGGAAGAAGTGCTCAAGCCCATTTCCAAGAAAACGCAACAGATCTTGAAACAAGCTTTTTTTCGAGCAAATCCCGCCTATCAAAATTATATTGAGAAACTCAAGTATCAACAATTTGTGGACCAAACTCCCGAAGAAATCCTCGCCTTTGGCGAAAAAGAATTTAAGGAGACTTGGAGGGAAATACAGGAATTTGCGAAAACGCTTGAACCCGTACTTCCCGTAGAAAAACATTTTCAACGGATTCGAGAAATGGCTCCGCCTCTAGAACATTTGGTTGAAAAGTGCCAAGAATTGACGGATAACGCCTTACACTTTATTCAAGAAAAAAATCTTGTCACAGTCCCAGAAAAAGCATTAAATCTTCCGGTTCGAGGAGTCGCTCCCTCTGGAAATATGCCTTATGGCTTTTATCAACCTTTTCAGGCGTATTGTGTTCCGATCCCGGATCAAAAGGCGTTAACTCCAGAAGAACTGAAGGATTTTATGGGCGATTTTAATATTTACCGACTCACGGTCATTGCCCTTCATGAAGCCTATCCTGGACATCATCTTCAATATTGTAAAGAAATCAAAAGCACCCGCTCCTTGTTTCGAGATTATTTTACTTCGTTCTATGTCGAAGGATGGGGCCTTTATTGCGAAGATATGATGTATCGTCATGGATATTACCAAAATTCTTATATCCGCATGGCACAGCTTAAAATGAAGTTATGGCGCTGTGCGCGAGTCATTCTGGATATTAAAATGCATCTCTTTGGAATGAAAGTGAACGAAGCGGCAGAATTTTTGGAAAAAAAGGTGTTTTTAAGCTCACAAGGTGCGCTTCAAGAAGCGACCCGCTATCTTTATAATCCACTTCAGCCCATGAGTTACTTGGTGGGTTGTCACGATATTCAAGCCATTCAAGAAGAAGTCCGCCAACTTTTAGGCGAACACTACTCAGAAAAAGAATTTCATGACGAATTCTTAAGCTATGGACCCCTCCCGCTGAGATTAATTCGCTTGCATCTGCTTCATTGGGCCAAAAATGATCAGAAATGAGAATTTTTTGGAGTTTTTTTTTTCACTCTTCGTACCTAGTGAATAGGAAGAAGCTCCTGAGTTGAAAATTTGTTTTCTCTTTTGTAAAATAAAATTGTGCAATGATTTATATAAATCCTTTCGAGATTATTTCTTTGAGACATTCTACGCCGTTGGATCCTAGCGAACAGCTCTCTGATGAAGCTTTGATGGATCGCTTCCAAAAGAAGTGTGATGTTAGTTTTACTCTATTGATGGAGCGCTATCAGCATCGAATTCATGCCTTTATTTTTCGCTTTATTGCAGACAAGGGTTTTGCAGAAGATCTCACTCAAGAAGTCTTTTTGCGTGTCTATCAACGAGGTTCTACCTTTCGACTTGATGCTAAATTTTCGACATGGCTCTATCGAATCGCGCGAAATCTAGCGATTGATTTTGTTAAACGAAAACCTCAACTCCCTAAACTGATCTTGCATCAAAAATCAGAGGTTGCCCAAGATGAACTGACCCTCCTCGAAAAAGTACAAGCTTCTGAAAAAACCGCCGAGCAACACTATTTAAACCAAGAACTCGGCGAGCATATCAATCAAGCCATTCAAAAGCTCCCGGAAAAATATCGTGAAGTCTTTATTTTGTGCAGTATACAAGGACTCTCGTATGAAGAAACAAGCCAGGTTTTAGCCTGCCCGGTGAAAACCGTGAGCTCTCGTTTATGTCGGGCCAAAATAAAATTTTCCCACTCTATGGAAAAATATCTCCATTCTGATTTCCAGCAAAACAGGTGATCCTCATGAATTGTTCTCAATTTCGACAATCTATTTCTGCCCTAGTGGATCATCAAATAGACGCCTCCTCGCAAAGTCGGGTGGAAGCGCATCTGGATATTTGTGAATCCTGCACGCAATTTTTGTTACAGTGTCAAAAAATTAAAGGCTGGACGTCTTCTCTAAAAGAACCCGCACTCCCGGAAGATTTTGCGTGGGAAAGTGTGAAAAAATTTCGCCTTGCGAAAACGCTTCCTCTGCTTTCTTCTTCAACAAAATCATGGGTACGGCCTTTTTCTTTAGCCGCGTTACTGTTCTTTACCGCAATACTCTTTTTTTCTCAGCCGGTACTCACGCCTTCAAAAGAATTGGCCCAACAGATCGAAGACTACCTCCATTTGGCTCAAAACCTTTTTCCAACCAATATCCCTTTTGACTGGAGCCATTCTCAAAATGAACTGAGGCTCCTGCGCTATGCGTTAAGAGAGACCTCTTTTTTAGAAAGAACTCACGAGTTACTTCGATTAGAAAATTCTCCTGATCCTGAGATTGCTTCACAACTTCTTCTGCTGAAAAGTTTGTTAAAACGAATTGTTCTCTTACAAGAACATCTGCAACAATCTCCTCCAAACTGGGAGCAAATTTCGGCCCAACATCAAGCCATTTTTCAGAAAGTGGATTTGATTGCTTCTAAAAAGAAATTTGGACCTCGTCGAAAAACCCCTATTTTCCTTCCTAAAACATATCCTACAGAAAACGCAACGGAAGAAGAACAAGTATTTTTGCTCTCACGAAAGTATTTTTTGGAAGGGAGCTATGAGCGTTCGATAGAAAATTTTCGCCATTTCTGTAAAAAATTTCCAGATTCTCCTTATTATGGAAAGGCTCAATATTTAGAATCATTGGCCCTAGAACGGCTCGGAAAGAAAATGGCCTCTTTTCATCTGTTTGCTCAAATTCAAGATCCCGACTATACTCCTGTTTGGAAGATTGCCGAATACGAAGAAGAATTCTATGAAAATAATTCGGTACAAATTTGGTTGTCTACGAATAATCAGGATTTCATTCCACAAATCAGCGACCCGGTTCTGGGTCATGTTTTTAATAATCTCAAATTACGGTTACTGCAACACTATAAAAATCAAGGAGCGACTACCGTTATTTGCATTCAATCGAGTGACAAAACTCTCAATACAGAGAATTACGGAACGCCTCTTCTTAAAATAATGCAACAATATCCTTTACTGATTACGATTGAAAAAGTGACTACAGAATTAAATCAACAGCGTAATCTTCAACTCACGGCCTATCAAATCAAAGTGAATTGGGACGAGTTCAAAACGACTTCCGCTCCGAAAGATCAACAGTTTATGCTCACCCTACAAAATAAAGCGCCGAAACTCTTTCTCTCTTCTCCAGAAACCCATTAAGAAGGATTTGGGTTTCGGATAATCAAGAGGCGGATTTCAGTCATATCTTCTATCGCAAACCGAATGCCTTCTCGTCCGAGTCCACTTTCTTTAACTCCGCCATAGGGCATATGATCGACTCGCCATGAAGGAACGTCTCCAATCACGATGCCACCGACTTCCAGCGTATCCCAAGCTTTCTGGATCTTATGGATATCTCGTGTAAAGACTCCGGCTTGTAATCCATAGACGCTTTGATTAACTTCTTTTAAAGCCTCGTCAAAATTTTTGAAGGAAGATAAAATCGCGACCGGGCCAAACGCTTCTTTACAGGAGATATCTTGATCAGCGGAAACATTTTCTAATAACGTCGCTTCAAACATCACTCCATGACGTTTCCCGCCACACAAAATTTTTGCCCCGGAGGCCACCGCTTTTTGGATCCACTGTTGTAGCCGTTCCGCTTCTCGTTCTGAAATCATCGGTCCAATAAAGGTTTCAGGATTCTTGGGATCTCCCATTTTCAGAGCGCGAGTTTCTTCTACCAAACGATCTCGAAACGAAGAATAAATCGCCTCATGAACTAAAATTCTCTGCACACTAATACAACTTTGGCCCGACTGATAAAAAGCTCCAAAAACCACTCGTTTCAAAGCATCTGAGATATCAGTATCTTGATCAATAATACAAGCGGCGTTTCCTCCAAGTTCCAAAACGACTTTCTTTTTTCCCGCTTTTGTCTTTAGATCCCAACCGACTTCCGGAGAACCTGTAAAACTCAAGAGTTTCAGTCTCTCATCGGTTGTAAAAAGATCCGCGCCTTCCCGACGACAGGGTAAAATGGAAAAAGCGCCTTCTGGTAAAGCGGTTTCCGCCAAAATTTCGCCAATCATCAAAGCGCCAATAGGGGTTAAACTAGCGGGTTTCAAAATGAATGGACATCCTGCCGCGATGGCAGGTGCAATTTTATGCGCCACCAAATTCAATGGAAAATTAAAAGGACTGATCAAGGAACAAGCGCCGAGTGGAACACGTTTCCACATTCCCCAATATCCTTTGGCTCTAGCACTAATATCGAGCGGAAGCACCTCTCCATAAATGCGTACCGATTCTTCTGCCGCAATCCGAAATGTATCAATGAGGCGAGTCACTTCTCCACGAGCGTCCTTGATCGGCTTCCCAGCTTCAATACAGAGACTCATGGCGAGTTCTTCTGCTCGCTCGCTAAACCGTTTTACACAATGTTGAAGAATCGCTTGACGCTCATAACTTGCCATTTTTCGCAAAGGTTCTTCGGCCTTCACTGCGGCGGAAATCGCCAGATCAATTGCTTTTGCGTCTGCCATCGCTACTTTTGTTGCAAGGGTTCCGGTGAATTTGTCAAAAACAGGGAGATCGGTATTCGGCAATTGCGGTTTATTCGCAAGATAATAAGGATAGGATTTCGCTAACATTATTCAGCCTCGAACGCTTTCGTTTAGTGAGGGCAATATTGTCCTGTTTCTAAGAGATGATGTGCCACCTTGCGACGAAGTTCAATCGTATTGATTGGCGTGAATTTAGTAAATCGTTTCAAAGCGCTTAACAAAATACGTAATTCATCTCCATCTGCGATTGCTGGAAGCGCTTGTTTAGCTGAAAATTCAATACGTTGAATCGTATCGTTCAAGAAAATTTGAGTCATCGCAATGGTAATGGCGCATTTTTCTTCGGAGGATGCCGAAATCATTTTTAAACAACGCAACAACGAGGCTTCCATCGCATACGTTTGAATGACTAGATCCGCAAGGTGGATGAGAATTTCCTGTTGTTGCTCTAGATTTTTCATGAATTTCTGAGCGGCTGATCCTAATACCAACAAAACAATTTTTTTCGCGTTCTGAACGCGTTTTTTCTCACCAGAGAGTAACGACAGATCCTCTTCGTCCTCGCCAGAATAATTTAGGATTTCTTCGAGTAATCCTTGGGCGGCTTTTAATAACGGCAATTTTCCTTTCGTTGCTTTTTTCAGCAACATTCCCGGAATGAGCATTCGATTGATTTCGTTAGTTCCCTCAAAAATCCGATTGATTCGGCTATCTAAATAAAATCGGGTCGCGGAATAATCGTGAATATATCCATATCCACCAAGAATCTGAACATGTTCATCGGTCACATAATCGAGCACTTCGCTTCCGAAAACTTTGACAGTGGAGCATTCGACCGCGTATTCTTCGATTCCATCAAGCACTTCCTGAAAGTCATTTTTATTGAGGGTGCTGAGTTTAGTATCTAGGAGTCCAGAGGTTCGATATACAGCAGATTCTAAAGCGTAAATTTGCGTCGCCATTTCTGCTAATTTATGTTGGATCGCTCCAAATTCAGCAATCGCTGTCTTGAACTGTTTACGCTCTGAAGCATATTTAATCGCATCTTTCAGGGATGACTTGGATCCGCCTAAGCTTCCGGCACCCAACTTGAAACGTCCGAAGTTCAGAATATTAAAAGCAATCTTGTGTCCACGCCCTACTTGACCCAGCAAATTTTCTTTAGGAATTTTCGCATCTTGAAGAATAAGCGTACAGGTAGAAGAACCATGAATTCCCATTTTACGTTCTTCTTTTCCTGTAGAAACGCCGGGCATATCCCGTTCAATAATGAGGCCAGAAAATTTATCCCCATCCACTTTGACAAAGGTCACAAAGACATCGGCAAAACTTGCGTTCGTAATATACATTTTTTCGCCGTTGCAAATATAATGGGTTCCTTCTGGATTAAGGACTGCAGTGGTTTTGGCGGCAAGTGCATCGGAACCCGATCCGGCTTCGGTAAGCGCGTAAGCAAAAATCTTTTCCGCACTACAGGAGAGGGGCAGGTATTTTTTCTTTTGTGCGTCGTTTCCAAAATACAAGATCGGAAGTGTTCCAATACTCGTATGAGCTCCGTGAGTGACCGCAAAAGAGCCGTAGGCGCAAAGATTTTCGGTGACAAGCATTGAGCAAGTCGTGTCCAAATCTAGACCCTCATATTCTTGCGGAATAGAAACAGAGAGTAATCCGCTTTCTCCGGCTTTACGTATTAAACTAACAATAAATTTAAAATCTTGTTTCTCAATGCGTTCGATATTCGGAAGAACTTCTCGTTGAACAAATTCTTCGGTCGTTTTCGCGATCATTTTTTGTTCTTCCGAAAAATCTTCTGGCGTAAACATTTCCTGAGGAGGCACGGACTCGATAAGAAAAGCGCCTCCTTGAAGTAGAATTTTTGTTTCCTGATTCATAAAATTTCTCCTTAAATCATAAGATAGAGAGGTAACAAATTCTATAGGATAAAGGGGTAACAAATTCAAAAATTTATGCAACAAGTTCAAAAATTCCTGCCGCGCCCATTCCACCCCCCACACACATTGTAACCATTCCGAATTGAATCTGACGCGCTTTCATTTCATTTAAAAGTGTTGCGGTAAGTTTAGCGCCGGTGCATCCGAGAGGATGTCCTAACGCAATCGCTCCGCCATTCACGTTCACTTTCTGGGGATCGATCTGGATTTCTTGGATTACGGCAAGCGCTTGAGCCGCGAAGGCTTCATTTAACTCAATGAGTCCAATTTGAGAGAGGGTTAATCCGGCTTGTTTTAGGGCCTTAGCAATCGCTTTGACCGGTCCCATTCCCATGAGTTCTGGCTCGACTCCAGCCACTGCATAAGTCACAAAACGGGCCATTGGTTTTAACCCTAGTTCTTGGGCTCGGCTTGCACTCATCACTAACGCACAAGCTGCACCATCACTCATTTGCGAAGAATTTCCGGCGGTCACGGTTCCCTCTGCCTTGAAAGCCGGTTTTAGCTTCATCAGGGCCTCTAAAGAAGTTTCTTTACGGGGGCCTTCATCTGTTTGAAAGGTTAAGAATTCTGTTTCGACCCATTTTTTATTTTTTGGCTTCGTCAATAGTTTTTCTTCTTTGATTTGAATAGGGCAAATCTCGGTTCGAAAACGTCCAGATTCTAATGCAACAGAAGCTTTCTGATGACTTTTCAATGAAAACTCGTCTTGAGCTTGTCTCGAAATCTTATATTTTTCGGCAACTCGTTCCGCAGTTAAGCCCATAGAGATATAGATTCCGGGATAAGAATCTACAATATCCGGGTTCGGAGCCATTTTATAGCCTCCCATTGGAACCATCGACATGGATTCGACTCCACCCGCTAAAATCGCACTATCGACTCCACTGCAGATACGATCTGCGGCCAGAGCAATCGATTGTAGTCCTGAAGAACAAAAACGATTAATAGTCATTCCCGGAACCTCTATCGGGAGATGCGCATTAAGAGCGACGATGCGAGCAATATTTAATCCTTGTTCTCCTTCCGGCATCGCACAACCCAAAATCACATCCCCGATTTCTTCCGCTTTTAATGCAGGAACTTCTTTCAAAAGCTGGAGGATCACCTGACTGGCTAGAGTGTCGGGACGGATATTTCGCAGGGCTCCTTTTTTCGCTTTCCCGACTGCAGTTCGTTTTACTTGGATGATGACAGCGTCGTTCATAAGATTCACCTCGTTAATTTCTTAGGGGTTTGTTGTTTTTTAACATAAACTGGATACGTTCCATTGTTTTGGGTTCACCACAAAGCGAGAGGAACGCTTCTCGTTCAATATCCAACATATATTGTTCGCTGACTTGTGTGGGATAAGACAAATCACCCCCGCAAAGAACACGAGCGAGTTGGGTTCCAATGGTGACATCGTGTGCGGAAACTTGTCCACCGTCTTGCATCATTTGTAATCCAAGCTTTAACGTGGCGACTCCGGAACGCCCTAGCGCTGGCAGTGGGCGGGGTAACGGAGGACGATAGCCTGAGCGAGCAAGACCTAAGACTTTTTGTTTCGCGTCTTCAATCAATCGATCCCGATTCATCGTGATTCCGTCCCAAGGTCTTAGGAAATTCATTTTACGGGCATGAATCGCTCCTGTAGAAACTTGGCCCATTCCAATATTCATAAATGCTTGTCGGATGAACGGAAAGAGATCGGATTCTTCTGGAGGGTTTTCGGGTAAACAACGATAAAGCATTTCTTTATTGCCTCCACCGCCAGGAATCAAGCCCACACCGACTTCGACGAGTCCCATATAGAGTTCCGCATGAGCCTGAACGGCTGTTGTCGCCATCGTAATTTCACATCCGCCTCCAAGAACCATTTGGAACGGTGCCGCAACTACAGGTTTTGATAGATATTTGAGAATCATTGTGGCTTTTTGGAACTGACGAACCATCAAATCAATTTCGTCCCATTCGCGCTCTTGCATCGATGTTAGTAACATAAGCAAATTCGCGCCGACCGAGAAATTTTCGCCTTCGTTTCCAATCACTAATCCTTCAAATTGTTCTCTCACAATTCTTTCCGATTGAACAATCATCGACAAGATATCTTGACCGATGGCGTTCATCTTGGAGTGAAATTCAAGGCAAGCGACCCCATCGCCTAAATCGATAAGCGAAGATCCCGCATTTTTCTTGATCACTTTATTTTGTTTTTTTAGGGCCGTAAGATTGACAGAATGAGGAAGAGGATCGATTTCTTTCCAAGTTCCA
Source organism: uncultured Planctomycetota bacterium (assembly GCA_964530615.1). Classification (GTDB taxonomy): domain Bacteria; phylum Planctomycetota; class JBBTDB01; order JBBTDB01; family JBBTDB01; genus JBBTDB01. The sequence continues at coordinate 3,296 of CAZHAR010000061.1, read as the reverse complement.
TCCCCCTTGAAATAAGAAACTTTTCCGTTTGATTCTGTATAAAATCGCTTTTTAGAAGAGGACAATAATTTTTCAATTAGCGGAGGAATTGATTTCCCTTCGTCTTTCATTCGAAGTGCTACTTTTTCGACTCCAAGCGCATCCCAAATTTCAAAAGGCCCTAACTCCCAGCCAAATCCCCATTTAATCGCGCGATCCACATTGACAATATCCTCTGAAATTTCAGGGACTAAAAACGCGGAATAGAAAAGGGTTTCACTGATAATCTCCCAGAGATAAAAAGAGGCTTTTTCTTTTCCAGCAAGGAGTGCGCGATAGCGTTCTTCTAATTCATTGATATTTTTGGCCATTTCTAAAATGGGGAGCTTTGCCTTTTGAGGATCACGATAGGATAAGGTTTTGTAATCCAGCGATAGAATTTTTTCTTTTTCTTTCTTATAAAAACCTTGTCCAGTCTTGCTTCCTAGCCATTTGTTTTCCAGCATTTTTGCAACAAAGGCGGGAACGGTCAAAAATTCACGACGCGGATCTTGTGGGACATTATCTAGAATATTACGGGCCACATGTAAAAACGTATCTAGACCAACCACATCAAGGGTTCTGAGGGAAGCACTTTTTGGACGTCCAATAATCGGGCCGGTAAGCGCATCGACTTCTTCGACTGTTAAATCGTGTTTTATCATCGTATGGAGCCCGTGCATCATCCCAAAAACACCAATACGATTCGCAATAAAATTCGGAGTATCTTTGCAATAAACAATTCCTTTTCCTAAATAACGATCCCCAAATTCCGCCATAAATCGAAGGACTTCCGGTAATGTTTTTGGACCCGGAATAATCTCCAGAAGATGAAGATAGCGGGGCGGATTGAAAAAATGAGTTCCTAAAAAGTGTTGCTTTAAATCTTCAGAACGATTTTGGGTCATCTTTTCAATCGAAATCCCTGAAGTATTGGAGGTCACAATCGAACCCAGTTTTCGGTGTTGATCAATCTGTTCTAACAAAGATTGTTTAATGGCCAGATTTTCAACAACGACTTCAACGATCCAATCCACATCTTTTATCTTGGGGAGATCGTCTTCAAAATTGCCTATTGTAATCAACGGCGAAAGAGAGCGATCTTGAAACGCGGCAGGTTTAATCTGAAGTGCGCTATCCAAGCCTTTTTGAACGATTCGATTACGAACTTTCGGGGAGTTGATCGGCAGTCCGGCTTTTTTTTCTTCTTCGTTTAATTCTTTTGGAGCCATATCAAACAAATAGGAAGGAATACCCGCGTTGGCAAGTTGCGCGGCAATTTGCGCACCCATAATACCGCTTCCTAAAACAGCGACACGTTTGATTTCTTTAATCACAAGTATACTCCTCTTTTCACAAGTGCTTATTCGTTAGCAGTTGCCAATAATCCAGAAAAGAAAAACATTGTCATTTGGTCCAAATCTCTTGTCAGCGGGTAGCTTAAATTTGCTAAAACCCATCTTGTGGCTAGTTCGTCCAGGATGCCAAAACACATATTCGCGGCTAATGCAGGATGAATATTTTTTCGAAAAACTCCTTTATGCTGTCCGTCTTCAATAATTCCTTTGATAATTTTGAGATAACTTGCCAATCGTTCTTGAGAGAAACGTTCACTGCTTCGTAATCCTTGTCGTAATTCAATTTGGAAGACGACGGCATGATCTGGATTTTTTTCAAGAAGTTTTAAGTGAAGACAACATAGGTGCGTCAATTGTTCTAAAGGGGTACCACTTTTCGCCAAGTATTCGGTGGCCTGCTTAATGAGCAGAGCAACCGATTCTTCAAAAAGGCTCTTCAATAATTGATTTTTATTTTCAAAATATAAGTAGATGGTTCCATCGGCAACCTTGGCGGCTTTCGCAACGTCAGAAATACGCGATTCAAAAAAACCCTTTTGAGCAAAGGCTTTTGCCGCCCCCAACAAAATCTGATTACGTTTGTCTCCACCACACGTTTTTGGCACAGTTCTCTCGGTATAAACGTTATTATTTATTATGAATGAATACTCATTCATTTTTTTCAAAATTAAAAATAACGTATAAAAACGGTATTGTCAATCCGATTTTAAAAAAAAATTTTCAGAGATTGAGAATCTGCTTCAGGAATTCGAGTCGAGGGTTAAAAATTCTGGAGGGACATAGTCAGTGAGCCAGACACCGTTTGCGGAGCAAAAAAAAACATACCCAGCCTGATGCATTTTGAGAGAAGCCACTAAAAAGATCAAAGGTTTCCCGTGTCGCTTGCCTACATTGATTGCTGTGTCGCGCTCTGGCGACATATGGACATGATGGCGCTGCATTTTTTTGAGTCCAGTTTTTAAGAGGATCTCACGATTATGGGCGGCCGTTCCGTGGTAAAGAGTTTCGGGTGGAGTGGCTTCGTGATAGTCGAGTTCCACATCCACTGTATGCCCTTGGCTTGCGCGAATTTTCTTGCGATCCGAACTGAAAGCATATCGTTGTTTATTGTTATTTTCCACGACGTAACTCAGTTCGTCCAGAGAAATCGGAAACTTGCGTTCTTGATACGCTTTTAGCAACACCTCCACGTCTACCCATCCTGCAGAATCAAGCTGAATTCCTAATTCGTCCGGATTATGGCGCAAATGATAACTTAACGACTTGCTGATCTTCGTTTCTTTTTTCGGATCCATTAAAATAAAAACCCCAAAATCTAAAGTTTATTAAAACCAAGAATATAAAGTACCGCTTTTCTTTTTGTCAAGTTTTACGCCAAGAACGGTTTTTTAATTTCCAAGAATTTTTGAACTTTTTTTTTGTTTTTTCGTCCATATCCCACCACGAAAAATAGTTTGTATTCTTTGTTTTTATAAAGGGACTTTATGAAAAAACTCTTCTTGTTTATGTTGTTGTGCATCAACCTCTTAAGCGCACAATCCATTGTTCTTGTCCAAGATGAAATCGATCGACGCATTTTTGATCAACGTATTCGTCCCTCAGAATTAATTGATGTTCCCCCACCCACTCAACAACTGAGTTTGAAAATTAAATCGCATCTGGTAAATATCACGGTCACCGATCAAGTCGCAGTCACCGAAATCGATCAAATCTTCTACAATCCTTTTCCCACCCAAATGGAAGGCCACTACCTCTTCCCGCTTCCTGCAGACGCAAATGTCAACCAATTTTCGATGTGGATGAACGGCATCGAAGTGCATGCGGAAATCCTTGAGAGCGAAAAAGCGACTCAAATCTATCAATCTATCGTTTCTCGTCGTCGTGACCCGGGTCTTCTCGAACTCGTCGGCACTCAACTCT
>CAZHAR010000060.1:0-31144 GCA_964530615.1 uncultured Planctomycetota bacterium | reverse complement strand
AGGTATCCGATTCTCCTCTCCTGTCTAAAGATCGGAGTTTCCGAATCGGTGAATCGTATGATTACTTTCTTTTGCAAACATTGTCAATCCAGATTCGATGTTCCACCCGAAAAAATTGGAAAACAATTTCTCTGTAGCAAATGTCAAAATCTTCTGATTGTCCCTGATGAAAGTCAGACTTCTTCTCTAAAGCATTCTTCAGGAGATCCTCAAGAAGTCTCTGAAGATCTTCCCAAAACTGTTCCGAAACGAAACCTTCAAAACAAGAAACGCAAAAAAAATAATACCCTAATTCCTGTGGCTATATTGGTCATTCTCCTCTTGGTAGGAGTTCTTTTTTTTCTAAGTCAAAATCCGGCTCTGCCCGTGAATTCCAATGAAAATACTCCTTCCACTATCCGCGATCCAAAAGACAAGCTTCCCGATAAAAATTTAAAAGAACTCCAAGCTGAAAAATGGCTCGAAGACGAACTGAAAAAATTTGTGGATGGAGCGACCCCTTATAAAGAAGTGAAGCAAAGTTATGACGTTCTTTTGGGTAAAATTGAAGGAACTACTGCCTCTCGAAAATTGGATAAACTCTTAAAAGAATTACAAGCGAACCATGAAAATGAAGCACAAGAAATCTTTGAAAAAATTCAAAACAAAATGAAAACCTTTAAAGAAGATCTCGCTAAAACAGATAATCCTGAACTTGTGACTATTTATAAAAATGAAATGAAGCGCCACTGGATAGAGTTTCCTGTCGAATATGAAGATACCCCTTATTGGGAAAAGACTCGTCACGCATTAGAAGAAGTTGAGACGCTTGTTTCAGGAACTTCTTTAAAAGACAATCCCGAGAATGCCGATCTTCGCCCTGTAGAGGAAGTTTTCTATCGTTATAATGGAACCGTTTTCAATGACTGGAAACCCCTAGCCGGAACATGGGGATCTCAATCGGATTCGCTTGTGGGAACTAGCAAATTGGACTTGGCTCAAATTCAATTGGGAGATCTTTCTTTGAGCCAATTTCAGCTTCGTTTTGAATTTAAAATAGTGGAGGGTGCGCTGATGCTCTGGGCACGATCAACCGAATCCACCTCAAATTCACTCCCGCTCTGGAGTTCAGTTTCACTCCCCTCTCTCCAAAAAAATACCTGGATTCCGATCCTCCTGACCTGGAAAAAAAACACTTGTATTCTAGAGATCTCAGAACAAACTTTTTCCCTCTTGGACTCTTTAAATCTCAGTAACGTCCCGCTTCAAGGAAAATTGGATCTGGGGTGCGACACCCATTCTGAAATTCATTACCGAAATTTAACTCTCACTTCTAACCAAAAACCTGAAGAAATGACAAAAGATCCTGTCCAGACCAAGTTGGCGCCAGATCTCTCTAAACTTCATGGGAAATGGAAAGAAAAGGATGGACTCTATACGCTAACCTACGATTTTTCTAAAGGAGACCAATTTCTTGATTTTAAAGTGAGAAATGGAAATTTCTCGATCCAGAAAAAATCTTTGGTGGGATCCGGGGTTGTCTGCTTGGAAGGGCTCTCCTGGACCAAATTCGAGATGGATCTGGAGCTTTCAACTTCGGCCACTTCTTTTGAATCGGGCGTTATCTTTGGATCAAGAGATTCCAAAAATTATTTTGCACTGAGTTTTGACAGTGAATGGCAAGCCATTAATTTGATCGAGTATGAATCAGAAAAACCATTTACGGTTGAGCAAAGTGTTGCGTTATATTCTTATTTCCAAAAAGGGGTAAACAAAATCGAAATTAAAATCGACGAAAAATCGACAGAAATTTCTATCAATGAAAAACTCGCGTTTCGTTCTCAAGAAGCCATCCCTTATGGAGTAATTGGATTTTTTGGCTCCAAAGAAATTCAGATTGGAAAATTAAAAATCGTAGGAAATCTGGATTAAATAAAGAAAGGATTCTGCGATGTTACGAACTCTTTTATTTTTAGGACTACTTTGTTTATGTGCCCCTATTTTTTGCGATCCTAAACTAGGGCAATCCCATAAAAACGATCTCCATCATTATTTTTTAAAAGTTCCTCTAAAATGGAAAACAATTCCAGTTGAACCTTCCGAAAAATACGCGGTCGATAAATTTCAAGATTATCTTCCAGATGCAGATAATTTTTTGGCAAGCCTAGAAATTCTTGTTTTTAACTCCTCCAAAATAGTTCTCACAGAAAATACTGGAATTAGTTTTGGAGAAGAAGAAGGAAGCCCAAAAGTGGGATCCCGCGAATGGATAGATCAATTTTTAAAACAACGGGAGGAAATGAGCCGTATGACTTGTTACGACGCTCATCTCAAAGATCTCCAGTCTCGATATGCGTCCTATGGAGGAGGCGGAATTAAAATTTTGAAGCGTTATGAAATTCCTTGGAAACGTGCTCGTACTGGGAAAGCACAAATTTATGAAATTGGCTATGAAGGGCGCAATAGTCCTTTCGTAATCTTAGCCTGTTCGTATCGTCAAGGAAACGTTGAATATGTAGTGCAATATAATCTAAACAAAAAAGATTTCGAAAAAGAACAGGATAAAGCCGTTTATATTGAAAGTTTTGCTTCGTTTAATTTAACGAAAGAAGCGACCGGAATTAAACAAGATATTGTAGATGTTACCAAACTTCCTCCTCATAAGCGCCGAGAAGCTGTTAAAAAGTATCTTCCCAAAGGATGGTACGCGATCGATACCAAAAATTACGTTATTTTAAGCGATGTCAAAGATCGAAAATTCATTAACGAAATAGCGATGCATCTTGAACTCATTCGCCTCAAATATGAAGAAATGTTTCCCCCGAAAGAAAAAATTGACGCGCTCTCCGTCGTTCGAGTGTGCGCTAGCCATGAAGAATATATAGGATACGGAGCACCCGGTGGATCCGCAGGATATTTTAGTCCGGGCTCTAAAGAAATGGTGATCTATGATGATTCCAAACAAAATAAGAAAAACTCCTTTTCCGTTTTGTATCATGAGTGTTTCCACCAATATACTTTTTACTTCTTTGGCGAACTTTCCGCACATCGCTGGTATGACGAAGGATTAGGAGACTATTTTGCAGGCGCAAAACTTCGGGAAGGAAAATTTTATATTGAAAAATTTGAATGGCGCACGGAGACCATTCGAAACGCCGTGATTGCAAAGAAGCATTATCCTCTTGAAAAATTTGTTCGACTTTCTCAACCCGAATATTACCAGGATGCCGATGTTTGTTATGCGCAAGGATGGGCATTTATTTATTTTCTTCAAAACACGCGAACTTCCCGTTGGCGATCGATCATCCAAATTTATATTGATGCTCTCGTGTCAGAAAAAGATCCTAAAAAAGCTGTCGATAAAGCATTTGAAGGCATCGATTATAAACAACTAGATAATGCGTTTGAAGAATTTATTCGAGACGGATTTAAAGTCAAATAATATCACGATATTTGATCATTCTGGATACAAATCTAGGGTTTTTTGGAGAAGTTGCTGATATTCCTGAGCGAGTGAGGCCGGGGCAAGAATTTTTCCCATGGGGCCGTATTCGATGAGCCAGGAAAAGAGCCATCTGGAACTTGCCACTTTCAGTTGTAGTTCCAGATGACCTTGTGGCAATTCTCTCAAAGAGGCGTTGGCGAATTCTTCCCGAATATAGCGAGCCACATTTTTATGAAACCAGAGAGTCACTTCCAGCTTCATATTTTTGGGAAGCATTTCTGCTTTTTTAAAGGCATCTAAATCGACTTCTTTTTTTTGAAAATGCTCCTCTTTTAAAGTGGCTTCTTTCATCCGATCCAGACGAAACGCCAAAATATTTTCTCGGAGTCGACAATACGCGATCAGATACCATAATCCTTCATGAAAAATTAATCCCAAAGGCTCTACATCGCGGGTGCTGAGTGTTTCCTTTTCGGGAGAAAAATAAACAATTTCACAAACGCAGGTTTGTTTAACTCCTTGTTCTAAAAGGTGAAGCATTCTAGCGCGGACGGGTTGGCGAGGATCTTGAAATAGCGTTGGATAGTGAGAAAATTCTCCTTGTTCCCATTCTGGCAAGATCGTTTCGATCTTTTTTAAGAGAGATTCTACCGTCTCCCGATAAGGAGAATCACTCTCTAGTGGAAAACTTTCTAGGGCCATTCTAAGCGCAAACGCTTCATCGAGATTGAGCCGAATCGGACGTTTAAAATGTTGCGCAAACTGGATATAAATGCGATCCTCTTCCAGATAAACCCCGATATAATCACTAGGAAAATAGGGGGGAACTCCACACATTAAAATTTGATCCAGATCATTTAAAATGATTTTTTCCGTGGTGTGAAGGAAGTTTGCAGTTTCTTTTAGGGTCACTCCGGGATGTTGCGTCAGAAAAGGAATGAGCGTAATTAAGCGGAGCAGATCTTCTTCTTTTGCCATTTAGTTAGCCACCCTTTGTCTGATTTTCTAAATAGGTTTCTTTCAATAGCTTGTAAAAATCGCGTATGAGCCAAGAAGGTTCAAGAATTTTAGCCAAATGAAAATAAGGCGCGACTAAACGAAAAAGTAACTTAGGATCGTTTAGTTCTCTGAGCTCAAGAAGAAGAGAACCGTCTTCTTGAAGATGACATAGTGGCTCCGAAAATTGATCTTGTACCATCCAAGCGATCTTGGCGTCAAATCGAATTTTGGCGGTAAAAGGTTCCTGTGTGGGTGGAGAAGCAAGGGTTCCGATATATTTTTTGATATTGAAATTTTCCGGGATTTTAAAATCGCGCTCCACTCGTTTTGTGAGTTGGGTTAGCTTCCCCTGAATACGTGCGACTTTAAAACATCGAATATCCTGACGTCGATGACAGTATCCAACCAAATACCAATGATGGTTATAATAGCCTAAACCATAAGGATCAAGGGTGCGAGGGGTGCCTTGTTCGCTTTGAATTCCTTGATAATCAAATCGGATCGTTTTTCCATAAGCAATAAAAGAACTGATTTTACTCAGGAGTGGATCGCTACGCTCGGCCGCCACTCCCAAAGAGGATTCTTCCATTTCGGTTTGAAACTGATCGTAATTCATTTTATGTAAAGCCCGAAAGAGTGGCGATTTCATTGATTTATCGGTCAGAGAATAAATTTGCGAAAGGAGCGCACGTTCGGATTCATTGAGTTCGATTTTAGGAAGATAGTAATATTCTTTCGGAATTTCATATCCACTACTCTGAGGATCAAGATGCTCCACATAAAACACAGGAACCCCGAGTTCTCTCATCGTATGGATGTCACGCGTAAAGCTTCTGCGTGCTGAAATTATTTCCAATCCGGCATAACCTTCGAGTTGATGATAAATCAAGTGGAACGGAACCGGACGATCCGAGTGAAGCAAAAGAGCCAACAAATTGAGAAGCCTCTCTTGTTGAGATTGGGCGCTCATACAGAAATTCCTTCACCGATAGAGAAATCGAGCGAAATGAGAAGAGTCTTTGACATTTAAGAGAAAGTGTTTAAGATGGAGAGCGTTTTTTTATCTAGCTTTCTTTCTAAATTACCCTTTCAGGTATTTTAAGTTCAAGCAAACGAAAATCAAGGTTGATGTGGATTTGATTCGGCTCAAAAATGTTAGCAAACAGTATATAGGAATTCGAGGAATTCAAGGGAAACTCGCTTTAAAAGAGCTGACGGTTAATATCCCCAAAGGAGGAATCCATTTCGTAATCGGGCCCGAAGGCGCTGGGAAATCGACCTTCTTGCATCTTATTTCAGCACTCGATTGTTGTACCTCTGGAGAAATTTGGTTTGAAGACGAATGTATTTCAAACCATTCCTTCAATGAACTCACTTTTTTCCGCAAACAAAAAATTGGTTTATTATTTCAGGCCCTTAGCCTTACGGACGGACTCTCGGCTTTAGAAAATGTCTTGGTTCCGATTATTCCCGATGGAATCACGCCCATTGATGTTGAAAATGCTCGTATTTTATTGAATCAAGTTGGATTAGGAGAGAATTTGCTCTTCTTGCCCTTAGAGCTTACTTCTGGAGAACAGCAGAGAACCGCACTTGCGCGCGCAATGGTCAATCATCCTCAACTCATTATTGCAGATGAACCCGCAGGGGAATTGGATGCCCACGAAGCCGAAGAACTTTTTGATTATATTCGAAAATTAAACAAGGAATTCGGAGTGACGTTTATTATCGCCTCCAGAAGCACGAAATTTGCGAAAAAAAATGATTTAATCTATAAACTTTATGAGGGATCTCTTTTACCTGAAGAATCAGAAGGACGCTCCATTCAAACCTCCTCAGAATCCTCTTCTGAAGACACCTCAAAAACATCCACTAAACCTTCTTCTGAAACTCAAACCGATATCGTTGCTTTTACGGCGCTCACTTCAGAAGAATTTTTGAAACCAAAGATCTCCGAAAACAATGAGGCAACCGACGTCGATCTTCCCATAATTTCGGAGTCTCCCCGCTCTCAACCTAAAGAAGAGAACACTTCTAATTCTTGAAACGGACTCAGAATTCGATTAGACTTTTTCAAATAAAGCAAAAAAATTGAGTCGCCGCCGTAGAGCCTTTTCATGGCGTATTTTAGCACAAAGGAGCTATTATGGACACAAAACAACAATGGGAAGAATGCTGGAAAGCTTCGATGGTGGTTCTCTACCAAAAAGGAAAAATAGGAAAAATTGTCTTAAATCGTCCGGAAAGCCATAACGCGTTTAATCCTCAACTCATTCAGGAACTGAAACAGGCGTTTCAGCAATTTGAAGAAAATCCTCATATTCGGGTCGTTCTTCTCACCGGTGCAGGAAAATCTTTTTGTTCCGGTGCTGACTTGAACTGGATGAAACAAATGAATCAATATTCGATGGAAGAAAATCTTCAAGACGCGATGAAAATGGCTCAATTGTTTCACCAAATTCAAATCTTTCCTAAACCTTTGATTGCTCAAGTCAATGGAGTCGCAATGGGTGGTGGATTAGGCTTAATCGCGGTTTGTGATGGAGTCGTGGCTCAAGAAAAAGCAACCTTCGCCTTTTCCGAAGTACGACTTGGATTAATTCCTGCAGTCATTTCGCCCTACCTCTTAAAAAAAATTGGCTTTTCGCATTCTCGTCAACTCATGATGTCGGGCGAAAATTTTTCAACCACCACTGCCAAAGAAATTGGGCTGATCCATGAAATTTGTTCCCTAGAAGACTTAGATGTTCGCGCTGAAGCCTTTGCCAGAAAATATTTAAATAATGGACCCGAAGCAATGGCTCATATCAAACGACTCTTGAATCGATTCGAAGATGTCTCCGAAAATGTCATGTATGTCACCGCTAAAGCGATTGCAGAACAACGCGCTGGAGTCGAAGGACAAGAAGGAATTCAGGCTCTTTTGGAAAAACGAAAACCCTCTTTTTTTGTTGAGGATTCTCCGTGAACCTTTCGGATCGTCTCGAACAGGAACAATGGGAAAACGAACATCTTGCAAAATATGCAATGAAAGTCTCACAGTCGCTGGGGCGAACCTATTCAGAGCCAGAAGATCCTTTTCGTACAGCCTTTCAAAGAGATCGGGATCGGATTATTCATTGCTCCGCCTTTCGGCGTCTAGAATATAAAACTCAGGTGTTTATTTCTCAAATGAAAGAGCAACATTGTCGCTCTCGGTTAACCCATACCCTTGAAGTGAGCCAGGTCGCACGTACCCTTGCCCGTGTTTTACGATTGAATGAAGATTTAGTTGAAGCGATTGCGCTCGCCCATGATTTGGGACACCCTCCTTTTGGCCATACAGGACAACAAGTTCTCAATGAATTAATGCAACCCTTTGGTGGATTTGAACACAATAAACAGGCCCGTCGTATTGTCGACTGCCTCGAACAGCGGTATCCTCATTTCCCCGGATTAAATTTAACCCAAGAAGTCAGAGACTCCCTCTTGAAACACACCCTTCCCCCACCACAGCCCTTGCTTGAAGCTCAAGTCGCTGATTTGTCGGATTCTATCGCGTATGATTGCCATGATACCGAGGATAGTCTTGAAATGGGAATGATTGAAGAGCCAGAATTGATGGAAGTACGACTCTGGCAAGAATCGTATGAAGCCATCGCACAAACCCTGAATCCTAAAAATTATCCGGGACTTTTTCATAAATTCGTTCTCAAACATCTTCTCAGTGCTCTAATTCAGGACGTCGTAAAACAAAGCAGTCAAAAAATTCAGGAGAATCCAGAACTCACCGCATCTGCGTTTCAAAAACTTTCATTTCGTTGTATTGCGCACTCCGAGGAAGTCGCTAAAAAGAAACAGGAACTGCATCGTTTTCTCTCGGAAAAAGTCTTTCATCATTATAAAATGCATCAGGTCGCGACAAAAGTGGAGCGTTGTATCATCGCTTTATTCGAAACCTTTCAAAAAAATCCAAAACAACTTCCAAATTATGTCCTGCCATGGATTCAGCGAGACGGTGTAGAACGGGCCGTTTGTGATTATCTCGCTTGTTATACCGATCGTGAAATCTTCGCAGAATATAAACGTCTCTTTTTGCCAGAATAAGGAATTTTCTGACTCTCCCTATGCCTAAAGGCAGGGGGTTCTAAGGAAAAAGCCAAAGCTGTCGAAGACTCTCGCCATCTACCTGGGGAATAGACGCTACAGCATTCTTCGCCTCACTTTGAGGATTCTTCGATTCTGCGGACGAACGACTCTGTCTCTGGAAATTTGGATTCCCAAAGCTGTTCCTCAAGAGAGAAACACTTGCCGTTTGATAAGTCTTCTCCCATGCCGTCCGCAAGAGCGAGTCCGCACTTGACCAAGCTACAATCGCTTGGTCCGCATGAAAGCTATAGTCTTGATCCACAAATTGTGCTAAATACGCAGAATACAAATCTCTCTGTGCATACACTCCGCAAGGACATCGATGCTCTCTTAAGGATAGGGGTTTCTTTTTGAGAATCCCGCATTGACATCGTTGCGATAACTTTGTGGACCTTGTTGAAAATTCACAGACCTCAAAGCCAGCACTTTCAGCCTTGCGTTGAAGTCTTTTTATAAAAAAACCAGGCGCTCTTCTTAAAATGGATTTGCCCCAAATCTTTTGCCACGCTTTATAACTCAGTTTTTCAAAACAAAATCGATTCCCTGTCTTAAGAATTTTATTGACCTCTTCTCCATGAAGAGTTTTTCTCTGAGAGGCTAATTTTCGCTCGATTTCTGCGATTTGCTGTTTTGTTTTTAAATACCGCTTAGAATTGACCCATTCTTTTTTCCCCTTCTCAATCATCCCATTCTCTTTATAGTTATGTGGATTATTCGCCCTTCTCTCACGCTCAAGCTTTCTTTTAAGCTGACGTGTTTGTTTGTCTTTAAAGTCTATTTCTTTGCAAAATGTCTTTAATTGCGCTGAATGCTTAGAAACGGTGGCTATCGTTGAAGGTCCTAAATCCAAACCGACCGACCCTTTTTTTCGAGACTTATGCTTTTTCTTTACGAAAGGAATGCCTTTTAAAACCAGTTGCGCATAAAAGTAGATTTTTCCGTTCAGAATACGTTTCACTAAGCGAACATATTTGATAGGTTTCTTTAGCGCATATTCTACAACCTCATCGTTTTTTGGAATTTTTGCTGCCAGTTTCAGATGGCCCCAGATTAAGGAATTTTCTTTAAAACGAATCCCAGAGTCATTGGATTTCCCTTCCAGCGAAGACAATTGAGTTTTTCCTTTAAAACGCACCTTTTGGGCTTTTCCAAACAGGATTTTCTCAACGGCATTAAAGGCTCTTGTGGCTAGTTTTTGAGAGGTGTTCGAATCGAGATGTTCTCCCAAATAAGAATGGCTAAGGCGAGTGGCGTAAGAATGAAGCGCATATTCTTCAAATTCAAATCGTTTTTTAAGGGCGCGAAAACAAGAAGTTTTTTCTTTTTTATCCTTCTCTTGTTTGGCTTTTTGAAACTCTCTGGATTGTCGAAGACGATTGAGCCTCTTTAAGGCTTCTCCTAAGCAAGCATTATAAAAGAAACGACCGACTTCAAATCGTTTTAAAAGCATTTTTTGCTCTTCTTGAGAAACTTGAAGCGGTAATTCGGCAATAAAAGAAGGGGTTTTAGATTTTTTTGACATCGTTTGAATTCGAGGAGATTTGAATTATAATTTAAGCTTCTATTCTACCTTGAAGCTGAGACACTTTTTTGAAAATTTATAGAATTATTTTTAAATTTAATTAACGCCTTCCTCCCCACATCTAAAGAAAGGGGCTTCCGGCTTTTTTCAAATGGTGAACACGCAACAAGGAAAACCACTTTTGATTTCCCAAATCCGGAAAGTGCCGTTTCCTTTTTTATTGAGTGGCTTTTTTTTATTTCCAATGGCGGTGTTGATACAGAAATTCACCCAAAATCTTGGAAATTTTACTCCGCCCGAAATCCCAGAGATCACGTTCCTCTATCCTCCGCTATTGTTCCATCTTGATATTCTTTTTATTACTTTAGGACTTCTTAGCTATTTGTTTTGGGGGATTTTTAAACGAAAAAAAATCCTTGAATTGACGCCCATTTCTCAGCCTATGATTCTGGGAATTGATGTTTTGGGCGTTTTTTGTTGTTTTTTGTTATTTCAAATGATTTACTCGCGGTTGATGGTTTACTGGGTTCTTCAGTTTCAAGGAGAAGTTTATCCGACCTTATGTTGGGGAAATTCGTTGATTTTACTTTCCATCGCTGTAGTCATTCTCTTGATGGTTCCGCTCACATGGAAATGTCGTTTCTCTGATTTTGGCCTGAATTTTAGATTAAAGATGCTCATTGTTGTCCTATTTGCTTATCTCTGGAGCTATCCTTTATTGTTCGCTTTGGAGTTCTATTTGAATCCAGAACAAAAAATTGTTCAGCCACTTGCGCGTTATTTTTTGCTCGGGAAAGCGACCCTATCCATGAAATTTCAAACCGTTTTGATTGTTCCGATAGTCGAGGAAATTTTGTTTCGTGGAGTCTTTTTGCCTTGGATGTCTCAATTGGCCGCCCGATTTTCGTCCTCTCCAAAAAAAATCGCGATTTTTTCTATCGTCGGTTCCGCGTTTTTGTTCGCGCTGGTTCATGGCGAATCGCTTATTTTTCTTCAGATCTTTTTTTTAGGGCTAATTCTGGGGTGGCTCAGAGTTTATTTTCATTCGTTGGCTCCTTGTATCTTGTTTCATCTCCTTCATAATGGCTGGACCTGTATAAAATTTGAAATCGTTTCCCGTTTCCTGTTCGGTTCCGTATGATGTTTGAGTTTAAATTTTTTCTAACTGACCTACACACCTATAGATTTTAATTTAGATGAGACCACTAGATATTATGCTTTTAATGCCCAATTTGAACACTTTGTGGCAACATTAAGTTAAAGAAAAAGCTCCTAGTATCCCCCGCTGTCCCCCTTTGGAGGGGGTAGGGGGAGGTCATTGGGGGTTTGGGGGTGGAAGAGAAACGAAAAAATGATGAAAGCCACGGCAGAAAATAATTACGGTTACAATAAAAAATTACGAGATTTTGCAAATAAACTCCGGAAAGAAATGACCAAAGCAGAAGCGTGCTTATGGAAATATGCGTTAGCTTCAAGACAAATGAAAGGATTTCAGTTTAGAAGACAAAGACCCGTATTGAATTACATCGCCGATTTTATGTGTAAAGAATTAAAATTGGTGATTGAATTGGATGGAATCACTCATGAAATGGAAGAGGTTATTTTAAAAGATCATCTAAAAACGAAAATCTTAGAATCAGAAGGTTTTATTGTTCTTCGATTTACAGATGAAGCAGTTTTGAATGAGATAGGAGAAGTCCTACAAATTATTGAATCGCAAATAGACCTCATTGTCAATTCCACCTCCTTAATTTCACAGCCGACAGACAGAAGAAAAAGATTAAATTAACAGTGTTGGGGCTTTAGGGAGGCTTCTTTAGAATTGCTCTTCCACCCCCAAACCCCCGCCAGCGGGGGACATTAGGAGCCGAACTATGAATTCTTTTTTGAAGTTTTTACAATCGGCTCCGCTAGAAGAACCCCATTCTTGTAACTATCTGCCTGAGCGAATTCAGCAAAACCAAGAATTTTGGATGGATGAGATCAGCGATGCCGATTTTGAGCTCTTGTTGTCACAAGGATTTCGCCATTTCGGAGACCAGTTCTTTCGATATGCTTGTAGCAACTGTGGTCGCTGTTTGCCGATTCGGGTTCCTGTTAAACAATTTGTTCAATCAAAACATCAGCGTCGCCTCTTCAAAAAAACGCAAGAGGTTCGATATGAGATAGCGCCGCCAATTTTTACTCCAGAAAAAGCGGAAACCTATAGAAAGCATAAGCAGTTTCAATTTCAGCAAGCTGGGGGAAGCGATATCGATTATTTATTGTCGTTTGTGTTGACCGCGCTAAAACAAACCCAAGAATTTACTTATTTTTATCGCAATATTCCGGTGGCTTACGGATATGTCGATATCTTGCCGTCGTGTCTGAGTTCGCTTTATTTTTTTTATGATCCTGAGTACCGCGATCTTTCGCTAGGAACCTTTAGTATTCTCTGCGAACTTCAATATGCGCTGGAACACGGACAAGATTATTTGTATTTGGGCTATTATATTGCTGAGAATCATTCGATGAGCTACAAAGCGGAATTTCGCCCCTGCGAAGTCTTCTCCCCATTTGGAACCTGGACTCCGTTTCGGGACGAACATGGAAATTACTTGATCTCACGAGAAGAATCCCGTTGCCATATCCCTCTTTCCAAAAAAAAGACCCAACGATAAAAAAACCGGAAAATTTTCCGGTTTTCAAAAATCAAAAATAGAGTCAATCTAGGAGAATTTATTCAAATGGCAGCCCAAAACTAGCCCCATTCAGCGCAATCGCCCAATCATCAATGGTTCCAGCATAACTAACAACAAAACCACTAGTAGTAGTATAAGGACCGTAAAGATCGTTCACGGTTAAAGTCCAAGTTCCTTCAGCAACGGCTCCTGAAAAAGCGGCTAAAGAAGCAACAGTTCCAACGGCATCCGGACTATCACCGGGTATAGTGCCTGAAGGGGCAAAAGTCGGATAAGGGGTAGGGTTTCCTGGTGTTCCTGAAAAGGAAGTAATATCTATAGCAGTAGCTCCATCTTCAAAAATAACTCCCATATCCACATCAGATGTCAAGTCAGGAAGTCCCGCAAGAACTATAGTAGAACCACCCGGAGAAGTAAGGGCAATATTGATGTCTCCTATAAAACCATGAGAAATTGTCACTAAAACGCGTACATCTCCCACTGCCGTACCCACTGGAGGAGTGCCTACAGGAACTGTAATATCGACTTCTGCTGGAGGGCCAGCCGTAGGTATAGGGTCTATTCCGTCAGGGATTGCGAGCGGAACAACCGAAGGTGTTTCATCGGAAGCAAATGCGACAAATCCAGCACCGCCACCGCCACCGCCGCCACCGCCACCTCCACCGCCTGTGGCAGTACCACAGCATACTGAGAAATTAAAAACTTCAGCGATGGTTCGATCTTCTTCCGTGTAAATAATTTGAACGTTCACGGTTCCAGTACCCGTTAATGCGTCCGAAAAAAAGCCGGTTGCAGTAAAGGCTGTGGCACTGATTCTAACAACGGATGAAAAGGAAATTGAGACGGGAAAGCCACTGATGCTTCCAGAAGCGGCCGCGATCATTGTGGTTGCCGCTAAAGAACCATTTCCCGTGATATTCATCAGGCTTACTGTGAACACGTGAGGAGTTCCCGAAGGTGCAAGTAAATCCGAAGCCGAAACGGTGAGTACTGCAGGTGAAGGCGAAGGAGTAAATGGAGTCGGACCTGGAATTCCAAGAACAGCAGAGCCATCATTTCCGGTATCAATAAAGGCTGTTGAGCCATTATCAGTATCTCGATCGCATCCCAGTGATAAAAGTACCATTAGGATTAATAAAATATAAAATCGATTCATAATCTCCTCGAAAGTCACAAATGATTATCTACTAATTAAGGTTCAATTACATTCTAAAAGGATTTTTGAGAAAAAGTCAAAAGAAAACTGGCAAAAATCTTTTTTTACTCCAAAAATGGAAAATTAAAGAAGATCCAGTATTTTTTTAAATGAATGGCACTATCAAAAAAAACAAAATTATCCATAAACACCCTTTTTTCTCTGGAGTCAGAATCAAAAACTCAACAGATAAATCAATGATTTCCGGAGCAGGCGGTCGAAGAATGTAGAGCGGTTGAGCATAAAAAATCAAATCACGTATCGAACATTGAGGCGGGTCTTTTAGCAGGGGTTGAAAGGACGGAACAAAGATGAAGTGAAGAATTCGTTCGCAAGCATTCATGAGCTGAATAAATTCTTCTTGGGTCAATTTGGTTTCTGACAAGAGATCCGCATCCATCGAAATCTGTTCCGGTGAAATTCGATTTCGTGTAATTTTTCGGATTATTTGAATTAAAGGAGGAGGAACTTCATCCATAAAATTTTTTTTGTAGAGACACAAAACGGCGTGTCTTTAGCTCTTAACCCCAACCTGAACATTTCGAAAACGGGCAGGAGACGATCCATGCGACATTTCAGCAATTTGCATGGGTTGACCCTTGCCACAGTTGATAATTCCAATCACTTCCCAACTTTCCTGATTTGCGATTCCATCACATGAGCGCCAAAATTGAGGTGTCATTCCTTGATAAGTAGGATTTTTATAGAGTTTCCCCAATTTTCCCTTTTTGATTTCATAAGCGACTTCGCATCCGAACTGAAAATTTAAGCGCATTTGGTCAATGGACCAACAACGATTGGTATCCATATAGATCCCATCTTCAACTCCACCAATCAATTCGTCTCGGGTGAGATCTCCGGGAAGTAAGGAAAGATTTGGAATACGAGTGATTGGGATATGGGCGAATCCTTGAGCGCGATTGCATCCATTGGAACGGTTTTTTTGAATGAATCGAGCGGTATCGCGTGTGGTGAAGTAGTTTTTAAAGACCCCATTTTGGACCACATAAAAGCGTTGGGATTGAACCCCGTCATCGTCATAGCCTTGCGTCGAAAGTCCTTGAGGCATAGTATTGTCTGCAATGAGGTTTACACACGGAGCCCCATAAATAAACGATCCTAGATGATCCGTGGTATTAAAACTTCGGCCCGCAAAGTTCGCTTCCCAGCCTAAAACGCGATCCAATTCGTTGGCATGACCCACCGATTCATGGATCTGGAGAACCATTTGGGCGGGTCCCAAAACGACATCCGTGAGTTGAGTCGGACACATTTCGGCTTGCAAAAGTTGAATGGCTTCTTCTCGAATACGTTCGGCATTTTCGAGCAATTGCGCAGACAAAATGACTTCGTATCCACCGCCACGGTAGTTTCCGTCAAAAGACATCGGGTAGCTTCTGGTTTGGGCCTCTCCATTTTGAACCGCGGTGGCACTGATTCCGCATCCGGAGCGAAGCAGTTCCTGAACCAGATACGATCCTTGAGAATTCGCAAAATATTGTTTTTCCGAGAGGTATTCCATTTGTGCCTTGGACATTTTAATTCGAGAATCTTGACGCAAAATGGCTTCTGCAGAGGAAAGTAGCGAGAGTTTAGATTCTAGAGAAACGTGTGCCGGATGAATCATAAAAGGGGTGGCCCAAAAATCTTCAGAGGAGGCTTCTGGAACCAGCAACATCGGATCTCCAATCAGTTGTGCCGAAGCACGAGCAATACGAACCGCGAGTAAAGTGGTTTCTTTGATAAAGTTCGGTGTTAATTCTACGGAAGAGGCAAATCCCCAAGCCCCGTTGAATAAAACCCGAACTCCGTAGCCTAAACTGGAGTTGGCTTCCAGCGTATTCACTTGACCATTGCGAACGATGAGTTTCTCCGAATGGGTTTCAATGATACGAATATCCGCGTAGGTCACACCTTGTTCAATAGCGGTATCCATTGCGAGTTGAGTGAAATCTTTCAAAGCTCCTCCTAAAATGCGGTTGAACTAGAAAAATGAAAATGGGAAACTTTCATGGCGGGAGCCAGAATACTCTGCTCAAAAATGGATTTATCGACCAGTTGAGAAGGTCCTAACATTTCAATATTGCGGAATACTTCAGCGAGGTTGATCGTAAAGCGAAAATTATTGATGGGATGAGAAATTTTGCCGTTCTCAATCCAGAACACTCCCGCACGCGTCATTCCAGTCAAAATCATTTCCATGGGTTGAACTACATTGGTATAGTGAAACCGATTGACCCAAATTCCGCGTGTCGTGGACGCAATCATTTCTTCCATCGAACTCGTCCCACCCTTCATCACAATATTGGTAGGATAAGGCCCCGTTGCATTTGGCTGAGGCAAGGAATGTCCGCTAGAAACGGTACCTGCTTTTTTAGCCGTCAATCGATCATGAACCAACTGAAGCGGGACTCCGTCCTGAATCAAAGTTCGTTTTTGCTTGGCTATTCCTTCAAAATCAAAGGGAAATCCCCGAAGTTCTGGATGAAACGCGTTTTCTTCTACGAATAAATGTTCCGAGAACAGTTTTTGCCCCAATTTCTGGCTCAAAAACGAGGTTCCTTCTTGATAGTTTTGAGTCGGAAAACAGAGTTCCACTAAAAAGTAAAGCAAATCACAAGTCGCTTTGGGATGCAGTACCACCGTATAGTACCCGGGATCGCAAGCTTTGGCTTTTTTTGCACGTTCCGAGAGTTGGATCGATTCCTGAAAAATGTGCTCAGAATTGATTTGCTGAATATCCTGATTTAGCCCTAAACTGGCTCCTTCCGTTTCTTCTTCGGCTGAAGTGGCAGTGACATCTAAAGAACCGAGGGTTTTGGGATAATAGCCAAAGACCCCCAATGAATTGGCATAGGTGAGCGATCCTGCTTTAGTCGTATAACTTCCAGAGGTTAAACTTTTAGATTTTTTTAAAGGCGTAATTCGTTGTTCCAAAATAGACACGCGTTCTTCGGGGGAATTGCGAAACGTATTTTCGGAAAAACCGGAACTCGAAGAAGGCTCTAACGCAACATCCGTCAAGGGAATCGGATCGGTTTTCGGAGCCATTTTGAGGAGGGTTCGCAATTGGAGCAAAAAGCGGGGAAGCACTGAATCTTCAAGATGATCGACTTGAATACGAGCCTGCCGTCCTTCTGACTGCATTCGCAAAAGATATTTTTCCTCATGAATCGAAACATTTTGAGTGATTCCATTATCCGCGAAACGTGTCGATTGTGTCTGGGAGGATTTCAAGAGAACTTCAAGATTTTCTTGAGAATTCAGATGAGCAAAAATGTTTTGAGTGAGTGTTTTAGCTTTATCTTGTGTTAGCACCACTTCTCCTTTAAAAAGAGAAATAAAATTGTTCTCAATGTACTGAAAAGTCAAAGAATTTCAACTAGGATTTTTAATTTTCTATTAGATTCGCTTCGCTACGCAACCCAATAATTTAAGCCCATCCGTCCAGCTAACGCAATTTGTCCAGAGATTCCGACGATGAAAAATAGGGTTTTAGTTTTGGGGCGTTTTTCCAGAACTTTTCCGAGCCATAAAAATAAAGGAAAGACAGAGACTACATAACGGCTATACGACATTAATCCTAAACTAGTGAACGCTGGGAAGGCTCCATAACACAAAATATAAAAGAGCCACTCTTTTTTTAGGTGAGATCCGGCCAGTAAGAGCCATAAGAGAAAAAGAAGAAATGACACTCGATCTAGGCTTCCTTGTTGAGGGTGGAACCCATATGAAAAATCCCACTCCAGAAAAGTAAACCGAAACCATTCTCCGAGTTGAAAGAGTCGTAGTCCAGAGTGTTTTGAAATAAAGCCTTCTTGCGCCTTAAATCCAATCCACGGATCTCCAGTGAACCAGAACATTGTCACTAAATAACAAATAAAACCTCCGAGTGGAAATAGCAGGAAAAAGAGCGAACGCTTTTGTTTGAAGAGTGCGACTCCATAAGGAACAAGAATTAAAATTCCCAAGACACGAATCAAGGGAAGTAATCCAAAACAGCACGCGGAAAGCCAGAACGCTTGTTTCCGAAAACTATAAAAGCCCAACAAAACCACAAACAAAAATAAAGATTCTGTATACGGAATATGAAAGACAAAAGAATAAGGATAGAGCATCCAACTATACACGGCACAGCGAGCCACTGCGGTTCCTTCTTCGTCCGCGATCAGAAGGAAAAAAAGAATCATCACCCCGAAAGAAAACAGATTAGAAATGAAGAATGCGGCGACTAAAGAAGTACAAGAGGTAACAAACGTGACTCCGGCGATCAAAAAAGGGTAAGCAGGTGGGAAAGCGTCTGAATTTAAGATATCACGTTCTTTTTTTTGAAGTTGATAAATCAAAAATTGTTGTTTTTTTTCGTAGTCCGCCCAGATTTGGCTTGATTGGAGTTGTTGCGCCGACGAAAAGTTTTTCTGACTTTCCAAAAATTCTATTTTACGGTAATATAGAAGGCGTTGGTGTCGTTCAATTTCTTGAGAAAGACTTTCTCGAAGAAAGGGGCTTGAATATCCTTTTTCGGCTAAATACAGATAATGATTGGTGTCCCATGTTTGAAAAATGTGACGTAACGAAATCTGTGCAGAATAAGGATAATATTTGTTTCCGAAATGATTTTCCTGATGGTAAGTAAACCCATAAAAAGCGAAAATCATTGCCCCCCATACCAGTCCTTTAGAAAGTAAAAAAAATAAAAGAATCTGGCGGAGGTTTTTTGCAATGTCAGGGCTCACAAAGAAAATTTCCTTTTTTGAAAAAAAAACAAACGAGAGATTCTTGTTCAAGAACGATCTTATCCTTTTTTGTCATTAACGCTTCATTTTTTTTTAGGAGGCGGATGAGAAAAAAACTCTCCGACCTATTTTATGAATTATTTAAGTATTCTTGTAGTTTCTTTTTCTCTGATCGGCTTAATTGGGTGCCATCCTCATATTAATGTTGATCATCATTCTCCACCTGCACATCATGAGACCGTTGTGATTCAACCTGCCCATTCTTGTTCGCATCATGACGCTTGCGGACATACTTGGGATGGGGGATCTTGGATCGAAATTCGCAACCATCGCCATGGCCCCGGTTGTGGACACGTTCACAGTGGTGGCCGCTGGAGTCTTGACATTAACCGTGGCCCCCACAATACCAAAGTTGAAGTGCATACTCCCGGAGTCGATGTTAAAGTGAGAAAACATCATTAATTAGAAACTCTCTATTGTCGTTGCGAATACCAGTGAAAGGGTTGTTACGCATCTCCTGAAAATAATACTGTTACGGAGATTGCTTCTTCGGCTGAGCCTCATCGCAACGACAGAAAAAAAAGGTTATTTATGCAAATAGAGCCCCTTTCCGCCAGAATTCGAAAATTAATGGTCTCTGCGATTGCCGATTATCATCTCATTGAAGCGGAAGATAAAATATTAGTCGCGGTTTCTGGAGGGAAAGATTCCAGCATCCTTGTAATGTTGCTGGAAGAAATTCGTAAAAAAGCGCCTTACCCATTTACGATCGAAGCGGTTTTACTGGATCAAAAACAACCGGGCTTTTCTGCGGATCGTTATCAACAATGGATTGAATCGTTAGGAATTTCGTTCAGGATACTGGAAGAAGATACCTATTCGATTGTCAAAGAAAAAATTCCTGAAGGACAAACCTATTGCAGTCTTTGTTCTCGGCTACGTCGTGGGATTCTCTATACTTACGCGGCTAAACATCAATTTAGCAAAATCGCACTTGGCCATCATCGCGATGATATGAATGAAACCGTTTTAATGAATATGTTTTATTCTGGACGTCTTGCAGGAATGCCTCCCAAATTACGCTCCGAGGATGGAAAGAATGTGGTTATTCGTCCGCTCTGTTATGTTCCAGAGAAATGGCTCCGAGAGTTGAGTCAACTCCATCAAATACCGGTGATCCCCTGTAATTTATGTGGTTCTCAAGTGGGATTGGTTCGCACTCAAATGAAACAACTACTGCAATCCTTGGAAGCAAAAAACGAAAATGTCGGAAATAATATGCTTGCCGCTTTGCAACATATTCAACCTTCGCAATTGATGGATCATCGATTCTGGGATTTTGAACAAATACAGCCTATTCAACAAGAAGTAGCCAAACAATAAATTGTTAGAGCTTAAAGAATTCTCGGACCTCTTCATCATTAACAATCCGAAAGAGATTTCGTTCTTTCAAAAGTTTTTGTACCACTTTTTCATCGGATTCTGAAAGACAGGTATTTTCAAAAAAAGCGTAGGCCATATTTCTCGCTTTTTCGAGGTTTTCGGGTCGGAACAATTTGGTGTTTTCGAGGTTCGCTTTCCAAAAATTGGCTTCTTCTAGGTTGCTACAAGAAAGATCCGCATCCCGTAATGTTGCACTCATAAAGCGAGCAAATGAGAGGTTAGATCGCAAGAATCGACAGGCGGTGAGTTCCGCTTCTAAAAAATCGGCTTCGTATAAATCAGCCTCTCCCAGATCCGCATTCATCAAATTGGCTCGCAAAAAAGAAGCCGAGCGCGCAACGACACGAGACATTTTCGCGGACGAAAGTCGTGAAGCGCCAAAATTACAAGAAGTCAGATCACAACCTCGCAAATCCGCTTTCCAGAAATTGGATTCCGCAAAATTGGCTTGTGGAAATTGGGAGAGCATAAAATCGGATTCGGGCGCTCGAAGTTTTGGAGCTTCGAGTCCAGGAAAGATGCATTTTTTGAATTTGCATCGAACTAAGGACAGTTCGGTATTTTTTAAAAGTTCGTTTATTTCGGGAATATGCGGGGTAAAATCGCCTCCTTCGAGTTTGAAGGATTCAAAGGATCGTATCCCCTCTCGTAAAGCGTCTAGGAATAATTCTACAGTGAGTTCTTGCATACAAAGCCCCTAATGAAGTGCAGGAGATAACGGGTTGATCCAAGCATTGACCCACTCTAGCAAATTTGGCTGAAAGAGCACCATCAAGGCTCCCGCAGATAAATAGGGTCCAAAGGGGATAGTATTTTTTCCACTGATGAGCCAATTGAGAATTCCGACAATCGCGCCCAGAAGAGAACCGATAAAGAGCAAAATCAAGGCTCCCTTCCATCCCAGAAAGGCT
This sequence comes from uncultured Planctomycetota bacterium, assembly GCA_964530615.1. Taxonomy (GTDB): domain Bacteria; phylum Planctomycetota; class JBBTDB01; order JBBTDB01; family JBBTDB01; genus JBBTDB01. Next base: position 10,105 of record CAZHAR010000060.1, on the reverse strand, counting down.
CCTAAAAAAGCCATGAGTTTAACATCTCCAAATCCCATCGCTTCTTGTGGAGAGAGTGAGTGTCCTTGAAGAAAAAAGCTTCCGAAAAAAGAAACGAGAAAGAGAGCCATAAATCCGACAAAAGCACCCTGAACCGAAAGCAAAAATCGTCCTAAGGCGGGGTCTGTAATTGCGGAGAGTGTTGCGACTTCCTTCTCAAACATCATCGGACAAAAGTAGGCGGCAATCGGACAAAGAAGGGCACCCCCAATAGTAATTTCGTCCGGGATGATTCGTAGGGGGCTCCAGTCAATCAAAGTCACAACGACTAAAGCGGAACAAAAAGCCAACACATAGAGAAGATAAAGGAATCGGACTTCGATTGAAAAGAAGGATTGTTGTAGAAAAAAATAATCTTCAAGTAAATGAGGATCAATACGAAAGCCAATAAAGGCAAACAAAATAGCGGTGACGATTTCAATGGCTGGATAGCGAAAAGAAAAAGGAGCCCCACAGTGACGACAACGTCCACGAAGAAGAAACCAGCTTAAAATCGGGATATTGTCAGGGAAATAAGTCAGTTGCGTGTAACAACTTTGACAATGGGAGCGTTTGGGGTGTTGTAAGGTCATACATTCGCGGGGAAGGCGATAGACACAAACATTTAAAAAACTGCCAACCATTGCCCCTAAAATAAAGAGATTGACTAAATAGAGTAGGAGAATGGCAAACATAAGAGTGTATTCGCAAAAAAAATAAAGCTCACGAAGGGATTTGAACCCTTAACCCCCGCTTTACGAAAGCGGTGCTCTACCGTTGAGCTACGCGAGCAAATCAGAACATTAAAAGGAGGAAATATTATATCCTGTCTTGCGAAAATTTCAAGAGGTATTGATCGGCGTGTTCTAGCAAATAGGCTTGAGGATGTTTCAAAAATTGGCTCCATTCTTCATCCGATATTTTTCGCATCCGAACGGTGTCCGCTTGCTCTGAAGTGACTCCTGAAGAATGAAGAGAGAGTTTCACTCCACGATGAATCGGATCCGTAAGGTAAAGAAGTTTTAACGCTTTGTGATCGCCGAGTTGATAAGGCCCTATAGACGTGGAGGCTTCTTGATAGGAGGTATGTTGTCGTAATAATCGCAAAAATCGTTCAGACCCAATTCCTTTAGGACACGGCGCACTTAAAACGATATGTCCCTGATCAGCGACGACCCATTCATTATTTTTAATAGCCTTTTCCGCTTGATAAACACTAGATCCAAGAGGACCGTCTACAGTTAATAACAATAAAGAAATTGGCGCCTCCACAAAGCGCGTAAATTGTTTTTCAGCCCTCGGAAAAAGTTGATAGAGGGTTGATATCGCTTCCCCAAAAGCGCATTCGATAATTTGATCCTGCTCCTGAAGCAGTTGGATCGCTAACACCTGTTGAGCATTTTGGCAGACTCGATGATAGCGGCGTATTTGATCCTCAAAGACGGGGTTCCCTTGAAGCTTTAGTGGACGCGCATCCGGATGAAGCGCCAATTCATGGTTGCCTCTTAAGGCTTCTAAACTGGTACATCCAATAGCTAATGTTTTATGAGCACCGGTAATGCCGGAAAAATAATGAGGTTCAAGGCTCCCGATCAGAACCCAATAAGGAAAGGAAAGCACTTTTTTATTGATCTCGATTCCGTCTCCAAGCGAAACAAAATCGTCTTGAAGCGTTTGCCAAGAAGTGGATTCAAATCGTTTTTGAAAAAGTCCAAGCCTTCGTGCTTCAAAATCTTGTCGTTCTTTCTCTTTAAAAACATGGCTCCCGGTCGCGATCAACAAATGAAGCGAGGGATAGGGATGGGAAAGCGTTTCAAAAATCGCTTGAAACACGAGATCGGAGCGTGTTGGACGTTCGGGATCATTGATAATAAAGAGAATCGGTTCGTGTTCTTGAAAGGCTTGACGAAACAACTGTGCTAGGGGACTCCAATCCAGATTTTTTAATTGATCTTTCGACATCCAAAAATTTCCTTTAAAATAAACCAATGAATTCTCCCGTTTTTGTCTGTATTTTATATTTTAATCAAGTTCAAATCACGAAAGAATGCTTGCAATCTGTTTTGTGCAATCAAGTGCCACCCGATCAGGTTGTTCTGATCGATAATGGCTCTCTGCTTGAACATCATCAACAGATCCAAAATAGTTCTCCTCAAGGAATTCATCATCTCCGTATCGAGCAAAATCAAGGGTTTACTGGAGGATTTAATCAAGCCTTGGAAGAAGTGATCCGCTTAGGCGGGAGAGAAGCTCTTTTTCTGACAAACGATACTCTATTAAATCCGGGAAGCTTTCAAGCGTTGCTCGATACTCCTCAGCGAAACACTTGTGATCTGCTCGCTCCGCTTGTTCGTCCGCTATTTAACTCTCAATTAATTGATTCTCTAGGCGGACACTTTTCTCCGAAAACTGGCAAACTCAGTCACTATCAAACAATCGAAGAGCGAATTTTAAAAGAAAATGATTATGTTCCTGGAACGGCTTTATGGCTAAAAACGAAGGTACATCAAACCATTAGAGGCATGGATACAAATTATTTTTGTTATTGGGACGATGTCGATTATTCGTTTCGGGCGCGTCAGGAGGGTTTTGTTTTAGCGACTCTTCCCTCATTAGAACTTCAACATCACATTCGTAAAACGAATCGCTCTAAACCGTTATATACCTTGTACTATTATTTTCGGAACCGACTCCGTTTTATTCAATCGCATTTTCCCCAAATCTATCCTCAGCACCTTCTCCAGATTCAACAAGAGCTTTTGGCTTTAAAGCAAAAATATGCGAACGATTCTCAACGACGCTTGCTTTTAGAGAAACTTTTCTCTGAGATCAATTCGAACGCACCGCGGTAGAAGCGTATTGTATTTGTTCTTGAGTGGCAGGTACAAAAAACGACTTCATAAGATTTTCGAGGGTGGTAAATTCAAATCGTTCCAAGAGGCCCCGAATTTTTTGGGGGACGGATTTGAGATGAAAATAGTGCATAAAAGCGCGAGTTCTAGGGAGCTTCATTTTGGGGGGATTCGGGTCCATTTCCCACGGATGTACATAAACCATCGTCGGAATTTTTATCGCGTTCATAAAATTGATTTTAGTCACGGTGTACCAGTAAGGAGACATTCGCAAAGGCAATCCGCCGGTAAAGGGCAAACTTTCCCAGAGACAGCGCATCGTAGTCGCTGGAAATTCTAAAATTGATCCGCTAGCGCGGTGAATCCGATGAGGATAGGCGTTCAGATGGCGATCTCCCATCAACGTGAGTGGCATCATTGACGAGTCATACAAAAAACCTTCTTCAATCAACACATCTAAAGCCCATAATGTTTCAGGAACAACGGTCCATTCTGGAGCTCGATAGCCGACCGGACGTTTTCCAGTGAGTTTTTCTACAATCTCAATCGATTTTTTCAGATCGGCACGAAAGACTTCCGGAGTGATCGTCACCAAAGGTTGATGCGCGTAGCCATGCGAAGCAATTTCATGTCCCCTGCGATGAATTTCTTGAATTAATTCTGGATGTCTCTTAGCGATGTATCCTAAAACAAAAAAGGTTGCCGAGTAGTGATATTGTTCAAGCAAATCGAGTAAAAGTTGAGTGCTAAACACCACACGACTCTCATATTCGTCCCATCGCGTTTGTGGAAGAAAATCTTCAACCGCGCAGACATGATACCAATCTTCGAGATCCACGGTAAATGCGTTTTGGACCATAAATTTTTTTTCCAAAAAAAATGAAGGCTATTTATTTTATGGAAACTCAAAAAAATCGCAACAAAGTCTCCTAAAATCTCTCTTAAATTAATGACGCTCTCGAAGAAGAGCAAAGTTCGGAGAAGTTAAATAGGGGCCATAGGAAGTAATTCGTCCGAAAAACGGAAGCGGATCGTCCCAAGACCAGATATCATCTCGGACATTTTGAAAAAATAACCGAAAAAATTCTCGATCCCATTTTCCCTGTTTTAGATGTTCAAAGAAAACCATCACTTCTCCGGGAATCAACCATCGGACGAGAACTCCCTCTTTTTGAATGAAATTCGGTAGGGGTTGATTTAAAGCGATTCGTACGGAAATTTCTGGGAACGGAACGCCGGAGTAAATGGCTAAGGCGAGGGATCCCCAATAACGCGGATTAATTTCCATTAATCGAAAGGATTGATCCCGAATGTCTTGCTTAAATTCGACCATCGCAACGCCTTCTTTCCAGCCACACGCTTTGAGTAATGCGAGCGCTTCCCTTTCTTGAGTTGGAAAGGATTGAGAAACGCGTAAAGTACTTGCGCCTCCGAAACGAGGTTCTCGTAGTCGTAAGTGCGAAAATTTTGCCAAGGGTTCGCCCTGCGTGAAGATAAACGAAACCCCTAGCCCTTTTCCTGCTGAAGGTAATAATTCTTGAATCAAGGGGAAAGGCGTTTTTTGGTGTGCCTGAAGATAAGTCTGCCATACTTGATTTCGTTCATAAACTCTATGAATGCCGACTCCACCGGAGCCGATACGGGGCTTAAACAATACCGGCATTGGATGCTGTGCAAGATAATCTTGTGCTTCCTCAAGGGACTCTGGTGCTAAAGTTTTGGGATGAGGAATGCCTAATTGACTCGCGATCCAAAGCGGATTTTTTTTATCGCGAACCCAGTCAATACGTTCAAGGGGACCAAACGGAATACCGACTGGAGGTAATTGGGATTGAGACTGTAACAAGAGCCGTAAAGTGGCCTCTTCCATCGGAAGAACCACCTGAATCTGGTGATCGAGCAAAAACCGACGCAATTCGTTTAGAAAGATTTCGGGTTGCCGTATAGGAGAAGCATGTATAAAAAGGGGTTTAGCGACGTATCGAGAAAAAAGACCCGTACTCCAAGGCGTACATTCTCCCGCAAATACTTTATGATTAAAGCGTCCTAGGCAGCGAATTGCCGCGAGAGACTTGTTCCAGTAAGCGTCTAAAACTAAGACTCTCGCCATAAAATCGCCTTTGATTTCCCTTTTTTTTCAAAGGGGGTGATTTAGAATTTGCTGAGCAATGGAGTGCTGTCCTGATGCAATTTTAAGACAGAAGTCTTTTCTGGACGATATTCGTTGAGAAAACTTTTTGCTTTGGCAAAGTCTTCTTCACGATCGACCCAAATCGCCGTACAATCTGAATTCATATGTTCCACAATAAAGTGTTCTATTGGATGAATGGTGGATAACAGCGAAGGACTTTGAACAGTATTAAGACATCGGACAAGATTGAGCCATGTTCGTTCCAAAAAGAGATAATCCCGATGAAGATCTTCAAAACTGGCTCCGACACTATCGGTACGAACAATAAACCCAAAAGCAGGCGGGATATCGAGCATTTTAACAAGATTCATCAATCGATCTCGTTCTTCTTGGCTTTCAATTTTTTTCGAGATATGGAGTTTCGAACTATAAGGAGTAAATACCAAAAAGTGTCCGGGCAAAGTTAAATCGGTCGTCAGCATTATCGGATTTAAGCTATTGACTTGCACAATCAATTCTTGTTCTGGCCAAAGCAAACTAGAAATATCTCGACGGAAGGGCGGTTTTCGTTGCGGATGAATGCGAGTATACGCGTACCCAACATTTTTCATGGGAAGGTTCCCTTTTAAATTTGAGTCCAAATCGACGACCGCAAAATCAGAATCGGCTTCAATGGAAGCCACTTTTCCTAAATAAATATTCTGGAGAATAGAGAGTTCTAGCTCTTCTTCTTTTCGTTCCGAACTGTTGAGGACAATACTTTTGTAACCTCCATTCTGTCGAGAAATAGCAATACTGAAGGGAGTCAATGGCATGTGAATTTCCTTTTATTAAAACGATATAAAAATTTTATAACTCATAAGGAGTGAATTCTTTGAGAATGCCGTTGTATCTTAAAGAAATAAAATGTTTTTTCAATTGAAAAGCGATCTAAAAGAAGCCTGAAATCATGAATCTGAGTGTCAAAAAAATAAAAGCGAAAAATTCATCCCCCTATTTAAAAAAATCGAGTAATGAATATGATCTCAAAAAAGAGTTCTTTACCAAAACTTTAAAAACTATTATTTACTACTGGAAAAAACTATGAACAAATCGCTCCTGTGCGGACTTTTTTTAGGGAGTTTGCTTCCGATTATTGCTCAAGAAGCGTCTAATAATTCCATTTCTACGACTCAACAACAACTATTGCAAGAAATTGTGAAAGAGGATTTTCAGAAGCATATTTCGTTTTTGGCATCGGATGAACTCGAAGGTCGTGGATCTGGAACAAAGGGAGAACAAACCGCTGGTGATTATATCGCCAAGCATTTCCAAGCATTTGGATTTGCTCCCGCAGGTGAAGCAAACAGCTATTTTCAATCCTTTGAAGTCACCACAGGACATGATTATTTTCCTGATAATCATTTTAAAATTAATTATCAAGGAATTCAGTCTGAATTCAAAATTCGTGAAGACTACACTCCTTTTTCTTTTTCAGGCGATGGAGAAGCATCGACTGAAGTTATTTTTGCTGGGTATGGAATTACTCATTCTGAAGTACAGTATGATGATTATGCCGGAATAGAGGCCAAGGGAAAATTGGTTCTTATTTTACGACGAGAGCCGACCTCCCCTGAAGGAAACTCTCTTTTTGCCGCAGCGGGAAAAGGATGGTCGCGCCACGCCGAATTTTCAAATAAAGCTAAAAATGCTCAAGAGCATGGGGCCGCCGGGGTCATTATTATCAATGATCCGGTGACAATAAAACAAGAAGGCGATCATCTTATGCCGATGGCTGGATTTGGTGGAAAACTCGAAATTCCCTGTATCCACCTAAAAGCGTCGGTGGGAGACTCTCTTTTTATGGCGCTTGGAATAAAGACAGCCGAACTCCAACAAGAAATCAATACGGCTCTAAAGCCAAAATCCTTTCTCATTCCGGGAATGAAAATGGATTTAAAAGCCGGAATTTTCAAAATAAAAAAGAAAGCGAGAAATGTGATCGGCACTCTAGAAGGGACTGATCCAGAACTGAAAAAAGAATATGTACTGATTGGCGCTCATTATGATCATTTGGGCATCGGAGAGCAAGGGGGCTCGCTTGAGGGAAATTCTTCTGGAAAAATTCACAATGGCGCAGATGATAACGCGAGTGGAACTTCTGGCATTTTAGCGCTTGTTAGAGCCTTTAGCCAAATCAAGGAACGGAAACGCTCACTTGTATTAATGACGTTTTCTGGAGAAGAACTGGGACTACTGGGATCTCAATATTTTGCAGAACATCCTACCCTTTCTTTAGAGCAATGTGTCGCGATGATTAATCTCGATATGATCGGTCGATTGAGTCAGAGCCAACTTCAAATCGGTGGAATTGGGACCTCTCCAACGTTTGAAACCGAAATGAAAAAACTCAATGAAGTGTTTCAATTTAAATTAAGTTTGAATAAAGCGGGTCGAGGGCCAAGTGACCATACGTCCTTTTATGTCAAAAATATTCCGGTTCTTTTCTTTTTTACCGGCCTTCATATGGATTATCATAAACCCAGTGATGATTTTGATAAGATCAATTATGAGGGTGCAGAAAAAGTGACAGAAATGGTCAGTTTCCAAGCCTTAGATTTTTTGAATCGAGACACTCGCCCTGTATTTCAGAGAAGCACGGAACCTGCGACTCCGGAGGGTGAAGCCCGTCGAAGTCGCGTTCAGTTAGGAATTATGCCGAACTACGGCGATGAAGAAAAGGGAGTCTCGATCAGTGATGTAGTGGAAGGGAAACCCGCAGAGATTGGCGGAATGAAAGGTGGAGATCGCATTATTCGGATGGATGAAAAAGAAATTAATAATATTTATGAACTCATGGAAGTGTTAAGCGAAGCCAATCCTCAAGATATCATGAAAGTGACGGTATTGCGTGAGGGAAAAGAAGTCGTCCTAACCGTCGTTTTAGTCGCGCGCTAATTTTCTATCGTCATTCTTCTAATAAAAACTTTTTGATGCGCTGGTATCGCGGAGAAGCGGAAAGTTTCTTCGCGGATATTCTCGCCCAATCAAACTGTTTTCTTAAAATTCCAAAACAGCAGAATTGGTAAAGAGTTTCTTCGTTCTGAAACTCTTTTGAAATCACCTCTTCCAAGAGCTTCATCGGAAGCATAAACAGATACATTTGATATTTTAAATTTTTGCTCTCTGTTGGGTACCAATCTATTTGAGTGTTCCATGTTGGATTATCGATACGGATTTCTTGACCAATCTCTTTCTTTTGACTTGCCAATTTTTGAAACCGTTGTAATAAAACTTCTACTTGCTTAAGGCATTCTTGAACAATGAGAATTTTGTCATAATCCGGGTTTGGATAAAATCGAAAATCTTTTACCTCAAAACAATCTGAAGGCGGAGTACTCATAGAAACACAAGTAAAAATTAACGAAAAATCGGGATACGGCTGAGATACAAGGATATCAACTACATTAAATATCGTTTTCGAGGAATAGGATCGTTCTAAAATCTCTTGAATATCGGAGCGAACTCGATTCCTCATTTTTGGGTAGTCATTTAAATCTCTTCGTATCGCCCCTTTTCCCTCGGGTTCCATAGAGATTTTAAGTAAGTGTTGCGAATTTGCTAGGGTAATTTTGAGACGATTACTCTCTTTGGAAGAAATGCCAGGAATTTCAGGATGTAGGAATTCTTTAAATTTTTCTTGGTATTTATTCTCTGTTTTACGAATCCAATTGGGTTCGACTTCCCAGAGCAATTCTGTTAAAAACCGAGCCTCCTCGAGTTTTTTATTGTCTACAAAACGAAATACATATTTCCCATAAGCAAGCGTGTCTTGAGCGATCGCTCTCTTTAAAGAGTCTTTGAGCAGTTCAGGCATTTTCCATCCGGGGACCTGAACTTTAAGTTGGGCCCAAATTTCAAAAATACGATCTTGATTCTTAGATTCACAATACTGTTTAAAATGTGTCTCCAGTAAGTCCTGCGGAACAGCCTTCATTCCTTCGACGGGGTTGTTCGGATCAATATTTTCTAATTTTTTTTGCGGATTTTTTTTGTTGAAATTTCCAAGCATAAACAGAAGTAAAAGTGTGACACCCGCAATTTTTAGTTTTCGCCGATATTTCCGAAGAATCGGAGTTTTAGGAATGGAGCCGGGAGATAAGGAAACCGTTGGAAAATGCTCTGAGTCTAATTGTTGTTTTTCATAGAGGTCCAAATATTCTAAGATTTCCTGACAAGATTGAAATCGTTCTTCCGGTTTCTTTGCCATACAGCGCATTGTAATTTGGGCAAATAACGGATCGATCTCAGGGATAAATTCGAGTGGATTGGGAATCGGATCATTCACGTGACGAAATAAGATGGTCATCAGTGAATTCTCTTCCGCTCTCGAGACATACGGGGCTTCCCCTGTTAACATTTGAAAAAGGGTCGCGCCTAGAGAATAAATGTCGCTTCGATGGTCGACACTTCGTTTTCCTTCGCATTGTTCTGGAGACATAAAGTGGGGAGTTCCCAGAATGAGCCCACTTACCGAGAGCGAAGACATTTTATCGAGTGATTTCGCTAGCCCAAAATCAGCAATTTTAACCTCGTTTTGCGGGGTGAGCATAATGTTGTCGGGTTTGATATCCCGGTGAATAATTTGATTTTGATGGGCGTACTCTAATCCGGCGCAAATTCCGCGAAGAATTGGAATTATTTCTCTAATCGTCAGTCTTTTTTGTCGAACAATACGTTTCCGAAGACTTTCGCCTTCGATATATTGTTGAATCATATAGTAACATTCGTTTTCTTCTCCCACATCCAAAACGCCTATAACATTTGGGTGTTCCAACTTGCTTCCAGCACGGGCCTCTAGCAAAAAGCGTTTTTGTTCATAAGAATTGGTCTCCTCCTTTTGAGATAAAGATTTAATGGCGACATAATTGTCGCGATAATCGCCCAAAAAATGTTGAGTTTCTTTCTCCTCCTGTTTTGGTAAAATTTTAATGGCGACCCACTTTCCTAAACGAGTGTGAAAGGCTAAATAGACGGAACCCATTCCTCCCTGCCCCAGTTTTCGTGCTATAATACAGCCACCAATACGATTGCCGATACGCTCATCTAAGGTTATTTCAAATTT
>CAZHAR010000059.1:30252-31877 GCA_964530615.1 uncultured Planctomycetota bacterium | reverse complement strand
CGGTCGATCACATTTATATTGAACGGGGAAAGAAGCCATCTTTCCGGGAGGTGGGGGTGGCGGTGGGGGTGGCGCTTTTGGAGGAGGGGGTGCTGCTGGACCTCGACCACCACTACTTCCAGAACCAGAATTAGAACTAGAGGCACCTCCTTTGATCGCGCGAAGTGCTTCATCTCGATTATCAAAAATTTTAAATAGACTTAATAATCCTAACATATCAAATAAAGCCGAAATTTTTGGAGAAACTCCCACGAGTTTGATATCTCCTCCTGCTTCTTGAAATTTATCGGCACATTTGACTAACAATCCCATTCCGGTACTGTTGATATAACTAACACCAGCGAATTCAAGAATTAAGTTAGGAGTTCCTTTATCCAAAAAACCTAACATTTCTTCTTCAAATTCGCTAACTGTCGTTCCGTCAATTGCTCCTTTAACTTCGGCAATATTGACAGGCGTACCATCAGAAAGATTTGTCGTTGTTGAATTGATATGGATGTCCGCCATTGAATCTCCTACTATCTATCTCTCTATCTTAGGGTTTGATTCTCATGCTTGAAAAGTATGAGGTTCCCAAGTCCTATTGCTTGATTTAAAACTAATTTAGCATAAATTTAATCTTATTCAAGTCTTCTTAAAAAAAATCAAAATCGTTTTTTGATAAAGTGTTTTCAAAAGAATCCGAAAAAGAAAATCGATTACGAAAAAAAATAATTTTCAAAAAAAATTCCTTCCATTAAAAATTTCTTGCTTCTCTTTAATAAAGATAGTACTTTATTGGCATTGGTCTTGTTATTGGATTTGCTTTCCACAAATTATTTGAGTTTAAGAATACCTTTGAGGAAGGAGTTTTTTTTGTAAAATATAAATCTGAAGAAGCCGTTGGTTCTGAAAATATGTAGTCTGCCTGATAAATGATTAATGGCATATTCAAAGATTTGGGTGATGAAAGGCATCCCTCAAAACTTTGTGTAAGTTTTGTAAAGAGCATTTTATATGGGATTATTCGACGTTTTCGGATTTGGAAAAAAGAAAAAAGAGCCTGCACCTAAAAAAGAATCTGCATATAAAAGAGAAGAAAAACCTTCAAAAAAAGAAGAAACTTCTCTGTTAAAGAAACCTATGCCTCCTTCGTCTTCTCCAAAAAAAATAGATAAAAATCCACCCACTAAAAAAAAAGAATCTTTTGTTTTATCTACAGAAGGTAGTGACACAGAAGAATTCGATATCCCTCAAGAACTCATTAATACCCAATTAGATTTTTCAGAAGAATCACCTCCAGAAGAAAAACCTCCCAAAAAATTAAAACAAGATCTTTCTCCTAAAACAGATGTGGATATTGAATTTGATATGAATGTCGATACCAAGCCACTTCCGTTAAAAGCAAATAAGGAAGAAGAATCTTCTTTTGAGGAATTGGATGAGTTGCCTGTGCTGGAAGAAGATTCTTTCAATACTCCTGTTCTTTCAGAATCCCAAGATCCATTTGGTTCTTCTGAAAGCTCGGCACAAGACGACCCATTTGGCGCTTCAATGTCTTCGGAAAGTGAATCATCGTTTGGTTCTTCTGAAAGCTCTGGGCAAGAGGATCCATTTGGAGGCTCGATGTCTTCGGAAAGTGAATC
>CAZHAR010000059.1:0-30152 GCA_964530615.1 uncultured Planctomycetota bacterium | reverse complement strand
AATGAATCATCGTTTGGTTCTTCCAAAAGCTCTGGGCAAGAGGATCCATTTGGAGGCTCGATGTCTTCGGAAAGTGAATCATCGTTTGGTTCTTCTGAAAGCTCGGCACAGGACGATCCATTTGGCGCTTCAATGTCTTCGGAAAATGAATCATCGTTTGGTTCTTCCAAAAGCTCTGGGCAAGAGGATCCATTTGGAGAGTCGATGTCTTCTGCGCAAGGCGATCCGTTTGGTTCTTCCGAAAGCTCTGGGCAAGAGGATCCATTTGGAGGTTCGATGTCTTCGGAAAGTGAATCATCGTTTGGCTTTTCCGAAAGTTCCGCACAAGACGACCCATTTGGAGAGTCGATGTCTTCTGCGAAAGACAATCCATTTGGAAATTCTGAAAGTTCCGCACAAGACGATCCATTTGGAGAGTCGATGTCTTCTGGGCAAGAAGATCCGTTTGGAGAGTCGATGTCTTCTGGGCAAGAAGATCCGCTTGGTTCTTCCGAAAGCTCTGGGCAAGAAGATCCGTTTGGAGAGTCGATGTCTTCTGGGCAAGAAGATCCGTTTAGTTCTTCCGAAAGCTCTGGGCAAGAGGATCCCTTTGGAAGTTCAATGTCTTCCTCGAAAGACGATCCATTTGGAAATTCTGAAAGCTCCGCACAAGATGATCCATTTGGAGAGTCAATGTCTTCCGCGAAAGATGATGATCCCTTTGGAAATTCAATGTCTTCCTCGCAAGAGGATCCTTTTGGCGCTTCGATGTCTATGGGAAGCAAAGATCCTTTTGAAGGTTCGAAAAGCGCGAAAAATGGGGTTTCGAAAAATGTGAAAAAGACTTCTTATTCTACCAAAGAAGAAGATCCTTTTGGAAATTCGACATCGAATTTTGAAAGTGATCCTTTTGCGTGATGAATCAGAAAAATTTCCTTTCCTCCTTCTCACGAATTTGAGGCGTGTATTTCCGAGAAGAAGTCGAATTTAACAATAAGAGGGAAGGAATTTTCGTTTAAACCAACGAAAAGGTCTGGAAATGAGATACCGATGAAGGGTATGAGGAAGAGTGCGCTTTGGGGTATATTTTAAATCCTTTTCAGTCAGCAAGTCTTTTCGAATGCTCCGTTTATGTTTGTAATAATGATATAAATCACTTTTTACAAACATTTTGAAAATTTGTCCCAAAACGCCTTGAACGCTTTGAAATTTCAAGCTGATCTGAAAGTCGATCAAATAAGGTTTTTTATCAATTCCCACGATAATATTATCTTTTTTATCGAGGTCAATATAGACGACTCTTTTTTGATGAAGGCGTTGAAGAAGCTGAAGAAGTTCATCAAAAAAAGTATCAGAAACGTGGCGAAATTCTTTAAGATTATCCCCTTCAATATATTCGTGAATAAACCAATTTTCTTGGGCGCTATGAAACTTAGGAATTCCAGAGATGTCCTGAAGATATTTATAAATTTTGGCTTCTCGTCTTCCAAGCCAATTTAAAAGGAACTGGAAACCACGGCGGAGGAAGGGAACTTTGATACGAGAAATTTTAAGGACCCATTTTTTCCCCGAAGTATCTGAAATAAGGGCTGTTAAGGCAAAAAAATCATCTTTAAAAATTTTAACAACCTTATAAACAGCTTTTCCCACTTGAATTTCTGCGTTAGAAGCAGAAGGGATTTCGAAAAGTGGCATAAATAACCTATGTTATTCGGGTATTTTTTCTTGGGTAGTTTCTTGGGTGGTTTCTTGGGTGGTTTCTTGGGTGGTTTCCTCGGGGTCAGGCTCAGGCTCAGGAAAGATACTTTGTATCAATTTTTCAAAATGAACCTGTTTTTCAATAGATTCATCTAGAAAAAAGCGACAACGTGGAGTATTACGTATTTCTAGAATTTTTCCGACTTCACAAGAAATATGACCTGCGGAATGATTAAGGGCTCGCATCGTAGCATTTTTTTGTGCTTCGGAGCCCAGAATAGAAATATAAATACTCGCATAATGGCAATCTCTTGCAACATCGACTCGAAGAACGGTAACAAAACCAATACGAGGATCTTTGAGTTCCTGGAGGATTAGAGTTGCTACACGTTCTTTGATTACGGAATTAAGTTTAGCGAGGCGTCTTGGTTTCATGGAATTAGCTTTTTAGAGAAAAATTAGAGTTCAATGAGACGTTTATGTTTTTCAACTTTATAGGCAAAAATACGATCGCCTACCTGAATATCATCATAATTTTCAATTTTAAGACCGCATTCTAAACCGGTTTTCACAGAAGACACATCTTCCTGAAAATGTTTTAAGGAACCGAGTCTTCCATCGTAAATAATGATATTGTCTCGTGCGAGTCGAACGCGATTTTTACGTTCAATCAATCCTTTTTTGACACGGCATCCTGCGATAGTTCCAGTTCGAGAAATTTTGAAGGTTTGTAACACTTCCAATTCTGCGGTTGTTTCTTCTCGTTCTTCCGGGTCGTACATTCCGATCAGAATACTTTTCAGTTCATCAATGGCTTTATAGATGATTTGATAAATATGAAGATCAATATTTTTATGGCGAGCCAATTGTTGAGCCATATCATCACAGACCACGCGGAATCCGATAATAATGGCATCTGAAGCGTCTGCGAGATCCACATCGGATTCAATAATACCACCCACCGCTTGATGGATAATTTCGACTTTGACTTCGTCTGAACCCAAATCTAGGAAAGATTTGGAAAGGACTTCCAACGAGCCTTGAGTATCGACTTTGATAATCAGTCGTAACACTTTATGTTTCAATTTACCGCTCAGGAAATCGGCAAAGCTAGTATGAGAAATTTTTTGGGTGCTCCATTTCGTTTCCTGTGCTTTTCTTTGGCGTTCTTCAATGACTTTTTTCGTTTCTTCCAAAGAAGACATTACAATGAAACGATCTCCGGCTTTAGGAATTTCGATAATTCCTGAAATTTGGACGGGGGTTGAAGGAGTGGCCGAATTTACGCGGCTCCCTAAATGATTAATAATATTTTTTACTTTTCCGTAAGTATTTCCCACCAGCACAACATCTCCACGGTGGAGTGTTCCTTCCTGAACAAGGATATCGACGAGCATTCCTTTATCGGGATCTTTTTTCGCTTCGATCACATGACCAGAAGCTTCTCGTGAAGGATTGGCTTTGAGTTCCATTACTTCGGCTTCAAGCAGAATGCGTTCTAGGAGGGAGTCAATCCCCTTTCCTGTTTTTGCTGAAACTTCCACGAACCCAACTTCTCCACCCCATTCTTCCGGAACGATTCCTTTATCAGAGAGTTGTTGTTTGACTTTGAGTATGTTGGCTTCCGGGAGATCAATTTTATTAATGGCGACAATAATTTTGACATTTCCTGCTTTTGCGTGCGCAATCGCTTCTTCTGTTGTCGGCATAACTCCATCATTTGCGGCGACAACGAGAATGACGATGTCGGTCACATTGGCTCCGCGGGCACGCATTTTGGTAAAAGCTTCGTGGCCCGGGGTATCGAGGAAAACAATAGATTTTTCAGCATGAGAAACCTTATACGCCCGAATATGTTGAGTGATTCCGCCCGATTCAACGGCGGCCACGTTGGTACTACGAATTTTATCGAGGAGCGTAGTCTTTCCATGATCGACATGTCCCATCATCGTGACGACTGGAGCGCGTTCAATTCTTTTGGTGGGATCTTCTTCTTTTCGGCTATAAAGCTCTTCCACTTGATCTTCGACGTCTTTTTTTTCTTTAAGAACAAAGTCCCATCCTAACGCAAGTGCAAGATGTTCAACTTGTTCTTTGCTTAAAACATCGTTAATGGTAACCAACACATTACTATCCATTAATAGTTTAATAATAATGGAGGATTTGACTCCGGTTACCATCGATAGATCTTTGAGGGTAATGGGTAGCGCGATTTCTGTTTTCTTTTCTCTTTGATGCATAGGTTGTTGAATGGTCGGGGGTTTTTGAGGTTTTCCCTTGGCTCTTCTATCCTCTTGACGGTTATCGTTAGGACGATACGGATACGTCGGACGATACGGATACGTCGAACGTTGAGGGTATGTCGGACGATTTTCTTGAGGAGGGATTTTATTTTGAATGGGAGGTTTAGGTAAAACGGAAACGGCTTCCTTTCCTAGAAATTTTCCGCGATCTTTCATTTCTTGATATTTAGGAGATCGGTCCTCGGTGATTTTATTTGAGACATTTTTAAGATTTGGATTCTGATTTGGATTCTCTTTAGATTCGGTTTTAATTTTTTCTTTTCCTTCGAGAGTTATTTTTTCTTTAACTCCTTTTATTTCTAAGGGTACGGTGGAAGCTGATGAGGGTTTAGGCAAAACCGATATCGGTGATAGTTTTGATTCTTTCTGAGGGAGAATGGACGCTTCTGAAGGAAGTGAAGGAAAGTCTTCCACCTTTTCTTCAAAGGATGAAATTTTGCTTTCTTTTGAAGCGGACGGGGGAACGAATGGAACGGAGGGAACGGATTTTTGGAGTGTATCCGTTTTTTGATGTGTGGTAAACTTGGGTGAAAGAGAGGAGTTTGATTCTTTAGAGAGTGCTTCTGAAGAATCTGTTTTTTCAGGAGTTTTTTTAGATTTAGTCCAAGAAGTTTTGTCTTTATTCGACTTGGTCAAGTCCTTTTTATCCTCTTCGAGAAGGATATTTTTGGATTCTTCGGAGACTTCTGAAGTTTTCTCTGCTTTGTTTGAAATTTTCTCTTTTTCCTTTTCTGGCTTTTTATTTTTTTTCGAAGTGTCTTGGGCGGTTTGATTTTTAGATTTCCCAAATTTTTCTTCGATCATTTGTGCGACTTCTGGCTCAATCGTTGCCATATGGCTCGTGAGCTCAAAGCCCCCTTCTTTTGCCAGTTGAATAATGGTTTTTGATTCTGTATTCAGATCTTTCGCCAATTGATAGACTCTAATACCCAAAAGAACTCCTCCTTCAACCAGATGATTGGTAACGCCTTTATTAATCGTCGTCTTCTTCGCTCTCTTCATCGTCTTCAGTTTCGTCGTCAGGATTTTCGTATTCCTCATCAGATTCTAAATCTTCTTCAGGAATTTCCATATTTTTTTCAGAACTTTCTTCTTCATCGGAAAGCTCTTCCTCTTGAGATAATTCTTCCTCTTTATTATGCGAGGCTGTAGGCGAATTATCTTTATCTGTATTTCCAAATAACGAATCCAATGGGTTCGTCGTAAGTCGTTGTTTTTCTTCGGGTGTTCGTTCAGAAGAAGCATGAAAGATTTGAGGCGCTTCTCCAGATTGCGAAATAGAGATAATATCAATATCCCAGCCACAAAGCCTTGCGGCTAAACGAACATTTTGCCCTCGTTTTCCAATAGCCAATGAAAGTTGATCCGTGAGCACATAAACCGCTGCTTTTCTTTGTTCCAAATCTAATTTAATTTCCTGAATTTCTGCGGGTTTCAGTGCGTTTCTTAGCAAATCTTCAGCGTTTTCTGACCAGCGAATAATATCAATTTTTTCGCCTTGAAGTTCTTCAATAATATTTTTAATACGGCTTCCTCGTACTCCAACACAAGCTCCTACGCAATCGACTTTAGCATCAAAAGAAGCCACCGCCATTTTAGTTCTGTAGCCGGGTTCTCGAACCAGATTCTTGATTTCAATAATTCGATCTGCAATTTCAGGCACTTCTAATTCAAAAAGTCTGCGAATAAAATCGGGATGGGTTCGAGAGAGAAGAATAAGCACTTTATGCCCACGCTTCTCTACATTGAGAATATAGGCTCGAAGATGGCTTCCTAAAGTATAGGTCTCATCTCGGACTTGCTCTTTTTTAGGGAGTAATCCTTCCGTTTTAGAGAGACTTAAAATGACATTGTTCCCCTCATAACGATGGACGGTTCCATGAACAATATGATGTTTATGTCGCTCAAATTCTTCAAAAATAACATTGCGCTCGGCTTCGCGGATTTTCTGAATAAGTACTTGTTTGGCAGTTTGAGCCGCAATTCTCCCAAGAGAATCCGGAGAGATGGGATCAGGAAGTTCTTCTCCATTTTCATTAACCGCTTTAATTTGACCTGTTTTTCGATCAATTTTAAAAGCAGAGCGATCCGAGATATTATCTGCTTTTCGTAAGGCACTCGCTAATGCCTGTTCAATACTCTGAAAAATAGATTCTTTGTCTACATCTCGTTCACGATGAATTTTTTCTACAACTTGGAGCAAATCTGCACCATCCATGAGTCCATCCTTAAGTTACAAAAAAAAAGTGGGTTGCTCCCACTTTTGAATTCTTCAGAAGTTTCTTATGTCCAACCTATTTAGTGTTTTTTGTTGAAAAACAACCCATTCCAAAAAAAGGAAATGGGAAAAGTTCAATTTTTCAAAAATAATGTTATCTTTTTTAACGAATTTGGAAAAAATTGAATTTTTATGATTGGTGATTATCGAATTCTCTATTGGCTATAAAAAACTAAATTATAAACATCTACAATAAAATACTCTTGTAAAAATCAAGAGTATTTCTAGCTTTTACAATCAGAGTAGATCTATTTTAGCTCAAAATAGAATTTAGACAACAAAAAAAGGAAATTTTTCGTCAAGAAGGGAGTTCTTCTATCGATATAGGAGGAAGTTTTTGAACTGGAGAAGTCTTATTGAGGCGGAAATCTCCTTTATCTGGCTCAATAAATTGAGGATCTTCGCAAATATCTCCTTCCCCTTTCGTGACCATTTCATAATTTTCTTTGTTTCCAAAAACACAATTGTGTTTTAATTGGGGCATTCCAATTTTAGGATAGTTGTCCACTTCAATTCCGGAAATTCCGGTTTGATTTTTCATCACGATATTACGAGCGACCAATGGTTTTGCTTCTTGATAAACAAAGATCCCTCGGCCCCGATTCCCATAAACAACATTTTCGGTAATCTGCGGAATCGTTCGCTGTCCTCGAATTTCAATTCCATTCAAAACATTTTTAACAATTTGATTTTTATGAATGATGCCACTGGCATGATCTTGAAATAAAATGCCACTCTCCGAATTCATTCCGCAATAATTTTCTCGAATTTCTGCCCAAGAGCCTAATCCTTTTACTTCAATTCCATGAAGTCCATTATGAACCAGTCGGTTGCGATAACATCGAGCACGACCTCGATCCATGATATGAATCCCGAGTTCTTTATTATCTTTCAGATAATTTTGATAGATTTCTGGAGAGGCTTCTTCTTTAATTTCAAGTCCGTGCAGTTTATTTCTGAGAAAATAATTCTGGCAAATTTTACCGGAAGCTTGATCCAAAATATGAATCCCCAGTTGAGAGTTTTCTTCAAAGCAGTTTTGATAGAGTTGTGGATGGGTTCGCTTCCCTTTAATACTTAATCCGTGCATTCCGTTTTGAATGAAAGAATTTTTAATATAAATGCCCCCGGCCTCTTCTAAAATATTCATTCCACAAGCCAGCGAACGGGAAAAAATATTCTCAACGAAGTACGGATTTGATTTTCTTCCTTTTACTTCACATCCGGTTAATCCTTTACTTGAAAATTCGCAATGATTGATATTTGGAGAGCTTTGAATCACCCAGCAAGCCACCGTATTTTTCAAAGTTCCCCAATATTCAAATTGAATTCCAAAAATTCGACCGCCCAGACAATTTCGAATTTCAAATGGAGTATCCGTATAAGAATAAATTAAGGTTTTGCTATGGGGAATCCCAAATAAGGTAATGGGGCATTTCAAAACAAAAGGGCCTTCATAAAACCCAGATTCGAGAAAAACCATATCGCCGGAGTGGCAGGTTTCAAAAAGAGTCGCTAAACTAGGGCCAACGCGTGAAACCATATAGAATCGGTTTCCTCGTCCCTGAATAATTTTGCGTAAGGAGTCCAAAATAAGATCGAGTGAAAATTTTCGATGCAACCCTTCCAATAATAAATCAATAGCTTCTTCTTCTCGATGTAAAGTGACACATAAGTCCGCCATCTCCAGCAATTTTGAGGGATGTTGAGTTTGAGCTAAAACACTTCTTTTTAGGGCATCCAGATTGAAGGATTCACTCATAAAATTCTCTGAGAAAAATTCTCGGTTGACAGTTCGATAGGGATCGCTTTATATAAGTTATGAGTTGACGGCATTTTTTTCAACTCCTAAAATAAGAAAATTCATCCTCTTTGTTTCCTCAGGCAAATCCATTTAAAAAATTTGCTGGAAGAAGGAGTTCATTTTTTATGACCCTTGAAATCCCACTTTGGGGCATTTTCCTAGTTTTTTTTCTGGGGATGTTGCCGGGAATTTTTGTCGGTTGCTTTTTCTGTTCGCTTTCTCGCTTAGGGCCGCCGCCTCAAACACAAACAAAACCCTTGTCTAGTTAAAAGGAGTTCCTTATGATGCGAATTTTATCTGGGTTTGGACTCTGCTTATTTCTCGGATTACTCTGGAGCCAAGAGCCAACGGAACTCGAAGAAAAACAGAAGTTTAACAAAATGGTCGATGATGGGATACGCAAAGGCTCTCAATATCTCATTTCACTTCAGCGATCAGATGGTTCTTTCCCACAGTGGGCCGACGAAAAACTTCTGGGCAAGAGAGCCTATGATATTGAGTTTCCTATGGGAATGACCTCCCTTTCTCTTCTAGCCCTCCTTCATTCCGGTGTGAATCCTAATGAAACTGTCATTGTGAAGGGTTTTGAATATCTGAAAGAGATGCCCTATAAACATGTTTATAGCGTGGCTCTTTTAATTATGGCCCTTGAAGCACGCCATTTACCCCCGGCATCCCTGAAACCCAAAGCGGTCAAATGTGGGGAATCGTTCGTTCTTACTGGGTTCGTTCGTAAACTTGGAGAAGATCAGGACTGGATGCAAAAGGTGACCGATTGGCTCCTGAAAGCCGAGAAAAAAGATGGGGGTTGGGAATATAAACCCAATCCTTTTCATGCCGATTTGTCCAATACCCAATATGGACTCCTTGGCTTAAAAGCGTCTTCCCGTTGTGGACTCAAAGTTCCTCTTGAAGTCTGGATGCGTAGTATACGTTATGTTCTAGATTTGCAAGCGAAAGAGGGCCCTGTTGTCTATCTCCCAGAACCGTCTAAAGAAAAAAAAGGAGGGAGTGGCTCCGTGGTGGTTTCTCGGCCCAATAAAAAAACTGGATCTGGATTACGTGCTCGTGGTTGGGGATATTCCGGCACAAAACCGAAACCAGAATCCGCAGAAACGGAACAATACGGAAGTATGACCACTGCGGGAATTGCTTGCTTGCTCATGTGCAAATCGGAATTGCTTTTGGCTAAAAAAATGGATAACAAATTGCTCGCCGAAACCGATGCCGCTATTGCAGATGGATTCGCTTGGCTCTGGAACAATTGGCTAATTCCCGCAAATCCCAAAGCTAAGGGTTTTTATGATTACTATTGGCTCTATGGCTTAGAACGCGCCGCTGAAATGCAAGGAATCACTCATATTGGAGATAAAAATTGGTATGCGGAAGGAGCCGAATATATCTGCACCAACAGGACCCATTCCATTGATGGCTCGTATGCAGATGATGTCGCTTTTGGATTACTCTTTTTGAATAGAGCGACCATCTCCGTCATCTCCTCTGGTAGCGAAAAATGAATCTTTTGGAAAATAGGCATGGCTCAGGATCAAATTATTTCTGCCGCTCACCCCGTCTCGTCTGCTCGCTCTTGGAAAATGACGTTGGCGAGTCGCTATCCTGAACTCGGCCCAAGAATTGTTCTTGTCTCTGGCGGGAGTGGAGCCAGAGAACTTTCTCAACATCTCATTCGCTTTACCTATCGCTCGTCCCATCTCATTCCAATGTTCGATGATGGCGGAAGCTCTCGACATATTCGAAATCATTTCCATATTCCCCCTCCCGGAGATTTGCGCAATCGTATGGTTGCTTTATCCGATTCCAGCGAGGGCGGACATCCTGCTGTACAAAAATTATTTACTACCCGCCTAGCACAAGAGGGCGAATCCCCCGCACTACATCAGGAACTTACTCAGTTTGTTCAGGGAAATCATCCGCTGATGCACGCGATGGAAAAACGCTTTAAACAACTCATTTGCTCTTATTTACAAGTCTTTTATGAACATCTTCCAAAATCGTTTGATTTGCGCGGAGGAAACCTTGGCAATTTCATTATTACTGGCGGTTTGCTCCTGCATCAAAATTTTGATACGGTTCTCTATATTCTTCAGGAACTCGTAAAAGTCCGCGGGCGCATTATCCCTATTTGCGAAGGAAACTATTTTTTACGCGCCGTTTTAAACGATCAAAGTTTTTTAGACGGCCAACAACGTATCACTCGTGAAGAGCATTTTCCAATCCAAGAAATTCGCTATCTCGAATATCTCGATTCTGTGCCGAAAGAGTTGATTCCAGAAGCCTCTTCTTCTGCGTTTTCCGTTCTTCGCAAAGGAGATCTACTCGTTTATACAATGGGAAGCCTTTTTACTTCGCTTCTTCCTGTCCTTGGTGTTAAAGGGATTGCAGAAGCAATCCGAAAAGCGCCGATTCCTAAAGTGCTCATTCTTAACGCAACGGAAGATCCCGAAACCCGAAATTTTAATGGACCCGAAATTTTGCGTCACTTTTATCGCACACTCACCGGAAAAGACGATTTCAAACAATTATCCGAATATGTTCATTACATTATTTGTGACTCCCGATCGAGCCATCTCCCCGGACGCATTCCAGTCCAGCCAGAACTGTTAAAAGAAATGGGGCTTCAAGTTTTTGATGGCCCTTATCTCGATGAACAAAACCATTATATTCCTGAGAAGTTGCTTCGTTTATTATTTGCTGTTTTATAAGGAGTTTTTTGATGCGATCGCTATTCATTCTGCTAATACTCTCGTTTTCGTCTCTGTTTTTTGCGCAACCTAACGTCGGAGAGTATTCTGCTAGAAGCGTTTCTGATCCCCTAATTACCAACAAAGCAGAGACCGCTCTTCTTTTTTTAGAAGAAGAGAACCAACAACCTTATCATTTGATTCGCATTCGTGAAGCGTGGTCCCAAGTGGTCGCAGGAACTAATTATCGTTTGATTTTGGAGTTAGAAACCGATAAAGAAATTGAAGTCTGGGAAGTTGTCCTCTTTGAAAATTTCAAAGAAGAACTTCGCTTGACTGAAAAGAAAATAGTGGAGAAAAAAGAACGTCCCAAATTTCGAAAAGTCTTTCCCTCTAAACCCGGAATGACAGGAGTGTTTAAAGAACGCGGCTTGGAAGAGCCTGAAATTCAAACCCTACGCGATCAACTCATCGCTTCCCTTAAAACCGATTATCCTGAATGGGAATGGGTTCAAGCTCATCAAGTCGCAATGCAAGTCGTTGCTGGAATGAGATTCTTTTTTCTGATTGAAGTCAAAATAAGCGAAAAAAGGGTTATTTTGGAAACGATTCTCTCTCAAAGTCTTAACCAAGAATTCAAGTTGACCACAGTCACTTTATTTCCAACCGAAAATCCTCCAGAAAAAAAGGTTGAACCCGATCTAGAACTTACTGAAAAATCACAAACCCTCGAAAAAATATTTCAGCAAGAAAATCCAGCGTATCAATTACAGACTGTCCAAGAAATGAAAACACAATGGGTTCAAACTCAAAAAAATTATTGGTTTCAGATCACGCTTCAAAAAGAAGCGGAAGTCGAATCTTGGAAGGTTCTAGTCTCCCAAGAAGCCGATGCCCTTCTAACTCTCCTCTGGAAACGCCAAATTCCATAATTGTTATTTTTAACCCCATTGTCATGGCGAGCGAAGCGAAGCCATCTCCGCTAAGTTTTAGCCTTGCGGAGATTCCTCACTAACGTTCGGAATGACAATAGAGGATTATGCCGAATTCCCTGCTACGTCGTTGCTAGCCGGATTCTTTCGAAATATTTCGACGAAACTCATCAGTTGGGTCACCAAACTCATTAAGGATTGGACTTCTGGATTAGAGGTTCCAATCGCAATGGTTTTGAGTTCTTGCGGATGAGGTAAATGAGAGGCGATGTTGGGCAATTCTGCCATCAGTTTGGCTTGCAAGTGATTGACAGAAACCTCGTTATTAATTTTTTGTCGAACCGATTCAAATTCCAGTTCTGTCGTAGATTGACGGTTATTCACCTGATTTTTAGCTTCCAAAAGGGCCAATTTCGCTTTATAGAGCGCTTCCCTATTTTGAACTTCGGATTCTTGTTGGAGATGCACCAATTCTCCATTTCGTTCTACTTCAAGCTTCTCTAGTTTGAATCGCGCTTCCAGCTCTTCGACTTGTTTACTGACCGCGGCAATTTTAAGTTCTATTTCTTTTAAAATTTCCTGATGCTTGGACTCTTGACGCGCCTTGTTCATCTCTAACTCATTCTGGAGACGAATGCGTTCAAGTTCCATTCGGGCCAATTCGGACTGTTTCTCGGAAACACTTCTTTCTTGAATGGATTGTCGATTGACTTCTTGCTCTTTTTGAAAACGTCGAATTTTTTCACTTTGTTCCCGCTCAAATCGTTCGGATTCTTGGCTGGCCCTAAGTTTTGCCAATTCGCTTTCTGTATTCAATTGTTCCGTTTGACGAATTTTGCTATGGTACAATTCTTGAGTTTGAACGGAAGACTCAGCGTCAAGCTGGGCCAGTTTCGCTTTTTTCTCGCGTTCCGCACGAAAGGGTTTTTGTAAGTTTTCCCAGAGACGCGTTGAACTGACCACCGCTTCTTTGATTTGGACGGTGACAATTCTCAACCCTAATCCTTCTTGTTTTCCTTTTTGCCCTTCGGCAACCTGCCGCAAACGCGCCGTCAACTCTTCAATAATCGGTTGTTTATCCGACAGTACATCGTCAATTTCCATCGTAGAGACTTTATCTTTAATCGCCGCTTCCGCTTGCTCACGAAGTTGTATGTTGACGATACGCATCGGATCAACTGCATCCGTAAAATCTAATTTCTTATACGCAATCGCAAAATCATCAATAATCCACTGAACATATGCTTGTACCAGTAATCCCTGAAGATCTTTGCAGATACAATGGGCATTAATCAAAATCGTTTGCATCGCAGAGGGAACCACTAGAAACGAATCAATATTCGGATTAAAACTGAACGAAATTCCCATCCCAATATGAAGTGGCTCTTTATGGCCTTTACGGGTATGAATCACATACGCGTTAGGGGGGACTACTACGGTTTTCCAATGAAACCACCCCGTAACACGAACTTCTGGTGCTTGGCTAAGTGTTGATGTATCTTGCATTCCGCCGCTTCCTCCTCCCCCTCCACCTCCACCGGCTTTTCTTATTACAGACGTATCCTCTTCAGGGGACTGAATGTCTGGATAAGGAACAGCTTGCTGTTGTACCATAGCGCGGTCAGAGATTGGAGAATTTTTTGATTTACGATTTACTTTTAGGGCACGTTCTACTTGTTGCTGTTGGGCCTCCACTTGGTCCATATAAGAATTTTTCATACTTTCCATCTTACTCTCCTCTTCCATCATAAAAAAAAATCTCCTTAAAATTTCCATTGCGAGGGTAAAAAGAGATTCAAGAAGTCTTGACGAAATAAATGGTTCGCTTCTTTCTGCCAATATTCTACAGGATTCCATTCATCCGTTAATAGAGGAAGCGAGATCCAGGCACAAGGATTTTTTAGAAGGGTTTGTAGAGAAGCCAGAACCGAGCGATAATAAGGACTCTCGACCGTAGAAAGCGGGGTTTCTACAGTCAGCGGAGGTTTTCCGTCCTCTAGAGGCAAGGGTTTCGGCAAAAATTCGCCCTTGGTTGCAAAATAAACATAGTTTCCAGTCTGGCGAAAGTGCTCATCGGAAGACTGATATTCTCCGAGAAACACATATACCGCCATTTTTTCTTTACCGAAAACGGAAGCAAGGGTTGACGCAACAGACATCCAGGTTTTTTGACCGTCTCCATCAGCGAAACAGGTGACATTCATTGCAAAAACTCCTTTGGGGTGGAGCTTTTGATGCACCCGTCGAAAAAATTCTTGAGTACATAGATGGGGAGGTACAGTGTAATTCGTAAAGGCATCCAGAAAAATTACATCGTATTCTTTTGAAGTACGTTCTAAAAAAGTTCGCCCATCTTCGATGAAGAAATGTAATTGAGAAGATTGTGGAACCTCAAAATAATCGTGAGCAATGGCTACAAAGGACGGATCGATTTCAACTGCATCGACTTCAAACCCCATTTGGAGCAGAAATTTGATGAAGACTCCTCCAGCGACCCCAATACAGAGAGCGCTTTTCGCTTCGGGGTAAAGGAATCTTGTATAATGAAACCCTGCAGGATAGGATTCGGGCTCGTTTCGTTTTTTCCAATTCATTCCTGATTGAATTTGGTTATTGACCAATAATAAACGAGTGTGTTCTTTGGGGGGACGACGTTCTTCTAGCGCTTTTGTGTTTCTATTTTTTACCCTACAGATCTCCGGGTTGGCGCATCCATATTCAATTCGATCCCACACTTGAATCTGACCATAAAAACTCGTCGTTTGTGTTAAGGGTTTCCATACAATATCCACAGGTTTTCCAGAAGACGCGATTTTATGTTCAGTTATTTCCTGCGGAACCGAAGAAGGTAGCGCATAGAAAAGGACGAAGCTTCCTAGTAAAACGGTGAAAGAACCATACGCTCTTTTTTTTAGGAGCGAAAGCAAGCAAGCAAGGGCAATCAGGGTAAAAGCAACCAGAAACACAATGGAAGCAGTTTCCAATCGCGGCAGTAGAAAATGAACGACGCTTAAGCTTCCGAGAACGCTTCCGACGGTAGAATAGAAAAAAAGGGAACCCGCCGTTCGTCCTGTATGCTCTAGCGTTTGGTTCAGAAGCTTTAAAGTATAGGGGGTAATCATTCCTAGCGTAATCATTGGAAAAGAAAAAAGGATTGCGGCGGCGAATAAAGAACCTTTCTCGATTCCGTAAGAAAAGGTCCATCGGAAAACCCATTCCCGTAAAAACGGAATCATCCCGGTCGTGATTCCACCGAATGCAAGAAGAATAATGAGTCCGGTGTAGGGTTGTGGGGAAGACGGTTTACAAAGGCGATCCGCCAGATACCCACCGGCTCCATAGCCTATGGACAAGAAAATAAGCGTGGTCGTGATTAAAGAGGACCACACATAAAGACTAGTGCCAAAGAACGGAGCGAGTAAATAGGTCCCAAGAATTTCCAAAATGAGGACACAGGCTCCCACTAAAAAAACCATTCCGTACAATAGCCATTTCATGCAAACCCTTTCTCTTTTAACCAATATAAAACTTCTCCGACGAGAAAAACAGAACCCGTGGCGATTCCCAATTCTGCACCTTGAATTTGAGTCAACGTCTGGAGTCCTTGCTCTATGTCACTTGCAACGTGGAGTTTTTTTGCCCAAGGTTTTAGTTTTTGGGCGAGAATCGCCGGTTCTTCTCCTCGGTGAGCCGCTGCGACTAAAACGATTTCTGGCGCTAATTGAGCGACATTTTCTAAAAATAAATCATACGATTTATCTCGTGAAACACCAAAAATGAGTTTTCTTTTTTCATAAGGAACCCACTGATTCAGGACTTTCCCCAAGTTCGTAATCGCTTCCAGATTATGAGCAATATCTAAAAACCAAGGCGGAGTTCCAGGAACCCATTGGAGTCGTCCGGGAAGAGACGCTTTTCGAATTGCGGGTAGTGCCTCCGAAATTTTTAAACCATACGCCGTCTCAAGCAACTTCAAACATTCACAAAGGATCGCAACATTTTCTCGTTGATGGACTCCCCAAAAAGGCAAATGAAAGGATATTTGCTCCGGTAGAAGTGTTCCTTCTTGCCCGCTGGCGGGATGTGTGGCAGTCCAAGTAAAGCGGTCGAGCCACTGACGAGAGGGATAGACTTGAATTTTTCGCAAAGCGCATTCACGATGGATGGTTTCAAGAGCCTCTCCAGCTAATGATGGGCCGATCACAAGCTTTTTGGAAGCGTCTCCAACGCCAATTTTATCGGTCGCAATATCCGTTAGCGTAGGGCCCAGTTCTTTCATATGATCCCAATGCACAGTGGTTAAAACGCCTAAAATGGAGGGAAGACACGTGGTTGCATCTCGATAGCCTCCAACACCGACTTCCAGAACGGCAAACGAAACGTTTTCTTTTTTAAACGCAAGCAAGGCAATCATCAGGATTGTTTCAAAAAAAGAGGGCACTAACCCTTCTGTTTCGAGTTGTTGAACGATAGGCAAAGTTTGTTCTGAGAGTTGTTGGAGCAACTCTAAAGAAATATTTTCACCTTGAATACGAATCCGTTCCGAAACATACATAAGATGAGGCGAAACAAAAAGCCCAATTTTTTTTCCAGAGGATTCCAAGCTGGTCGCCAGAAGAGTCGCAACCGAGCCTTTGGCGTTAGTTCCGGTCACATGAATACACCATAAATTTTTTTCTGGATGCTTCAAAAGTTCCAGAAAACGAAGGGTTCTCTGTCGCATAAGTTCAGGGCGAGGAATTCTTTTTTTTCCCTGTTGCATTAATTCATAAAGGGGAGCCGGCCAATCATCGTGAATGGGCATAAATTTCTCACAAAAAAAAATCTTCAGAGAGGCTTGAATTAAAATTGCGGAGGCGAATTTTGGGGTGGCTTCTGAAAAGGAAATTTTGGCTTGGGGGAAGCGGATTGAGGAGGTTTAGGAAATAAATCAGTCTCTTCTCCGGGTTGCGGTTGTCTAGGGGGAAGCTGAAAGTTTTTAGGGGGGTATTTTTCAAAATTTAAATGAGAAGAGGGGGGCGTAGTCATCGGTGAAGACATAGAATAAGGATAATTAGGCATTCCAGGCGAAGGTGGTGTTCCATAAGGATAAGAAGGTTGTTGAGGATAGTTTCCAACATTCGGAGGATAAAGATATTCTTGTGGAGGTGGTGGGATTGAAAACGACGATGTTTCCCTCCCATAAGAAGGATTGGATTGAGGCGGAATATAATTTGTTGAGGACGAATGGGGATAATTTGAGTTTCCGGGAAAAGCAGAGTTTTCTTGCAGATATCCGGGTGGAGGCAAAGGAATCGAAAAGGAAGAAGTTTCCATTCCTTGGGCAGAATTTTGATTTGGATAAGTATTGGATGGAGGAGAATAGGGCATATTTCCGCTATAATCGGGATTTTGCGGATACGTAGGCATTGTAGGCTGGGGATTATTAGTTCCCGGAGGATAGGTGAATTGTGGATTATACGCAGAAGGATTAGCTGGCATCGAAAAGGAAGAGGTTTCCAGTCCGTATGAGGAAGAAGGGTGTGGATAGTTTGGAGATTGTGGATAGTTTGGAGGTTGTGAATAATTTGGAGATTGTGGATAGTTTGGAGATTGTGAATAGTTTGGAGGTTGTGAATAATTTGGAGGTTGTGAATAGTTTGGAGATTGTGGATAGTTTGGAGATTGTGAATAGTTTGGAGATTGTGAATAGTTTTGGGGTTGTGGATAGTTTGGAGATTGTGGATAGTTTGGAGGTTGCGGATGAGGAGACGCGGATAACGAAGGATAAGAGGAGAAATTTGGCGTATTCATCTGATTTGGGGATGGCTGAGTAAATTGTGGATTAGGGGGCGACGCATAGGGAGATCCCGACAAATTTTGAGGATACGCATAGGGAGAGGAGTTTGGTTGTGAATAGGGTAAATTGGAAGGATTTTGATAATAGGGTTGAGCATAAGAAGGAGAGGGTTGGGTGTTAGGGTAAGGATATTGTGGTATTTGGGGAGATTGAGGCATACTTTCTTCTGGAACATAATAGCTATCGGTTTCTTGGAGTTTTTGTTGAGAAGTATTGCCATAAGATTGGGGTGGATAAGGCGTAGTGGAGGGATCTGAGAAACTTTTTTTCCTATTAAAAATGAGGCGAGTCAAAGTTTTTAAGGTTTGAAAGACTCCTACGCCTTGTGTTGCAATGGTGCTATGATAAGGATAGTTCCATTTATTCAATCGTTCATTTAAGTTTTCGACACTTAGAATTTCTTGCAAATCGCGTTTGTTATATTGAATCACAATAGGGAAGGTCGCAATATTCATTTGATTGGCCGAAAAAAAATCTTCAATTACTTTGAGTGCATTTAGATTTTCTTGTAATTTTTTTGCTTGGGAATCAAAAACAAAAATAAGGCCATCGATATCCGCTAGAAGTTTGCGTTGTGTTGCGTAATAAGTAGCTTGTCCAGAAACATTTTGGGTGGCTTTTCCGGGAAAAGTATAGAGTTCAAATTTAGAATCTTTTTGGAGAATATTATCTAGAGTGAGTTTTAAATAATCATAGAATAAAGGAGGGGAGTCTTCGGTATTTAAAGAAAGCAACTGGCTACGATTTTCTTCAGGAGCTTGTCCAAAAATAATGTCTAGATTCGTACTTTTACCGCTTTGTTCGGGTCCGTAATAAAGGACTTTGCGACCACTTTTTTTATGGAAAGCTTCAGGCATAGTATAAAAAAAGCGCGGTACTCCAGCTAAATGAGAGTAGCTCTTGGAGAAGAAGCGCATCCTAAAAAGAATTAAAGTATTTTACAGTATTACAGTAGAGGCCCGTGAAAATAATCCTTATCATTTTACCGGATTTTTAGAGGGAAGTCGATTTTTCTTAGGAGAAACCGCGTAATTCGGAAAGATAACGACAAAAAAACAAAAAAAATTTTAGGGGAGGTGGTGACGCTTGAACCGTTCGAGTTGATTACAGATTTCGACTCCGGTTTGAAGGGCCATAAGTCCATCTCTACCAGTCACTTCTGGAGTTTTGTTTTCTCGGACACACTGAATAAAAGAGCGGAGTTGTTTTTGGAGAGGACGTTCTTCATGAGAAAGGGAAAAATTGTCGACTTTAAGGAGTTTTCCAACCACTTCTAAAACTTCCGGATTCAGAGCCGAAATTCCGGTGATATTATGTTCGAGTAGCCATTTCCCATCGACAACTGGATCTTTTTCAATAATTTGCCCGGTAAGTTGATCATAGTTTAGAATCCCATAAAAATTTTTACCAAACAAGCGAATTTTACGTTCTCGTTTCATCGAAATTCGGGAAGCGGTGAGCGTGGCCACACAGCCATTTTCAAATTCGATTCGGGCATTTGCGATATCTTCATGTTCGCCCATAATATTTACGCCTACCGCTTGAATTTGGCGGATAGGAGAGCGTGTGATATGGAGAACAATATCAATATCATGGATCATCAAATCTAAAACAACGCCGACATCTTTGACGCGGGGGGTGAATTGAGCAATACGGTAAGCTTCAATATAAGCGGGCTTAAGATTTTTTTCTTTTAACCGTGTGAATACGGGATTAAAGCGTTCTAAGTGGCCGATTTGTAGGAGAGTTTGGGTCGATTCTGCAAGTTGAACAATTTCTTCGGCTTCTTTTACTGTAGAGGCAATCGGTTTTTCAAGGAGTATCGGAACCCGATGTTCCAGAAAGAACAGGGCGACCTGATGGTGTAAAAAGGTGGGGACTACGATATTGACCGCGTCAATTTTTCCAATGAGATCTTCATATTTTGGGAAAAATTGAGATTGAGTTTGAGTGGCTACTTTTTGGCCCTGTTCAGCGTTAGTATCGCAAATTCCTACCAATTCGACTTCGGAGGAGAGTTCCTTATGATAGACGTGGGCATGAGTTTGGCCCATCACTCCCACTCCGACAATAGCGACACGAATACGTTTCATGATTTTCGTTTTACTTTGGTCGTATCATTAGATCGCCCGAGTTTTCCGGTTGTAGATTTGGTAAGAAAGTTCATCAAATATTTGACTTGAGTTGTGGGGGTTTCTTCTTCAAGAATTTTTTCCATTGCTTGACGTTGCGGGAGTTCAGAATGGAAAAGAAGACGAAAGGCTTTTTTGATCGAAAGGATTTCTTCTGGGGTAAGCCCATTTCGTTCGAGTCCAACTTTATTGAAGGAACGGATGCGGGCGGGATTGCCTTCGATCAACATATAAGGAGGGACATCTTGAACGACACGAGTCAGTCCACCAATAAAGGCCATTTCCCCGACAGAAACAAAATGGTGTAATGCGGCGGCTCCGCCGATCACTACCTGATCTTCTAAGGCAACATGACCCCCTAAGAGAACATTATTGGCCATTACAATATGATTTCCTAACTGACAATCATGGGCGATGTGACAACAAGCCATTAAAAGATTATCGCTTCCGATTTGAGTAATGCTCCCACCGCTTTCTGTTCCTAAATGGATGGTCACATTTTCTCGGATTTTATTTCGATCTCCGAGAATGAGATACGATACCTCTCCTTTAAATTTGAGATCTTGGGGTTCTCCACCAAGAACGGCATGAGGGAACACTTCGTTGTGTTCTCCAAGAGTGGTATGTCCAATAATGGTGACATTATTATGAATTTTGCATCCTTGGCTAATTTTGACATGTTCTCCTATGTAGGAAAACGGTCCAATTTCAACCCCAGATGCGATTTCTGCATTGGGGTGAACATAGGCCATCGGGTGAATCCCACAACAATCTCGAACCTCGATCATCCATAGCTCCTTTTTTTCAACTTCAAACTTCTTTTAAATTAAATTATCCTGAAGATTTAAATTTTTTTTGGGGACTACCCAGTTGGTTTGTCTTCGGAATTTTGTTAAAGAAGTCGAATATTCCGCTTCAAAAAAATGCCTTAGGTTTATTTTTTTCGTACTTATTTATTGATCGGTTTATTATCGGTTTATTTAAAAAAATACTTTGGTAAAAAATACCGAATCTAAGACAACTAGGAAAATTTTTCTGACATAGAATCCTCTACGAGACCAATTGTAGTGACTTCATGACTTCGCGAATTTTGAGAGCCAGCTTGAAATTGGCTTGATGTCCAGAGCGTTTGGCGACAATATGGGCTTTGAGTCGAACATTCAAAAGAGAAAGATCCCCTATTAAATCCAGAATCTTATGACGAACACATTCATCTGGAAATCTTAAAGTGTTTTGAATGATCCCTCGTTCATTAAAAACTAAGGTATTTTGAAGCGTGGCCCCTTTTCCCAATCCGGCTTTTTTTAATAACTCAACTTCCGGTTCTAAAACGAATGTTCGCGCAGAGGCAATTTCACGAGCAAACGATTCTTGGGTAAGGAGTATTGAATATTCTTGATCCGCAAACCAAGAATAAGGATATTGCAGTTGATACGTCAAACGTAATCCATC
Source organism: uncultured Planctomycetota bacterium (assembly GCA_964530615.1). Taxonomy (GTDB): domain Bacteria; phylum Planctomycetota; class JBBTDB01; order JBBTDB01; family JBBTDB01; genus JBBTDB01. The sequence continues at coordinate 9,033 of CAZHAR010000059.1, read as the reverse complement.
TGCACAAGGATAAGCTTCTACGGTAACATTGCGTTCGGTTAAGGTAAGAGGTTCTTTTAAGCAAAATTCGACGGCTTTTTCTGATTGTTTCACGATCCCTGCTTGTTGAATTCCCAGATAAAAGGGTAAAGCGCTTCCATCTAACCCAGGAACCTCGTCTCCTTCGATTTCAACGAGAAGGTTCGTAATGGCGCACGCATAAAGTGCGGCCATCAAATGTTCTACTGTATGAATTTCTGCAGAGCCAGAAACGATGGCCGTTCTTCGTTGAATTTCTTGTACCGACATTACATCGGCTCGAACTTTAGGATAACCCGCGCGATCTTTTCGGACAAACCAAATCCCTGTATTCACCCCACTCGGAAAAAGGCGAAGAATGGCTTCAGTACCTGAATGAAGTCCTGTACCTCGAAATTCGACGGGTTGTTGGATAGTTTGTTGAACGTTCAAAGAAAAATCCTCTTAAGCAGAAAAAAAACGATTTTCGCGGATTATGAATTATTTACCTGCACCTGTCAATAGAAAAATCGTTATTTTTTAGGGAAAAGAAAAAGGAGTATGTAATTTTTACATACTCCTAAAAAAGATTTCGGTAAATAATTTAGAGTTTAAATTGCTCCCGAAGCGCTTATTTATTTAATAGCTTAATAATGTCCGCTGTCAAATCGTAACTCGATTTATAGAAAAGAACCTTTCGGTCATTAATCTTTAATTTGAGTTCGGTGCGGTTCTCACTTTTTATATCTACATCATCAATTTTTAAGATGAGGGTAAAGCCTTTGTCTTTGGCGTATTGATCAACAGCTTCAGAAATATCGTTATAAATTTTAACGGTCAAGTCGCGTAGTTTATCATTAAATTGTTGTTTTTCCCATTTTTCAAAAAAAGAGGCATTAAAGATTTTTTGCTGGAGTTCTTTGTTTTTTTCTTTCCATTTTTGAGAGCCTTTTTCAAGAAGTTCCAATTCATCTTGAAGTTTTTGAATATCGCTATTCATCTGCTGGAATATTTTCATTTTTTCTTCAAAATCCGTGTTCAATTGCTTTTCGAATTCGGCAGTCAAAGAATATCCTTCAAAAGCTTTATTGATATTAACGACCCCAATTTGAAATTTTTCTGGGTTCGTTTCAACAGGTTTTTGGAACCAGGCAAATGCGAGGAATAAGAGAACAAAAACAATCCAGTTTGGCATTTTTTTTTCCAACATAAAAATCTCCTTCAGGATTTTAAAATGAGTCAATTCGGAGTCTAAAAATTGCGTCCAACACTAAAACTAAATACGCGTAATTCGTCCCCTTCATTATAAATAATAGGAAACCCAAAATGAATCGCGAGTGGTCTTGGGCCCAAGATCGCCGGGAGGCTGACCAAAAAACCAAATCCATAGGAGGCTCGATAGTCAGCAAAATCGTCAGCATAAACAGTTTCAGAAATATTTCCAATATCGAGAAAAAGGACCCCGCGTAAAAATTGTTCATAGAGAGGGAAGGTATATTCTATCGATCCTAGATACATTGCGGAGCCTCCGATAGGCTCTCCGAATTCTTTAGGACCAATAGATCGATATTCAAATCCTCGAACGGAGTTTAGGCCTCCCGCATAGAAGCGTTCAAAAATAGGCACTTCTTCGTCGGATCCAAAGGGTTCTGCGTAGCCTAATTTTCCTCCAGCGCTGAGGATATGTTTTTCTCCATCTCGCTGTTTATAAAGCGTGAGATACCGGGTATAGCTGGCGTTATATTTAATAAAATCGAATTCCCCTCCAAGTGCTCGGGTGGCCAATTCTGCGCCTGCGGTCAAGATATATCCTTTACTCGGCAAGATAAATTCATCTCGTTTATCCCAAGTGAAGCGAAGGGCAAGAGAGGCGAATCGATTGACTCCTTCGACATCAAACGCATCGGAAGGGGCATCAAAATCCAGATCATCAATTTGGACTAGTTCCCATCGTAAAGAGAGGTCCAAAGCCAAATCGCGCCGGAATCGCTTCCCAAAAGAAATGTTGGTTCCCGTACGATTTTCATCGTATCGACCTCGGGTTGTTTGAGAGAGAAAGAAATTTGTGCCTAATTCATAAGGATAATCTAAAAAGTAGGGATTTTCCCACGCGATATTGAAGAGTAGGGTTTCACGGGAAGGTTGAAAGGACATCGTTAAGGTTTGGCCCCCTCCTGTAAAAGCGCTTCCGTCTAAAAATTCGTCCCAAGATTCTGGAACATCAAAAAGGTCAAAATTTCTTTTGATCAGACTGATACTTCCGACAAAACCCTGATTGGAAGTCACGCCAGCGGCGATACGAAAAGATCCTGTTTTCCCTTCTTGGACAGAAAAAATGGCGTCTTTAGATCCGGGAGTCTCACTATTTTGGTAGCTTAATTCGACTTCATTAAAATATCTGAGATTTCTTAACCGTCGACTTGCGTCTTCAAGTTCAGCAGTATTCATAGCCGCTCCGGGGGCAAGCGCGATTTCACGACGGATCACTTTGTCTTGAGTTTGAGTGTTTCCACGGATAATGACTTCATTGAGATACGATTTTTGGTTTTCTTTAAGGGTATAAGAAACGCCGACCAAATTCCCCTCTTCTCGGAAAGTAACATTGTAATCAATATCGATATCGGCATAAGCATTTTCGCCGTACATCAATCGGATTTTTTGAAGATCTTCTGCCACTTCTCCAGATTTAAATACGCTTTCAGGAAGAATCTTTAATCGATTTTTGATTTCCTGGGTTTTAAAGAGTTGGTTTCCGGTAATCTCTAAAGCATCAACTCGATACGCAAAACCTTCGTTTATAATGATGGTTAAGGTCATTTTATCTTTTGCTTCATTGAATTGGACATCTCCTAAATAGCATTCAACATCAATAAAGCCTTCCGATCGATAATAATTTTTAAGAATGACCAAATCTTCCGCAAAGGTTTTTTGGATATAACGACCGGTCGTGAAAAACCAGCTATTCTCTTTAGTAAAAAAATACCCCATTAACGCGGATTTGGAAAAGGTATAGTTCCCTTCAAATTGGATGCTGTCGATGGTGACTTCGTTGCCTTCAATAATCTCGAAAGTCAGGCGAACCCCATCTTCAACCAGTTCGACACGATGAGAGATTTCCGCGAATAGATAGCCTTCATCGTGATAAAGATTGAGGGCGTTCTCTTTATCAAGAATCACTAAATATTCGCTAAAAAATTGATCTCGACCGGCTTTACTCTGCAGGACATCTTTTATTTGAGATGTCGATATTTCCTGATTTCCAGAAATAATCAACTCTGAGATAATGCGATTTTCTTTGACCTGAAAGATAAGACGGATTCCATTTTTATCGGACATTTCTTCTTGAAAAACGGAAATATCAGACAGATACCCCAATTGATATAATTTACGAATATCCTTATCCAAAACCTCTTCTTGAAGAAGGGTGTTTATTTTGGTTTCAATCTGAGATCGGATCAAAGTATCTGAAACATTGATATTCCCTCGAATGAGAATTTCTTTTATCAATAATGGAGTCTCTTTTGTTTCCGTTTCTTCTTGGGCAAAGAGACAAAAGAGACTGAAGAGAAGACTAACCCAATTGATGAGCGGAACTCTCAAAGCGCATAAACTCCTTCATAAAGACTAATTCAAGATCTCCCACAGGGCCATTTCGTTGCTTCGCAATATTTAATTCTGCTTTATTCCGCAAACTTTCATCTTTGGGATTATAATATTCGGGACGAAATAAAAACATGATTACATCTGCATCTTGTTCAATGGCTCCAGATTCCCGGAGATCGGATAATCTGGGTTTATGACCCTCTCTTTGATCCACTGAACGATTGAGTTGAGAAAGGGCTATGACAGGAACATTCAATTCGCGCGCAATTCCTTTTAAGGAGCGAGAAATTTGGGAAATTTCGGCTTGACGGTTTTCGGAATTGCGATTTGTGGATTGAGACACTTCCAACAATTGCAAATAATCCACAACAATGAGCCGAATATCATGTTGAGATTTGAGTCTTCGAGCTTTTCCTCGAAGTGACATAATGGAAAGTCCGGGCGTATCATCGATAAAAATAGGAGCTTCAGAGAGAACTCCAACGCCTACGGAAAGTTGTTGCCAATCTTGAGGATCGAGTTGTCCCCTGCGAAGTTTATGTGCATTAATTCGGGCGCGAGAACAGAGCATATTTTGAGCGACTTGGGATTTGGACATTTCCAGCGAAAAGAAGGCGACGGGCATACGGGTTTCACACGCGATATATTCAATAATATTGAGCGCGAGACTAGTTTTGCCCATACTCGGACGAGCGGCCAAAATCAACAAATCGGAACTCTGAAAACCGCAAGTAAAGTCATCTAATTCGTGAAATCCGGTCGAAAGTCCTGTCAAACGTCCAGAACGATCACTTAACGATTCGAGTTGACTAAACGTGGTTTTAAGAACCTCGCCGAGTCGAATACTTTCGGAACTTTCTCGTTTTTGAGTGACTTCAAAAATCATGCGTTCCGCGCGATCCATGAGTTCTGGCGTATCTTCGGCAACATGTTCAAAGCAGAGTTTTTGAATTTCGTCCGTAGCTCGAATGAGATGGCGGAGAATGGATTTATCTTTGACGATAGCACTATAGGCTTCCACGTTCACTGCAGAAGGAACCATATCGTCCAGACGGAGCAAACATTCCATTCCGCCAATTTTTTCTAGATAGCCACGCTTTTCAATTTCTTCGTGGAGGATGAGAAGATCTACGGCTCGGTTTTTCTCATAAAGCTCTAAAACAAGTTCAAATAGGATTTGATGAGGTTCAAAGTAGAAATCATTTTTACTTAAGAGGGTGGCGACTTGAGCCAAAATGGTGTTTTCTTTAACCATCGAGGAAAGAACAGCGAGTTCCGCATTAAGATTTTGAGGAGGAATTTGATGAAATTTCATCCAGAACCCTTTCTGTGAATACTGAAAGAGCATCCGATTCGAAGCGATATCGAATAGTTTTGCCAGATCTGAGGACAAAAAAACACAAGCTATCTTTCTAGGAAAAGAAAAAAAGCTTATGTTTCATCAGTTAAAACAACGAGGAATGAGCAGAAAAGGGGTTTAATTTTCTGTTCGTGTTGCGGAAACTTCTCCTTCAGATTTAGGAGCGACCACATGAATTTTTGTAGTGGCGATCACTTCTGGATGGAGCTTAATCTGAATTTCATAAACACCCAATTCTTTCTTCACTTCCGCCAAATCGATTGTTTTAGGATTCACATTTAAGCCTTTCGCTAAAAATGCTTCCGAAATCATATTCTCATTGACAGATCCAAATAAATGGCCAGCTTCATTGGCATTCATTTCGAGTCTAATAGAAGTTTTCTTTATTTTTTTTGCCAACTCCTGCAACTCTTCTTTTATTTTAACTTCCTGTTGGAACCAACGTTTTTTCTCAAATTCAATACGATAGAGGTTATCATTCGTCACTTCCATCGCTTTTCCAAAAGGAATCAAATAATTTCGGGCATATCCGCGTGTGACTCGAACTACTTCTCCGCGGCGTCCGACTTTTTGAAAATTTTCCAGTAATACGACCGATTGTTTGGTTTCTCGTTTCGGTGGCTTAACCATAAAGGGGTATTCCTTCCATTAAATTGATCCCATATAAGGCATCAGCGCAAGAAAGCGGGCTCTTTTGATCGCCGTCTTCGCAGCACGTTGATGATAGGAGCAATTTCCCGAACGTTTCCGAGAATAAAGCTTTCCTTGACTGGTACACAATTTTTTTAAAGTCATTATATCTTTATAATCGATTTTACCCATATTCTCACGGCAAAATCGACAACGCCGCCGATCGCTAAATCGTTTATAGCGTCTTTTTTTCTTCCCTGAAGCGTCTGCTACTAGTCCAGAAGAAGGTTCTCGCTCGATCCGATCTACACCACGATCTCCGCCACGATCTCCGCCACGATCTCGATTGTGGTAGTCGTCAGAAAATCGGCCTCCGCGACTCGGTCGTCTTTCACGTACATTTCGTTCATCCATAGCAAAATCGTCACAATCTTTGGACATTTTTTTCAATGTCCTTCGATTGGGTTTTCCTTTCTATCCTTGAAAAATAAAAGCGAATTTATCGAATTTGTCTGAGAAGACCGATTTTATTCTACTTTAGTAGGTTTTTCTTCTGAGGAAACTTCAGTGGTAACGGTCGCTTCGGGTTTATCCTGAAGCGCTTTGTCTTCGAGGGCTTTATCCTCTAAAGTTTCGACGGAAAGATCACGTACGCTAATCAGCGTTCGTAAAACATAATCGGTTAATTGGCAATCTCGATAAAGTTTATTAATAACGGGGGGATCTGATTTAAGAAAAGCTAAAATATAAGCCGCTCTTTTTTGTCCCTTAATTTCATAATAAAGCTTACGCTCATCCCATTTGATACAGGATAAAATTTCAATATGATGTTTTTCAATCAGGTTTTTTACTTTTTGGATCTGTTCCCCTTCTTCTCGTAGAGAAGAGGTATTGATCAAAAACATGGCTTCGTACTCACGTAACAAGCTAGCTTTCAGTTTACAAAACACTATTGAGTGTTTTGAAGGGCGCCTTTCTTCACCCTGACATAGAAAAAATTCGAACATTTCCTTAAAAGAAGGAAAGTTCTTTTTCAAGAAGATCAATTAATCGATGAATTAGGAGGAACTATAATATTCCGACCATTATAAAGATTCATCGAAAAGGGTATTCCGTGTTCTATCCAATCTTGTACCGCGTTTCTCGCTGTTCCTAACACCTGTTCTAACAAAGGTTGCTGACGTGGAGAAAAATCACTTAGCACCTGTTCTTTTAAATCCAGATCGGTCGTTTCCGAATCTCCAACCCCAAGCCGAAGTCGTGAATACTCCTGCCCAAGAACTGCTTCAATGGATTTTAACCCATTATGGCCCCCAGCGCTTCCAGAGGGACGAAATCGAATGCGTCCCAAAGGAAGCCTCATTTCATCACAAACCACAAGAAACGATTCCTGCCACGAGGAATTTTCTTCCCATTCCCAAGACGAAAAAAAATAGCGCAAACTGTTTCCACTTAAGTTCATATAAGTTAAAGGCTTGACCAAGAGAATTTCTTGCTCCGAAAATCGTTTTCTGGCGACTAAACTCATCGCATTTTCAGGTTGAAACCGAATCTGCCACGAGGAAGCCAGATGATCTAGTACCATAAACCCCATATTATGAAGGTTTTTTTCATAGGTTTTTCCTGGATTTCCAAGCCCCAGAAGCAATTTATTCTTTTTCGTTTTCCTCTCCTTCTTCCTTTTCTTCCTTGCGTTTGATGACTTCTGGCATTGTGACGCCTGTTATTTCGGTCACTTCTTTTTCAGGTGCGGGTTGTTTGACCTGAGCCACAATGTCTTCCAATCGATGGCCGACCAAAGAAGATCCTTTAGGAATTTCAATATCTTTGATTTTCAAGACATCATTCAGCTTCATTTGCATGACACGAATACGAATAAATTCGGGCGCATCTTTGGGCGAAATTTCCAAATGAAGTTCTTTAATCATTGTTTCCAGAATACCCCCTTGCTTGGTGCCTTCTGGATTTCCCACAAATTCTAGAGGAATCGTTATCGTCGTTTTCGCGCTTGCGTCAAATCGAATAAAATCGATATGCTCAACGAGTTCTCCCAAAAAATCATACTGAACTTCTTTAATCAGAAATTCTTCGACTTGGCTCGATTTAGGAAGTTTCATCTTCACGACACGTTCATGCCCACGAAGAAAATTCAAAAAATCTTTTTCTCCAATTGTTATATGTTCTGTGGGCTTTCCTTGTCCATAAATTATTGCAGGAATTTTATTGTCTCTTCGTAATCTTTTTGAAGAAGCACCACCAAATTTATCCCGCGTCTCAACCATTAGTTCCATATCACGCCTTTCTAACCGAAGCCTTTAAATCCTATTGTGGCATCTCGCCCAAAAAATAGGAAACTCTATTGTTCCTTTAATTCTGAAGAAAGCGAAGCTTTGTTCCCGCTTTTTTGTATCCTCTCTGATTTTCGTTTCAATCCTTGTTGATCTTGAATGCGTTTGTATATTTAGAAGCCCTCAAATTTTTTGAGGTGTTCTTCTTCAGAGAAGACACAAAAGAAAAATTTGGAGAGAAGAAGAAAGAATTTAAAAAAAATTGCTCAGGGAATCAAGTCTTAATCCAGTAAATTTTCTGAAATTTTTATTTTTTCTTTCAGAAAAGCTTAAATAAAAAGGGAGGAAACCGAACGAGAATCATGAATATTCAGGATTGCCTTCGCTAAAAGTTCGGCCACCGATAAAATGACCGCTTTTTTTTGTAAGGTACTGTCAATTTGAGAATAATTCGGCGGAATCGTATCCGTAAAAATAATTTGGGAAATTTCTGGAACATTCATTTTCTGAAGCGATTGTCCAGAAAAAACTCCGTGAGTCGCCGCTACATACACATCCGCACAACCCCGCTCTTTACATAGCCGAGCCGCTTCCACCATCGTTGTTCCTGTCGAAATCATATCATCCACTAAAATGACGTTTTTATCTTTAATTTCTCCGATGATATTCGTTACGGTGACTTGATTCGCATCAATCCGTCGCTTGTCTACCACCGCAAACGGAGCATCCAAAAACTTAGAATACGAACGAACCATTTTTAAGCTTCCAATATCCGGAGCCACCACTACAAAATTTTCTAATTTCATGTTTTTGATATATTTACATAAAATAGGTTTGGCATATAAGTGATCGACAGGAATATCAAAAAAACCTTGAATTTGCGCGGCATGTAAATCCACCGTTAAAATGCGGTTGGCCCCCGCTTGTGTCAAAATATTGGCCACTAACTTCGCGGTAATCGGCACTCGACTCGTATCTTTTCGATCTTGTCGCGCATATCCAAAATAAGGAATAACCGCAGTAATTCGCTTCGCGGAAGCACGACGAATACAATCAATAAAAATAAGAAGTTCCATCAAATTATGATTTGCTGGAGGGCAAGTCGGCTGAATAATAAAAACATCGGCCCCTCGGACATCTTCTTTGACATTGATA
>CAZHAR010000058.1:0-34125 GCA_964530615.1 uncultured Planctomycetota bacterium | reverse complement strand
TAGCGTCTTCTTCGGCAAGTTTTTTAGCGGTTTCTTCGGAAGCCTTGCGAATAGCTTCTTCTTCGGCAAGTTTTTTAGCGGTAGTCTCTTCTTCGGTTTTCTTAAGAGCTTCTTCGGAGGCCTTGCGAATAGCTTCTTCTTCGGTGGCTTTGCGAATAGCTTCCTCTTGAGATTTTTGGATGGCTTCTTCTTCTTCTGCTTTCCTAAGAGCTTCTTCGGAAGCTTTGCGAATAGCGTCTTCTTCGGCAAGTTTCTTAGCGGCTTCTTCTTGAGATTTGCGGATAGCCTCTTTTTCAGCAAGTTTCTTAGCGGCTTCTTCTTGAGCCTTGCGAGCGGCTTCTTCTTGAGCAAGTTTCTTAGCGGCTTCTTCTTGAGCCTTGCGAGCGGCTTCTTCTTCAGCAAGTTTTTTAGCGGCTTCTTCTTGAGCTGTTTGTGCGGCTTCTTTGTTTATTTTATTTTTTATCGAAGAAATATCTTCACTTTGAAATTCTTCTGAAGAATCAACTTGATGTGGAGATTTTTGGACTACTTCATAGTGGAGCATCTTTGCAAAAGCGCCCGCATTTTCAAAAAAAGAAGTATGTTTAGGAAGAAGCAATAACTTCAAGGAAAATCCTGAGTTTTTCAGAGTCATATTGGTGATTGCAAGCGCTTTTAGGGCACTTGTAGAATTTAGAGCATCAATCTGAGATAAATCCAAGACGAAAAGGTTTTTCCCGAAATTTTCATCCATCAATTTAAGTAAATCATCAGGAGTTTTATTTTCTAATTCATCTTGATGTTTTACCGTTAAAGAAACATGATCTGCTAAAATTCTCAAGATTGCCATTTTTTTTCCTGTGTTTTAATAATGTTCTTTTTTTTATATGTTGTCTCTGCCTTACCTTTTAGTATTATGCTGAATTCTACAAAAAAATAAAGCATTCTTCGCATGAATACTTAAGGCACTTTTTTATAACTTTATTTTTAAAAATTAGTTACAAAATTGGTAAAATTATAAAAAAAAAGTTAATAAATTTTGTTTAAATCACTTATAAGAAAAATGTTGCGTTAAAAAAAATGGTTTATTTTGTAACTATTCAGGTACAACCTGTAGATTTCAATTTAGGTCAAACCACAAAAGCTTGTGGTCTTTGTCCCCCGCTGGCGGGGGTTTGGGGGTGGAAGAGCAATTCTTAAAGACTCCACCCCCTTGATCCCCCGCCAGCGGGGGACATTAGGCGACCTGAACAGTTACTTTATTTTTCGACAATTGTATTCTTGAAAAATGGAAGTATATTGAGTCAAAACTTATTTGGTGGGTTTTCTTGAAGGGATTTCTTGATTTTTTTATGAAGCTCCATTTATTTCCTTATGCTGGCATTAGTGGTGATATGTTCCTTGGACTTTTGGTGGATCTGGGACTTCCTGTATCCGCACTAGAAGCAATGCTTCAAGATCTCCATCTCTCTGAAGTGACCTTTGAAGAGAAAAAAGTTCTTTATCACGGAATTATAGGGACTAAAATTAATGTCATCGTTCCGCCCCAAGATGAGGAACGCCATCTCTCGGATATTGAAGAAATTCTAGTCCATAGCGCCCTCCCCATTTCTGTTCAATCTCGTGCGCTCCAATGTTTTCGTTTTCTCGCGGAAGCCGAAGCTAAAGTACATGGGACCACTCCAGAAGAAATTCATTTTCATGAAGTGGGCGCTTTAGATGCCATTGTTGATATTTGTGGAGCGATGTTAGGGCTCCATCTTTTAAATATTACAGATGTTTCTTCGCAAGAAGTTTCTTTAGGAACCGGTTTTGTAAAGTGTGATCATGGAACAATGCCCGTTCCGGTTCCCGCGGTATGTGAACTGATGAAAGGAATTCCGACAAAAAACACCACGATTCCTTATGAATTAACGACACCCACAGGGGCCGCTATTTTAAAAACGATCTGTTCCCGATTTCTTCCTGACGAAACTCAAATTTTTCAACAGATTGGTTATGGAGCGGGAAGCCGAGAAATGGAAGAAGCGCCGAATCTACTTCGAGGATGTCTTTGTCAAGAAACCTCGTCTTCAGAGCGGGTCACTCTCTTGGAAACAAACCTAGATGATTGCTCTCCGCAATGGTTAGGATATCTCAGCGAAAAATTATTTCAAGAGGGCGCTTTGGATGTTTTTATGACTCCCATTTATATGAAAAAAAATCGTCTAGGAACCCTCCTTTCTTGTTTATGCACCGCAAAAACCGAACTCTCTTTGGAACACATTATCTTTGCCGAAACTTCTACCTTTGGTATTCGTAAGCAATGGCTTCAGAGAGATATTTTGGAACGATCTTGGGTTGAGGTTGAAACAGAGTTCGGATCGGCTCGTGTCAAAGTAGGAAAAGGGCCAGAGGGCCTTAAAACTTTTACTCCAGAATATGAAGATTGTAAAAAATTAGCGCAAAATACCCAAAAGCCACTCAAAGAAATCATTGACGCAGTGCTTCAAGCCTATAGGAGAAAATTTTAATGAAATCTATTTTGTTTCAGTACGGCCCCATTCAGGTTCCTGCGTATGGCTTTATGATTATGCTTGGTTTTATGAGCGCTATGTGGATCGCTTATTATCGCGCTAAACTAACCAAGGTTCGCCCTGAAATTGTGATCGATATAGGAATTTATGGAATGATTACCGGTATCATTGGTGCCCGTTTGTGGTATATCGTTCAGTACCATTATTTCTTTAATTGGGAAATGATGAACATTCAGGACGGCGGATTTTCCATCTTGGGTGGATTCGCAGGAGTCCTTATTTTTTTAGCGTCCTATCGAAATTTAGATTATTTTTTCTATTGTGGTCTTACACTCTTGATTCGTGGACTCCTAGAGCATCATGAATATTTATCGCGTGTTCAAGGGAAGCATCATTTGACGGACTTAATCGTACTGGTGATATTGGCCGGCATTGCCTACGCAAATCGAGAACATTATCGGAATTTTTTTAGCACTAAACGAAAAGCATTTTTTTTGTTGTTCTTGATGTCGTGTTGTATGTTGTTTACCTCCCGCTTGATCTATATGGGAATCCACTATTCTCATTATTTTTCGGACCATTGGATTCTCGTTCAAACCCAAGATCAGAAACCCATTCAAATTGGTGTGACTACAGAAGAAGGCTGGAAAAGCTTTTGTGAACAATTTTCACTTCCGTTTGCTCAAGATGAACTCTTCCGTTCCCAAAAATTGCGCCTGAAAAATCTTCGCGCTTTATCAGACCGTGTGAGCCCCTATTTTATTAGAGAAACATCAGAAACGTGGTTGAAAAAATTAGCGGAGTCTCACACTCCCGCAAAATACTTCAAAGACGACAAAGGAAATATCATTCCCGGGGATGCCTTCGGTCTTTTCAAAATCTGGAAAGGGGGAATGGTTTCTTTTGGAGGTCTTTTTTTTGCTACCTTTGTCGTTTGTTTCGTCATCGCCAAATACAACCTTCCTCTGGCTCGTGTGACGGATCTGTGCATTCCGGGAGTCGCCTTCGCCATCGGAATTACACGGGCGGGTTGTTTTATGAATGGGTGCTGTTTTGGAGGAGTACCGAACGGGAATTATTATCTTGGCGTAATCTACCCCAAAGGAAGCCTCTGCTGGGATCATCATTTGCGAGATCTTAAAATTATTTCCCCTGATTGGCCCGCTCACGTCGTTCACGCCGCACAGTTTTACGAATCGGTCGCCTGCTTTCTCCTTTTTTTGGCGCTTACCTGGTGGTACCCTCGCCGACGTAAAGAAGGAGAAATGATCTTCCTTTTGGGCTTCGGCTATGGAGTCTTACGCTTTTTAGTCGAACAAGTTCGGGATGACACCCCGATTGTAATGATGGGTAGAAATATCGGAGAAATCACTGGAATCGTACTGATCCTTTTTTCTGTGTTTTCTTTTTATAATTTACGGTACCATTGGATTCCTGTGATGAAATATCTGCGTTTTTTGGATCCGCTTCAGGGTTCTGAAGTAGACTATCAACCCGAAAAATAATAAGAGTTGAAGAACCTTTTGATTGAGGTCTTATGCAAACAGTCGGTCCACTCTCTCATATTAAAGTTCTCGATTTGACCCGTATTCTTGCCGGGCCCTTTTGTACCATGAAACTCGGAGATATGGGTGCGGAAGTCATTAAAATCGAAGAACCCGAAAAAGGAGATGATACTCGAGGATGGGGCCCTCCTTTTTTTGGACAAGATGCCGTTTATTTTATGGCCGTCAATCGCAATAAACGTAGTTTAACACTTGACTTAAAATCCCCGAGTGGACAAGAAATTCTCACGCGTTTAATCCAACGTTGTGATGTTTTAGTCGAAAATTTTCGTCCGGGGATATTGAAAAAATTAGGATTTGATTACGAAAAAGCGAGCGCACTGAACCCGCGAATTATTTATTGCTCTATTTCAGGGTATGGACATACGGGTTCTCTCACCGATAAATCGAGTTTCGATTTAATTGTTCAGGGCGAATCGGGTTTGATGGATTTAACGGGAGACGTTCACGGAACTCCTTTTAAAGTAGGTATTTCCATTGCGGATGTGGTTTCCGGCCTTCATGCGGTGGAAGGAATTTTGTTGGCGCTATTACAACGAGAGCGTCTCAATAAGCCACAACGAGTGGATATTGCGATGTTAGATGGTCTCTTATCCCTTTTAACCTATCAAGGCGGAATTTTCTTGATTGCCGGGCAAGAACCGAAACGCAAGGGAAATGCTCATCCGACGATTACTCCTTATGAAACGTATCAAACACAAGATCAACCTGTAAATGTTTGCATTGCAAACGAAAAACTCTGGAAGCTTTTTTGCCAGATCTGCGCCTTAGAAGATTTGGCTCAAGATTCACGCTTTTTGACCAATAAAGATCGAGTGCAAAATAGACATGCCCTTCAGGAACGTCTGGTTCCGATGTTTTTGAAAGAATCTGCGGACTATTGGGTAGCCCTTTTTGAAGGACAAGGAATTCCAGTGGGTTTGATCAAAACCGTTGGACAAATCTTGTCTGAAAAAGAACGAAGCGAACGCGAGATGATTTTAGATTTTTCCGCACCGGGTCTTCCTCTCTTTCGATTGATTGGAAATCCAGTGAAGGTCAATGATTTTTCGATTCCTCGAATTCCCCCTCCTCGTTTAGGAGAGCATCGGATCGAAATTTTGAAAGAATTAGGGTTTACGGAAGCTCATATCCAGGCTTGGATAAAACAGAAAATTATTTAAACAAAAACGTCTTAAATTAAAGGAGCGCTAGTATGACGCGTATGGTCAAATGCGGACTCATCCAATGTAAAAACGAAAAAGATCCGTCAAAAACCTCCACGGCGGAAATAAAAAAAGCGATGATCGATAAGCATCTGAAATTTATCGATCAAGCGGGTGCCCAAAAAGTCCAAATTCTCTGCCTTCAGGAACTTTTCTATGGCCCTTATTTTTGCGCCGAACAGCAAATCAAATGGTACGATTTAGTGGAACGTATTCCAGAGGGTCCCACCACGCAATTAATGCAAGAATACGCGAAAAAATATCAGATGGTTATTGTCGTTCCGATGTATGAAGAACAGCAGGCCGGAGTTTATTACAATACCGCCGCGGTGATTGATGCCGACGGAAAATATTTGGGAAAATATCGTAAACATCATATCCCACATTGTCATCCCGGTTTTTGGGAAAAATTCTATTTCCGCCCCGGAAACTCTGGTTACTTAGTGTTTGATACCGCTTATGCCAAAGTAGGTGTTTATATCTGCTATGATCGCCATTTCCCGGAAGGCGCGCGTGCGCTAGGATTAAATGGCGCTGAAATCGTTTTTAACCCGTCCGCAACGGTTGCTGGCCTTTCGGAATATCTTTGGAAATTAGAACAACCCGCCCATGCGGTTGCGAATGGCTATTTTGTGGGAGCTATTAATCGCGTTGGAACCGAGGCCCCATGGAACATTGGCGAGTTTTATGGTCAGAGCTATTTTTGTGATCCTCGTGGACAATTCGAAGTGATAGGATCACGCGATAAAGAAGAATTGATTGTTGCGGATTTAAATCTCGATAAAATAAAAGAAGTTCGAAACGTTTGGCAATTCTTTCGTGATCGTCGTCCAGATTCTTATGAAGATTTGACCGCAAGTTAAGAAAGGCAGAATTTTTTATGTCTAGTTCTCAAGAAATGGTGGCTCGTCAAAAAGAATACCTTTTCCCTTGTGTGTTCAATTATTACAAAGAACCCATAGTATTTAAAAAAGGAGAAGGGAACTACCTGTTTGATGAAGAAGGAACTAAATATCTAGATTTTTTTGGTGGAATTCTTACGGTGAGCGTGGGTCATTGTCATCCAACCGTCACTAACGCTCTGGTAAAGCAGATTCAAGAACTCGTTCATACCTCCACTTTGTATCCCAATCGCCAGATTGTTGATCTCGCCAAACTGATGTCCGAAATTACTCCGGGTAAGTTAAAAAAGAGCTTTTTTACAAACTCGGGAACAGAAGCAGATGAAACGGCTATTTTACTCGCAAGGATTCATACCGGACGCGAAGAAATTATCGCGTTGAGACATTCTTATGCCGGACGAAGTGCGTTAGCGATGTCTCTGACGGCTCACGCCCCGTGGCGACGTGGAGGCACTTCCTTGCCCAACATTCGCTACGCGCATAGTCCGTACTGCTATCGCTGTCCTTTTAACACAACCCCGGATAAATGTGGCCTAGAATGCGCGAAAGATATTGAAGAACTGATCCAAACTACCACCACTGGAAAGATTGCCGGATTTATTGCCGAAACAATTCAAGGTGTCGGTGGATTTGTAACCCCCCCGAAAGAATACTTTAAAGTCGCGGTCGAGATTATTCGTAAATACGGGGGTCTCTTTATTTGCGATGAAGTTCAAACAGGATTTGGTCGTACGGGCGGGAAAATGTTCGGAATTGAGCATTATGGGGTTGAACCGGATATTATGACGATGGCCAAAGGCGTCGCCAATGGAAGCCCGATGGGTGTCACCATTGCCACCGATGAAGTTGCGAATTCTTTTACCGGACTTTCGCTGTCAACTTTTGGTGGAAACCCTGTTTCTTGCGCGGCCTCTATCGCCACTATTGAAGTGATTCAAGTGGAGAAATTAGTTGAAAACGCGGAAACGGTTGGAAATTATTTGCGCCAAAAATTAGAGGCGCTTAAAGAAAAATATCCACTGATCGGCGAAGTTCGCGGAATGGGGTTGATGCAAGGCGTAGAACTGGTTCGAGATCGAAAAACAAAAGAACCGGCTTCGACCGAATTGAATCAACTGATGGAAGAAACCAAAAAAGAGAAAGTGCTTTTTGGAAAAGGAGGCCTCTACGGAAACGTGATGCGAATCGCTCCGGCACTCAATATCAACAAGAGCCAGATCGACGAGGCCGTTCGTGTTTTAGATAAGGCCTTTGCGGTTGTTTCTGGAAAAAAATAAATGAAAAAAACGATTTCCAAAACATCGGGGAGCCCCCTGCGAAAATCAGAAAAAAAAGTAATTCGCAATACGAAGGAGCTTCCCGAAAAAAAAGAGCGTCCTAAAAAGTCGAAAAAATCATCGTCGCGAAGCATTTCTCGGTATTTTCTCTTTTTAGCGGTCGGGATTCTTCTGGCTGGAACGGTCTGTTATTTCTATCAGGAGAATCCCTCGACGGTTCATCCAGAACCTGCCCCTCCGGGAACCTCTTCGATTCAGATCGCTTCCTTCAATATTCAGATTTTTGGAAAATCGAAACTGGAAAATGTTTCCCAAATGGAGATCATTAAGAAAATTTTACGGCAATTCGATTTAATCGCCATTCAGGAAGTTCGCAACCAAGATCCAAATCATCTTGAAATTTTTTTGAAAAAAATCAACGAAGGGGAATCGACTTGTTATGAAGGGATTATTGGTCCTCGATTAGGAAGAACCGCCAGTAAAGAACAATATGTTTATATCTGGAACTCGAAAAAAGTTCGTTATCTTGGAGATTGTCGAACGATTCCTGATCCGGATGACGATTTTGAACGAGAGCCATTTGTGGCTTCTTTTAAGAGTGGGAACTTTGATTTTACGATGGTCGTGATCCATATTCGTCCGGAAGAAGCGGGTTATGAATTAAAGAGTCTCTCGGAATCCATTAATACCTTGGTTACAAATTCATCAGAAAAAGATATTATTGTACTCGGCGATTTTAACGCGGATGGTGATTATTTTGATGAATCTCTGCTTAAAGCTACTTTTCCCGGATGGATAAACTTGATCACGAATGAAATGGATACGATGGTCAAAACCGACTGGACCTATGATCGTATTATGATTAGACAACATACTCAAAGCAGGGTCACTCAGGGTACGGCCCGTCCTTGTTACTGGGATCAATATTTTGGAGAACGGGATGAAGCCGTAGTTAAACGGATCTCTGATCATTATCCCGTTAGCGCTCAATTTCAAACGAATCTTCCGGATGACGACTAAAAGCGAGGCGACTTTATTTTTTGAGGTGTTCTGAATCCGTTGTTTGACTTCGGTTGAACCACGGAGTGCCTCGTAGATCTTCTTGAAATGATTTTAAGATTTTTTGAGCGCTTTCTGATGGAAGCGTACGAATAAACCCTAGCTGTTGATCGACCAAAAGACCTAAAGAATCTTCTTCTCTTTTGAGCCATTCCGCGTATCCTGTGGCCTGAAACGAGAATTGTAATTGCTTCAGTAATTTGGAAACCTCCTTGAAGGAATTTTGGATCGCCAAATCACGAATTTCTTTCAAGGTTTCCATGAGCCATTTTTTTTCTTTACGAGAAATATTGGGACCATTTTGAGATTTGCAGGAGGTTCCTTTATGGGGCTCTCCGGCATCTGCGAATTCAAATTTTAGGGTTTCAAATCGGGATTCTTTGACTTCCAAATGAAGATGTGGGCCCGTACTGAAGCCGGTGTTCCCTGACAATGCAATCAATTCACCCTGAACAACCGTTTCCCCTTTAGCCACTAAAACTCCATAGGGAATTAAATGGCAATATCGAGCCGTAGTTCCATCGTTATGCTCGATCCAGACTTCATTGGAATACTCCACAAAGTCGATAGAGGGCCCCCCTTTGGTGGAGGTTTCGAGGAGATAACTCACGGTTCCTCCACGAATAGCATAAAGCGGAGTTCCTTCCATACATCTGAAGTCATAAGCATTAGTATTGTAGGTTTTATGGTAGCCTTCCATATTACCAACGGTACAAGTGTAGGTGCTCCCATAGTGAAACGGAAGTCTGTAGAGTCCGATGAGCTTGTCACTCTTTACGGAAGTCAAATTCGAATCGACTTCCGGATCTTGAACCGGACGCGAAGTAGGAACGGGTGGAGTCACTTCATCAGTAAGAAAGAGATTCAATGTTTCTATTTTTTTTGTTTTTTGATCCGGATTTTCTTTGGGGGAGGCTTCATTCTGTTTTTCAGGATTTTTTTTCTTGGGGGGTCTGAGTTTATTTTCAGGATCCGTAGACTCTTCGGCAAATTCCTTCGCTTCTTCTGCTTCCAGAATCGCCAATAAATCTTTAGCTTTTGGATGAGCATTATTTCTAAAAAGAGCTTTTTTGAGAGCAAGTTTGGCTTCCGCTTTCAATTCATGCTCAACGCAAAATTGTCCTAGTTGAAACCAAGCGTCGGCGTTCTCTTGAGGAAGATAAACCGAGCGAAGCCGAAAAATTTCTTTGGGTGTAAGATAATTCCAGGGAATTTGGAGTCGCAAATCGTCTTGTTGAATTAGTAGAAACTCTACCGATCCACCGATTAACCTTCACTGAAGAAAAGAATTATCCAATAGCCTTACTTCCAAGGATTCTGAAGGAAGTCGAGCAGGATCAAAAATTTGTGCAGTGAGAGAAGAAACAAGAACACTTACGAAAATGAGCCACCATTTCATAAAGTAATCCTTTCGACGGATAATTTTTCTGCTCTGTTTGGTTTGGGTACCACTTAAAATTTTTGTAATAGATAGAATGAATATCTATTCATAGTTATTATAATTAAAATAAAGAGTAGCTCCAAAGAAAAAAAATAAATAGCGAAAATAAGGTTTTAGACTTTTATTGTATTCTTTCCAATTTCGGATACGATATCGTTTAGAAGAAGGAGCGTTATAAACTCTCCTGAGAGTATTGTTACTTCCGAATTTGTACCAAAAATTCGACTCAGGTAAATCCTTTTTTCAAGGCAATTTAATTATGCAATAACGCCAATTTTTTGGGTTGATTTGGATGGCTATTTTTGTTTTAAAAGGAGAAAATAATGAAGAGTGTGTTTCTTATTTTATTCTGTTTGCTGTTTATTGTTGCTTCTTGTGCAATTATTCCCGGTGCGCAATCAACAGCTCAGGGAATAGCTCATTTAGTTTTATCTCCTATTCAGATTGCCGCAGGGATTTTAGAGGGGATTTCAACTCTACCTTATTATATTTCTACGGGTGTACATGAGTTAAATCATGCGTTGATTCAGGCACAAACAAGTATTACTTTAGAAGATACTTATGATTCTGTTTATGAGACGGATATTCATCTTGTTGGATCTGATGGAAATACCAATCGAGTTTTTACAAGGTTGGAAACGGCTACTCACTATTTTCATACCTTATTAAAAGAACAGGCCATTCAAAATTATGAGGAATATCTGCTTACCAGTGTTACCACTGCTAATGATAAGGGTTATACTCTTTATGCGGTAGTTCATCGCCCCCAAAAAAATATCACGGTTACAGACAAATTGAATTCTCAGATTACTCGAACGTTTGATACTCAGGATCGGTTCTTTTATGAACCCTACGAAAAGGATATTTATGGAAATCCTATTGATGCTGTTATTGATTGGGTCGCAATGCCACGTAGTTTGTCTACCCAACAAAAACAGCAAGCAATGATGATTACCATCGCAGCGAATGGTGTTAAAGAAGGAAAAAGACGTTATGATTTCTGGCCAATTGAACAAAGATGGATTGCTGGAGAGTATTTGGATATTGTGAATACCCAGGATGCCTTAATGCGCCAAAAAATGGGAATTCAATAAAAACTTCTAGATTATAAATTGAAAGTTATCTCTCAAGGGAAAAAGGAAAGGGCGTTATTTTGGACGTGTGGCGATTCGTGAAAGTGGCTCATTCAATCTCAAGACGAAAGGGGCCACGATTGAAGGGATCCGTTGGAAATATTGTCGAAAATTACAGGCAGTCGATGGTTACTCTTATGTTTAATCAAGATAGCAACAGTTCAAAATGTCCTGTTTGTTTCTCTCGAACTAGAAAGGAATCAAATTTTCCTCCCCTGTCTAAAGATCGGGGTTTCCAAATTTGTGAATTTCATGAATTTATTTGGAAAGAGCGAAACGCCACCTCCATTTTTGGGAAAGTATGAGATTTTAGAAAAGATTGCTGAAGGGGGGATGGGGATTATCTATCGAGTTCGTCATCTTCAATTGAAACAAATTTATGCTTTAAAAGTGATTCGATCTGGAGAAGAAGTTTCCTCAGAAACCATCGCCCGATTTCTACAAGAGTCGCAAGTAATGGCGAAACTAAAGCATCCGGGCATTGTGCAAATTATTCAAGCGGGATATGAAGACGGACAATATTTCTTTTGTATGGAATATATTGAAGGCCAGACGCTTTCGGAGAAGATCCAACGACAAGAAATTTCAGTTCGTCAGGGATTAAAACTTTTTCAGAAAATTTTGCAAGCACTTCAGTATGCACATACGAGTGGAATTATTCATCGCGATCTGAAACCTTCTAATATTTTTATTACCTCAGAGGGCGAGCCGAAAATTGGGGATTTCGGACTTGCCAAGGATCGGCGTGAGAATCGAGGAGGTGAGGGATTGACTCGTGCCGGGGAAATTTTTGGAACGCCTTCGTATATGTCTCCGGAACAGGTTTGTGGATCGGCTCAGAATCTAGACGCGTCTTCCGACATTTATTCGATTGGAGCTTGTTTGTATGAAACTTTAACGGGGCAATGTCCATTTAAAGGGAATTCGATTCACGAGTTGTTTTATAAAATTGTTTCCGAAGAACCAATTCCTCCGTCACAACGGAACAAGAAGATTCACCAAGATATAGACACTATTATTTTAAAATCTCTGGAAAAATTAAAGAAACGGCGATACAGTTCCGCGAAAAAATTGGGAGACGATCTGGAGCGATTTTTAAAAGGATATCCGATTCAAGCTAAAGCAACGAGTCGCCTTGAGCGATTCAAAAAATGGCTCTGGCGCTCTAGACAAGTTCTGAAAATGGCTTCAGTAATCCTGATCTTGGGCCTGTGCTTTTTAGGATATCAGGCGTATCGTCAACAATCATTGCGGAATCAACAAGCCTTGGATTTATTACAAAAATCGCTGGAATCGCAAGAAAAAGCGAAGCAATTGAAGGTTTCGGAAGGATCCTTAAAAAAACAACTGGAGCACCTTCTATTCGCTTTTGATTCTATTCAAAGAGCCTTTGAAATCTTGCCGATGCAAGAGATTGAAGAAAATCGTTGGAAGTTGGGAACGAATATAATTCAACTTCTATGCAATTTACAAGAGTATGGATTAGCAGAATATATTGCTCGTCATTTGACCGCCACTTCTCCAAAAGCAAAACATTCGCGTCTTTTGTTCCAAGAAATTCAAAAGGAAAAAGAAAAAAAATTAACGCAACATTTGGAGAGTTTTAAAATTTGGAATCAAAAAATACTTGAAGGATCTCTTGAAATCGGTGAGTTGGATGAAGCTATTTTTGAAATTTCTCAAATGCCCGAAGACGAAATTTATCAACAACTCCTAAAAATTATGCAAGAGGGAAATCGGTATTTTTCAGATCATAAAAAAAGAAGCAGTATTCGAGATTTTTATTATCAAACGATGGTTGAAATTTTAGGAAGACTAGAACATCCAAAATCTGCGGAAGATTTGTATCCTGCGTTAACAGAACTCTGTTTTCAACAGATCAACGTTTCTGAAGAAAGTAATATTGAGAAAATGGGGTATTTGATCAAATTGATGCAAGCCTTAGGGAACGTTAAAAATTCTGAATATGCAGAGAAGCTACAACAATTGCGAAAAAAAATGCAACACTTTAAAAAATTCTGGAATGAAACGGCTATGGCGTATCAAAAATTAATAAATCCCGATCAACTTCAATGGTTAAAAGCCTTTGAAGAAGATATTTATTCTCCAGAATTAACGGCAGAAGATCATTATTTGCAGGGGATCTTACATTTTAATCATGGACGAGAAGAGGCGGCGCTGAACAGTTTTCAAGAAGCGCTTCAGAAGCGAGCGAATTTTATGGAAGTCTATTTTCAAAGAGGACTCCTTCGCACTCATCAAAAACGTTTTGAGGACGCGATAAAAGATTTTCAGGAGTATCTAAAATTAGCTCCTCAATCCTCAGAAGGGTGGCTCAAACTAAGTGATATTTATCTTGAGCAGAATGAAGCGGATTTAGCAATTCCTTCCTTAAAAAAAGCGTTATCCTTACTCAAAGGAAAACCCTATTTATCTGAATATTATATATTTATATACAAAGAATTACTGTTAAATCGTCTGGAAAAACGGCTGGCTTCGGCTCAATTTGATATTCTAGAAGAAGATTTTTCTGAACTTCGACAATTGGACGAAGTTGGAGAAAGTTCCAATAGTGTTCAACATAAAATTCATCGGATGTGTATGATCCAAGGAGATATTTTTAAAAAAGAGGAAAATTGGGATTCAGCGATTAGCTGTTATTCCCTTTCCTTGCGGTTTGAAAAGGAAAAACGCATCGAAGAAAACCTTTATGATTTATTACTAAAGCGTTGTATGATTCATATAAAAGCGGAAAAAATTGACAAGGCGATTCAGGATTTACAACTCTGTGAACAGTCTCTTTCGGAAAGAAATCAGGAGCAAAAAAACCGTATTCAAGAATTATTACGTCAACTTCAGAAGCAGTTAAAAGAAAAAAAATGAAACAGGATTCTCAAAAAATTCAACGTTTTGGAAATTATCAAATTCTGAAGAAATTGGGCCAAGGTGCAATGGGTGCTGTCTATCACGTTAAAGATTCTCAGCTTCAGAAAGAATATGCGTTGAAATTAATGCTAGCTCAAGGGAGTGATACGCCCCAAGATCGGATACGTTTTCAACAAGAGGCTCGAATTACCGCGCGATTAAAACATCCAAATATTGTTCAGGTGGTAGACTTTGGTGAAGAAAAGGGCAAACTTTATTTTGTTATGGAACTCATTCAAGGCTGTTCGCTAAAAGATTATTTTTTGCAACCTCACGAAATTCAAGAAAAGATTCAAGTCTTTGAAAAGATTTTAAATGCGTTGCATTACGCACATACGGAAGGAATTATTCATCGCGATCTGAAGCCCGCGAATATTTTTATGACTCCCGACGGAGAACCCAAAATCGGAGATTTTGGGCTGGCCAAAGATTTTCAGTCGGCTTCTTTAAATCTAACCAAAAGTGGCGAAATTCTTGGGACTCCCGCGTATATGGCTCCAGAGCAAATTAGCGGTCAAACAGATTCTTTTAGATCAACCACCGATGTCTATGCCGTTGGCGTTTGTCTTTATGAAGCATTAACGCAACAACTTCCATTAAATGGTGCGACAATTCCAGAACTTGTTTATAAAGTTTGTCTTGAAGAACCGCTTCCGCCCTCCTCCTTGAAAAAAGAAATTCATCCCGATCTCGATTCCATTCTTCTAAAAGCCCTCGAAAAATCTCAAGAATATCGCTATTCAAGCGCAGAAGCTTTTGCAGACGATCTAAGACATTTTTTGGCGGGAGAGCCTATTTCTATTCGTTCCTTCTCCTTTCAAGAACGATCCTTCAAATGGTATCGCCGAAATCGTCTTTCGTTCTGGATCTGTTTTATTCTTTTACTATTTTTCGTTTTACTCTGGAGCTTTTATCGTTGGCAAGAAATGCAACAGATTCAGAGCCGCTTCAAAAATCATCTTCAATCCGCACAAAAGAAAATGGCGAGATACGAACTTCAAGGAGAAGATTCTTTTTCCAAGAAAAACGCTCTCCTTCTTGAAGCCTTAAACGAAGCGAATGAAGCGTTGATTCTTATCCCTGAAAATTTTGCTGGAGAGCAACAGAAAAGTGAAATTGCGATCCAACTGATCCGATTAAGCTGTCGCCATCAAGAATACCTTTTAGCAGAATATGTTGTACGCGATTTAAAAAATTTGAAATACTTCCCAGAGTTATCGTCTCAACTGAAATTAGAAGAAATTGAACCCTCCGAGCGACAAAATGAAAAACAATTTCAAGAAGAATTTCAGCAATGGATTCATTTTTTGAAAAAAGGCCGACGTAAAAAAGAGTTTCATCAAGAAGCTATTTTTCGAATCACCAAAATGCAGACCCCTCTGATCTTGAACGAATTGCTCCAAATTCTCGAAGAGAGCCGAGAATACTTCCTCCAGAAAGAGCGCCCCCAACATCTTTCGGAATTTTATGAAACGATAGTGAAGAGTATGGGGCACTTTGAAAGTGAAAAAATGAATGCGATTCTGTTCAAAATTATTCAAGAGGTTGGAGCAGACTTAAAACAAACTCCGCCCCAGAACAGACTTATGGATCAGCTTAATTACTTGATCGCGGTTATCCAAACGAGTAGCCAAAACAAAATAACTCAGGCGGCAGAAGCGATTGGAAATTTACGTCTTGAGATCGGGAATCATGGACAATTTTGGGATCGCACTTTAGTTTATATGCGGAAATTGCTCCCAATGGTCAAAAAAGAGGGGCTTCCGGTCTATGAAGAAAATGAACTCTTAAGCACCTATAAAGCCTATATCTCAGGAAATTGGCAAGAATCTCTCGATTCTATCGAAGAGTTCCTAAAAAAAAATCCAACGGACAGTGACGCTTATAATAAACGTGGACTTCTTTTTTATACTACTCAAAACTACAGACGTGCCTTGGACGATTTTAGTAGGGCCATTGAATTAAATCCTCAAGAATCCTCACCCTATAATCATCGCGCATTGACTAAAGTACAACTGGAAGATTTAGAGGGAGCGCTTGAGGATTACGAAAAAGCACTCCAGTTGTCCCCGGATTGTTTTGCGTACTACATTAATCGTTCACAAGTATATCTTCTTCAAAAGCAATGGAAAAAAGCACTAGAAGACTCTAACTCGGCCCTAAAAATTGATCCACAAGCGGCAGATGTCTATCAACAACGTGGACTCATTTATTCTACTTTAGGACAAGCGAGTGATGCTTTAAGCGATTATAATTGCGCCCTGTCTATTGATCCTCAAGCCAGTGGAGTCTATCTCAATCGTGGAAATTTGCGGAGCGTCTTCGGAGACTTTCAGGGAGCTCTCCATGATTTTAATGAAGTCATTCGATTATCCCCTAAAATGGCACTGGCGTATCTGAGACGAGGAAATATCAAACGCTCTCTTGAAGATTGGGAAGGGGCTCTGATCGATTATCAACAAGGCATCGATCTCAAACCAACAGAAGCCGAAGATTTTTATTTTCTTCGCGGAAATTTGCTTTTTGATCTCAAACGATTTGCGGAAGCGATTCAGGAATATGACGTGGTGCTTAAATTGAAGCCGGATCATTTAATTGCCTATTTGAACAGAGGACGTTCAAAACATGCTCTTGGACAATATTTATTGGCGCTGAAAGATTATGAAACGCTTCTAAAACGCTCTCCTGAAAATTTGGATGCGATTTTTTTTCAAAGCGTAATCCAGATGGAACTAGGAAATTTGGATCAGTCCATTACTTCGATTGAAGCCTATGTTCCAAGCCCGGGAAGACCGCATATGCTGGATTTTTTTCTAGAGACGCTCTTTAAAAGGGCCTCGCTTTCTTTTCAGAAAAAAAATATCCTTCAAGCGGAAACCGATTTGCTAAAAATTCAAAAACTAGCGCCCCCCGGATTTCCTCACTTAAAAGAAGTACAGTGGTTGCTTGATCAAATTCAAAAAGCAAAAGAGGCCGCCCAAAAACAAAAATAACTTCCTCTCTATCGGAACTTTTTTATTTAAATTAAACGTATTGTTTTTCGCCAGTCTTCGATGATTTGCCGATCTTGCTCCCGAAGCGTGCCCAATTGGATCGCTTCCTGAATGAGCGTTTCAAATTGGGTCAAAATAAAATAGGGCACTTGCGCTTTTCGAAAGCTCTCCACTGCGGGCGGAAGTTCGTAAGAAAAGATGGCTAAGACCCCTAAAACGGTATTCCCATTTTCTCTTAAGGTTTGTGCCACATTAAGAGAGCTTCCTCCCAAAGAAATCAGATCTTCAAAAATTAAGACTCGATGATGCGCGGGAAGATATCCTTCAATTTTATTTTCTTTTCCATGCCCTTTTGCGGAAGTTCTGACATAAACCATCGGAAGATTTTTTTTCTGGGCCACCATTGCCGCATACGGAATACCGGCAGTCGCTACCCCAGCAACCGTATCCACTTCAGGATAATGCTGTTGCATTTTTTCCAAAAAACCTTCGACCACTAAATTACGAATGTCCGGATAAGAAAGAATTAAACGGTTATCGCAATAAACCGGAGATTGAATCCCGGAGGTCCATGTAAAAAACTGTTCCGGTCGAAATACAAAGGCTCGAATCTCTAATAATTTTCGCGCAAGTTCTTCTTGAATCATATTGCTTCCAAATGTTGCATTAATTGTTCAAAAAAAAGTTCGGGGTTCGGGGACTTTGTTAACTCCCGTCCAACTACAATAGCATTTGCGCCAGAACGAAAAGCTTCTTTTGGAGTTACGACTCGAATTTGATCCTGCGTTTCTAAAGGATTCATCCGTACTCCCGGAATGATAATCAAAAAAGGATCTGGAAGTTGCTGACGTAAGAGAGATACTTCCAGTCCAGAAGCAATAACACCATCCGCTCCAGAGTGTTGCGCTAGTTTAGCCAAATGCAATACGTGAGAGGACAAGTCTCCTGAAACCTTCAATTCGTCATTTAATATCTGTGGAGAAATACTGGTTAATTGGGTGACCGCTAAAATTTTCGGAGGTGTACCCTCAATAGAATGTACTGATTCGTGAACGGCTCGTATCATGGCGATTCCTCCAGAAGCATGAACTGTGATCATCTGGACCCCCATTTTCGCAAGCTGAAGCGCCGATTTTGAAGCTGTGTTCGGAATATCATGAATTTTCAGATCCAAAAAAACCTTTAGTCCACGATCCAACAATTTGGCTACAAGTGGAGGCCCTTCCGCATAAAACAGTTGCATTCCCACTTTGACATACTGGATCTGTTTTTTCAGGCGAGAGACAAATCGATCCATTTCGTCGGTATGATCGAAATCGAGAGCGACAATAATCTTTTCCTCCCAATTTATCCCCAAACTTTTCGCCCTCGATGAAAGGTCATTACGGGCCATCCTCGTAATCTCCAGCTTTGAAACGGCGTATTTTTGCTTTTAGAAAGGAATGTTCTCGGATTGACCGGACGTTCTTGCTCCAGATCAATCACCGTAATATCCGCAATACCCTTGGGTTCTAGGGTCCCATACGGAAGATTGAAAATTCGGGCTGGAGCGGTTGTTATTTTTGCCAATAACTCTTTTAGACTCATTAGTTTTTTCAGAACTAAATGCGTATAGAGCAAAGGAAAGGCCGTTTCTAAGCCAACTATTCCAAAAGGAGCCTCGTAAACATTACGTTCTTTTTCTGACTCTGTATGAGGAGCATGATCGGTGGCGATAATATCAATCGTACCATCTCTCAATCCTTGCAAGACAGTAAGACGATCTTGATAGGAACGGAGTGGCGGGTTCATCTTAAAGTTGGTATCCACTCCGGGAATATCTTCATCACATAAAAGAAGATGATGTGGAGTTACTTCAGCGGTCACAGGGAGTCCTTCTTTTTTGGCTTGTCGGATGAGCGCCACCGATTCCGCAGTACTCACATGTAAAACATGATAATGGACCCCGGTTTCACGAACAAGCACCAAATCCCGTTCAATCATTTTAAATTCAGAGGCAGAGGAAATTCCTTTGACTCCTTTTAATTGGGCGATAGGCCCCTCATGAAAAACGCCTCCATTCGACAAATCGCAGAATTCGCAATGTTGCATTAATATAATAGAACATTCACGAGCCAAATAAAATGCCGCTCTCATCACGTCTTCATGTTGTACTCCGTAACCATCATCCGTCACCCCGAGGAGGCCCGCTTTTTTGAATGCCCGAAAATCGGTCAGAGTTTCGCCTTTCATTCCCATCGTCATCGCGGGAATGGGCAAAATTCGGGTAATCGCAAGTTGCTCCGCTTTTTTCAGGAGTTCCTGAATTAACGAAAGATGATCTAAGGGCGGTCGAGTATTTGGCATACAAGCAATAGTTGTAAAACCTCCACGAGCGGCGGCTTTACTTCCAGTTTCTAAGGTTTCTTTTTCTTCAAAGCCGGGTTCCCTTAAATGGACATGCATATCAATCAAACCCGGAGAGATAAATTTTTTCTGAAGATCGATGACTTCATCCGCGATGGCCTCAATTTCTGGAGCCATTTGCTCAATCTGTTCCCCTCTGATCAACAGATCTTGCGGAACTAAAGCACCTGTTGCGTTTAAAATTTGTCCATTTTTCAAAAGAATTGTTTTCACAAAAAAATCCTAAAATGCGGGATGGTATATTTTTAAATCTCCTTGGCCAGGAACGATTTTTCCAATAATCCAGTGCGTTTCGTTCAGGTCCTTCAATTCCTGGGAGAGTCGCTCAGGCTGATTTGTACTCAGCACAAATCCAATGCCCATATTAAAAATTTGATAAAGTTCGCTTGGCCGAAGAAGGGAGCGTTCTTTTAATACCGTAAAAATTTCTGGAATTTCTTTCAAGCTGGGAAGTCCTGTAATTTCATAATCGACCGTTGTATTGATACGACAAATGTTCCAAAATCCGCCTCCTGTAATGTGCGCCATTCCTTGAATGAGTTCTGGAGATTTTTTTAGAAGACGATGAATCAGCCGGCAATAAATTCGTGTCGGAACCAACGCTTGTTTTAAAAGATCCGTTTCTTCCGGTAAAATCAATTTGCGAACCAGCGAAAACCCATTGGAATGAATCCCTGAAGAGGCCAAACCGATCAGGGTGTCCCCGGGTTTCACTTTTTTTCCCAAGACGAGTTGTGACGCGTCGACTTCTCCGACCGCAAAACCCGCAAGATCGTATTCTCCTTCGATGTACATTCCCGGCATTTCGGCGGTTTCTCCACCAATAAGGGCTAACTGTGCTTGTTTACAGCCCTCTACAATTCCTTCTAAAATTTTCTCGAGGGTCGGGATCTCTAACTTTCCAGAAGCAATATAATCGAGAAAAAACAGCATTCGGGCTCCGGTACAGAGGACATCATTCGCACACATCGCAACTAAGTCGATTCCGATAGTATTGTGAATTCCAAGGAGTTGAGCCACTTTTAATTTGGTTCCCACTCCATCCGTTCCAGAAGCCAAAAAGCGACCCTCTGAAATTTCATACAGCGCCGCAAAATTTCCAACGCCTTCAACCACTTCCGGGCCATAGGTCGATTTTACCATTTCTTTAATGCGTTCCACGAAAGCATCTTTTTGATCCATATCGACACCCGCTTCTTTGTAGGAAATCGGACGTTGCATAAAAACCTCCCTTTCGTAGTTAATGGATAAAATGTCGTCGCCCTGTGAAAACCATACTAATCCCGGATTCATTACAAGCCTGAATAATTTCTGAATCCTTGACACTTCCTCCGGGTTGAACAATAAAACGAATGCCTGCCTGATCTGCAATTTTAATGTTATCAGGAAAAGGAAAAAAAGCATCGGAAATTAAGACCGCTTTGGCTAAGGACTGGATTCCATTTTCTTTTGCTTTTTCAATCGCTTGTTTTAAACTGATGAGGCGGTTCGGATTTCCCATTCCGGCCCCAAGGACACACATTCCTTCGCTTGTTTCCTGAACCAACAAAATCGCGTTGCTTCGAAGATATTTTCCCACAATGATTCCAAATTGAGCTAACGATTGATGTTCTTGAGGAAAAGGATGGATTGTTTTTAATTGGAAATCCGTATCCGTACCTATATCGGGAGTCTGGACCACCCATCCACCGGAAATGGAGCGAACCACCCATTCTGGAAAATCTTGATGCAGTGAAATCTCAATTAATCGAAGATTTTTTTTGTGGCTAAAGACCTCTTTCGCTTCCGGCGTAAAAGAAGGAGCTAAAACGATTTCGACAAATCGCTCATGGAGCCATTTCGCACATTCGACATCGACTTCAAAACCGAATCCAAGAATGCTTCCAAATGCACTGATCGGATCCCCGTTCCACGCCAACTCTAATGCTTTTAAAGGATGATTGGATAGCGCCGATCCACAAGGATTCAAATGCTTAATCACACTCACCGCATAAGGGAAAGCGGTCTGTTTTAAACGCAACAGTTCACGAGTACAACGCAACGCAATATCCGCATCGAGAAAATTATTATAAGAAAGCGCTTTGCCCTGCAAAGGAATAACGCTCGCAAGTCCTTGATAAATCGGGTTTTCAACAACCCATCCTTTTTGATGTGGATTTTCGCCGTAACGCAATATTCTCGCGTGTAATGGAGATAAATGGATCGATGGCAATTCTTCTCCCCACAAGCATTCTAATTGACTTGCGATGAGAGCGTCATACGAAGCCGTAAGACGAAACGCTTCTTTCGCAAGCTGTTTTCGAGTTTCTAGGTCAATGGCTCCTTGATGCGCTTGAAGCAAGGTAATGAGTAATGTATATTGAGACGGATGGGTACACACACAAACCGAAGCAAAATTTTTTGCGGCGGCTCGGATCATCGTTGGACCCCCAATATCAATATTTTCAATAAGTTCCTCTTCGGTTCCCTTTTTTCGGACCACTTGATCAAAGGGGTACAGATTACACAGAACGAGATCAATCGGCTCGATTCCTAATTCTTGAGCCTGTTTTCGATCTTCTTCGGAATCGCGACGGAACAATAAAGCACTCGCCACCTGAAAACTTAAGGTCTTCATTCGCCCCTGAAACGCTTCCGGGTTCCCGGTTATTTTTTCAATGGGAACAAAAGGAATTCCTTGGGATTCAAGATATTTTCCGGTGCCTCCTGAAGAAATAATTTCAGTCCCTCTGCGATGAAGTTCGGTCGCGACTTCCTTTAGGCCCGATTTATCACTGGTGCTAATGAGTGCGCGTTTGATGGGGATCCAGTTTTGCACCATGTTGTTCTCCTCTAAGAAATTTCGGATATTATTCGTGAAGATAACTTACAATGCTTTCAAAAATCAACTGTCCAGGGCCTTTTTGAAACACGTCTGTTCGAAAATGACGAGAGGTGGCTTCAAACACATACGCTTCTGGATGTGGCATCAGTCCAAAGATTAACCCTGTTGGATCACAGAGGGCCGCAATACTTTGAAAAGAACCATTCACATTTTTTTCATAAATCAGCGGAATTTGTCCTTGCTTTTGGAGACGTTCATAAATAACGTTTTCTTGGGACGCGAGAAAGACAATACGTCCTTCGCCATGACGAATAGGGAGTTCAAAAGGGGAATCTGAAATTTTTTGCGTCCATTTACAAACTGTATTCGTGATTTTACGCAGGGGAACCCAACAATTGATAAACGATCCTTCTTTATTCTGCATCAGACTGGCAGTACGCATATGATTTGGATCAGGAAGTAGGCCTAACTTTACTAAAACCTGAAATCCATTACAGATTCCAATCATTGGCTTTTTTTCCGCGATAAACGATTGAAATTCTTCTGAGAGTCCATAACGAATTTTTAGAGCTAAGACTTGCCCTGACCCTAATTCATCTCCGAATGAAAACCCGCCCGGAAGCGCCATCCCCTGAAATTGTTTCAATACCGATGGCTGAGCAAGTAGATCATTGATATGCACAATCTCAGGCGAAGCCCCGGCAAGTTCAAAGGCTTTTGAGGTTTCTCGTTCACAATTAATTCCATCACCCGACAAAATCAAAAAACGAGGATGATTGTTGTTCATACGGGACCTCTTTTCCATGAAGTGCTTAGCTCCTCAAGAGAGAGGCGGAAACTTAATTTTCCTTTTAACGCAACATTCATTTCTGAGCGTGAGGTCACCCTCCCCAAAAAACAGTTTTCGATCTCCGCAAAATGTTCTTGAAACAGATTCTTGAATTCAGGACGAATGGACACCACAAAACGTCCGGGTCCTTCGTTCCAGAAAAAATTATCTGGAATCTCAGTTTCTATGTCAAAATCAGCGCCTTGCTGACTTCCTATCATCGACTCCGCGAGAGCCACTAACAATCCACCATCAGAAATATCATGACAAGAAGCGATCCAGTTCTTTTGAATCGCTTTAAACAGTAATCGATAACATTTCAAATTTTCGCTCAAGTGAATTTTCGGAAGGAGCGTCGAAAGTGTACAGTCAAAGGAATAGTGTTCCAGCAATTCAGAGCCTGCCAGACCGGTCGAATTCTTTCCTAAAAGAAAGATCAAATTTCCCGCTTCTTTAAAATCAGTGGTTACCGTATGTTCAATGTGAACTTTTGCCATAGCGCTCATTAACAAGGTCGGAAGAATACTCAGGGTCACGCTCTCGCCTTGAGGATTTTTTCCACGAAAATCATTTTTCATACTATCTTTTCCACTCACCAGAGGGATTCCATAGCTTTTGCAAATATCATAGAGACCTTGGCAAGCGCGAACCAGTTGGCCGAGCTTATAATCTCCCTCTTTATTTTGAGCAGAGGCAATCGGATCGGGCCAGCAAAAATTATCGAGAAGACAACAAAAATCAGGATCCCCTCCACTGGAAAATACATTTCGAACGGCTTCATCAACCGCATATTGAGCCATCCAATACGGATCAATCAACGAAATTCGTGGGGCGAAGCCACATCCTAACGCAACCCCATTAGCGCGCTCCCCGCCGTGAGGATAGAGCCAAAGTACGCCACTATCGGAGGGCCCACTCGCCGTAGTACCACAAAAGGGTTTGATTCGTGTCGCGGCTTGAACTTCATGATCATAGTGTCGTACAAGGGATTCCTTGGAAGCGATATTCGGAGAGGATAATAGCGTCATTAATATTTTTTCATACGGCTCGAGAGCGAGATTTTTTTTGTTGTAGGTCGGTGCGTTCCAGAGATTCCTCTGACGTGGGCCGTCCCAAAGTGCTTGAAGTTTCAGGGGGGGAAGAGAATGATGCAAGAAATCGAGAAGAAGTTCCGCTGTGAGTTCATTTTGATAATAGACAGAGAGAAAACCACTGGAATTAAACTCACCAATCGCGGTCGCCAAAACGCCTCGTCTTTCAGCGAGTTCGAGAAGTGAGGAAAGTTTTTCCGGTGGAACCGCAAGCGTCATTCGCTCTTGACTTTCGCTGATCATCAACTCGTAGGGGCTTAACCCCGGATATTTAACAGGACAACGTTCTAAATCGATTACGGCTCCATGAGTGAAAAGAGCCATTTCTCCAACACTCGAGCTTAATCCTCCGGCCCCATTATCGGTGATACTTGAGTATAAGCCACGATCGCGTGCTTCCATTAAAAAATCTAGAAGACGTTTTTGTGTGAGCGGGTCCCCAATTTGTACAGCAGTCGCGGGTGCGGATTCAGTGAGTTCCATCGAACTGAACGTGGCTCCGTGAATCCCGTCGCAACCAATCGCGCCCCCTACCATCACAACCCGATCCTGAATCGTAATCGTTTTTTCTGAAGACTTCCTGCCATCGGGTAATTTTTGGGGCAAAACGCCCACGGTTCCCACAAAGACCAGCGGTTTTCCGGCATAATCCGTGTCAAAAAAAATTGCGCCATTCACCGTGGGAATGCCACTTTTATTTCCACCGTCTTCCACTCCACGATGAACGCCTTCCAAAATTCTTCGAGGATGTTTTAACCCGGGAGGAAGGAACGATTCTGTATTTTTCCAGAACGGAGGCGCGAAACAAAAGATATCGGTATTCGCGATGGGACGAGCTCCTTGTCCACACCCTAAGATATCACGATTGACCCCAAGAATCCCAGTTAAAGCGCCACCATACGGATCAAGGGCAGAGGGGCTATTATGGGTTTCGACTTTAATACAGAGATCCATATGGGCATCAAAGCGAACGATTCCGGCATTATCGCTAAAAACAGAAATGAGCCAATCGAGTTTTCGTGATTGCTGAATTTCCCGTGTGGCCGATTTAATAAAAGTCTGATACAAACTCTCAATAGTTTTCTCTTGGATGGAAGGCGAACCCGGAGGGAGATTTTTTTCCTGATAGACAATCGTACTAGCAAATATTTTGTGTTTACAATGTTCGCTCCAGGTTTGAGCCAAAATTTCTATTTCTACATCCGTAGGCCAGCGAGGAAGTTTTTTCTGTGCGCGAAAAGCTTGAATCTCGGGTTGTTGAAAATATTTTTGAATATGTTGCATTTCTTCCAAACTGAGGGCCAAACACCGAGATTTGCTAAGTTCTAAAAGTTCCGAATTCGTGATATTCAGGGGCACTTCTTGAGCCTTCAAGGAATGTCGAAGCGTGACCTCTGGGATCTGGGCCTCGTGAAATCGATCTCTTTGATAAAATTCATCTCGTGAAAAAATTTTAATGGTTTGGAGGAGTTCGTTGGCTAAAAATTCGCGAGCGATTCGCTCGACGGCACGAAACGAAAGATCTCCATAGAGTAAATATAAAAAACCGCTTGCGGTTGAACCGATCGCGGTCGTTGCGTTTAGAGGAAGAAGTTTTAGCGCCTCTTTTGCGGTATTGGCCGGATTGTCGGTAACACCGGGTCGATAAGAAATTTCAACAAAATACGTCGCGGGGTACTCTGAAGTATCATAATGGAAGGCACTCAAATGAATCTGTTGCGTAATCGGATCGTAAAAAATTTCTTGAAAACCCGAAGGGAGAGGGTACTCTGTTTTGATTTGAAAAAATTCAATCCGCTTTAAATCTTTTAATGCAACAGAAAGATATTCCTGAGATTCTTGACAAATCTTTAAGAGAGAAGGATTAGGAAAGAGAGACTGAATTTCGACACGAATCGTATTATTCATTGGGCAATATCTTTTCTCCAGTGAACTCCACGAAAGTGGATCTGCTGGATAAATGGATAGACCTTTTTACGGGCACTTTCGAGAGAATTGCCAAGCGCCGTGACACCCAGAACGCGCCCCCCGCTATTGACAAGATTTCCAGAAGTGTTGCGTTGGACCCCCGCAAAAAAAATGATCGGAGATTCGGGAGTGGTTTGAGGGAGAGAAATCGTTTCTCCAAGACGCATCGGAGTTTCATCGATTGCCGCATATCCTTCCGAGGTCAGCACCACATGAACGGCGGTTTCTTTTCTCAAGCGAATTTTTTCGAGGGAGGTGATTTTTCCGCCTTCCGCGATCTTCTGAAAATACGGAACCAAATCGGTTTCGATTAAGGGGAGCAAAATCTGTGCCTCTGGATCTCCGAAACGAACATTAAATTCTAACACAGATATTTTTTCGTCATGAATCATCAGGCCCGCGTAAAGAATGCCCCGAAACGGAGTTCCTTGCTGTTGCATTCCACGCAACACCACCGAAAAAATCTGATCATTCACAAATTTTTTGCAAGACTCCGAGGGCCAATCTTGAGGCGCATATCCACCCATTCCACCCGTATTAGGTCCCAGATCTCCATCTTGTAGGCGTTTGTAATCACAAATATAACCGAGCGGAACGAAGTTTTCGCCATCACATAACGCGAAGGCCGAGACTTCTTTTCCAATGAGTTTTTCTTCGAACAAAATTTTATTGGTTTTCACGCTACACTGAGGATTTTTCATAAAATCAAAAAGTGTTTTTTCCGCAACACTTTTTTCGTGAGTGACGACCACCCCTTTTCCAGAGGCCAAACCATCGGCTTTAAGAACGATTCCTTTTGTATAGTTCCATTCTTGAAGTTTTTGTCGAGCGGTTTCATAATCTTCAAATACGAAAAACGGTGCGGTTGGAATCAAGTGTTTTTGCATAAAATATTTAGCAAAGACTTTAGAGGATTCGAGTTGCGCGGCAGAAGACGAGGGGCCAAAAATATTAAACCCTTCCGCAGAGAGTGATTCGACTACCCCGTTTGCTAGCGGTTTTTCGGGGCCCACCACAATTAAATCAATCGCGTATTGTTCCGCGATAGCGGCCAAAAAATGATTATTAAAATCTCCGTCAATAATGCAACAGACTTTCGGAGTTTGCGTCATTCCTTCGTTTCCCGGTAAAACATAAATCGTTTCAACGAGCGGTGACTGACTCATTTTCCAGGCTAACGCGTGTTCACGGCCCCCACTACCCAGTAACAAAATCTTCATAGTATTTGCCTTTGAATGACTTCCTCTAGGGACCAAGCTTGCGGGAAAATATTTTTCTTCGTGAAATGCAGACTTAGCGTATTCGCGAGAGCCTGATACATCATTTCAACGGATTCCTTCAGTTTTGGATCCAGCGGAGGTGGAAGCAAATTCAGCTCTTCTCGACAGATCCGTTTCCAGTTCTTTTCTCCACGTTCCTGCGCCATTTTTTTGGACTTGACCACCCCGTCATACCAGGAAGTCTTCCGATAAAAAGTTCGTAATTTTTCTTTTGAGAGTTGCTGACCTCGATAGGTCAAACGCAATTCATCAGGGCCAATCGAATCTACCAGCATAAAATCACGCTGTTGAGAGGAGGCTCCGGAAACGAAGGCAAACTCGAACTTTCCGTCGAGGAGATCCATTTCGACTTCCCGAAAAAAATCTTTTAATCGTAAAGCCAAGAGCAGAACGTATTCTCGGAGTTGTTGAAATTCGTTTTCGTTCATTCCAGAGATCGATTTTGCTTCAGAATAAGTAATATAGCGATCTTCACTTTCCAATTTGGTCGAGAATTCAACGACAGGAATCGCAAAAATATCATTTTCTTGTGGAATTTTTGTTAGGCCGATATCACGACAATACGACATCTCATTCGCTCTGGATACCAGCGAACTTCCGGGTGGAACGGCAAAACGGAAAATAACTTCTAAGGGAACTAGGCAAGACACCGGTTTCTGTTGGTAAGCTGAATAATTCCACTGTAGCGTATTCTGTTGCGTTTTCGCTATCGGACGTAAGACCGCTACGGGTTGAACGGCCAAAATTTCGGAAAATTCGTCTGCGGAAAGAGGCTCATTATGAAGGGTCACCAAACCGAGAGAATGATGCGGACACCCTGTATTTCGGAACCGTTGCAAGAGAGGCGTTTCAGGAACAGAAGGGACAGGTTTCCAATGGCGCCAATATTCAGGATTTCCGAGAAGTTTAAAAAAGATCCATCCCATAAAGGCTAAAGACTTGCCTTTTCCTAAAATCTGATCGGGCATATGTCCCCAATCGAAGACCGAATAACGATTTGAATATTCAAAGAGATAGGGCGATTTCCCTTGTTTCCCGCGAATATTTTTTACAGAGCCTCGAAGCAACAAAGGAAAGCGATTTTCTTTGTTTTTAGCAAGTTTTTTCCAAGCCAGCAGGGCGTTGCGTGAGTTATTGGCCCCGACCCAGAGACCTCCAGTTTTTGCCCACTGCAAGATTTCTAAGGCTTTTGCAGGAAGATTTTTTTCTGAGGACATCAAGATCGGAACGTGTAAATGGAAGGAATGGGGGCACACTTCTTCGATTTGAGAAACAAACAGAATTGCAGGTTGTCCGGGAATCGGAGCGTCCAAGCGCTTTAGCGGTATGTTCCATTCCTGAGCTTGTTGCTCTAACCGGTGTAGTTCGTTTTGAACCTCTTCTTTTTGAGCGAGTTTCGAGGGAACAACGACGGCAAGATTTTGTAAAAAAAAATCGGGTTGAGATTCCAATGAATTCAAAAAATCTGAAATTTCTAAGTGGGCCGACGGAGCGCTTGTGAGGACCGGAACTCCGAAAGGCATCTGTAAAATAGAAAGGAAGGCGTCTATGCCTCCGAATTGAGAATCGACAGCGACTCCGAAAACCGGCTTTTCGATTTGAGAAGCCGCCACTCCGGGAAGATGCGCGGCTAGACCTGCGCCCGCGATGACAAGTTCGTAATCATTCCAAGCAAGTCGCTCTTGGAGGCGCTCAGGATTTCGATGAGCGGAAATGATTTCAAAATGAACCTCATGTTTTTGTGAAAGAGTATCCTGAAGCCCTTGATATACCGAATGATCGGAAGTGCTTCCAAAAATCATTAAAATTTCCATCAAAGGGTCCCTCTTCGTTTAAGACCGAAATAAGCCCCTTCTTCAACAGAAGTCGGATATTTTTTATCCAGACAAGCCATACATAAATCAGAGAGGCCAATCGCTGTTTTGAGATCTTGAATATCGAGATAAATGACTTGTTCCGCGCCAATAAGGTGGGCGATTTCTTGTTCATTTTTTCCGTTGGCGATTAATTCTTTTTCTGTCGGAAAATCAATCCCGTAATAACAAGGAAATTGAATCGGAGGACAAGTACTTGCAAGAGTAACGCTTTTCGCTCCATTTCTTTTTAATAAATCAATAATTCTTTTGGAGGTGGTTCCGCGAACGATACTATCATCGACTAAAAGCAGATGTTTCCCTTCAATTTCGCTTTTCACCGGATTCAATTTTAAGTCGACAATACGCTCGCGCTCTGCTTGAGAATTCAGAATAAAACTTCGATAAATATATCGATTTTTAATGAGAGCTTCCCGAAATGGGATTTTTAGCTCTTCTGCAAGAGCAATGGCCGCGGGTCGACTCGTATCAGGAACGGGAACGACAATATCAGGATGGATCGAATAGTGCGCCAGTACCTTTTTAGCTTTTTTTCCTAACAAGTGTCCTAATTTTAAACGAACACTGTACACCGAGCTATTTTCTATCGAACTCTCTGCCGCGGAAAAATAGACCCATTCAAACATACAGTGTGCTTTTTTCGTGTTTGGGGCCGGGACAATGACACTTTGTACCGTTCCATCGTGATGAATAAAGACAAACTCGCCGGGGGCAAGATTTCGGACGAGATCATAGCCGAGAAACTGCAGAGCGACTGTTTCAGAACTGAAGCAATATTGGAAACGATCCGAATCGGGCCATTTCTTTTTACCCAACAAAAGGGGACGAAATCCTTGAGGATCGCGAAAAGCAAAAAGTCCGGCGTTGGCTACGGTACCAATGACCGAATAAGCACCAATCACGGTTTCAAAAATTTTCTTCACGGCCTCAACGGCATGTTCAAACAGAAAGGCGCCTCCGTGGCTTAAAGTCATTAGATGATGGCACCACAAGTTCAGAAGAATCTCTAAATCGTTACTCGTCAAGAGTTGTTGTTGAAACGATTGTTGAAGTTCTTGAGCAAGAGAATGGTAGTTCAGAATATTTCCGTTGTGGATCATTCCGACGCCGAAAGGGAATCCAGAGACTAGAGGTTGAAGATCTTCACGTTCATTCGATCCCGCGGTTGCATACCGAGTATGACCAATAGCGGAGTTTCCTTTTAAGTGTTGTACTTTTTCTCGATTAAACACTTCGGTCACCAAGCCCAGATCTTTTTGGTGAAAAAATTTTTGAAGGGAAGGGTCATAGGACAAAATGCCAGCGCCATCTTGTCCTCGATGTTGTAGTGTTAATAAAGCACTATAGACTTCATAAGCGGCCCACGAGGGATTTAACGAAGAAAGGGGGCCAATAACGCCAATAATTCCACACATAGGACAACGCTATCATAGAGGTTATTTTCAGCGAAAACAACGATTGGTTCTGTTTCATAAACTTTTGAGAAATTGTAAATCTTTCGTTCAAAAATGCAACAAAACACGGGCAATTCATGAATTGATCCTTCATTTCGATTCTTCCTCTTGACTCCACTTCAGAAATGAACACGATATCTAGAAGAAAATTTGATAGAGGAGGCCGAAAGATGAATTTTTTAGATGAACAATTTGCGATTTTCCATCAGCGCTCACTCCCTGAAAAAATGAATTTTTTCAAGCGAGAAGGCCGTTTATTTGATGTAGTTTATGCTCAACAATTTGATCGAGCTTTACTCGATATGGTTTATAAAATTACCAATAGTTTGCGTCAAATCGCGAAAACGAAAGAAGGATTGATTTATTTACAAACGATTCTGGGACATAAGCGAGCGATGCTTTATTTTAACCAACCCTCTTCTCGCACGTTTCTTTCGTTTCAAAATGCTTGTTATCTTCTGGGAATGAA
This sequence comes from uncultured Planctomycetota bacterium, assembly GCA_964530615.1. Lineage (GTDB taxonomy): Bacteria > Planctomycetota > JBBTDB01 > JBBTDB01 > JBBTDB01 > JBBTDB01. The sequence continues at coordinate 2,935 of CAZHAR010000058.1, read as the reverse complement.
GACTTCAGAAATTCGAGATCCGACAATCTCGTCCGAAGTGAAGGGCGAGAGTATGGATGACAGTTTACGAACGTTCTCTTCTTATACGGATTTGCTCATCATCCGGAGTCAAGCACAAAATGTTTCCGAGCGAGCCTCTTGGCTCTTAAATACCTTTTCTAAACGTCCAGTTCCGGTAATGAATGGGGGATCTGGAAGTGATCAGCACCCGACACAAGGAATTCTCGATATTTATACTTTACAACGTTCTTTTGAAGAACAGGGAGGATTAGACGGAAAAACGATTGTGTTGTGTGGGGACTTAAAACGAGGTCGTACCGCACGCTCTTTGAGCGATTTACTAAAAAATTTTAATGATATAAAACTCATTTTTACGGCCCCAAAAAATTTCCAAATGAGAGAAGATATTCTGGCTTCTTTGGATCAGCATCAAGTTTCTTATAAACTAGAAACCGAAAACTTACGAAACGTTCTTGCCGAAGCAGACGCGATTTATATGACTCGTATTCAAGACGAACATGATACCTTTTCCGGAGAATCGGGCCTTATTGATACCTCTAAATTTAAATTAAAAATGGACGATCTGCCTCTCTTAAAAAAGCATACCGCCATTTTACACCCCTTTCCAAGGCGAGACGAAATTGATGTCCAGATTGATTCTGATCCGCGAGCGAAATATTGGAGACAGGAACGCAACGGAATGTGGACAAGAACGGCGTTAATCGCTTATATTTTTAATGTACATCTAGAAATTTTGGATTATTATCAGGCTGAAAAATCATATGAATAAAGTATTGCGGAGGAATGGCCATGAAACTTGATACCCAAATTGCGCTGACCTATGATGATGTTCTTTTACGTCCGGGATATTCGGAAGTCTTGCCACACGAAACCGAACTTCATTCTCAATTTTCCCGCCATATTTCTTTAAATATTCCTATTGTCTCCGCGGCGATGGATACCGTGACTGAAGCCCTAACGGCGATTGTGATGGCCCAAAATGGTGGAATCGGCGTCATTCATAAAAATATGTCCCCTCTCGAACAAGCGATGGAAATCGAAAAAGTCAAACGTTATGAAATAGGAGTAATCTCAGACCCGATCACGATTCATCCAGATGCAACGTTACAAGCGGTTCTTGAATTAACTTCAACTCATAACATTACGGGAGTTCCGGTCGTTGATTCCGAGCACACGCTGGTGGGTATTGTGACGAGTCGTGATATGCGTAGTCGCCACAATCTTCAGCAAAAAGTAAAAGACGTGATGACCCCCAAAGAAAAGCTGATTACCGCCGTAGGCTCTGTCTCTTCAGAAATCGCTAAAAATTTACTTCATCAACACCGCATTGAAAAACTGCCCGTCGTAGACGAAACCGGAAAACTTTGGGGATTGATTACCTTAAAAGATCTTGGAAAATCCTCAACCTTCCCACTTTCAAATAAAGACGGTTTTGGACGTTTACGCGTAGCGGCGGCGCTAGGAGTTGGAGAAAAAGAATTTCAAAGAGCAGAATCTCTCGTTCGAGCCAAGGTCGATGCGCTTGTCATCGATACCGCGCATGGACATTCTCGCGGAGTGATCGAGATGATCAAGACCCTCAAAAGCGCTTTTCCAACACTGGATATTGTCGCCGGAAATGTTGCGACTGCGGATGCTTGTACCGCTTTAATTCAAGCGGGTGTCGATGGAATCAAAGTCGGTATCGGCCCCGGATCCATCTGCACCACTCGAGTGATTGCGGGAATTGGCGTTCCTCAACTCAGCGCGGTGATGGAATGTGCAATCGTTTGCCATCGTGCCGGAATCCCGTTTATCGCGGATGGAGGGATTAAATATTCCGGAGATATTGTCAAAGCGCTCGCGGCTGGCGCCAATTCGATTATGGTCGGCTCTCTCTTCGCGGGAACCGATGAATCTCCGGGGGAAATTATTCTTTATCAGGGACGCACGTTTAAAGTCTATCGAGGCATGGGATCTATTGGCGCGATGAAAATGGGCTCCAAGGATCGTTATGGGCAATCCCATGTTGAAGAGAAGACAAAACTGGTTCCAGAAGGCATCGAAGGACGCGTTCCGTATCGAGGTTCGCTCTCTCAAAATATCCATCAACTGATGGGTGGATTACGTTCAGGAATGGGATATGTCGGAGCAAAAAATCTTTCTGAACTTTATACGAAGGCCCATTTTATCACGATTTCCGCTGCTTCCTTAAAAGAAAATCATCCCCATAGTGTGATCATTACGGAAGAAGCGCCGAATTATCATTCCCCTTAATTCCAGGAGAATTGGATGCAGTTATCGTCGATCTGGATTGTTGATTTTGGCTCTCAATATACCCAACTTATTACACGAAAAACTCGTGAACTCGGCTATTCCAGTAAAATTATTACTCTCGAAGAGACTAAAAAACGCTTCTCTGAGCAGAGCCTCCCTAAAGTCCTTATTCTATCAGGGGGTCCTCAATCCATTTTTGAAGATCCAACGGATTATTCTTTTTTGTTTCAGCACGCGAGCCTCCCTATTTTAGGAATTTGTTATGGAATGCAAATTTTGGGAAAATATTTTGGAGGGCAGGTTGAAAAAGGAACCCTTGGAGAATATGGACGCGCGCAAGTTCACTGGGCCTCCACAAAAAATATTCCCCATTTACCGGATCAATGGAACATCTGGATGAGCCATGCAGATCATGTGGTTCGCACGCCAGAAGACTTCGACGTCTTCTTGCGGAGTCACAATGGAATCACTGCGGCCATAAAACATCGCACTCGCCCCATTTGGGGACACCAATTTCATACTGAAGTTCATCATAGCGAGTATGGTGGCGAACTATTGAATTATTTTTTTTCTCAGGTTGCTAAGCTCCAACCTGATGTATCACGAGGACACAGCAAAACACAGATCCAAGACTACACAGGCGCGCTTGAAGATTTTA
>CAZHAR010000057.1:0-35415 GCA_964530615.1 uncultured Planctomycetota bacterium | reverse complement strand
TGAGGCGATTGCCTATTGGAAAAAAACCTTAAAGGCCGATCCTCGTTATCATACCGCTTTCGGAAACTTGATGAACGCTTATTTTGATAAGGGTGATATTTCTTGTATGTGGGTCTTTTTTGAATTAGGGTTAAAGCAAACCCCTGTTCCCTGGAAAAATTATGAAAATATTTTTCAACAAGCGGGTTCTGAAAAACTTCCGGATTTTGAACCCGGAATTCTCTATTTAGAAGAATACCTCCGACAAAATCCAGAAGATTCCTATGCTTATCTTGCCTTAGCCCAAGTTTTAAATCATCTTGGAGAAAAAAAGAAAGCGTTACTGCTGGCCCACTTAGCGAGAGATAAAGCGTCTTCCGGGGTTGAAAAAGGGTTTGCCGCGTGGCAAGCACTCATCGCTAAAAATACTCAGTTCGAAACCGAACTCGAGAAAATACAGAAAGAACTGACAACCCAAGAAGAGAACGCCGCCGAACAGACCCTTTTGTCTTGGATTCAGGAAGAGCCTTATTTTTGGCAGGGATGCTATCTCTTGGGAAAAATGTATCATCGTCGTCAGGAGCATCAAAAAGCCCTCCAATTCTTTTTGAATGCTTGGAACAATATCCATAATATTCCGGAGATTGCTTATGATATCGCGACCGAATATCAAATCCTTGGAAAGTTGGAAGAAGCTAAGAAATTCTATCGTTCCTCGCTTCAATTAAATCCTCAAAATGCCACGTATATGACCCATTTGGCCGATATTCTTTTTCTGACCGACGAAAAAGAGCAAGCCTCCCAATGTATTCAACGGGCGAGGCTCCTTGATCCCAAAAACCCGAAAATTACCAAAATGGCTAAAAAATTGATCCGTCCCCATCGCTTTTGGTCCTTTTTTCATTTCTGGAAAAAACGAACTTAGCGCTTGTCCTTCCACTTTTAAACAAATTTTGATAATTGATGTTCTAGTGACGCTAAAAAGAGTATTAATTTTTCTGGATCGGGCAAACTAATCTCTATTCGGCCATTCGGTAATTTCCGAATTTGACCGTCCCCTTCCATCCCCAACGGAATTTCAATGGTTTCTCGACTCATCATCAATTCATCCGTTACTTCAAAAACTTGATTCATTATTTTTTGGGTAACTACACGCATTTGAAATCCTTTCTCTTGGTTGTTTCCACAAATTTTTTGTTTTTTTCGAATTCGACTTGGAAAAATCTGAAAAATACTTATAAGATAATGCAAAAATACTTGACGAAAAAAAAAGGAGTTGATTTATGCCCTATGTCATGAATGGAATCGGAACCTGGTATTGGGGAAAACGAAATATCTATAAAGAAGCGGGCTCTTGCGAATTTTGTAAAGCTTTTTGCGAATTATCTTCTTATGACACAACCCTCTATTTTGTGATTGTATTTGTGCCTATTTTTCCGCTTGGAAAAAAAAGAATTTTAAAACAATGTTCTCGATGTGAACAGCATCGGGTTCTTAAACTAAAAGAGTGGCACCAAAATAAAGCAAAAAGTATTGAAGAAGCCTTCACTCAATTTCGGAGCAGTCCAACGCCAGAAAATTTAACGATGACGTTAAGTCTTTTGATGTCCTACCAAGATAAAAAATCTTTTGAAGATTTGGCGCAAACCGTTGAAAAACAAATGTCACAGAACGTCGACTTATTGGATACCTTGGGCGCTGGATACGAAAAATTTGGAGCGCTCGATAAAGCCGAAGCCGCTTATCGTCAATCCTTAAGAATTACTCCATCCCCCTCTATTCAAAATATTTTGGGACGGGCCCTCTTACTTCAAAATCGTCCTGATGAGGCAAAAACTGTTTTACAACGAATTTTAATCGAAAAAAAACTAGACCAAATCGGATATCTTTTCCTTTTGGTAGAAGGATTTCAAGCACAGGGACGACATCAGGACGCATTAGATGTCCTGAATGATTGCAAAAGGGCCTTTCCTGAAGTGTCTTCTGACGCCGGATTAAAAGGCGAATGGACGCAATATCAAAAACTCGCAGAGAAACACTCGGATCGGAATAAAAAAATAAAAGCGCCCCATCTGATTGTGGCCAATAATCGCGCCTACCAACGAGGTGAATGGAAGGCCTCGATTCCTGGCTTGATTTCCCTTGGTCTTTTTCTCTTAATCATTTTTGCTTTTTTGAGTTCCGCTTCCAATGCGGGTTCCAATCGTAAATTCTTTTTGGTGAACGGCCTCCATCGCCCCTACCAGATTCTCATTAACGGACAAAAATTACCTCTTTCTGCAACCTCTTATCGAGAAATTTATCTCTCTGAGGGAACTATTCAGTTCCAGATCGAAGACCCTGAAATAAAAACTCCACTACAATCGGTTCAGGTCGAAACTTCATTCTGGAGCCGTCCTTTCAACAATTATACCTTCATTATCAACCCAGATCAGACCGCACTCCTGATTCGAGAAGAAACCACTTATTCTGTGAATCCAAATCCGAATATGGTTAATCCTTATAAAATTTATACAGGGTCTGATTTTTACAAATTTGAAGGATTAGATTTTGAATTTGCCGTTTTTCCAGAAACCTATTCGCTGTCCAGCAAAACGGCGACCGTCAAAAAAACACGCATTGAACTCCTCTCGAAAGCGACTCCTGAAGAAAATTTGCCTCTTCTCTGGGACCAAACCATCAAGCAGGAAATGCGTAAAGATTACTTTCAAAAACAGCTTTCGTTTATGCCGGATCAAGACACGTACCTTTACGCGCTATCGGCCATTTTATCTCCAGAAGAAATGATTTCTTTTGTGAAGCCAAAATTGGATCATCGCCCGATATTTGTAGGATGGCACCGTGTTTATCAAAATTTGATCCTTCTCAATCATCCAGAAATTGCCTTAATTCAAGAGTATCAGGAACTTCTCAAAAAGGAGCCAGAAAATGGCGATTTGTTTTATCTTTTAGGAGCCATCACCCCCGAATTTCATACCGCAAAAGATCTCTATCAAAAAGCGATTCAGCAAAAAAATCCTTCGGCTGAAGCTTATTATGTTTTGGCTCTCCAGGAACTAGGAGCCGCCAATTTTTCTAGAGCGCTTGATTTAGCGCGAACCGCAAAAAAATTAAATGTTCGTCCGCTGGATAGTGATCGTTTAATTCGTGAAGCGTTAATGGCATCCAATCAATTTGTAGAATTACTTCTGAATCTCCGCCAAAAGCAAGTGAAAACGCCTAACAACGGGGAATGGATTGCCGATGAAGTTCTTGTGTTAAAACACTCAGGGCAAGGGACTCAGATTTCTAAAGTGGTTGCCCAGTTTACTCAATATTTATCTAAACTTTCTGGCTGTACTCCAGAAATTCTTGAAAACTGGAAAACCTATTTCAAAACCCTCGAAATTTATGCAGATCACAACAATACCGGATATCTGGAAGAACTCAAAAAAATGAAAGACGTCCCTTGGGCCCTTTTTCAGACGGCTTTATTAGAAGATCGATTAGAGGAAGCGTGGGAACATTTACAAACAGAGCAAGATAATCATTATGATGATTATCTCTTGTTAGGTGCCGTTTGCCAAATTCGCCAAAAAAGTGACCTAGAACGAAAAATTTTACAAGCGGTCATTGAAGAATTCCAAAAAAGTGGCTCGTTTTCAGAGCAAATTTTAGCCAATGCTTTTTTAGGAAAAATAAAATTAGCGCCAGAAGACGTTTTCGCGCTTCCGCTATTTCCGGCCCAAAAAATTCCAGTCTTACTCATTTTGAGTACGATGGATCCAGAAAATAAGGAGCGTTATTTTAGTCAAGCCAAGCAATTGAATTACTCGATGAGGTTCCCTTACTGGATTTATCAGGAAATTCTTGAATCCAAATAAAGAATAATCAATCCCACTATTTCTCGAAAGAGGGCGCCCTAAAAAAGCAAAAGTCGCCCTAACCTTTTTCGTTACAATTTCATATAATCTTTTTTATGGAAATTTTGTATCATCTAATTGAGAATAAGATTAAATTTCATTTGTGAATTATTTTTTTTCTTAACCCAAAATTGGAGCCCCAAACTGATGAAATTTCTGTTAATTGATCGCGATAAAAAAATTGCGAATACGATTTTAAAAAGCCTTAATATAGAAGCGCTGACGATAGATATCGCGAATACCGGGCAAGAAGGTTTTATGCTGGCAACCACGCAATCTTATCATTTAATTATTTCAGAACTCGTTCTTCCAGAGACGAATACCTTAGAACTTTTACGAAATTTAAGAAATACCGGTATTAAAATACCAATAGTAATTCTCAGTAAAAAAGATTCTCTTGAAGATCGTGTTCAAGCTTTTTCTGAAGGAGCCGATGATTTTTTGTCTAAACCGATTGTAGTCCCTGAATTCGTGGCGCGTGTTCAAGCTCTTCTTCGTCGAGATCAATGGCGCGTGTCTGAAACGGTTTTGGAAATTGCTGATTTAAAAATAGATTTGGTCAAGCGAGAAGTGAAACGTAATCAACAAATTATTGATCTCACTTTAAAAGAACTTTCTCTTCTGGAATATTTAGTTCGTCGTAGAGGGCAAGCCATCACACGAAATATGATTGCAGAGGAAGTTTGGGAACAACGTTTTGATGTATTTACCAATGTCATTGATGTTTATGTACGCTATTTACGAAAAAAGATGGATGAAGGATTTTCGCCTCAGCTCATTCATACCGTAAGAGGCGTTGGTTATACCGTAGATATCAAAAAAGACTCTGAGACGAAAGGGCCCAAAGAAAAAACGAAAAAGAAAAAAGTAGTTGCCTCAACAGAGAATGACAAAAAAAAGAAGAAAAAAGCAAAATCCGTTTCAAAGAAATCTTAATATACGTCCACTTTTATTTCCAAATTGACCTACGGAGGGTACTGTGAAATTTGTTAAAATCTTGGTTGGGATTATTGTATTAGTTGTTCTTGTCGGGATTATCCTATTTCAGACAGGAATGCTTGGAGGAGAATGTAACGCTTGCGCCAAAGAAGGGGGTGGCTGTTCTGGCTATAAAGAACGAATGAGCGATCGAAAAATGACTGCAGTGAATCCGTTATCCGAAGTAAAAGAAGGGAGTACCACGATGCAAATCCCTTCGGGTACTTGTACCTGTGGACATAACCTTTCTGATCATTCTCATTTTGGATCTAAATAAATTAGCCGATAATCATCTTCACTAAGGCTTTAACCGCTCGCCCAATATAGTGTCCCACTTCGACATCAAAATAATATAATCCCGCAAATCCAGCGACCAAGAGGATCATTAATAGGAAGAGATTCCTTCCTACGGTACTTTCTTTCATTTTATTTCCTTTTTTAACTCTGGGTTATTCGGAGAAACGATTGTTGGAGAAATGGACGAAGGACGCTTCGAAAATCCTGTGGGTTCTTTGATTGGGAGCCCCCAACGTCTTAGGCGAAAGATCTCCCAAAACATCACTAAAAACATTCCCCCATATTGGAGCCCATATTTTAAGCCTGCATACCCAAGGTTTCCCATTTCGTTATTAGCGGTTTTCCAGGCGGCAAAAATGGTAATAGCGAGCGTTGGAAACATCGATAATCCCAGCGACAAATTTAATCGAGCAAATAAAATTTCCAGTTCTCTCGGAAGTTCCGTTTTAAGAAATTCTTGATTCATCGCTAACAATAAAGGCTTTCCAAAAAAATGGGAACCGATCATTAATAGCGCTAAGAATCCTTCCGTCACGGCGGGTTTAATTAGCAAAAAAAATTTCGATTGAAAGTGAAGCGAAAGCATTCCGGTCAACACAATCAGAAAAGTCGAAACCAAGTTGATCCAATCAAAACGCTTTCGAATGATCCATTCAAAAAGAAATGCGCCTCCTCCGGCAACAATTGTCAAGAGAATCGTATAAAGGAGATATTCTTCTCCAAAATAGCTATCAATCAACAAAAAGAAAAAAAGGGGAACCATTGAAAAAAAAAGATTTTTCAACACTTCTTTTTTCTCTGGAGGCCGAAAAGGCTCTTTTTTAGACAAAATAAAACTCCAGCATTGAGAAATCATCTCGATTGACCGCAGAGAGCTTTGAAATGGACACGTTTTTAAACTCTAAAGTGGAGAAATCCTCTTCTGGGGAGGTACTTCGCAGGTCGGTAAAAAAGGTTTTCCAATCGTCTTGCATTTCCAGTCCAAACGCAACATCTCCATAAACCAAGGTGGGATCACGTTGTTCCAAGAACGTAAATTTACGACCCGCGAGGGTAATACGATCCCGATGATTGAGATAAGCTCGCTGGCGAGAGCGATCATTAATCAAAAACGCTTCGCCTTCTCTGGAAGCGGACAAGGCAAATTTTCCGGCTTCTTTATAGTAAGAAAAATCATAAAGTAAGGGTTCTTTTCCAGAAATAATAATCTCGCAAGAAGGATTGGTCCCGATTTTTAAATGTTCTTGCTTCAAGAGGATAAAACCATCGTTGGAGAGCAATCCGGGATAAGGAGCTTCCAAACCTTTTGTCTCGCCTTCTTCTCGGGTTGTTGAAGGGACGGAAGAAGCCGTTTTTTCTTGAAAGGTATCCAGAAGCAAAGAGTACGTGGGTAAGACATCTTCGCCCTCTGCGGTCACTTTGAGCTCCCAATTGAAAACTTCCGGGTCCTCAATGAGTTCTGTTTTAGCTTGGGAGAGTACTTCTTCCGAATCTTTTCCCTCGAGTTTACACTTGGTCAGCAAAATCGCAAACAAGTATCGATAGGCTTCTATAGACTCCTCATTTTTATTTTTTTCGTAGAGTGAACTCAAGGTCGATTGAGCCTGATCAAATTCTTGATTCAGAAGCAAATAGAGGCCTTGCATTAAGTTGGCGATGTCGCCTGTAAACATTTCCTTAATAAAGTCCACCACTGTTTTAGCATTTTGTTGTTCTAATTGATATAAAACGCGGATCAGTAAAATTCGCAGTTTGAGCATTTCTTTTAAGGAGAGCCCAAACACTTTTCGTTGAGAGAGAATATAAAACAAAAGATGTCTGGCTTTTTCCCATTGTTCAAAAGCGAGATAATAACAGGTTTCAAACCAAGCCGTAATAAAAAGATTTGAAGGCGATGCCGGATCCACAGGAAGTTCCATTAACAATGGCTTCGATCCCGGATCACGCAAAAGAATTCGGGCCAAACAAATTTGTCGAATAAATTGAGGTTTCGGTTTAATTTCGTAGGCTCTTTGAAAACACGAAAGTGCTTTTTTAAATTCTTCCATCTGAAGCAAGGCATGACCCAAATAATAGTGAATATACGCATTTTTGGGCTGAAATTGAGCCGCAAAATTAAAAAACTTGCGGGGTCGTTGTTTTTCCGGATCGTTGTAAAACATTTCTTGTGTTCCCAGCCGGAAAAATACTTCGGAGAGAATACTTTCAACGCCTTCTCGGTTCTCGCGATATTTCATGCATTGTTGTAAACTCCGGATCGCGCGATAATAGTGACTTTTTCGAATTTCCATACGAGCCACGAGATAATTCAAATTGGCCAAATTTCGAGCGACTTCTGGATTTTGAGTAATTGTGTGGAGTTCTTCCCAAACCATTCGGGCGGAAATATAGTCTTTGAGTTCGGCGTAGCACATTCCCAACGCAACAAGTCCGGCGACGTTTTGATTTCCTAGCTTAAACGTTTCTGCCAAATATTTTCTGGATTTTTCCTTGTTCCCTAATTTCAAGGAAAGTAAGCCAATTTGAAGGAGTCCCATCCCTTCTGTATCTGGATTTTGAGTAATGGCCTGCGTATAAGAAGTCATGGCTTTTTCTGGAGTCCCTTGAATTTCTTGCAAATTGCCACGACAGATGAGCGCTTCAAAATGAGTGGGTTCTTTTTTTAACGCTTCTTCAATATATTGCAAACTGGCTGAAACTTCTCGTCGATGATAGGCCATTTTACTAAGACCGATCAACGCAGAGGTAGAGGCGCCAAGCGCCATCGCCTGTTGATAGCATTGTTCGGCTTCGGCATATCTTCTCTCAAACGCATGGATATTTCCAGAAATCAAAATCGGTCGAGGATCTTTCGGGAGTAATTGTGCACATTTTTTTAAGAATTCGAGTGCTTGTGAATACTCTCCCATTTGGGCCAACAGACCACTAAAATAATATAAAGTGATCGGATCTTCTTGTTGTTTTAGTAAGGATTCGTAAAGGGAGTGAGCGGAATCAAACTGTTTTAATGCAACAAAGATACGAGCTCTTAAAAATTGAGCTTTTTCCTCTTGGAGCTTGGAGATCGACTCTAAGGCCTTCATATATTTTTTATTCAAATACCGTACCAATCCCGAAAGTAATAGCACTTCTGGATTATTGAGTTTCAAAAGGGTATCTAAATAATGATTTGCCTCTCCATATTCTAAGTCCGCAATCGCAAAAATAGCCGCGAGAAGAACCACGTTTTGTTGATCCGGAGCGATCATTAAAATTCGATGTAAGGCTTCGACATCTCGAGGAGGAAATTGCTCCGAGGATTGTCGGCACCGCATGAGGGCCATCGTCACATATTGAAACATCTCCGAGGTGGTATCTTTTTGTAGAACCTTTTCAAAGAAGCGTTCTCTCAAGCGCACCAAAATTTGTTCCGCGGCTGAATACTCTTCTTTTAAGATTAATTCTTCGGCCTGTACATATTCTTGAAGCGGCTCCAGTAAATCATCCCATCCCGAAAGTTCCACCAGTTTAGCTCGAAGTTTTTTGCGAATTTTGTCTTTTTGTTCTTTAGTCCATTCCTCTTGCAATTTGCGGCCACAAATAACGCAACAGAAAAGTTCCAGTTTTCGGAGAGGCATACAAGCCAAACATTCCTTTCCTCCCGGAACTTCAAAGAGAGTCCCATTCTTAGGAACTTGCTTCTTAACCGCATAGAAAGCTTTTCTCGCTTGCCAATTCGCGACGGAATTTTCATAAAAGGGATATTTTTTTTGAATACGGTTCCAAGCGTTCCGACAAGCGACCATCGAATCATTGGGTTCGACGCCTAAAATTTCATAGGGAGAAGGCCCCGATCCGTCCCATTTAATCACATTCATAAAACCACACTGACAGCGTAAGCGGGTTCCATCCTTAAATTGGGTGGGCCCAAAACTTTCCTGACAGTGGAGACATCCTGTAATTTTTTCTCCAGAAACAGAGGATTTGTCCTGAAGGTTCAGCGGTTTCTCTGAATTCAGAGTCTCTGTGAACTGCATGGTTTTGGACGAAGCTTCTACGAGTTCCGACAAATTGATCGTTCCGCCTCCCCCCGCTTCGGCAGAATCGCTACTAGGCGGAGAGAAGTTCCATTTGGGTTTTGAATCGATAACGGGTGAGATACTAGTTGGTACGGAGGAGAGATTTTTAATTTCTTCCTGAAGCACTGTTTTAGCTTTTTCAACGGTTTCAAAGATCTGGAAAAATTCGTCTAATCCGAGCATTTTAAAAACGACCTTAGATTTCGGATGAGGGTTCACCAAAATTATTTTCCCTTCCACAAGCGTTACCGCGTCGGAAATATTAACTAAGGTCGAAACCCCCGTTGAATTAATATAGATGAGTTTGCTCATCTCTAAAATAAATCGGCAATATCCTTTTTTTTGAAAGGACTCCACTTCTTCATGAAACGGAACCACAGAAGTTGCATTAATCGCTCCTATAAGTTCCAGACAGATTGTTTGCGGAATTTCTTCGCAAGAAACTTCTTTGATCTCTAAAATATCTGACACAAAGACTCCTCCAATAGTGGATCTCTTTTTAAGGTAGTAGGGGGTGCATTTCGAATGTTGTGATCAAACGCACTTCAAGGGGATTCGAGTTTTTTAAGTAATTTGTCTCCATAAGTGGCGCTTCGCCACTCTTTGAAGCGTTTATATTTTCCCGCAACAAAATAAGCTTCTTCCACTTCCACATTAGCAATTTCTTTTTCTTCTTCCGTAACCAAGACTAAAGCCATCTCGCTTAGGGTCGCATCTAAATTTTCAAACTGATCGAGATCGGAGAGATCTTCTTCTTCATTGAATACATCTTGCTGAAAGGGCTTATTCATGGTTTTCATTACTGCGGCGGGATTCTCTTGGAGTGTGTTCCCCTTTGGAATTTTAGAGACCTCTTTGAGGGTGGATTGTTTTTCTGTAGATTCAGATTTTTTTTTCGCTAGCGAGAGTAAGGCCACTTTCAAAGTTTGTTTAACGATCGCTTTTCGTGCTTTGATCACGGTCATAAAATCAGTATCTTGAACCAATTTTCTATTTTCAAAATATTTCCATAAAAGCGTATTGGAGGAGGGATCGAGTTGTTGAAGTGCTTCGGCAACATCCGATTCAATCACAAAACCACTAGAGATCCCCATCTGTCCCAAATATTTTTCTTGTCGGAAAATCTCTTCTCTTTTTTCAGGTTCTGAAAGGGATTGTAATAGGCTTTCGGATTGTTCCCACGTTAAGTATTCCAAGTCCACTGCAACAACCAGCGCAGACGCATCAAAATCTTGCGTTTTAAGAAGTTCTAAAATTTCCTGAAGTGTTTGAACTTGATTAACGTCTAGACGCTGTTGTAAAAGGTTCCAGAGCATATTGATTTTCCACCCAAACAAATCCAAAGTAATTGAACCGCTAAACAAACATAAACTAGCATTTTATAAAAAATTTCTAAAAAAACGAAGCCCTCTTTTTATTTTTTGCTGGGACTTTCTGTTCCTAGCTTCCTGAAAAATAAACAACCCTAAAAATGAAACCAAAAGAAGCATTTCCCTGGAAAAATCACCCACTCCCTTTACATATTCTTGATGGCGCTTGGGCCTCAGAATGGATCGCGAAGGAAGGGTTTCATCGACAGTGTTTTGATTCTTACAATATAACGCGACCCGAAGAGGTTCGAACTCTTGCGGCTCGCTACGTTGAGGCCGGAAGCCATATTATCTTGACCAATACGTTTCAATCCTCGTCTTTTGCCCTTCGACGAAGTGGGTGGGAAAAGCAATGGGAAGCAATAAATCGTGCCGGAGTGCGACTCTCTCAAGAAGCAGCTCAAAACAAAGCGTGGGTTTTTGCCTCGATGGGACCCCTTTTAGTCCAAAAAAAACAAGCACTGGCTCAAAAAAATCGCCTTCGCCAGAGTGCTCAAGATCAGGCGCGCGTGCTAGCAGAATCCGGAGCAGAAGCGATTATTTTGGAAACCTTTTCTCATCCATTAGAAACTCAAATTGTGGTCGAGGCCCTTCTCGATATCTTGAACGATTTTCCGCTGGGGCTTTCCGGTTGTTTTGGTTTTGGCGAAAATGGATTTTTTTCACCAGAAGGTTGGGCTGTACAAGAATTTATACAAACTTATGCATCGTATCCATTGGCTTTTTGGGGAGCGAACTGTGGAGCGAGCCTCCTTCAAACGACTTTTTTTCTGGAATTTTTTCAGGCGCACTCCCGCCCCATCTGGCTCAAACCGGGAATGGGCACTCCGCAGTTAGAAAACGGAACCTTTCGTTATCCTTTCGCACAACAGGTTCCCTGGAAGAAGCTCTTCAAACCGGGCGTGTCTTTTTTAGGCGGTTGTTGTGGAACCACTCCTGCAGAAATCAAACGATTACGAGGACTCCAGGGCCAGTTCTTCGATAACCCCTAAGATAATTCGATAGTTTTTTCGATCAATATCGGTAATAATCACTCGACGGATACGTTTTCCATTGATATAAGTTCCGTGGCGTGAGGAATCTTCTATTTCAAGGGTATTTTTATGGATAAAAGAAATCCGGCAATGTTGTCGAGAGACGGCCTGAAATGCTTTTTGGGATTCGCGTTCTTGCGGAGTTAAGCGAAGATACGCAACACTTCGTCGTAGTGAAAAATCACATTTACGACTTCGACCAATCACAATACTCTGACCCTGTTTGAGTTTAAAGGCTTCTCCTTTTGAAAAGCCGCTTACGCCTCGAATTAAAATTAAATTGCCTAAATTCGACATAAAATCTCCCAAGAATAACAAATTTGGGATAAAGTATTGAGGATTTTTCTTGTGAAAGCAAAAAGTTTTGACTTCTGTTTTAGTATACTCCCTCTTTATCCTTGAAGCAATCGGCGTTATGTTTCCACCTTTAATTTTTATTGTGGGTCCTACGGGTTCTGGAAAAAGTTCGCTCGCCTTTCATCTCGCGAAAAAAATTTCGGCTGAAATCATCTCGGTAGACTCCATGAAAGTTTTTCGGGGACTAAATATTGGTACGGCAAAACCTTCTCTCCAAGAGCGAAGTCAAGTTCCGTATCATTTGTTAGATATTTTAGAACCTTCTGAATATTTTTCGCTAGGAGAATTTGTAAAGCGAGCCGAACAAAAGATCGAGGAAATTCGGCAAAGAACGCCTTGGATTATTCTAGAGGGGGGTACTGCTTTATATTTAAAAGGGTTGCTCTGGGGCGTTTTTGAGGGACCTCCAAGAAATGAGCGACTTCGTCAAAAGTTAGAAGATTTTGCAGATCGTTATGGAACCGCCGTATTTCATCGAAGGTTACAGACTTTAGATCCTCAGCGAAGTCAGAAAATTCATGTGAATGATCGGAAACGATTGATTCGTGCACTCGAAGTTTATTATGAAACCGGGCGAATCCTGTCGGAGCATCAACAACAATTTTCTCAAGAACCGCGTTTTCCTCATTTAATGTATGCGTTTCGTTGGGAGCGCTCTGAACTCTATGAACGGATTAATCAACGGGTTCTAAAGATGTTCGAAACTGGATGGATAGAAGAGGTTCAGCAACTCGCGCTTCCTTATTTTTGTTCAGAAGCACAAATGGCTTTAGGATATAAGGAAATTTGGGAGTTTTTACAAGGACATCGGAATCGAGAAGAAACCATCGAATTGATTCAACAACAAACCCGAAGATTTGCCAAAAAACAATATACATGGTTTAATAATTCTTTTCCGCAAATTCGTTGGTTGGAGGCACATCAACCGCTCGAAGAACTTCTTCTCCATATTCTAAAAGACTGTACCGATTTTCCTTGGGAAACAAATGGATCAACTGGATCAAATTCATTTTGAAAACAAGCTTCATCATTTAACCGAATGGCTCCAGCAGAAAGCACCCGTGGCCGTGGCATTTTCCGGGGGTGTCGATTCTGGCTATCTAAGTTTAATTGCGCATCGAACCTTAAAAGAAAAGGGGATTGCGGTTACCGCTAATTCAGAAACATTTCCACCTCAAGAGCTAGAAATTTGTCAACGGGTAGCGAATGAAATCGGGATCAAGCATCATCTGATCACGACCAAAGAATTAGAAATCAAAGGATTTCGCGCCAATCAAGTCTCTCGTTGTTATTTTTGTAAGCAAGAACTTTACGAAAAAATTCGGATCTATTTAAAAGAGACTCCAGAATATACGCTTGTGGACGGATCGATTGCAGATGATGCGTTTGAACTACGTCCGGGAATGCAAGCGGCTCAAGATTTAGGAGTCTGGAGTCCGTTACGAATTGCGGGCTTAACGAAATCCGAAATTCGAACTCATGCCAAGGCACTGGGCCTTTCTATTTGGGATAAACCCGCGCTTGCCTGTCTTTCGAGTCGTATTCCGTATGGGACCGAAGTTACCTTTGATCGTTTGATAAAGGTGCGGGAAGCGGAAGCGTTTTTAAAGGAATTAGGGTGGAATCAATTTCGTGTTCGTGCTTATGAAGCGATTGCCAAATTAGAAATTCCTCTCGAAGCGTTTGCGCGCTATTTTTCCCAAGAAAACCGCCTCCGGCAACGTTTTGAAGAAATCGGTTTTACGTCCCTTGTCTTGGATCTGAAAGGGTTTCGATCGGGAAGTATGCATGAAGCGTTTCAAATGATTCCGGAGGCTCAACGGGAAGCCCGAGCAAAACAATTATGGGAAGAAACAAAACTTCCTGGACATATTCAGCAACTAGCGCAATTGACCCTCATTCAAACTTCGGAACCTCAACGTATTCTGGACATTAGGGAAAAATTAGTGGACACTTTCCATCGTTCTGGATTACCCTATCTGGTGTTAGACGGAGAATCCGTTACAATAGAGGAAAGAAAAATCTAGAAAAGTAGTAAAATCAAAGAATTTTATTAAACTCTTTTCTCGATAAACGAATCAATAACGATTCATCACATTTTACATTTCTTTGGTTGCTTATCTCTGAGGAGGAACAATGACCGATTCTGAAACTCAAGGCTGGCAGGGGATTTTCGATGGGCAGAAAGTGCCTTTTGATCTTCGTGCGATATTATTAGCGGCCATTGCCTGCGGATTATTTAAAATAGGCTTGATTTGTTTGGGTTATTTCGCAACGATTCCCGGCACGCCAGAAATGGTAGACGGAAAAGAAATAGCGATATCGATATCAATGGGATCTCAAGAAGTATTTCATCGGTTCTTCACCGGATTTGGGCGAATGTTTTTGGGATTGCAGTTTTATGGAGAGCATCCGGAAGTCAAGCTTCTTCACTGGCCCTGGTATTTTCTTGTTTTGATTTTTTTTCTTAAATTATGGATCTTTTTTGGCGCGATGATTAGCCGTATTATTGTGGTAAAAATCGCAAAAGATGATGTCATTACAATTCCAGCGGCGTTCCGATTTGCTTACAAGAATAAAATGGCGTATTTTTTGACGCCGATCGTTCTCTTTGGAATCATTGGTTTTCTCTGTTTGTGTAATTGTTTAGCCGGAATCGTAGGAAATATCCCGTGGATTGGTCCGATTTTATATATTGGGCTCTTTTTTTTGGTCCTGATTTCAACTATTTTTATTTTCTTAGTCAGTATCGGAGCCATTTTTGGATTTAATCTCATCACGAGCGCGATTTCTGCGGAAGGGAGTGATGGTCTGGAAGCGGTGATCAGCGTTTATAATTATATTTATAGTCGTCCATGGCACTTCATTTTTTACTATTTTTTGACTTTCTTATCGATGACGGTGTTGTGTTATGTTTCTCATTTTTTTGTGGATTTTAGTTTAAGTTCTGCTGGAGTACGGACTGATACGATTAAAATTCAAAAAACAGCGGGCGACGGCGGAAAAATTGTAAAAACGATTTTATTACCCTTTAGTTTCAAATATGAGCAAGATCCAAACAGCGGAACGATGCGTTGGGTGAGAGAAACGGCAAAAGAAACTTATTATTTACCGTCCCAAGCCGCGGATCGAGCATTACCCGAAGGAGGCCGTCTTTATGAGCAAGGCCTAGAAGTGATTGGCGAATTCACTTTGGGAGTACCGTTTGAACGTCCGGCGGTCAATGAAAATGAAGGAACCGATAAATTTGGAGAATTGGCCACGGTTACAGAACCTTTCCCGCTTTCCGAAATTAGAACGCTTCCCTTAAAAATTTCGGCGGTGGTGTTGTTCGGAGTCACGATTCTGGTTCGGTATTTCTTTTATGGCTGGATTTTAGCGTATTTCTTTGCGGCTTCCACTTTAATTTATTTCTTATTACGCAAGGAAATTGATGGGACTGAATATGAAGAAATTTATGAAGATGAAACCACTGAAGAACAACCTATGACACCGATGCCCCCTCCAGAAAAAAAGAAGGAAGCGCCCAAAGTTGCTTCAGAACCCGTACAAACGAATGTGGTGGTCAACATTCCAGATCATTTGCGTAAAGGCGGAAAAAAAGAAATAGACTCTGAATCTCCTAAAACGGATTCTGAATCCAAAATCGAAGATATTTCTCCGATGAAAAAAGAAGAGAATTCCTCCTCCTCTGGGACCCAAGAATCTCAAAAGTCAGAGACGAGCAGTGCTTCAGGGTCAACTTCAAATACTCAAGAAGAGCATCATCACGATCACGGAGATCATCACGATCACAATCACGGAGATCCTCATAATCACGATCATAAGGATTCAACAAAGAAAGAAGAGGATTTATTAGATAAAGAGGAAGACGACGACGATCTCCCTCCAGATGAAGAGAATTACGACGGGCCCAAGATTTACGTTTAAAGCTTAATCCTTTGAACGCTCTCATTCACAAAAATAATCGATCGGAACGAGAGCGTTTATTTTTTTTGTTACGCGTAACAATTTCTGGATTGAACCTTTTTTTTAAAGGATAAAAAAATTTTTATTCTGAAGAGTGTCGGAAAAAAAATATGCCTCCAAAATTAATTGATAATCGTTCCAATAAAGAAATCCTTTTAAAGGAATTTCCTTTTTCGGTGGGCCGTACCGGGTGTCACTGGAACATTCCCACGGATGGCATTTCGGAGAAGCATTTGATGCTTTATTTGGAAGTGGGAAAATATTTTGTTGAAGATAAGGGATCGCAGACGGGAACTTATCTGGATAATCGTTTAGTCGAAAAAAAAACTCAAATTCGAGATGGACAAATCCTCAAAATTGCAGTGACAGAAAAATGGCCGGCTGGCGTTAAAGACTTAACCTTTAAATGTGAAGACGAGGAACACGATAAAATTTCGTTAGAAGATTTAGATATTTTACAAGAAGACGAAACAGATACGGAGAATGACAAGATTGAAGCTCGGCATTTTGTATGCCATATCACTTCGAAAGGGTTTCTCAAAGGAGCTTCAAAAATAAGGGTTCCGCTGGAAAAACTAACCAAAGAGCGGATTCGTTTTTTAAGTGCGTTTTCTTATAAAAAAGGGGAAAAATTGTCAGTGGAATTAACACATCCTCATCTGGAAACAAAAGCGATTCATCTGGAAATTACCGTGGATGCCTGTCTCCCGCAGGAAAATCGAGAATATGTCGTAATCGATGCGCTCCTGAGTAAAGTCGAGCCTCAATCCAATCAACTTATTGTAAGTCGTGTACAGTTAGACGGATAATTTTTATGTATCAGGCAAGTGTTCAAGGCTGGACTTATATCCCAGAAAATCTTCGAGAAACGTTATCGGAAGCGGAAATTCGAGAACGAAAACAAAATCAACTTCGTCGAGCGAATTTAATTCTTCAACATTTAAAGCAACATACGGGTCAATCGATTCAGCTCGATTTACAAAAAGAAGCTTGCGAAATTGATTTTTTGCTGGATCGGGAAGAACCGTTTAATGAATTGATAAACTATATGGCGGCCACAGACAAAGTGAACCGTGAAAAAGTTTATGATGGAATTCAACAAACACAATTTGAGCATCTTATCAAATTAAGAAATCAAGTGAGCTATTTTGTTCCTATTTTTTTCTTTTTTCCGATTCGGCTTCTCTTAACCGGAGAATCAACGCCAATCTATGTTGGAAGCACGATTAAGTTAAAATATGAAGTCTATGAACTGAATAAAAGACTCAAACTGGATCCGCGTTCGGTACAAAAGATGCCCGATTTTTTTAAAGCGACAAAAGAATCGCTGGAAGACTTTGATAATCTTTCGAAATGGATTCACTTTTCATTTATCTTATTGACCAAACTGGTTTTTCGGAGCCAGGAGAAAAAACTTCCAATTTTTTTTAATCCCCATGCATAAAAGTGTGGTTTTCTCTTGACTTTTTTTTGATTCCTTTTAGAATTTTACTTTTTCCAGAGTGGCAACAGGATTCGGAAATTCCGATGAGGAGAGTCTTGGAGTACCCCCAAACTTTCAGAGTTGCATTTCAGCCAGAGAATCTCCTTACTTTATTTAGCGGTAAGAAGAAAATATCATTATTTCCCAGAAGAATAGGATCTCATTTTTAGAGTGAATAAGGTCCGCTTTTTGGCCTTCACGGAGGTTTATTTTGTCTATCATTCAAGTAAAGGATCTATTAGAAGCAGGGGTTCATTTTGGACATCGAGTCAGTCGCTGGAATCCGAAAATGAAACCTTATATTTATGGAAAACGGAATTTAATCCATATTATCAATTTAAAAGAAACGATTCGGGGTTTGGTTCGAGCCTATAATTTTCTTTTAAAATTAACATCTCAGGGTGGAGAAGTTCTTTTAGTAGGTACTAAACGTCAAGCTAAAATTGTTGTTCTAGACGAAGCGAAACGATCTGGAATGCCCTATGTTACTGAACGATGGCTAGGGGGCACTCTGACTAATTTTTCTACGATTCGGGAACGTCTAAAACGTCTACAAGATCTTCAATCTCTTGAAGACAGCGGGGCGATTGAAGGATATAGCAAAAAAATGCAATCTTCTTTGGCACGCGAAAAGAAAAAGATTTCGCGCAACCTTTCAGGAATTCTTTCCATGGGGAAAATTCCAGATGCTTTGATTATTATTGATCAACGCCGTGAAAAAAATGCTTTATTAGAAGCAGAAAAATTAGGAATTCCAGTGATTTGTATTTTAGATACCGATGGAGATCCTGATTTAGTCGATATTTGTATTCCTGGAAATGATGATGCGATGCGCAGTATTCAAGTTCTTTTAATGAAACTGACGGATGCAATTGTTGCAGGACGAAAAGTCTATGCAGAATCCGGCGCGGCCCAAGAAAAAGCGAAAAAAACAGAATCCGCGACCGAATTCTCTTCAGGAGATCGAACGAAAAAAACACAAGATTGGAAATCACGTCCTCCTCGTAAAGACAACAAAGATGGACGGAGAGAGGCCGGAGGCGGGGGCGGAGGTCCGAGAAAAGGAGGACGTCCCGATAACAAACCTAGAGATCGAGGAAATGATCGAGGAAATTTTCGACCCAATCCTTCCAATCCTTCCAATCCTTCCAATAAACCCATTGGAGGGGATGCTCCTAAAGAAAAAGCGGGAGATGAAAAAAAACCAACCGTAGTGAATACGGATTCTCCAGCAAAAAAAGAAAATGAATAATTGCTAGCGCTTTATTTTCTTCCTAGAGAAGAGCAGAACTTCTGTTCTCCCAAAATAGGGGCTCTCTAGGGAGAACGGGATTGATTAAAAAAAAATTATTATCCGAATGAGGTAAAGGGAATGTCTGCAGTAACTGCCCAGGCCGTCAAAGAACTACGGGATAAAACGGGTGCGGGAATGATGGAGTGTAAACAAGCGCTGACAGAGGCCAACGGCGATATGGAAAAAGCGATTGAATATCTCCGCAAAAAAGGGATCAAAGACGCGGATAAAAAAGCAAGTCGGGAAACCAAAGAAGGAGCCATTGGACATTACATCCATTCCAATATGAAAATTGGAGTTTTGTTGGAAGTGACTTGCGAAACAGATTTTGTAGCCCGCGGGGATGAATTCCAAGGGTTTTTGAAAGATGTTTGTATGCATATCGCGGCGATGAAACCCCTCGCACTTTCACGAGAAGAGATTTCCGCCACGATTGTGGCTAGAGAACGATCCATTTATGAAAATATGGACGATGTCAAAGCGAAACCCGAAAAAGTGCGTCCTAAAATTATTGATGGGAAAATGGACAAATTTTTTAAAGAAAAATGTTTGCTAGAACAGGAATTTGTTAAAGATCCCAAAATAACCATCAAAGAATTACTGCAAAGTAAAATTGCGATCATTAAGGAAAACATCGTCATTAAACGTTTCATTCGATTTGAACTTGGAGAATCACAAGCGGATGGCGCAAAATCCTGAAAAAGGAGACCCTTTACACCCTCGCAAAGGATCCCGCATCTTATTAAAAGTAAGTGGAGAAGCGTTTTCCAACTCCAGCTCCGGAGTGGAACCTGAAGCGGTGGAATATTTAGGAAAACAACTTGCAACCATTCATACCGCAGGATTGCAGGTTGGCGTAGTCATTGGAGGCGGAAATATTGTACGAGGTTCTCTTTTTGAGAATAAAGGGATGAACCGCTGTACCGCCGATCACATGGGAATGTTGGGAACATTAATCAATGCGCTTGCTTTACAAGACGCGATTGAGCACTTAGGAGGGATTGAGGTCCGTGTATTAACGGCACTCACGGTCACGGAAGTGGCCGAACCCTTTATTTTACGAAAAGCGCTTGAGCATCTCAATAAAAACCGTATCGTTATTTTTGCCTGTGGCACAGGAAACCCTTATTTCACAACGGACACCGCCGCCGCATTAAGAGCCACAGAAATCGGAGCAGAACTTTTTATCAAAGCCACTAAAGAAAACGGGATTTATAGTGCAGATCCTAAAAAATATCCCAAAGCCACACTCTATCGATATCTTACCTATCAACAAATATTAGATCAAAACCTTCGAGTCATGGATTTGACGGCAATTACTTTGTGCCGAGAACAAAATCTTCCGATTCTGGTGTTTAATTATCAAGATAAAACAAGCCTTACACGTTATCTTAATGGAGAACCTGTTGGGACATTTGTTTGTTCTGTATTACCTATCGAGGCGGGGTTGTCCAAAAGTTAAGGGCCCCCAAAGTTTTAGGACTGCTCCTTTCCTAGATTCATTCACAAAGGGTCTTTTATGGATATCGATGAAATACTTCTAACCGCAGAAGAACGTATGGGAAAATCGCTCGAAGTGATGGGAAATGGATTTCGTGCGGTACGAACCGGACGAGCAAATCCTGAAATGATTGATGGTTTGTACATCTTATATCATGGGGCAAGAACTCCCTTAAAAACGATTGCCTCCGTAACAACTCCAGAACCCCGATTACTCTGTATTCGACCTTGGGAAAAAGAGATTCTCAAGGAAATCGAAAAAGCGATTATTAAAGAAGATCTTGGATTTAACCCAATGAATGATGGCTCGATGATTCGTATCCAGATCCCCCCATTAAGCGAAGAACAGCGACGAAAACTTGTGCATCGTGTCAAAGAAATAGCGGAAGAAACCCGCATCGCCATCCGTAATATCCGCAAGGACGCAAACAAAGATCTCGACAAAGAAAAAAAAGATTCCACCATTCGAGAAGATGATTGGAAAAAAGCAAAGGAGGATATTCAAGAACTGACAGAGTCCTATAATAAAAAAATTGAAGATATTGTTGAAAAAAAATCGAAAGATTTAATGGAAATTTGATTGATTTTTCTCAAAACTAAGATATAATATTGACCTTCTTAAAAAAAGAATGAAGAATCCAATAAAGAATAATGAACTTTTCGTTTTCTAGAATGGTTCTAACGAACAAGTTTATTATCCCACGAGGACATAGCTCAGTTGGTAGAGCACCTCACTTTTAATGAGGTGGTCGACGGTTCGAATCCATCTGTCCTCATTAGCTTTATTGACTAGAACGATGGCCCCATCGTCTAGCCCGGTTAGGACACAGGATTTTCATTCCTGTAACAGGGGTTCAAGTCCCCTTGGGGTCACCAAATGGGAAAAGCTGTCGAAACCGACAGCTTTTTTTTTATCGCTATCGCTAATATCCTTACTAAATCTCGTTAAGAGAGCGATGACCTGATTCTCTTCTTTGGTTCGACATTCTTTTCCATCAAAAATCAAATTTTTGCCAAAAACCGAACCAATCATTTTTTGCTTCAATTCAAAAGATGCTTTCTCGTAACAAACATCAATTTGAGAAAGCAACGAACAAACATAGGCCCAATGGTGGCTATAGCTTTCATTTACCACTTGAAGTTTATCCTTCTTCCCTTCAATATCTATCTTTTTCTGAGAATAAGAAATTTTAAAACGATTATAAGAATCCCGATCAATCTCTTCATTTATAAATTTTGAATCCGCCAGAAATAATTGGTTTTCGATATTTTTTAATTCGGCTTCAAATTTATTGATTTGTTGGGAATTATCGCCGTTTATTCTTGTGGAAATATCTCGAACCGTTTTATAGAAAAGCTCCAGTATTCCTGGAGAAAAATGGATACTCTGTAATAAGTAAATAAAGCTTTCATGGGCTTGATCTGCTCTGATCCACGGAATTTTAGAGATTTCGCAGCCTTTACAGTGATAATATTCATACTTTCCACCATTGCCTGTGGTAGTACTCTTTGTAAGAGTTTTATTACAACGCTGACAAATTAGGAAACCTTTTAAAGGAAATTTTTCGTCTAATGGTTTTCTTGTTTTATGTTTGTTTCTAGGATTTCCCTTTAGCTTTATTTGTACTTGGATAAATAGCTCTTCAGAAATTAAAGATTTATGTTCACCTTGAACAATTTCTTCATCTTCGTTTTGCCAGGCTGAAATGTGAATTTTACCTAGATAAAAAATATTACGAAGGAGCCTGCCAAATTGGCTTTTTTCGCATTGAAATCCCCTATTCTGTAAATCCTTTAAAATACCGCTATGGGTTTCTTGATCATTTGCTACTCTCTGAAAAGCTTCGATCACAAAATGGGCATCTTCATTGGGAATAATTTTTTTGTGATCATTTTTATCATAAAACCTGTATCCTTTAGGGGGTTTAGCCATCCATTTTCCTTCTTTCATTCCCTTTCGCATACCCGTTTTTGTATTGAGACCCCTTCGATCATTTTCTACTTGGGGATAGGCTAGATAGAGAGCTAAAAGCAATTCTGATTCAGGTATAGATGGATCTATACTTTGTTC
The DNA here is from genome assembly GCA_964530615.1 of uncultured Planctomycetota bacterium. GTDB lineage: Bacteria > Planctomycetota > JBBTDB01 > JBBTDB01 > JBBTDB01 > JBBTDB01. Next base: position 13,123 of record CAZHAR010000057.1, on the reverse strand, counting down.
GATTGCATTTACAACAATTCCTTGATCTTTTAAAATCATTATTTTTGCATAGGATTCAGCGATATTACGAGAAAATCTATCCCATTTAACTACTAAAAGATAATCTATTTGTCGTTTGTTTTTTTCAGCGAACTTCAAAAACTCTTGAAATTTAGGACGATTAAATGTTTTGGCCGAAGCATCATCTTGGAAATGCGCCACAACGTTTATACCTTTGTCTTCGCAATATTTTCGTAATTTTTCTTCTTGATCCCTTAAACTAAATCCTTTTTCAGCTTGTTCGTCTGTACTAACTCTTGTGTAAATGACTGCTGTCTTCTTTTTTAAAAGAATCTGTTCCAACAATTTCATAAGCTATCCCTCCCAATTTTTCTAAAATCTCTCGAATATTCCTTATTTCTTCTTCTGTATATTTCTCCCCATGTTTTTCTAAAATTTCTTTAAACTCCTTTAAGGACAGCATTGTCCTTTTTCCTTTTAGAATTTAGAGCGTGTCTTTTTGAGATGATTATTGGTATTTGCCTTATTCCACATCTTGGCAAGATAATCAGATTTTGATGATTCATAGGTTTCCTTTAACAATGTTAAAGACGGTTAGGTTTGATCGATCAAATAGAAAACAGCGGATGGTAATTCTTCTAAAAATTTTTCTTGTTCTAACTCCTTTAAACTAAGCCAATACTGGTAAAGAAGATTGCCGTACCTTATCACTACATCTTTTTGGGACTCTCCAGAATATTTTTTAATGATGTAAAAATTGTCTAAATTTAAATCCGTATGCATATTCTTTGGAATCCTATTCCTTATTTTTGTATTTTCAATTTCATAAATTCTAATTCTCCGATTATTTTTGATTTTGATTGCTGAGACATTTTCGAATTCTTTAAAAATCTTTTGGTTGTTCACTCCAACTAAAACTGTTGCCTGGATAAACTCTTTGATTTCTAAGTTTTTTTCTGAGTTGTTTCTTAGTTCTTCTTTAAGAAGCCTTATCAGCACCTTTCCAATAGAGCGGGGATATTTTTCTTTGGCTTGTTTGTAAATTTCTAAATCTTCACCTTTAAAATTCAAGGTTACGTTCGTTCCGTACTGTCTCTTGTTGATGGATTTTTCCATTTTTTTTCCAATTAATAAAAACTAAGTTGTCAAAGATCGTAAAGTGTAACCCAAAAATATCAAATGTAATAACCTTTTTTTCAATTGAATAAAAAAAATTACAAATGTAAAATGGGCAAGGGCTACGTAAAAAAAGGAAAGTTGAAATAGGTTCAAAAATATTTCTAATTTGTTTCAAATTGGCTTAAATTTGATATATCTACTGTGTACCAGAATTTGTTTTTCAAAAAAAAATTTGGATGTTTAGGCAGAATAATACCCCACCAAGAAGATTTTTTTAGGAAGTTTTTAAAGCTAGGGGTCTCTATTTTCGATAGGCTGAAAGGAAATTTATGCTCTATTGGCGGCAAAAAGTTTTAATGATTTTATTGAGTCGAATGCCACAAAAAAAATCGACTAAAATTCAGCTTGTAAAGCTGATGTTCCTTTTAAAACAAGAAGGAATTACTCGGCATGGAAGTTTTTATGATTTTTTGCCCTACAAATATGGTCCATTTTCGTTCTCTCTTTATAAAGAACTTGGAGAGCTAGAACGTCTTTCTTGTTTAAAATCAAGCTTTAACGACTATCATCTTCAAGAAAATACTAACGTCAAAGAATTTGGGCAGATGCTTAAAGAAAAAGTGGTTAATTTGATTGAAGCTGTTGTTCAAACTTATGGAAGTTTATCGTCGGAAAAACTTGTTCAGTTTGTTTACGAAAAATATCCTTGGTTCGCATCGAGAAGTGAACGAAAAAATTCATGCTCAGATTCTTTTCTTAAGAAAAAAGAAAATCCAAAAAGCATTTACGCAATGGGGTACGAAGGTTTATCTATTGACGAGTTTTTAAATGTTTTGCTTCGTGAAGAGATACAAACAGTATTGGATACTCGAAATAATCCGATCTCTCGTAAATATGGCTTTTCTAAATCTGCATTAAAGAAAAAATGCCAAGATGTTGGTCTTCAATATCTACACTTTCCAGAAGTTGGAATTCCCTCAAATATTCGTGTACACAACAAAGAAAGACAAAGCCTTTGGAAAATTTATCAAGAACAAATTTTGCCAGAAAATGAAATGGTTTTGGGACAATTATCAAAAATTATTTGTCAAGAAAAGGCTGTTCTTATTTGTTTTGAAGAGCATTTTGAAGACTGTCATCGTCATCTTTTGGCTCAAGAACTTTCGACAAAAATTAATTTACCTATTTTTCACTATGATCATAAAGAAGAATTATGGCTAAACGAATCAAGGTTTTAATCACCGTAAAAACATATCCACTTCCATCCAAAAACTACGAAGAATTGGTTTGTACAGCAGGTATTCGAGAAGACGGAACATTTATTCGGCTTTATCCTATTGATTATCGCTATCGTCCTTATACTCAGTGGTACTCTAAATATCAGTGGATTGAAGCAAATGTTGAAAAAAATACCAACGATCCAAGACCAGAGAGTTTTCGTCCTTTAGGAGACATTAAAATTCTTGGAGAGCCTTTAGGAACAGCAGAAAATTGGAAAGAACGCAAGAAATATATCTTAGCAAACGAGATCCCGACAATGTGCGATCTGGAAAGTTGTCCTCAAACAGAAGTATCTGTAGGAATTATTCGTCCCAAAGAAGTCACAGATTTTATTATTGAAGAAACAGAACGTGAATGGAAAGCGCAGTGGATTGCTCAAATGCGACAACTTAATTTGTTTGGACCTGAAAAGAAACCACTGGAAAAAATTCCTTACAAATTTTCGTATAAATTTATTTGTGAGCATCCCAAATGCAAAGGTCATAAAAAAATGATTGAAGACTGGGAACTGGGGGAACTTTATAGAAGAATGCGAAATAAATTCCAAGATGAAGAGATTGCTTGCAAAAAGGTAAAAGAAAAATATTATGGAGATATATGTGATCCAAAAATTGATACCCATTTTTTTGTAGGAACCGTTTTACAACATGGTTCATGGATTATTTTGGGAACTTTCTGGCCGAAAAAAGAAAAACCACAAGCACAACAAAAGAGCGAGCAAAAATCTTTATTTGATTGATAAGTTGATAAAATAAAAATCATCCATCATTTTTTTTAATTTAAGGTAAATATGGAACTATTTAGACTATTTTGCTGGTTAATAGGTGAACCAATTGGGAATCCTTTTAGCCGTAAAAATTGGCAAGAAATTACAAAAAGAGATGAGGCACGAAAAGAAAAAAAAGAAGAAGAGGAGAAAGAAATGGACGAATATTACAAACAAGAAGTCAGAACTTTATTTAGCTCAAATGAGAAAACACATTCTTTGTTATCTAAAAATTTAGAATTATTACGAGAGGAGTTTTATGAAAAGCATGAACCGTTAGAACTGAAAATGAAAAACATTACTGAAAAGTTAGAAAAATTAGATGGAATAGAAAAGTATCTAGACACTTTTAGAGCTTCCGAAAATTTTAAAAAGTTTATAGAAAAATTAAAAAATGAAACTGATTGTAAAATAAAAGCTGTAGAAGATATTTTCTTAGAAACAATTTCAGAAAGGGATAAAAAAATAGAAGCACTTCAGACCGATATTAAACATATTGTAGATATTCTAAATCACTTAGAATCGATAGGTGTTTTATAATTATTAATGTAAAAAATGGTTGTCAGTAACAATTATTAATTGTTAATATCGATTAAAAAGAATAGTTATGATTAAATCAATTGCCAATAATTTTAACGATATATTAAGGCACATTGTGATACTTGGATCTAGTGGTTGCGGAAAAACAGTTCTTGCGAAAACAATAATCGAAGATTTATTAATTGAAGGGATGAGCGGTATTGTTATTGATTCACAGGGCGACTTGGCGAGTATGGCTATTAAGAGAGACGAATTTGAGGATTTTTTTGAAAAAATTGATATAAAAATCTATTCGCCTTGTTCTGATATTGCTGAAAGATTATATATAGATCCATTTGAAATTAATAAAGAATCCGACGAAGAAATTGAGGATGAAGATATTGACCTAAAATGTAATGCACTCATTGATATTCTTGGATTTTCGAAATCCAAATCAATAAAACCGATAAAAGCATTATTTACCTTAACACTTAAACACTCAAAAAAAATAAAGTCATTTAAAAATTTCTCTGAAGAATTACAGAAAACTTTTAACAAAAACGATTTATGTAGTAAGACTTTAATGAATGAAATTTGCTCAAACGCAAAATCAATTGACATAAGTTCTTCTAATAAGCTTTTTAACGGAACTAGAAAACTTTGTATTGATGAAATGTTTAGTGATAACAGGTTAAATATAATTTATATCAATTCGATTAAAGCCGATGATGAAAAATCTTTTTTTATTTCATATTTAGCAACAGAAATTTACAGATGGATTCAAAAAAATCCATTCTCATATCCTAAAAACTTTTTCTTTATTGATGAGTGCGCTATTTTTACACCACCTGTTTCAAAACCAGCTTCAAAAGAAGCTCTCATGATTTTAGATAAACAAGCTAGAAAATATGGACTGGTTAATATAAGAGCCACACAAAATCCTGGAGATATTGATTATAAATGTTTTTCTCAATATTCAAATTGGTTTCTTGGGAAAATGCAATTACAACAAGATCTTGAAAAAATAAAAAAACCAATTGAATCAGCAATAAATAGAGATTCAAAACAAATAATGGAAGAAATTCCAACATTGACACCTGGAAATTTTATTTATATAAAACCCGATGCTACTACTATTACTATTACAAATAGGGAGCCAATGTCAGAGCATCGAACACTTGACGAAGAAGAAATTAGAAAAATATCTAATTCATTAAAGCCAGAAGTAGCTACTTTAGAAAAAGAAGACTTTATTGGTTATAAAATTAGAAATATTTTACCTGTAGAAAATAAGATAAAAAAGAAATATATCGATAATTCAATCGAAAATGAACAAATACTTGATTATCTTAAAGATAAAATAGGCCAAGCCGAAAAAATTCTTTACTCTAGTTCGCTTACTCCTAAAAATAACAAACCTGGGAAAGAACTAAAATATAAAACAAGTTGGGATAGTAGGCAAAATAATAACCCACAAGAGCATATTGATGGCATAACTAAAAACGAACTAAAATATAAATATAAACCACTTCCTAAAAATTTTCTTTATTCTAAAGGAAATTATGAAGAAGAACCTCCAAAACCAAAATCTTTATTAGCTTTAAGAAATAAAATTTTTGGTGATATAATAGAAGAAGAAGTAACAATAGCAAAAGAACATATTTGCCCAACAATCCCAGAAGAAAAAATACTAGGCGATGATGAATTTAAACTAAAAAAACTAAGCGAAATTCAATTAACAGAATTAGCCGTAGAATATTATTCAAAAGCTCATTTTGTAGGATTCAGTATATTTCATCCTAAAGACGTTTTAGATGAATATGAAAGATTAATGGATAAAGATGCAAAATTCCAAGAAGAATGTATGAATAACGACACCGACCACTTAGTTGAATTTGTTGTTGCTAAAATAATCTCTCTTATTTTAGATGCTCATAACTTTAAACACATTAAAAAGGAATATTAAAATGGACCATTTACTGATTTATAACGAACTTAAAAGCAAATCTTCCTTTAAAAATGATATGGATCTTGGTTAAGAAAGAATAAAAAACTTCAAAAAAAACGAACTTGAATGCACTTTTGAATTCAAAAAATTGTCAAACGACAATTACTTTGGTTCTTCCAGGCTTTTGGTGAAACAAAAATTTGTAACTGATTTTTATAAAATAAGTTATGAAAAATAACCCAAACAAAATGTTGTTTCATATAACTCTTTTAAAATTAGCTATTTACAGAAAGTGATCATCAAAAATTTGGAAGAACCAGTAATTGTCGTTCAACAAAAAATCTAAAAAGGAAAAGAATTTTTGTTTTTTAGTGATGAATTTGAGTGCGCATTTAGGGGAAGAAAACTCAAAAAGAAAATAAATTGTAAATTGGATACCAAAAAGGAAAAGAATTCTACCATTCATTCTTTCGATAAATATGCTTGGATGTTAGAGTAATATGCCTATCTTGGAAGATAATGTAAAATTTAAAATTTTTGAATACAGAAAATAATAATCAGGGTATAAATAATCTTAATAAACGGTTAGGCTCTCTCTAGGGAATAGAAAAGCTCATAGTTACTTCTTTATAAATTCGATTCAATTCTTTTGCAAATTCGGGAGTTAGGGGATCGACCTTGAGATGATGGCGTAAATTAAACATCTTGTTCAATTCTTCATAAAATTGGTTCGATAATTCTCCCCTTGGGGTCACCAAACGAAACAAGTCGCCATTCTCGGCGACTTGTTTTCTTTTTGCCACCTGCACATCCCGACTAAATCTACTTAAAAGAGCCACGGTCTCATTCCTTTCTACGGTTTGAACTTCATTTTCTGAAAAGACCACTTTTTTAGGGGTTATCAAACCAATTATTTTTCGCTTCACCTCCACAGACGCTGTTTCGTAATAAACATCGATGTTTGAGAGCATCGACATCCCGAATGACAAATATTTCGAATGACTACTTTCGCTAACAACATATTCTAATTTTTTGATCTGAGCTTGACGAAGTTCTGCCTCACAATTCCTTTTTGCTCGCTGATAGGAAGTCTCATCGAGTTTCTGATCAATAAACAGGTTATCCATCGAAATTAACCGTTCTTCCAAACGGGCAATACCTACTTCAAATTGTTTGTTTTGGCCTGTGTTATACTTTTCTCGATTTTTGAAGATATCTTTCATAATCCGGCAATAAAGTACCGCGATCTCTGGAGCCACTTTAATTCCCCTTAAATATTCCAAAAAAGCTGAATGTACTTTTTCATTGAGAAGGCTTTTGCTACAACCTCTTTTCTGGCATTGGTAATAATAGTAAATCCCTCCATTCCCTTCCGCAGGATTTCCAGTCATCGATCTTTTACAGTTAGAGCAGAGGAGGAAGCCTTTGAGCGGATAGTGTTCCGCATAAGGATTCACGCGGATACGTGTTTTTCGTACTCCTTTAAGAACCTCTTGAACTTGACAAAAAAGTTCTTCAGAAATAATAGGCTGATGATTTCCTTGAATCACTTCTTCTGTTGTGTCTTTCGAAGCAGAGATAAAGATCTTTCCGATATAAATTTTATTTCGAAGTAGCCGATAAAATTGGGTTCTGCTACACTTGAAACCTTTTTGAATTAACATTTTTAGGATGGAATTTACCGAGTAAATTCCGGTACTCACATTCCCAAAAGCTTCTTGAATAAAGGTTGCCTCATCACTAAGAACCAAAAAATTTTTTCCTGTTCGTTCAGGATCGGGAACAAATTTATATCCCTTCGGTGCCTGATGAATCCAATTCCCTTCTTTGCGAGCTCGTCTCATCCCCATTTTGGTACGATTTGAACGAATTTTATTTTCAACATGCGCATGAGTAATGTAAAAGGAAAGCATATAGTCTTGTTCGGGAATAGAAAAATCAATCCACTGTTCTGTTGAATTAACAATAATCTCCATTTTAGAGAGACGATTAATCATTTCGTATGCATCTGCAGTATTTCGAGAAAAACGATCCCACTTAACGACAAGAAGATAATCCACTGCATTTTTATTCTTTTGAACAAAATTCAAAAATTTATTGAATTCGGGTCTATCAAACGTTTTGGCGGAAGCATCTTCTTGAAAAATGAGGACAATTTGGAGTCCATAATCAAGACAGAATTTTTTAAGTTGATCCATTTGAACAGGCAGACTATAGCCTTTTTTTGCCTGTTCGTCTGTTGAAACTCGAATATAAAGGATAACACGTTTAGCGAACAAAAAATTTAACGAAGATTCCATATTCGATTTCTCCTAACTGGTATAAGAAATTCCGAAGTGACTCGACTTCTTCTTTTGAATAATCTTGTCCTTTAGCATTTAGAATTTTTTCGCAATCATCAAAAGAGAGCATATTGCTCCTTATAAAATCCATCACCTCTGGGGAATCCAGTCAGTGTTGTGTTATGAAAGAGTGGCGTCTTGCCATCTAAGAATTCGATGCCTTTAGTTTAATTGTACGGATGATGGAGGTTACGCTTCCATCATTTCGACAAATAAGAATTTCTTGATAATCGGCTTCAGCGAGAATTTCCGAAAAAGATTTATTCCGCTCAATTTTTTCAGTGCATTCAAAACGATCTATTTGGCCGTCTTTCTTTATGATTGTAATCCTATCATAGCATTGCTTCCGAATCATTTTGAGAACCTCTATCTCTTTCTCAGAGATAGAAAAGATTGTTGTGTTCTGAAGAGTAGCCATAAAATCTCCATTTTTACTTTTAGGCTGGCATAGAAAAAAACAGAAAACTCATTTAAAAAAATTGACCTCTCAATTATTAAAAAAGAACATAATGACCAAATGATTATTTTAAAAGCTTAAAATGAAGTATCTTCAAAGTCAATATTTTTTTGTTAATTAAATATCTCAAAAATAATTTGTAAGGATTTTTTGTCCGTTAAATGCTGTATATAGATGTTAATTTATTTTATATACAACATATAGTGGTTTTCTGAAAAATCGGAATTTCGGAATTTTTTCTATTTTTCTAATTCTTCCGAAATATTTCTTATCAGTGCTTGGAGGTTTTTTATGTCCGTTTCCAAACCATCGATTTTTTTTTCGGTTTCAGTCAAATCAACAATTTCTTTTTTGAAGGTGTCTACATAACGGGAAACACTTAGATTGAAATTGTTTTTCTCTATCTCTTGTAAAGACGCAAGATAAGAATATTTTTCGATAGTTTTCCTCTGTTCAAAGGCACTCAATATCTTGTTTATGTCGGACGTTCTTAATTTGTTTTGATTTTTACCGGGTTCATATTCGTGGCTAGCATCTATAAACAGCACATTTTGATCTTTTTTTCCTTTGTTAAAAATTAAAATGGCTTCAGCACCACCCGACTTATAAAATAAATTTGGTGGAAGTCCCACCACAATGTCCACTAGATTTTCTTCAACTAATTTTTGACGAATTTTTCCTTCAACACTGCGTCTAAACAAAACTCCGTACGGAACAACAACACCAACTTTTCCCTTTCCATCTACTGCAGACTCAATCATATGACTTATGATGCTATATTCCATTTTTTTTACTGGAGGGATTCCTCGATGAAATCGATTATAGGGATCTTTTTTTAGATTTTCGTAGCGATATCCCATTCTGTATTTATAGGGAATACTAGACACTACAATATCAAATTTCATTAATTGGCCATTTTCTATGAATTCCGTATGTTCAAATATATCCCCGTCTTCAATATAAGCATCGTATTTTTCATGTGTAATCATATTAATTTTACACAAAGCAAAACCATCATCAACATTTGTTTGCCCAAACATTGAACAATTTTTTTCTCTAAGTTCGTCGGCCATTTTAGCTAGAACGGAGCCCACATTACAAATAGGATCATAAATACGATCACCTGGTTTAGGAGCCAGTAGTTTTGTAAGCAGATACGATATCTCGGAAGAAGTACAAAATTCATAAAAATACTTATTATCATCATCGCTTAAATACGCAAGTAAGTAGTCATAATTGTTTGCTTCAACGTTTTTTCTGTCGGCTTGAGAAATTTTTAAGTTAAAACAAGAAAAAATTTCTAAAATTGTTTTAAAAAAGATGATTTGCTCATTTTCCAAATTCTTTCTTTCACCATGCAAATCCAAATGAAAAAGCTTAATAAGTCCTTTAAGTTTTTCTCTATTTGTGTAAACAATTTCTTCAAAGGAATTTTTAATAAGGAAATGAATTTTATTTGAGTCACGGTTTTCATAAAGCTCATCAAAACAATATTCTGCTGGGATTGAAAATGTTTGTTGCTCATCTTTATAGTTGTCAGTTAAATATTTAATAAAAAAAATTACTATAAGATATCCTCTGCAGAGATATGGTGGAAGAAGGTAATCACCGTTCTTTTGGTCAAAGGATAAAATTGTTTTTTTTAAAAAATTATCTATTTTTGTGACGGTTAAACGAATTTCTTTTTGATCCATTTTTATTTCTTTGCGCATAAGTTTTCTCTCAAAAAGAAGCTTCACGATTAATTGTATTTTGTAACTTGGTATGAATAAAAAGTTCGCGCTCTATTTGAAGTTTTTTCATCAATTTTTTTTCGAGAGCACAGACTTCAAAGAGTTGAGACAATTTTTTTTGTTTCTTTTCTGAAATAATTGGAATTTTAACTTTCGTAAGTTCTTGTTTTCTGAGCATTGATAGAGTATTTCCTAATCGATTGTTGGAAATACGATCTTTGATGTCAGAAAGATTAAAAAAATGGTAAAGAAACGAAGGCACCACTGGAGAATCTTTTTTTTGACGGATAAGAAAAAAGTTACCTGCTGGAATTAAGTTTTCTATTTCTTTCTCTACTAGAACTGCTCTGTTATTTTTCCCTCGATTTATCAGCAAAATATCATCTTTTTTGAGGAGATATTTTGGTTGTATTTTTTTTAAATAAACTTTTTGAAGTTGTGCGTAATCAATTTTTTCATCCTCAATATCTTTCATTTGCACTACAAAATAGTTCCCGTTTGGGTCTGGATTAAATTTTCCGCGAAATTGAAATCCATAAAAAACAGAAGCTACTTCTTGAAGCTCTAATTCTTTGGCCATCAGAGTGTTTTCCTAAAAAAATGTCAAAACGTAATCAACTAAATGATATCTGCAAACACCTTAAGTTGTCAACTTTTTTGAAGTAAAAATCTTATCTCACTTTACTGTGTACCGATTTTAAAAATTTTGTTTCTTATAACACATTTAACTAAAGTTAATTACGATAAAAAATTTAAATTTTATTATTTGAAAAGTTTTCTGAACTTGATTTAGAGATCTTGATTTTTCAAATAATAAATGTATAATTACGTCCTTAGGACGTAATTATACATTTTAATGACAACCAAGAGTAGTCTTTTATGTTCTTAATCACTTGACATCATCGGAAAATCGTTGTTTTTATGCTGATACACAAAACCGATTGAAAGAGGCATTTTCTTGGCTCAAATCACTATGCTAAAAGCAATTACATTGAAAATCGGTGAGCAATGTTCAATCCTCTCTGAGTATGTTCTTGCTCGACTCCTTGTCGAACTCTACCAAGACAAATCCTACAAAAAACAAGCGATTTCCGACTTGGGAACAACCTTCCCCAGCAAGAAAGACTATTTAAAGATTCTGAAGCAACTGACTTCGATTGGAATTTTGGAAGAAATTGCTGGTACAAAAAAAAAGTTATTCAGTGTTTTGGGTAGAAAAGAGCATTCTGCACAAGAAATAGCTTGTGTTCTTGATCCTTTTTGTTATCTCTCTCACCTCAGCGCAATGGAATATCACGGTCTTACGGATCGAATGCTTCATACCGTTGTACTAACTACTCTTCCTGTTTCCCAATGGAGAGTTGAGGCTATCCAAAAAGAAAAAGAAGATTTTGGTTCCGATTATTTACTTTATAAAGACTCTGGCCTTCCTCGGTTGATTCCACCATCGCCTTCACAGTTAGGAAAAACCAAACTCACTTTTTATTCGAGTCGTTTGGCAGGCTCGTTTATCAAAACCCAAAACACTTCTTTACGTGTCGCTTCTCTTGGGAAAACTTTCCTTGATATGCTTGGTGAACCCAACCTTTGTGGCGGAATTTATCACGTCTTGGACGTTTATGAAAAATACGTAACACAATATCTTTCCTTGATTTTGCAAGAAATTGATCGGAACGGAACCAAACTGGACAAAGTCAGGGCCGGGTATATTCTGGAAAAACGTTGTGGCATTGAAGGAAACGCTATCATCGAAAGTTGGCACCAATATGCTCAACGGGGCGGTTCCCAAAAACTGGTGGCATCAGAGTCCTTTAGTCCAGAATATTGTGAACGATGGCTATTATCCCTTAATATCTAGGAAGATTTTCATGTCCGCAGAAAATAAACTTCATATTGAATCAAAAATCCAAAATTCGCCACCCCATCAAAGAGAATTTTGGCAAGCGATTCATGTCGTCCTACTTGCTATTTCAAGATCTCCCCAATTAAGGGAAGAGATGATCTTGAAAGGCGGGATGTTGCTTTCGCTCTTTTATCACAGTTCACGCACGACTAAAGATCTCGATTTTTCCGCAAGTGTAGTCTACAAAAATTTTCAATTGCAGCCCTTCATTGAAATGTTGGATCAACAATTTTTACTGACATCCCAGCAGCTTTTTTACGGAATCGCGTGTAAAATCCAAAAATACAAACAAGAACCAAATCCAAAAAAACAAGAAGATCCAACATTTCCAGGATTAAAGCTCACCGTTGGATTTGCGAACAAAAGCAATAAAGTAGAATTTAAAAAAGTGCAAGAAAAACGGCAACAAACCAATTTTTTTGAGATCGATTACAGCTTTAATGAATTCACCTACAAACCAGAAACCGCTTTGATCAGTAATTCGTCAGATCCCTTGATTGTGTACTCATTGACTGATTTGGTTTCAGAGAAATTTCGTTCTATTTTTCAACAAAAAGTGAGGAAACGAACTCGTCGCCAAGATATTTATGATCTCTTCTATCTTTTAAGCAATTTTCGACAAGAATTGGATACTCTGAAACCTCCAATTTTAGAGACGTTGAAAAAGAAATCGGAAGAACGGCTTAAAGATTTTCCTGTAACTCAAAATTCTCTTGGTGATGCAGATGTAATCAGAAGGTCCCAACAAGAGTATCCTTCTTTAGAAACAGAGATTGATGGTATCTTACCAAAATTTAGTTTGGCTTATGGACTCATTGAAGAATATTATCGATCTCTGCCTTGGTAATTTTTAGTTTTTTCCTTCAGGATTCTCTACAAAACCAGCAAAATATTGGCTATAATCAGGATTAGGAATTTTTCAGAGGTTTTCAAAGGCATCCCACGCTCGAACCATTTCACAAAACCAAAGCGTTTTATTCCCGTAATATTTTTCGGTCTATTATCTCGTGCCCAGCAAAGCTTTTTGGACTTCTGCGGGTAATTCCAGCATGAGA
>CAZHAR010000056.1:0-36096 GCA_964530615.1 uncultured Planctomycetota bacterium | reverse complement strand
TCCCCTCTTACTTCCCCTCTTACTTCCCCTCTTGAGAGGGGTTAGGGGTGTGTCAATGTGTCAATGTGTCAATTAATGCGCAAATTCATCATGATGAGTCTCCAGCCAGCGTTCTGAACGAATAGCCGCCATACATCCGGTTCCTGCGGCGGTAATCGCTTGACGATAAGTAAAATCTTGGCAATCTCCGCAAGCAAAAACCCCTTCAATGCTGGTTTCAACATCGTTTTTGGTCTTGATATACTTATTCGGATGCAGTTCTAATAACCCGTCAAAGAGATCGGTATTCGGAATATGTCCAATCCCAATAAATACGGCTCCGGTCTCAATTTCCGAGATCTGTCCGGTTTTTATATCCTTTAAACGAAGTCCGCTTACTTTTTCTTTTAACGGTCCAGGAACCGGCTTTCCTAAGATTTCTTCGATAGCGCTGTTCCAGTAAATTTTGATTTTTTCATGATTCATCACTCGATCCGCCATGATTTTCGAAGCGCGGAACTCATGACGTCGATGAATGACTTGTACTTTTGTCGCATAACGAGTCAAAAAAAGCGCTTCTTCCATCGCGGAATCTCCGCCACCCACCACCGAAATCACTTGACCTTTGAAAAAAGCGCCATCGCAAGTCGCGCACGTGGAAACGCCTTTGTTGAATAATCGTTTTTCGGAAGGGATATCTAACATTTTGGATCGAGCGCCTGTCGCGATAATGATCGTTTTCCCGACATATTCTTGATCGTCCACATAGACTTTAAAGGGGCGTTTCGAAAAATCAACACGAGTGACATCTTCGCTGATCACTTGCATTCCAAAACGCATCGCCTGTTCTTTCATCCGCTTTACCAACTCTGGACCTTCAACTCCTTCGGGAAATCCCGGATAGTTTTCGACGTCGGTCGTCAGTGTCAATTGGCCGCCTACTTTTCCACCTCGACCTTCGGCTTGTCCTTCAATCATTAAAGGCTTCATACTCGCTCGCGCCGTATAAAGTCCGGCAGTTAATCCTGCAGGGCCAGATCCCACAATAATCACATCATAAATCATAAAAATTTGTCGCTTTCTCTTTGTAGATGTATTTTAAAAATGGCTTATTTTCCCGAATTTGAACTCGAAGATCAAGCACCTTCTCTTTCTTCCCGTTTTTTTGTATCCTTTATTTTTTGGGAAATATTGTACTTATGAATCGTCCTGATTTTTAGGAAATTTTTATGAAATTTGTTTCTTTTTTCCTTCTAGTTTTCTTGGTTATCTCTTCGTTTTCGTTGTGTGCAGACGAGGGCAAGCAGATTTGTATTCTTTATTTTAATGATCTCCATGGACATCTTCAGCCTTATAAGAAGAACCCGAAAGATCAAGCGATGCGAGGCGGAATCGCTAAATTTAAGAAACAAGTCGATCAGGTTCGACAAGAAAATCAAAAACAAAATATCACCACCTTTCTTTTTTATGCAGGAGATCTTTTGCAAGGAACCGTTATGTCTACGGTATTTCAAGGGGAACCGGATATTCAAATTCTCAATATGATGAACGTAGACGCAGGATGTCCCGGAAACCATGAACTTGATTTCGGTTTTGAAACGATGCTAAAGATTTGTCGTGAGGACAATTTGTTTCCGATTGTCTGTACCAATTTATATGAAGAAACAACGATTTCTGGAACAGGAAATTATCTCTATCATCGTCCTCTGCCTTCCTTTGTGGTGTTGGAAAAAGAAAAAATACGACTGGCAGTTATTGGTGCGATTACGCCTGATGCTAAATGGACTACGCATCCCAAGAATGTTCAAAATTTGATTTTTACGAATCCTGTTCTGGAAGTCGCTGGAATTGCAGAACATATGAATGATAAAGTCGATATGGTTGTTGTAGTGAGTCATTGTGGAAAAGAATTGGATCGAGATATCGCTAAACAACCTGGTGTCGATCTCGTGATTGGCGGGCATGATCATGTTCTCCTCGATCCTCCGGAAAAGATTGGTTTGGTTCCAGTATGTCAAGCTGGGGATTATGGAGATTATTTAGGACGTATCGATTTTCGTCTGGAAAAGGGACAACCCGTATTTCTGCAAAATCGCTTTTATCCGATTACAGAAGAACTTCCAGAAGACGAAATCGTTGCGGGAATCGTGGCTCGTTACGCGGGCAAATTAAGTTCTAAATTAGGTCAAGTGATTGGAAAAACCCTTGTTCCCTTGGATGGAGAACGCGCCCATATTCGATGGGACGAGACCAATTTGGGAAACTTGATTGCAGATAGTATGCGAGTGATTACCAAAGCAGAAATCGCGCTAATTAATTCCGGAGGAATTCGCGCTTCCATTCAAGAAGGTCCAATCACAATCGATCAAGTCTATCAAGTCCTTCCGTTTAGCAATACGTTGGTCACTGGCTATTATCAAGGGTCCCAAATTCTAGAAATGTTAAATCGAAGTGTTTCTTTTCCTCAGGGTTCAGAAAATGGCGCTTTTCTACAGGTTTCAGGAATCACCTTTGAAATTGTCGACTGTAAACCTCAAAACATTTTAATTGGAAACGAATCCCTACAACTCACCAAAAAATATAAAGTCGCGATTACAGATTTTATGGCGGCCGGAGGCGATGGTTATACGGGGTGCAAAGAAGGGGAAAAAATGGAAAATACAGGGTACCCGTTCAATTCACTCATGATCCAGTATCTACAAGATATTCACGAAGTTTCTCCTCAAGTGGAAGGACGAATTCGTCGCAAATGAAGAGCAAAATCCTTAGTTAAGAAGGTCGTCGGATGCGTACGGTCCATGCGGGTCCGGATTCTATGTGATAAGTTTGGCTAAAATTATTCATATTCAAAGCAAAAGAAACTTCTAAAAGACTATTCAAATAAAGGAGGGGTTGACCTTCAGGAACCTCGCCAAAGGTATTTTGATAGGGAATGAGTCCGGAAAAAATCTTTTTTTGGTCCTGAAAAATTTCGACGACAAAAAACTCCCCAATTTGAGGTTTTAGCTGAGAAAAAAGCGTTCGAGGAATATGGGTCCAGACATTTCCATATTGAGGATCAAGTACTGGAATCGTACCCGAAAGAGTTTGTTCTTCTAAAGAGGCTTTTTGATAAGAGATTTTTTCAAATTGGGTTCCACGAGACGGACCCACGTCTTCAAAGTGAATTTTTTCAGAAGCCAGACGCCCCGCGGTAAACGCGAATACATCTCTTCCATAAAAAGTATAGGATTGTTCAGAGCCTGGGTAGCGGTGACGAGAGAGATCAATTTCTCGAATTTCTTGAATTCCAACAGAATCCGCAATAAGCGTGAGTGTTCCATTATCAGGAGTGACAATGTAGTGGCCTTGGTTGGTTTTAGCGACCACCGATTTTCGGTCGGTTCCCACTCCCGGATCGACGACGGAAACAAAAACAGTACCCGCTGGCCAAAACTGAATACATTGATTTAAACGAAAAGAGGCTTCCCAGATATTATAGGCAGGAATTTCGTGGGTCAGATCAACAATCGAAAGTTGAGGATCGATTTGAAAGAGCACTCCTTTCATGGAGCAAACCGCACTATCTTTCAGGCCAAAATCTGTTTGTAAAACGACCGCATATGGCGAAGAGGCCGTAAACACAAAAGACGAAGTATTTGGTGTCCATTTCCAAAATAAAATCGTACCCAATAAAAGAAAAAGCCCAACCGTTTTATTCTCGAATTTCATCAAAACCTCCGTCTCAGAACGATTTTTATAGGTTATCAAGATTTTTTTGAATCTTCTTACAAGAGATTGTTTTTTTTGAAAATTTTGCTTAGCTTTAAAGGCGTAACACTCCTTATTTAGAAAGTCAGAAATTCGTGAATTTTCATCCTAAATCACAAAAACAATCCCAATCTAAAAAGCCAACGCAATCCAAACAGACGAAACAGGAAACTTTTAAAAAGCCAACGCAATCCAAACAGACGAAACAGGAAACTTTTGGATCCCCCAAAAAACAGAACCCTCCAAAACAGGATTCTACGTATTTTAAAGGGAAGAATCAAACAAAACAGATTCCATTGTCAAGCGATTGGAACCGAGTTTCAGGCTGGTATGATCAACTGGTTGGTGAAAAAGGAAGCGATTATCAACGTGAAATTATCTTCCCGGGCGCAATGAAATTGATGAAATTAGTGCCAGGCGAGGTAATCCTCGATCTGGCTTGTGGACAAGGCGTTTTTTGTCGCGAACTTTTTCAAAAACGAGATCACAAGATCATCGGAGTCGATTCGTCAAAAGATCTCATCAATATTGCGAGACAACGATCTTCTAAAGAAATTTCTTTTTTTGCTCAAGACGCGAAAAAAATATCAAATTTATCGCTTCCGCAAATAGATGTGATCGTGTGTTTACTAGCGATTCAGAATATGGATCCTTTAGAAGAGATTTTTAAAGAATGCGCGAAGGTTCTTAAACCGGAAGGTCGATTCGTGCTAATGATGAACCATCCTTGTTTTCGGATTCCTCGACAAAGTCATTGGGGACATGACAAAGCGGTGCAATATCGCCGAATTGATCGCTATATGGGCGACATGAAAATTCCCATTATCACACACCCGGGAAAAGATCCGGATTTATATACTTGGACCTTTCATCGTCCATTACAACAGTATCTGCAATCGCTTTTCAAAAGCGGTTTTTTGTTAGACGGTTTTGAGGAATTTATTTCTCATCGTTTTACAGATTCTGGATCACGTGCTCCTGCGGAAAATCGTGCCCGTATGGAAATTCCCTTATTTTTGGGGTTAAGCGTAAAAAAAGTGAAATAATGGCGAAAGGCTTGTGTCTCTATGGGTTAATCTTCTTAAAACAGCATTGTCTTCTCGTTTCAGTATCGAGAATTTTAATGTTTTTTGCGAAAGGAACGAAAAAATATGTCCAGTCTATCTACTAAAATTTTTAGCTTCTGGGTCCTTTTCGGGGCATTGTCTTTGATGAATGCGCAGGACTATTCTAAAATTGAAACAGAAGTGCTTGAAGGGATGCGTTCGACCGATTGGCAGGTCCGTTTATATTCTGCTAATATTTTGGGGCAAATTCGTTGTAAAGCGGCAATCACAGAAATTAAAGGAAGACTCTTCAAAGAGTCCAATCGTCTAGTGATGGCTGAATATTGTAAAACACTTGGATTAGTTGGAGATCCGATAGGAATTGACATTTTGCTCGAACTCTTAAATGCAGAAAAAACCGATATTTTGAACGGTCAACCTCCTCTCGATCAATTAGGAAAAAAACAAAGAGAAGAAGCAGAAGCCAAGTTAAAAATAGAACGTGCAGAATTTGAAATCCTTTATACCAACGCTATTTGGGCGCTAGGTCGGCTCAAAGCGAAAAAAGGAGTGAAAACGCTCTGTAGTTGGGTTATTATGAGCAATTCAAAACAAATTCGAGATATGGCGATCCAATCGCTCATTGAAATTCATGAATTTGAAACCATTGATTTTTTAACCCGCGCGCTTGGAAAAGCCGGAGGGAATAAATTGACTCCTGAAGAAATCGAATACCGTAAAAATGCCTTTGAAGCCTTAATCCAGCTTCTTCCCAAATTTAAACAAGCAGAACAATCCACAGCCGTCGGGACCGAAGAAGGAGGTTCGCGTATCTTGAATACAACCGTACAAAATGCTAATTTTATTTTTACGCAAACCTTCCGTCTTCCAAAATCATTCGGACGACTAGTCAACGTGGTTCCATCTGGAGAAGATACTTATCTTTGGTTTGAAGGAGAACAAGGAGTCATTCGAGTTCTGATGGACGTGGAAGGGAACTTCAATATGAACGCGTTAAAAATGGGTCGGTTTGAAGAAACTCCGCCGGAACCTGCAAAAAAATAAATGAATTCAAATTTTACCTAAAAAATAAAGGGCTCCGCAACTCAAGGCAAAAATGAGAATTTGAATCAAGACCACCGAGATATGAAACCCATAAAATTTTCGGCAAATGGTGGGATCGGACCAATTCCACCCTTTCACTTGAGCATAAGAGGAAATGCCGTCAATCGAGCCAAAAGAGAGAAAGGCGACAAGCAGTGTCGGAATAAAAAACCAATATTGAAGGCTGAGCCATACTAGTCCTCGCGCTCCGACATAACCTCCGAGATAAGAAACTCGTTCAAACACCATCCCCCAAATCACAAAAAAATCTTGTGAGGTATTCGGCTTATTTTCAGAGGTTTTCCTCAGAATACCATAAAAATGAATCACGCCTAGAAGAAGCGTTTCCAGAGCCCCAGCACCCACTCCAAAACCAATAGCATCTTGTAATCGGGGTTGAATTTGGGTTTTTAAGACATAAATACTAACGCCAAGTTCACAGAGAGCGGACCAACTTCCCCACAAGCAAGCCATTGAACGTTCTGTACTCAGAAATCGATGCGAAAAAGCGCTAATCGCGATTCCCAGAACGGCCTTAATAACAATAGAGGCTAACCAGGCTTCTGCTCCTAATTCTATCCATTTCCAGCAAGAGAGGTCCCACAGAAGTAAACCTCCTGGGATTCCCAAACCAAGTATCAAAATGACTAAAATTTGAATCATGTGGTTGTTCGACTCTTTGAATAAGCCTCTAGAATAAAAAAAAAATTTTCTTTACTTCAAAAATTTAAGTTACTCTCTAGTTATAGGCTAACGTTTCTAATAAAATGGCGTTTCTCATTGTTGGAAAAATCCTGAAAAATGTCAATTGAAAAAAGCAGTCCATTATGGTTACGATTCGATTTCTATCCTTTTATTTCTTTATCATAGGGCTAAACATGAGTATTTCAATAGCACAAACGCAAGACCCCCTTTTACAAAAACTGCAAAGCGCGGATCAACTTTTTCAACAACGTGAATACGCGCAAGCCTTAGCAGTTTATGAAGAGGTCGCTAAGGACGCAGAACAAAAATCGGATAAAGAAGTACTGCTTGCGTCGCTTGCTCAAATTTCTCGATGTTATTTGATTCAAGATCAACCCGAAACCGGAAAAGTTTGGCTAGAAAAAACCAAAGCAATCGCGACTCCAGAATATCCAAAAGGATGGTCTCGCTATCTTGGGGTATGGGGACGTTTTCAATGGAAAGCCGGGGATCGTGAAAAAGCGACTCAAACGTTTCAAGAATGGTATCGTTTTGCTTACGATCACCAACTTCATAACGAAGCCATTGATGCCGCGCATATGATCGCAATTACGGGAACTCCAGAGGATCAAGTAGTTTGGGCAAAAAAAGGAATTCTTGCGGCGGAACAAGGGAACCTCGAAGGTTGGCTCGGCCCGCTCTGGAATAATTTAGCTTGGACCTATTCTGATCAAGGAAATAATACAGAAGCACTGGAAGCTCTCTTGAAAGCACGCGAGTATCATTGGAAGAAAGGCGATGAACATTCCAAATTGGTAGCGGATTGGGGAGTGGGATCGATTTACCGAAAACTCCAACAACATGAAAAATCTTTAATGTGGTTACGACCCACCCTAGCGTGGGCGCAACGTCGTCATGAAGAAAAGAAATCGCCTGAAACCGCCGAATGGGTTGGATTAACCCTTCAAGAACTCGCAGAAGTGGCTTATGCTCAGGGGAAACTGGAGCAAGGACTTCAAGATTTTAGACAGGCCCAAGAATATTTATTGTTAGCCAAGATGCCAGAGTGGGATGCGAAAGCTTATGGAGAACTTTTAAAAAAAATTGAAACCCTAACCCATTCTTTAAAGAAATAATTCGATTTACTCTATCGCCTTTTATTTTCAGGATAAAGGACAAAAAAGTCCTCATGGAAAATTTTGAAATTTTTGAAAATTTTGAAAAACTCCTTGTGCTACTGAATTCTCGCCCTATAGCGTTGGATCAATTTCAAGATTATTTACAGTATCAAAATCATCCTTTTGAAAAACTCACTCAATCGCTTCAAAAACGTCAGGTCCCCCTCAAAGAATATAGTGATTTTTTGACGCAGATCGCGGCTCGAACACAAAACGCATCTAAAAAAATCTCTTCCTTGTCTCGTTTAGAATCCATAGGATGCTATTTACTTTCTCATCGAAAAATTTCTCTACTCGAAATGAATCAACTCATTCAACATCAGGATATGAATGGCTATTCGCCAGAACGGTTTTTTCATCTTTTATTAAAAGAAAATAAAATTCATATTGAAGATTTCGCGGATTGGAACCCTTTTTCAACTCCCAGAAGCAACGAATTTCGTATCTATCGGCTTCGTAAGATTGAGAATGAATGGACCTTTTATCTGGAAACTTCTGAAAGTGATGAACAATTTGGACCCTACCGCTTACTAGAAGAATTAGGGCAAGGCGGGATGGGAAGTGTCTATAAAGCCTACCATCCTGGATTGAATCAAACCGTTGCGTTAAAAATTATTCGAAATCGCGAACATCTCCACGAATCCACATTAAAACGCTTTCAACGAGAAATTCAGATTATGGCAAAACTGGATCATCCAGGAATCGTCAAAATTTTTTCTGCGGGAGAAGAAGAACAGACGCCTTATTTTGTCATGGAACTTGTTTCTGGAGACTCCCTGGAAAAACAACAGGATCATTTTTATTTAAGAGAAAAACTAGAAATCATCAAAAAAGTATTGAATGCTTTAGATTACGCCCATCAACAAAAAATTCTTCATCGCGATCTAAAGTTAGAAAATATCTTGATGACAGAGATGCGTGAACCCAAAATCGCAGATTTCGGATTAGCTAAAGAAATTGCTGAAACCCCAGAAACACTTAAGTTAACCCAAAGTGGAATCATCGTGGGCACCGCACATTATTTGTCTCCAGAACAGATCAGAGGCGCAAATTCAGAAATTGATGAACGATCGGATTTATACTCCATCGGAATTTGCCTCTATAAATTAGTTTCTGGACGCTATCCTTATGAAGCTCAAACGCTTCCGGATCTCTTTCAAAAAATCCTTACCGCCACTCCAGCACCACTCCATCGACGCGAAAAAAAAATTCATCCCGATCTAGAAGCCATTATTTTCAAGGCGATTGAGAAAGATCCGTCTCAGCGCTATTTTAACGCAAACCATTTAAAAAAAGATTTGGCTCACTTTCTGAACGGCTATCCTATCTCTGCGACAACTCTTTCGCGGACTCGTCAATTTCGTAAATGGCTCAAAAAATACCGAAATTCACTCAATTTTTTTTACGCGCTCTTACTTGTTTTATTATCGTTCAGTATGCTCGTTGGATTCTTGAATTTCCAATGGCGGCAGGATAGTTTTAACTCCAGTTACAACAAAATTCGGATGAAATATCTGGCCCTTCAAAAAGCCTCCTGGCTCCCTATTGAAAAAAAACAACAACTTTTCAAAATATTAAATGAAATTCATGAAATGGAGTGGGTAAACCATCCTCAAGCAGAAAGCTTAAAATGGGACGTGGCTCAAGATTTATTAACACTGGCCTATGAAAATAAGTCTTTTTATTGGGCCAATTATCTTGTGGATGAACTCCAACGCTTGGAAAGCATTCCTATTCAAGAACGCCAAAAAATAAAGGACCACTTCCTAGAAAAACGACAAGAAAACTTCCTCTATCACAGAAAACGCTGGTTTGCATGGCTTAAAAAAGTACAAGATCGGAAGCTGACGTCAGAAGAAGCCGAGGAAATGGTCTATGAATTGGCCCAACTATCCGAAGAACAAATTTTTCAGGATCTCCTTCGCCGGATTGAAGAAGGAAATGCCTATATGGCTCAATTATCTTCCATCTTCCCCTCGCGCAAAAACGAACTGTATAAAATCTTGGTTAAGATCGCCGGACACACGAAAAATCATCGAGTGATTCCAGTACTACTGAGTGGTTTTAGACAAATTTCCAACGAGATTGCTCAAGAGAACCGAAAACTTCTCAATCCTGAAAAAGCTCAATATGCTATTTTTTTATTTCGGAGTCTGATCCGGTACCCATTACAAGAAGAAATTTATCCTTTGCTCGAGATTTGCGAAAAAATCGGCTGGAACACTTTGTTTCCAGACAATATAAATACCGCGTTCATCCATTTTTTAAAGCAACAAGAACCTTTTTGGGAAAAGAAAAATACTCTTCCCCCCGATCAATTTTATTGTTATCGAGGGATCGCTTATAAATATATCGAAAAATGGGATCGAGCCATTGAAGACTTCTCCTTGTTGCTACAATTGAAACCAGAGGCGACAGAAATTTATAATTATCGGGGCTGTGTCAAAGTATCTCAGAAAAATTTAGAAGGCGCTTTACTCGATTTTTCAGAGGCGTTGCGCATTAACCCTGAAAATGTCGAAACTTATTGGCATCGAGGTTGCCTTAAAGTTGAGCAAGGAGATCAAATTTCTGCAATGGCCGATTATTCCGAAGCGCTCCGCCTTAATCCTTATTTTACTCGAGTGTATTTAAGTCGAGGATATCTTAAAAGCCAAATGAACGATTTAAATGGAGCGATAGAAGATCTGTCACAAGCCATTCGACTCAACCCACAACTCGTCCCTGCTTATATTAATCGTGGTAATTATCGAGAAGAAAGAGGGGATCCCGAAGGAGCGTTACAAGATTTTAATGAAGCGATTCGTCTGTCTCCAAAATCTTCAAATGCTTATGCAAATCGAGGACTCATTCGAGATCGGATGAGGGATCTTCTCGGAGCTTTAGAAGATTACAATCAAGCGATTCATCTGGATCCCCAAGATTTATACTCTTACAACAGTCGCGCCGATTTAAAAGGACGGATGAACGATTGGGAAGGCGCTATTGTGGATTATTCCGAAGCGATCCGACTCTCTCCGAAAGACAGTTATACCTATTGTAGTCGCGCTCATGCCAAAGAAGCGATCCATCTTTTTGAAAGCGCACTGGAAGACTATTCCTCCGCGATTCAGATTGATCCTCATAATACTTACGCCTATATGCAACGAGGAACCTCTTTTCATAAACAAAAAAAAGAGGAAGAAGCGAAAAGCGATTTTAAAAAATTTCTGAAATTAACGCGAGACCGAAAAACAGAAGAAATAATTCAAAGCGAAAAAAATAAAATTTTTGCTTTGTTCCCAGAACTCAAGCGGGAGGAAAACGAATGAAAGACCCGAAAAATCCTTCTAAAACAAAACGAGAAGAAGAGCTTCAACTTTTAGAGCTCTTAGAGACACACCCAAAAACTCCACAAAAAAAAATCGCTTCATCCACAGAAGAAACCCAATTCCAAATCCTTTCTCCAATCGAATCCGAATCGGAAATTTTACCCCTACAAACTCAGAATAAAACGATGCTATCGCCCTCCGTTCCAAATTCTGTGCTAGTGGAAGAACCCGATCTTCCTGAAGAAAAACGTTATGAAAAAATAAAGACTTTGGGGGAAGGGGGAATGGGCATTGTGGAACTGGTCAAGGATCATCTACTAGGCCGTGAAGTCGCCCGAAAAACCATTAAAATAAATCCACAAGCAAAGAATTTTTCCAAACAACAAGCAGTTCTCTATTGGCGATTCAAGAAAGAAGTCTCTATTACCGCTATTTTAGAGCATCCGAATATTATTCCCGTCTACGAAATGCAACAAAAAAAAGGCACCGGACTTCAGTTTACGATGCGTAAAGTCGAAGGTGAAACCTTGCGTCAGTTATTCACTCAACAACGCAACAAAAAAGTTCCCGAAGAAGAACTCCGTTTCCTCAATATCTTTTTTAAAGTGTGCGATGCGGTCGCGTATGCACATTCCAAGAGAGTGATTCATCGTGATTTAAAACCCGAAAATATCATGGTCGGACAATTTGGAGAAGTCTATGTGATGGATTGGGGAATCGCAAAACAGCTAGATTCCAAAGAAGAAGAACCCGAAGAATCCATTTTATCTGGATCTGAAACAGACCGAAATCACACACAAAAAATTGATCCCGAGACTGTCACTGAAATGAAAACCGTAGGAGGCTTAGGAACCCAAGGATATATGTCTCTCGAACAAGCTGAAAATGCCTCCAAAGTCACTCCTGCCTCCGATATTTTCGCGCTCGGAAAAATATTACGAGAATGTTTCACTTGGTTCTCGCCTCAAGAAGAATTTCAGCTTGAATTAAAATCGTTTCAAATCCAACAAAAACAGGGCCCCCCCAAGAAAGAAAAATTTCAGCGAAAACTGGATCAACGAGTTCCTCTCGAAATTCAAGCAATTGTTCAAAAAGCCACCCAAGAAGAGACGAAAAATCGCTATCAATCTGTTTCCGAGATGGGGATCGATTTACAAAATTACCAAAAAAATTTAAAAGTATCCGCAAAAGAATATGGGGCCCTTGAAACGTTGGTAAAATGGGTTAAACGAAATCGCTCAAAAATGGCGAAATTCACAATGTTTTTTGCTATTTGTGTTGCGTTTGTTTTTTACATTGCATGGAAAGATCAACGAGTTTTGAACGAGAACATTGTTCAGAATCGCCTAGCTATCGCTCAAAAATATTTAGCACGTCTGGATCAAATTATCTACAACTTTCGGAATGGCTTTCGGGAAGAAGGCGATCGGGATGACGCAGTTTTTGAGATATCGAAAATGCAAGAAAAAGTCGTTCTTGAAAAACTAATCACGCTGACCAACGAAGGCACTCGTTATATGATCAAATCTCTAGAACGAGCTCCAAAAGAGGTAGAACTTTATCAGATGTTGATTGAAGCGATTGGTCGCATGGAAAATCCAGAAGCTTCCGATTGTTTGATCACCTCATTACAAGACATCCTAGATCAAAAAATCTCGCAATATCCTTTAGAACAAGAAATCCCACTCGATCTGACAGAATATATGGAAAATCTTGCTTTCGCTTTAAAAAATGTAAATGGATTTTCATTTATGGCCAAATTTCAAGAAATTCGGATGGCGATGCAAAAACACAAAAGCCTATTTTTTACCCATACCATAAATATCGATCAAAAATTAAAACTGTTTTTTTATTCAGAATCCACATCCAGAACAAACGATCCCAAATCATTTGCAGGAAGATATTTCATACAAGGCCAATTAAAGCTGAACCGGAAAGATTATTCGGGAGCCATTTCGGATTTCTCTGAAGCCATTCGCTTGAATCCTCAATATGTTTATGCCTATGACAATCGAGGAGCAGCAAAATACGAAAAAGGAAATTTTACTGAAGCCATTGCCGATTATACGGAAGCGATCCGTCTCAATCCCAACGCAATCGAAATCTATAACAATCGTGGACGAGCCAAACAGGGTATAGGAGATCTGGACGGAGCCATTACTGACTATTCACAGGCGATCCGTCTCAATCCTCAAATATTTGAGGCCTATAATAATCGTGGAACTGCAAAACAAGATAAAGGAGATCTGGATGGAGCCATTGCCGATTATACGGAAGCGATCCTCCTCAATCCCCAACTCTACGCCGCTTACCTGAATCGAGGGGAAACCAAACATAATAAAAAAATTTATCATGAAGCGATGGAGGATTATACAGAAGCCATCCGTCTCAATCCTAAAGGAGATATGGCCTACAATAGTCGTAGCCTGATCAAATTAGATATAATAAAAGATATTGAAGGCGCCCTAAGTGATGTTAATGAAGCCATTCGCTTAAATCCCAATAATAGTCATGCCTACTCAAATCGGGCTATTATCAAAAAAGAAAAAAAAGACTTTGAAGGTGCTTTATCCGATTTTTCCGAAGCGATTCGTCTTAATCCAAAATATGAAGAAAATTACTTTAACCGAGGATATCTCAAAAAAATATTAGGAGAGTTTGATAAAGCGATTGCCGATTATTCAGAAGCCATTCGGCTCAACCCTCAATTCTATCGAGCCTATTTTCAGCGTGGAATGATCAAATTAGAAAAAAAGGACCTCCAGAAGGCAAAACAAGATTTTAAAATTTTTCTGGATGCCACCCAAAACAGCACCGTTCCTCAAATTACAGCGTGGCGAGAGCAAATTATTCGACAGCTTCCAGAGTTGAAAAAATAAGGAAAGAGTCCCTCCAATAGGAAAGTTGACTTCCAACGGTTTCCTGTACACAATAGCATCCTTCCTTCCTTGTTCTGGAGTGCGCCTATGCGTTTTTTTTGCCTTATTTGTTTTTTTTGTCTCTCGTCTTGTATTCAGAATGTTCGCTATGAAACGCGAGAAATCGTTCATCCTGATGGAACTAAATCGGAAGAATCGATTTCTGTTTGCCCCTATTGTGGCCAATATGCGGACTATGAATCTGCCCATTGTGTTCAATGTAACCGCCCTTATTTCTGGGAAGCCGCGCCCGGAAAAGAAAAAATCGATTATTAATTTTTATGAAATGCGACTCCGTTGATTTACCTTCTCGCTCCTATTTTTCGTATCAGATCGCACGAAATCATTCGGCAATTTTCAATTTTGAAACCCTTTCGCTAGAGCAAATTAAACCCTTTCAAGAGCATTCCTTTTTAATTCGTCAAGACCCTGTTCTAAACAAACTAAAAACGTATTTGCAATCGCTCGGAGCTTCCCCCGCTTCGCTCCAAAACGCAGAACGGCTTCGCAATCCTCAATCTTTGGTGGTCTGTACGGGTCAACAATGCGGATTTTTTACGGGACCGCTACTCACTATTTATAAAACAATTACCGCAATCCAGCTTGCCCAAAAACTAGAGCAACAACTGAATGTTCCCGTCATTCCGCTCTTCTGGAACCCGTCTGAAGATCACGATTTTCCTGAGATCAATCATCTTTATCTTCCAGAAACTCTTGAAAAATATACCTTTTCTCGCCCTTTTTCTCGAAGCCCTGTTGAATCCATTTCCATAGATAATTCGCTTTTACACTGGGGAGAACAGTTTTGGAAAAAACTCCCCCAAACCGAATTTACTAGCTTGTTACAAGAACAAACCCTGCCTGCTTTAGGATCTTCGGTATCTGCTTGGTTTTCCTCAATTCTCTTAAAATTGTTTGCAGAGGAAGGGCTAGTGGTCGTAGAACCCTACTTGTTTCGGCAAGAATCCGCTCCCGTTTTTCTTCAGGCCGCCCAAAAACTTTCTGTGCTAGAAGAATCTTTGCGAATAAACGCAACAGAAATTCAACAGCAAGGTTTTTCGCCCTTGCTTACGATTGAAAAAGAAACACCCTTGTTTTTTCTTCTCGATCACTTCGAACGTATCAAGGGGAAGAAAGACTCTAATGGATTTCATTTTAACGACACCCATTTCACCTCAGATCAATTCGAAGAACTCCTTCAGTCCGGAAAAATCTCTGCGAGCGCGAATGTTGCATTACGTCCGATCCTTCAAAACTTCCTCTTTCCGGCTTTCGTCTATGTGGCTGGGCCCTCGGAAGGAAGCTATTGGTTTGAAATTTTTCCTCTTTTCTCCCAATTTCAATGTCCACCCTCTTTATTGTATCCAAGATTTTCAGCCACATTAATGGAACCCAAAATTCAAAAAAAACTCGAAAAACTTTCGATTTCCGTCCTAGAGGTTTTACAAGGGAAACAGCCTGCGCCTTCAGAATCTCAAGAAAAAATGGATCTTTTCTTTAGTCAAACGCAACAAGCTATAACGCAACAGTTTCAGAACTTGCAATCTTTTTGCGTGTCGATCGATCCAACGCTTCCAGTCAAAAAAACCGAAGAGCAATTTCAGCAATCCTTAGAAACGCTTAAACGGAAGGTGGATCAACGACTTCAAGAACTTCACGGGCAGGGGCAAACGCAATGGAAACAAATTCAAAATCAACTGTATCCGCAAGAAACTTTGCAAGAACGTAAATTGAATGTGTTTCCATTTCTCAATAAATACGGCCCGCTCTGGTTTAAGGAACTCAAACAGACATTGACCTTGAAAAATGGCAATCGTCATCACCTTATTTCGTGGTGAAAAAATTATTCCATTCTGAGAGAGAGTAGTGTCTTGGCTAACGATTCGGAAATCTCAAAGGTCCAAGCACTATTTTCTATTTGCAAGAAATAACGTGCGGAATTCTGAAGAGATCCTACCCAGAACACTCCATTTTTCTGATTACTATAACTCAATACTAGACGCGTTTTTTCCGTAGCCGGATCAATAGGCTGAGACAATAATCCTTGCGCCTTCAGAGAACGAAAGGTTTCCAGAAATCGTTGAAGTTTTTCCGGTTCCACTTTCTTTTCGGGAGCAGTTTTGTTGCGCCAACCTTCTTCTGCCTTTTCCAAAACTTCCATTTTTCCTTGAAATTCGCAGAGTATTGAAACGGCAAGATTGGGGTCGTTTTGAAATAGGGTCCAATCCAATAATGTGGATAAAGGCGGAACTACTGCGGAAAGATCTTGTATTTTCGCTGTAAATAAACCTTTCCGCTGAGGAGTCCAGACTAACCGTTCTCCAGAATTCGCAGAACTAACGTCTCCAATTCTCAACGATTCCACGCGATTCACGAGAGAAAGCTGAATGTGGGCAAAATCTTTTTCAGGAGAAGGGAACGCATTTTCTACAGTCATTTTGGTCACGATATTCGCGGGGCGCAAATCCGCTAACGAGGACAATATCTCTTCTACTTTTCCCGGATACAGAGGAAAAGGAAGCGGTGGCTCTAATAATGTCCAGGAAGGTCCGACTTTTTCGAGTACATAAGAATCTTGTTCTCGTCTGGCCTCAATTCGTATGGCATTTGAAGAAAAACCAAAAGAGTGGAAATCAACAAAGTCTCCAAAACTCCCAAATAAACTCTGTCCATCAAAATCAGAAAATTGATAAACGCACTTCCTCTCGCCATAACATCCAAGCCATTTTCCTTGATATAAATTGTATCCTATACGAACAGAATGCTCTTTCGGGCCACTATAACTAATATTTGCGATAAACGGAGGCGAATCGAGTTGGTATTTTTTTAGATCATAAGGAGAATCCGCAACATCTTCCGCGGTAAGATTCGAGAGTATTTTAAGAATCGATTCAAACGATTCGTTCAACGTCGCAGAAACCGGAGATTTGAGGAGCCATTCTTCGGAAACAATCTGATTATTACGAACTTGGGGTGGAAAATACGTCTTTAAAACCATTTCATAATGAGAAAGCGGGGTACTCAAGATCACTTGTGAAATTTGCAATTGATTTTTTTCCAAGAAATCCGGAGAGAGCAAGGTCAGATCCACGAAGGTTTTTGGAGGAATCGGAGTATGGGATTGAGAAAGTTCGAAAAAATTTCGTAATGAAGGTCCGGCTAAAACCACCCGATTTTGTTCCGACTCCCGCCCCGTCGAAATTTCTCGTAAAAAAGTCCGATGAAGGCGGGCATCTTCTTTCCCAATCAGGATATGCGCCAACTGCTCGCCTTGTCGATTCTTTAAAATAAGATGAAGCGCCTCTGAAGATTCCAGTTCAAAAATAGGATGCAGTCCCGCATCTAGGGTACGAACTTCTCCTAAAAAAGAGGACCCTTCCGGAAACAAGATGCGAAAAAGATCTCGGACGGAAGTATTACAAAGAGCCTGATGATGTGTCTCCGAAATCCAATCCTCTCCTTGCTTTACAATTAGTATTTTTTCAAGAATTTTTTCTTCAGGAATAGAGACAATCGCGGGCCCTTCTTTCCGTTTGTGATGTTTTTCAGAATGAAGATGAGTATGTTCAGGAGGATCTTCTTCATTCCTCGATTCCGGTTCTTGATAAAGCCAGAGTTGCGTCACTTCTTGTGAATCAAATGAGCGCCAGAAAACGGGTTGTTCTGAGCCTTCTAAGGAACGTGAAGTCTCAAGAAATAGATAACAGAAAAAAGAGAGCAGGAAAAGAAAGCTCCAGCGTTTATAAGGATAAAGGGAGCGAATCGACGTTTTAAAACTCATGGAAGAATCCTTTTCTTAGAGAGAAATTGCAGGCGATAGCGTTTCTTTTGAATCGATCTCACCGAAAAGCGTAAAAATCCAAAAACGATCAGCAACGCAGGAATTAAAAATAACGTCAAGTTTTTTTTACGCGTTTTTTCTGTGGGTTTCATAGAAGGATCAATTTTTTGAACCGTTGTATTTTTTGTGCGAATCTGAATAATTTCTTCGCCCAAAGTTAGATAATCCAAAGTATTCTTCATGAAATTGAGTATTTCATGGAATTGAGGAGGGTGCGGATTTTCTGGAGCGAACATCGCACTAGACCCAACCAAAATAAGTTTTCCTGGTTTTTTTTCAAGAGGTATGGGTGCTGGCTCTGGTTTTGTGTCTGAATCGGAGATTTTGGAAGGATCTTTTTTAGGAAAACTAGGGCGAGGTTTTTTTTCAAATAAATCTGGAAATTGCCCCGTAACCAAAATTGCTAACGGGTATTCTCCTGTATCTTCGGATGATTTCTGCGAAGTGAGGGCGGCAACAGTTAGTTTATTTTCTCGCGGACGATAGAGCCAGGAATTTTTAGAAGAAGTACAAAGAATGTCCAAATGAAGCCCTAAATCTTTCATTTTCCCGACATTGATATCAATCGCGGAAGCAAAAGTCATCGGAAGATTTGAAAAACCTTTCATCATCAGCAATTGGGGGTGTTGATTTTTTTTGGCGACCAAAATATGGATCGGAAACGGAATATGAAATTCCTTGGCTTGCTCAAAACCGGGAATATCATTAAAAAGACGAGCGGTGAATGAATTTTCATCTAATAACATTCGAGGATCAAATTTAAATCCATAATTTTCGAATAATTCGTCCAGATCCTTTTCAGAGGGCCACATAGGAATATACGCTTCATAATATTTTCGAAAATCATAAAGAACGGATTGATTCGCAATCCACACTGATTTACCAGACGCGAGGGCTCGATTGATCTCATATTTTTGACGCGCGTTCAATCCTTCAGGTTGAAAAAGAACCAATAAATCTGCGTCTATTGGACGATCAAAATCGAAACGAGCCACCTGATATTGATGAAAATCCGAGAGATAATCAATAACTCCTTTAAAGGGATCTCTCGGCGGCGGAACGGCCATTCCCTGACTTCGGAGAAACTGATTTTTTTGGGTATCTTCTTCTCTTGGAGCATAGACCAAGATTCGTGGACGTGGAACCATCAGCTTTTGAATACGATTCATAATTTCATATTCTAATTGATCGAGCGCTCCTGGTTGTAAAGGAGTTACGACTTCTTCTAATTCGTCCAGATAGGAAATCGCAATACCACTATAAACATCTCGAATTTCCATCGTATCTGCCTCTACCGTTTGCTTTGGAAACGGAGTAATTCCTTTCCATTGGAGGCGTTCCGTTTCATAGCGCAATTTTTCTTGTTCCAAGTGACGCCGATGAATTTCTTCGGGAGAAAGTGTTTCTGACTCTTGCACTTGCAATTTTTGTAGGGCATCTTCGTTCCCCTGAGGTATTTTAGAAGGAATACGAGGATGATTGACGAAGTAATTCAGATAATATTTATTTTCTTTAAGAGAGGCTTGTTTTAGCTCCTGAAGTAGATCAATCACGGATTGTTCGAGTCCGCGCATATCGCTCGGGAGGCTATCTTTTTCATTAATATAAAAATGGAGCGAAATCGGAAACTCTAAAGACTGAAGAATTTTTTTACTGCTTGGAGAAAGCGTAAATATTTGGCTTTGCGTTAAATCGATTTTAGGGAGATTCAAGTGAGTAAAACAAGCGTTTCCAAAAAGTGTCGTGCCGAGAACCAAAAATGAAATTCCACTAAAAGCCAGCGGACGAATAGGGCGACGATGGCCAATCAACAATTGATTCAGGTAAAGAAATGCGGTAGAAAACAAAACAAAGTATGCAAGATCTCCGAGAGGGAGCAAGCCTTTAGAGAGATTTTGGAAACGAATTCCGACATATTCTTTTAAGAAGGTTCCCAAATGTAAGGATTGCCAGCTTCCATCCAAAAAAAACGCAAAATAATCCGTACTGGAAATCCAAAGAGCGATACAACAAATGAGCGTTAAGACAAAGGCGACAATTTGATCTTTAAAAAATCCAGACAAAAAGGTTCCCAAAGCAAGATAATAAGACGCGAGGAGAAGTGTTCCTAAGTAAGCTCCTAAGATTGGCCCATAATCAGGTTCTCCAAGTGAATAGAGTAATATCGGCACTGAAAGAGTTCCAAGAAGCGCGAACGAAAAAAAAGCAAGCGCCGCTAAAAACTTTCCAAGCATAATCGATGTGACCGAGAGAGGAAGTGTTAACAGGAGTTCAAGGGTGTTTCCACGTCGATCTTCTGACCAGAGGCGCATACTAATGGCGGGAAGAAACACCGCTAAAAGTAAAGGCATATTCTCGAAAAAACTTCGTATTTCAAGACGGTTGAGCGCAAAGAAGGTATTCATATAAAGGCCAACACTGAGAAAGAGAAACGCCACGATAAAAACATATCCAATAACGGTATTGAAATAGGTAGATAATTCACGACAAAACACGGTCCAGATTTGTCGAATCTTCATCAGCTTGCCCCTTGTACTAAATGAATAAAAGCATCTTCTAACGTTAAATGGTGGTTTCGAATTTCCTGAACGGTTCCGCTAGCCAACAAAATTCCGCGATGAATCAAAAGCAATCGATCCGAAATAGCTTCAACTTCTTGTAAAATATGGGTGCTAAAAATAATTGTTTTTTCTTTAGCTAACGATTTTAATAATTTTCGAATTTCTAAAATTTGAAGTGGATCGAGTCCGCCAGTGGGTTCGTCCAAAATCAGAATTTCGGGATCATGAATTAAGGCTTGGGCTAAACCAACTCGCTGACGATATCCTTTAGAAAGTTCAAAAAGGGTCATTTTTTTGACTTCTCTTAACTGGCAATGTTCAACTACCCATTCCAATCGTTTGGCTAAAGAAGTCCCTCTTAATCCTCTGGCTCTTCCGACAAAAGAAAGATAGGCTTCCGCACTCATATCTAGGTAGAGAGGAGTATTTTCTGGAAGGTATCCGATTTTTTCACGAATTTTTTCAGGAAATTGAAAAATATCGTAGCCTAATAAATGAGCACTTCCTCCGGTTGGATATAAATAGGTCGTCAAAATTTTAATGATCGTGGATTTTCCAGCGCCATTGGGGCCAAGGAGTCCTATAATTTCGCCCTTGTGAATCTGAAAAGAAACGCCACTGAGCGCTTGAATATCACCATAGCTCATCTGTAATGAATTCGCGTCAATAATTACTTCAGTCGTCATAAATAGATGTATCCAAAAATGGATTTTTTTAGAAGATGTCTCAAAAAAAGGACGCTTCTTTGTGTCCTTTTGAAGACAGTACTCAAAGCGAAAAAAAATTTTGGAGGTTATTTCCTTAAAAATCAAGGGTTAGAAAAATTATTTTGATTTTGGCACAGATTATGCTCTAATGAGAATCAGAACATTTATATTTTAATTAGGAGATTATCCCATGAAAAAACTTATCCAAATCACCTTTGTCCTTGCTCTTGTTACTGCCGCTACTTCTTCCTTTGCTCAATCCAGTTGGTCTATCGATGTTGGTACTCCTCATATCGGTTTTTCTTATTCTCGTGGACATGGATCTCGCCATATAAGTGCATATGTAGCTCCTTCTTATCATCGTTCTTATCGTCCAGTTTATCGTGGTTACTCGCATTCTAGCCCAAGCTATTCTTATTCCCATAACACTCCAAATTATTCCTACTCGAATTGTAGCCCAAGCTATTCTTATTCCTATAGCACTCCAAGTTATTCCTACTCGAATTGTAGCCCAAGCTATTCTTATTCCTATAGCACTCCAAGTTACAACAACAATTATTATTCTCGTCCAACCTATCAAAACAATAATTGTTATTCCACTCCAAGCTATTCTTATCGTAACAATTCCCATTCAAACTATTCTTATCCTAGCTACTCGACTCGAAGCAATTATCGCTATCCCACCTCAAATCACAACTACGTAGATTATTCTTATCGCGGTCGAGACTAAAGATATCAACATAAATTAACTCACTTTAAAGAACAGAGAAAGTCACTCCTTTCTCTGTTCTTTTTTTGTTTAAACCCCAAACGAAAACGCTGGCGCTGGGTTCAAAATAAGATGCTTTTTCTTCAAAGCGATTTAAGGTTTTTTTACGCATAAAAAATTTTTTGTGTTGTGCCTAGAAATATAAAGACTTACCAACAAAAAAAAAGAACTGCCTTTTTCTTGTTCTCCTCTTTTTCAAAGAATTGGTAAAATAGAAGAATATCTCACATTTTTTCATCTCTAACACACAATCCATCACCAAAATTTCCTTCAAACAAAAATATCCGTTTTACTCAAATTTAAACTCATGAGAAAACTATGGGAACGACTACCTATTTAGATAATAATGCCACAACCCCCATCGATTCACGAGTTGCAGAAAAATTTTATCAACTTTGTCAGGAATTTTGGGCCAACGCGTCGAGTTTGCATTCACTTGGACAAAAAACGCAACAAGAACTTATTGAAAGTCGAGAGCGGATCGCAGAATGTCTTGGCGCGACTCGGGATGAAATTTATTTTACGTCTGGTGGAACCGAATCCAACAATTTATTTCTTCAAGGTCTTTTCCAGAAATTACTCCCCTTGAAAGGAAAAGTACTCACTTCGACCATTGAACATCCAGCCGTTTTAAACGTTTTTGAGCATTTCGCTTCCCGCGGCGGAAAGGTTGAGTATCTTCCGGTAAACGAAGAGGGGCGAGTAGAATTGGGCTTATTTCAGCGGAAACTCACTCCAGAAGTAGGATTGGTCGCATTGATGATGGCCAATAATGAAACCGGGGTGCTTCAATCCATTCAAGAAATGGGTAAAATTTGTCGGGAACACGGAGCAGTATTTTTTTCGGATGGAGTTCAAACCGTTGGAAAGCTTCCTCTGAATGTCAAAGAATTAGGAGTTCACGGATTAAGCTTCTCTGGACACAAATTTTATGGACCCAAGGGCGTTGGCGGACTCTACGTAGAGTCTTCTGTAAAACTTCCAGCACTCCAATTTGGGGGTCATCAGGAACGAGGATTACGACCGGGCACAGAAAATGTTCCCGCTATTTCAGCAATGTCTTGGGCCCTAAAATATGCTTGTGAAGAAATGCAGGTCACAGAAAAACGAATGAAGCAATTAAAAGAGCGCTTACTTCAAGGATTTTCGACTCTAGAGGGGGTTCAAATCAATGGTTCCCTTGTGTATTCCCTCCCGAATACTCTTAACATCGCGATTCAAGGGGTTCAAGCAGAATCGTTAATGGTAAATCTTGATTTGCACAATATCGCCATTTCTACAGGTTCCGCTTGTAGTAGCGGCGCAACTGAGCCTTCCCATGTTCTTCAAGCAATGGGATTGAGCCGTGAGCGTTGTAAATCATCGATACGCATCAGTATGGGAAAACAAAATACGGAACAAGATATCGATTTTTTTTTGAAAATTTTCCCCTCTTGTATCCAGCGATTAAGAGAGGTCGCCTTTTAAATAATGCAAAACAAAATTCTTCAAGATCATTTTGAACATCCTCGTAATGTAGGAGTACTCGAATTCCCTCACGCTATTGGAATTGCGGAGAATCCGGTCTGTGGAGATCTTGTAAAAATAATGCTATCGATTACGGATGGAAAGGTTCAACAAGTGAAATTTAAAACCTATGGATGCCCGGCGGCAATCGCTTGTTCGAGTATTTTAACGGAATCCATCTTGAATAAATCAATCCAAGAGATTATTTCTATTCGAGCCGAATGGATCGCAGAACAACTTGGGGGACTTCCTGTAGTTCAGTATCATTGCGCCCATTTAGTACGAGAAGCATTACAAAAAGCTCTCCAATCCTTAAAAACAAAATAGAGGGAAGTTACCAGTGGAAACTATTGAGGTAAGGAAAGGCGAAAACTTGAGTACCGAGCCGACAAAATCTCTCTTGGACTGGAATATCTGGCTAGAGAATGTACGAAACCGCATTAAATATACCGAATTCCTGACTTGGTTTCAACGAATTGAGTTAGCCTCATTTTCGCCAGAAGCCTTGGAAATTAAAGTGCCAAACAACTTCACTAGAGACTGGTTGAAAGATCATTATTCTAAAGAAATTGTCGAGGCTGTTCATGACTTAACGGCTTCTCGACCCGCATTAACATTTATTGTTGATCAAAAGTTGGAAATTCAGCCATCCCCTTCGATCACCACCAAATTGCCTCCTCAAGAAGAAAAAAAAGAACTGGCCAATTTAAAAACAGAACCAAAAACGGAATCGTTACCCAAAGCGAATTACCAATTTTTTGCGAATAATTCAGAAATCCCGTTAAATCAAAATTATGTTTTTGAAAATTTTGTGGTGGGCCCTTCAAATCGCTTCCCCCACGCCGCGGCCCTAGCGGTCGTGGAGCAACCCGCAGAGGTTTATAATCCCTTTTTTATTCATGGATCGGTGGGTTTAGGGAAAACGCACTTACTTCAGGCGATTTGTCACAAAATGATCTCGGAACAAAAACAGACCCGCATTCTCTATCTCTCTTGCGAAGCCTTTGTTAATCATTTCATTGACGCAATCGAGAAAAACCAACTGAATAACTTTCGTTATAAATACCGCCAAGTCGATGTGTTAGTGATTGATGATGTTCAGTTTCTCGCCAATAAAGAGCGAACTCAAGAAGAATTTTTCCATACCTTTAATGAACTCTATAACCAGAAAAAACAAATTATTCTCTCGTCCGATAGTTCGCCAGCGGAAATTCCTGATATTCAAGAGCGCTTGATCTCTCGCTTTAAATGGGGACTCGTCACCGAAATTTCTCCCCCTACCTTCGAAACACGTATGGCGATTATTAGACGAAAGGCTCGTCTAAAAGGATGTGAATTCCCAGATGACGTTATCAACTATCTTGCTGAACACGTGGATACGAATATTCGAGAAATAGAAGGCGCGATTCTCAAGATTATCGGACTGGCCAATCTTCATGGCTCTAAAATAGATCTCAAATTGGCAGAAGAGGCTTGCAAAGATCTAAAAGAAGAAGAATCCGAAATTCGTACAAACGCTAAAGTCGCAATGGAAGATATTCTTCAAGTCGTTACCGATCATTTCCATGTCAAACTTCAAGAACTCCAATCCAAAAAACGCAACCAATCCATTGTCCTTCCAAGGCAAGTCGGAATGTATTTGGCTCAAAAATTGACCAATCTCTCCCTCTCTCAGATCGGGGGCTATTTTGGAGGCCGTGATCATACAACCGTAATCCACGCAAATCTCAAAATAAAACAACTCATGGGTGAAGATCCAGAAATCAACAGCCAAATTACTCAATTGCTTCGCATTCTAGAGGTTCCTTCTTAAATCCATCCAACTCAAGTATTTGTTTTTTCTATAGAATTTATGTTTTCCATAAAAAATTCAAATTCTAAGAATAAAGGGACCTCGAATTCCTTAAAAAAAAATTTGCTTTCGCTACAATACGCATCGACTCAATCCTCAATAGAGAGCAAAATTATGTCCTCTGAGCCGAAAGAATCTCAAGAACGTACTGAAGCGCTAATTCAAACACTTCAATCTCAAAAAGTGTTTGTGTGTGCTCAGTGTAAAAAAATCATTTGCTTTCATGAAATTCTTTTCAGTATTGTAATGGGATATAAGAATGCTCCGCATTGTACTTTCTGTCTTGCTCAAGAGACCGAAAAAACGGATATTGAGTTTCGTAAGCAAATCTATCGGCACATTCAACAAAAATCTTGCTGGAAAATGACGTGGGATTGGTGTACTACACAGGAAGGGTTTGCCTCGGCAAATTTGCCTTCTTGCTTATGGACCGTTCCTTAAATCATCTCCATTTCCCTCTCCCCATCCACAAATGGGCTTTCTTAAACTATAATTACTTTCAGGAGAACCTCATGATTCAACCCGATCAGGAGTGGAATGCAGGCGATTTGGGATGTGGGGATCTGGTACTGGAACTTCGCGCCAAATTAAAGGCGATGAAACCTAAACAAATTTTGAAGTTAACCGCAACCGATCCGGGAGCCCCTGAAGATATTCCGGCTTGGTGCGATTTGACGGGACATAAACTCTTAAAAACAGAAAAGCCTCACTATTATATTCAAAGAAAGGAATAACTATGGCCAGTAAAACAGGAAAATTTTGCATTTCATTGACTTGTGCAAAAGACAATACAGATAAAGCAACCGTAGCCTTTGTGGTTGCGAACGCGGCGGCGGCATCCGAGCAACAAACACTCATTTTTTTAAGCGTTGAAGGGGTTCGTTTGTCCCAAAAAGGATTTGCGGACAGCATTCACGAAGAAGGATTTTCACCCCTGAAAGAACTGATGGCCAATTTTGTCAAAGCAGGCGGAAAGCTCTGGGTCTGTTCTCCTTGTTTCAAAAAACGTAAACTGGAGGAAAACAATCTGATAGACGGGGCAACCATTGTAGGTGGAGCCAAATTAGTCGAATTCTTAAGCGATGGAACTCCGTGTGTCAGCTATTAAAGAATCGGAAGCGCTATGACCGGATCTTCTGATCAGATACTTCCTCAACCAGATGCCTTATGTGACGGCGGAGATCTAGATTGCGGAAGCGGACTCTTGCTGATTATTCGTAACGCGATGACCCCGTTAAAAGGCGGAGGCATTTTGGAACTCCGAAGTCGAGAAATCAGCGTCAAAGAAGATCTTCCGGCCTGGTGCCGTATGGTCGGACATACCATAGTCGCTATCGTTCCCGGAGAGCAAAAATACAGCCACTATTTTATTAAGAAACAAGGGAGCGATCCCGAGGTTCAGCACGATCTCGAGAAAGCAAAAGACTATCTCTGGAAAATACGAATCCGCTGGAAAGAAGGAATGCAGGCCCAAGCGTTTTGCCGGAATCATTCCTTCGTCATCGGACAACCCGCTAGCTTTGATACTCAAGATACCGCTCCGAGTGCTGTTGAATATTTATTGGCCTCTCTTGGCGGTTGTTTAACCGTGGGATTTCAATGGAGGCTCTCTCGTCATAAAATTCAAGTATTTCACCTAGAGATGACGCTTTCCGCACAAAGTGATAATATTTTGGTTTTTCTTGGACTAGAGGATCAAGGAAATCCAGGATTTTCGCAAATAACCGGAACACTCTATTTAGATTCGAATGGAGAACCCGAACAAATTCAACAACTCTGGAAAGAAACCATGCAACGCTCGCCTGTGACGCAAACCCTCCAGCATCAAGTTCAATTAAAACTTCAATGTCGTGATTCCCTTTGAATTCATTCCTTTTGAAAAAAAACCTCTTTTCAAAAAACAGGAGAAATTGGTATGGCGAAATGGCCCCTTTTCCCAGTAACGGTTGTTGGAAGTTGGCCCCGTCCAAGTTGGCTTTTAGAGGCTCGCAAACGAAAGAAAGAAAATCTTCATGAACTGGAAGATCAAGCAACGCTCTTAGCGATCAAATATCAAGAAGACGCAGGTGTTGATATTATTACCGATGGAGAGCAACGCCGCGATAATTTTTATTCCTTTATTTGCGATCATATGGATGGAGTCCAGTTAATGACGATGGCAGATCTTCTGGACTATGTAGAAGATAAAGCTTCTTTTGAAGCGCTTCTCCGAACTCTTGATGTTCCTGCGTTTAGCATTAAAAATCCAACGATTACAGGGAAATTAAAACTACGGGAATCTCTTGTTTTAAAAGATTATGAGTTTTTAAGGCAACACACCAAAAAAGCCGTAAAAATGACGCTTCCAGGAGGGTATCTCCTGAGTCGCTCCATGTGGGTCAAAGCCCTCTCTTCTCAAGCTTATCCGACACGACAGATGTTAATCGACGATATTGTAAATATTTTGAGAGCCGAATTAAAATCTCTGGTTCAAGCGGGTTGTGATTTTATACAGTTTGACGAACCCGTACTAAGCGAATTAGCTTTTGCTGGAAAATCGAATACCCATACGTTTATGTGTGCGGCGCTCGCGGCGAACGCGAATCCTGAAGAAGAACTCACGCTTGCAGTAGAAATTATGAATCGTATTATCGAGGGAATTTCTGGACCCATTATCGGAATTCATATTTGTCGTGGAAACTGGAGCCAGAAAGAGGATGTGTTACTCGAAGGCTCTTACGATCAACTCATTCCTTACTTAAAAAATATGAAAGTTCAACAATTCGTTTTAGAATATGCGACTCCAAGAGCCGGTTCGTTAGATGCTTTAAAAGGACTTCCTCGCGGGAGTCAACTCGGTTTTGGAATCGTGAATCCTCGTACCGAAACTATTGAATCGGAAGAATGGATTTTAAGCCGCTCCCGACAAGTCGCTGAAATTTTGGGAAAGGATAAAATCTTTTTGAATCCCGATTGCGGATTTGGAACCTTTGCCGATCGTCCGGTTAACACGGTACAGATGGCCTTTCAAAAACTCGCTAAACTGTCGGAAGTCGCGGCCAAATTACGTCTCTAGCCTGTCACTGCGAGCCTTAGCGTGGCAGTCTCCGCTAGCCTGTCACTGCGAACCTGCGTGGAGCTTATTATTTAGGATCGAGTTCCGGATAAAGTTTTAAAATTTTTTTCCTTTGACGCAACACTTTCCGAGAAGTACTTTTTTGAGTCCGTTTCAAAAAAATAGTAAAGTCTTTTTTTGCTTCTTCTCTCTTCTTCTGGGAATGTTGCGTTAAACCTCGCTCATAATAAGCCTGTGTATATTTCGGATTTTTTTGAATTGCCTGATCAAAATCCAGAACAGCGCCCGAAAAATCTTGAAGTTGATATTTAGTTTTTCCACGATGGAAATAAGCTTCGCTAGAATAGGGATCGAGTTTAATCATTTGAGCAAAATCTATCAGAGCGCGTTTCCAGGCTTTTTCGGAATAGCAAAATAAACCACGAGCAAGAAACGCTCGAGTCGATTCGGGCTCTATCTGAATCGCAAAATTAAAGTCCGCTAAAGCACCTTTCATTTCCTTCAATGATTTTTTCACTTCCCCCCGATAGATATAGCCCAAGGACTGATCGGGTTGTAGCTGAATAAACTGATTGAGGTCCTCAAGGGCTTTGGAGAAATTTTTAAGGTCTTTGTGCGCCATTCCCCTCGCCAAATAAATCTCGGGATTTTTGGATTTCAACTCGAGCGCATGATTAAAATCCGCAAGCGCTTGATCCATACCTCCTAATTGTGCTTGGACTAAACCACGCAAGTAATAATGTTCGCCTTCGTTAGGTTGAAGCTGAATTAAAGTATCAAAATCGTGAGCGGCATCTTCAAAAGAACCGAGTTCTCGGTAGAGATTCGCGCGTAATTGATAAACATCAATAAAATTGGGATCCAAACGGAGTGCTTCTTCATAATCTGAAAGAGCGCCCTGTATGTCTTCTTGTAATTGCTTCAATTCTCCTCGATTACCGTAAGAACAGGCATTTTTAGGATCAAGGCGAATGGCTTGAGTATAATCGGATAAAGCGCCAGTTAAATTGCCAAGCAATTTTTTTGTGTTTCCACGACTGTTATAAGCCTCTGAAAATTCCGGATCGAGTTTGAGCACCATATTAAAATCGATTAAAGCTTTCTCATAATATTCCTGATCATTGTAAATATTTCCTCGATTGTAATAGGCTTTTAGACTGGAAGAGTCGTAGTGGATCGCTGAGGTAAAATCCGAAATGGCACGCTGAAAATTTTCTTGTAAGGAATACACATTTCCTCGATTGCTATAAAGCGAAGCATCTTCAGGAGTCAAAAGAATGGCTTCATTAAAATCCTCTAAAGCTCCCGATAAATCATGGATATCCGCTTTGGCCAAACCACGATTATTTAACGCATCAAGATAGTCTGGTTTTAGGTCTAACGATTGGGAAAAATCTCGAATAGCTCCGTTATAGTCTTTTAGCCTATAACGGGCTAACCCTCGTAAATTATAATTTTCTGGAATCAAGGGATTGATTTGGATGGCGTTCGTTAAATTTTGAATAGCGCTTGAATACTCTTTTTTTTCCAGTTTCTGGAGTCCTTGATAGCGATATTCTTCCTCGGTTTCAAGAAGATGAGAATCTTTAGGTTTTTTTTCGAGAAGTTTGAGGTAAATACGTTGAGTACGACGATCAAAATTGGCTTTATCTTGAAGGTACCAACGAAATTCTTCTAGAAGCGGGATCGCTTGTGTTGCCGATAAATCTCCTAGTGCCTCAAATAGAGGAATAAAAAATTGAATTTTCGAGACATTTTGCGATTTTACGATTTCTTCTAAACGGGCTTGAAATAAGGTAAAACCTTCAAGCAACACCGGAATCATTTTTTCATTTTCTTGCCGGCGAGTCACTTCAGCAACCCAAATATAAAATAAGTAATGAGGGCTATTG
Source organism: uncultured Planctomycetota bacterium (assembly GCA_964530615.1). Lineage (GTDB taxonomy): Bacteria > Planctomycetota > JBBTDB01 > JBBTDB01 > JBBTDB01 > JBBTDB01. Next base: position 5,943 of record CAZHAR010000056.1, on the reverse strand, counting down.
TTGTGAGGTGTTGCGTTTAAAAAATATTGATGTGCCTCTTTAAGTAACTGTGTTAAGGACTCCAAGATTTCGGGTTCGGACATTTTGCTAATTTCATAGATCGCATCTATTGCTTTTTCGCGTGTAGCAGAAAGGTTCCAATTCATTGTTTTTAAATGGGTTATCCAAAAATCAAAGCGTTGAAGATGATATTTTTTGTGTTTTTGTTTTTCGCGTTCAAATTCATTTTGCCATATTTCTTTGATCCCATTTGGAATGGATTCGATCGAAGTCATGAGTTGAAGCACAAATTCTGCTAATTGAAAAGATTCGTATTGATAAGCTAGATCTAAGAGATCTTGTCCTATTTTTTGTTGTAATATTTCTATGGAACGAGAGCGTGGATTAAAAACTAAGGCTCGATTTAGAGCATTTAATGCCTGAAAATCATATTGAGAAACCACTAAAAAGTTTTTTTGTTTACGAGCGTCTTCTGATTTAGATAATGCTTCAATCGCGTTTTGATAATGGAAATCAAAAATTTTATGTTGTTCTTGAATTCGGACTTGATAAAAAATTCCTATCGCTAAAATAAGACTTAAAAAGGCAAAAGAGGGAAGAACCACTAGCATTTTGTTGCGTTTTATATTTTTAAAGCTTCGCTCTAAAAATGACAATGGACGGGCCAATACAGGGCATCCATTCAGAAAACGCTCCAGATCCGTGGCAAACTCTTGCGCGTTTGCATAACGTTTTTGAGGTTCTTTTTCTAAAGCTTTCAGAAGAATGGCTTCCAGATCAGGATGAATATTTTTTTCAAAGAAGGAAGGCGGACATATTTCCTCGTTTATAATTTTCGATAGGAGTTGTGGAAAGCTAGGGGCATCGAAAGGAAATCGTTTGGCAAGGATACGATACAAGCAAACGCCAATGGCATAAACATCACTTCGTGGGGACAGTTGAGAAATTTCTCCAGAAGCTTGTTCTGGAGGCATGTAATGACCACTTCCTAGAATCGTTCCCGTGTGAGTCAATTTTTGATCTTCTTGGATTGAGGAAAGATCTTTGGCTAAACCGAAATCCAGAATTTTAGGATTTCCTTCCGGAGTGACTAAAATATTATCGAGCTTCAAATCGCGATGAATAATATTTTGTTGATGGGCACAAGCCAATCCTTCTAAAATTTTCTTAAAGAGAATTATTATTTCGCGTAGCGGGGCCTGATATTCTTTTAAAGGAACACCGGAAACAAATTCCATCGCGAAATAATATTGTTGATTCTCTTTTCCAGAATCCAGAATTTGAACAATTCCCGGATGATTTAACTTCGCCATTGTTTCGATTTCTCGCTGAAATCTTTGCAAAGTTTTTTCGGAGGCTTGTTCTCCTGCGAGGATTACTTTTAAGGCAACAACTTGCTTCAGATTCGCGTGATAGGCTTTATAGACGATTCCCATCCCTCCTCGTCCTAGTTCCTGAAGGATCTGATAGTGGCCAAACTGAAGAGGCTTGTTGGAGGATAGTGTCAACTCCAATCGTCCGTCTCGTTCAACCAGAGTATATTTTAAATCGTTCTCCTGAGCGCTCTCCCATTGTCCCTGATTCAGGAAAAGAAAATCCTTAGACGTAATCTTTTTTTGACGAAATAAAGATTGCAAGATATTTTTTGCGTTCTGCTGGAGTGCGGGAAGTTCTCGAAAAACTTCATTTAATTCTTCTAATTTTAGAGAATATTGTTGAATTAAGCGAATTCCGATCTTTTCGATCCGTCTCATTTCTGGCTGATCGGAACAAGTTGATGGAGATTCTAACAGAGGTTTTATACGGGTCGTTTGCTCTAAATAGTGTGAATATTCTTGAACGGAAATTTTTTGCTGTTGCAAATATTCTTGGAAATGACTAAATTCAGGATTTTCGTGATATTCAAGATATTGAAGAAAAGCGGAAATATCCGAAACTTTCTGATTCACTTCTTTGGCAACAGTCTCAAAAGTAAAAGCCATACAATAATACCAAGCTACGCTTGCTCCGAATCCTTTTTAGTAACGAGGCTTCTGTGCTCTTGCAAAGTCAGAAAACGATACTGTCCTTTAGGGAGATTTCCTAATTCGAGCGGGCCAATTGCGACCCGGATTAGGCGCAATACCTGAATATCCAAGTCCTCTAGTAATCGGCGGATGTGACGATTTTTTCCTTCCTCTAAAATGATTTTTAGCCAACTATTCTTTTGACCGTAGCGCAAGCAATTCACTTCTTTAACACGAAGTATTTCGGATTCATAGTTTACGCCATTTTTCATTTGATTCAACAAATTTTCGGAAGGGAGACAATTGATTTGAACATGATAGGTTTTATCCAAATGGGACTCCGGATCTGTAATTTTGTTGGCCCACTGAGTATCGTTAGAAAAAAGGAGTACTCCTTCACTCGCCTTATCCAATCTTCCGACCGGAAAGACCCAGGGGAGAGGAGTTTCTCCTGCGAATGTTTTGAGACAATCATACACCGTCTTTTTCCCATGCTCATCAGAAGTGGTGGTTACAAAACCGTGAGGTTTATTCAACAATAGATATACTTTTTCCTGAGTTTTTAAGGAATCTCCTTTGACCGTAATTTGATCCTGTTGAAAAACAATGGGATGTTCCGGATTTTTGATCAAACGAGCATTCACATAAACTTTGCCAGATTGAATCAAAAGACGCGCTTGAGATCGGGAGCAATAACCCATCTTCGACAAAGCTCGTTCCAGAAAGACCTTCGGTGGAAAAGATTTATTTTTCTCTCGGGTTCGATGCGACGGATTCATGGAAATGCCTCGAATTCATTTTTTGATAACTTTTTATATAAGAATAGGTTAAAATTTTTTTTAAAATTTTTAAACAAATTTTGCGACTGCGGAATCTACTTGGGTAAGAAGACGCCTTTTGTTTTCGATTACGGATTGTTATTACTAAGGATGATCATGGATCTCTCTCAATTTGTGGGCCATCTTTATGACGAATATCACGCAGGGCTATTTTATTATGCCTTGTCTCTGTTAAAACGCGAAGCGGATGCTGAAGAAGCTTTACAAAATTTGTTTTTGGGGCTGATTTCTCAAAAACAAAAAATCCGTCAAATCCAGCAAATGAAAAGCTATTTATTTACTGGCGTTCGAATGGAATCCCTAAAAATTCTTCGCTCCAAAAATCGCTACGAGCAAAAATTGGAAGATTTTGGACAACTCCCTTCACTTCAGCCAATACCGGATTCTCCGTATAGCGAAGTGGAGGCTCTTGAAGTTGAAAAAGCCTTGGAAGAACTTCCCTCAGAGCAAAAAGAGGTTCTGGTTCTAAAAAATTTTAATCAACTTACGTTTCAAGAAATTGCTCAGATTACTGAGAGTTCTCCGGATACAGTGGCCAGTCGTTATCGTTATGGGTTACAAAAATTAAGTCATAAATTTAAGAAATCCTCTTTTAGTTCAATGGAGGTGGAATAATGGAAGAGTATTTAAATCAATTCAAACCGCGAGCCTTATCGGAAGAACGTAAAAAACTGATTTTAGGACCTGCACTTCAAGCACTCGCTTCCTCGGAAGCCGAAAAAAGCCCGAAAAGAATATTCTGGGTTCCTGTTGGGAAAATGCTTCTAGCCGCCTCCTTTCTCTTTGTGTTCGGTTTTAATTATTGGATCTCTCAATGGAACCAGAACATTTTACAACAATATCAAGAAATCGCGCACATCCAAAACGCTTCTGGAAAACTACCTTCGGAACTCAACCAACTTCCTTACTATGATAAGTTCCAAGAAATGGGGAAAACCAAACAAAAATTACGACAAATTCAACAATATTATCTAAATATTCAATCCATTAAATAACGGAGAACAACAATGAAATCTTTTTTCAAAAAAATATTACGTAAAAAAGTGATCTTTAGTATTCTTTTAGTATTCTTGACTGTTGGACTTATTTTTTCAGGACTCAATTATATCGCGACCGACAGAATGGATCGTGCACTTATGAGTATCCGATCCTTTAAAGATCCTGTTCGTTGGCAAGAAGTCGTTCCCCCATTAATTCCGAGTATTCAAAACGCGTATTCTTCTTATAAAAAAGCAATGACCTTCTTACCTGATGTCGATGAAAATTTAGAAATGATGGAACATTTAAGTAATTTTCATTTTATGGATAAGGCCAAATTTAATTTAGGGGAATCCGAAAAAGCGTTTTTAAATCAACATCCAGACGTCTTTCGTTTTATGGAAGAGTCCCTTCAAAGAAGCGACTGTCAATATCCAATAAACTATTCTGAAGGATTTTCAACTGAGCTTCCACATCTTGAAGAAATTCGTACTCTTTTACAATTTTCACTTTTACAAACTTCAAATTTGGCGAGTGAAAAACAATATCTAAAAGCAGAACAACTACTGAAAGCCTCTCTGAAATTAGCGCGCTCTATCGAAAATGAACCTTTTATCATTTCTTATCTATACGAAATTTCTATGTATACTTCTGTATTAGAAATGTCTTTAGGTTTATATCAATATTACCCTGAAATGAGAAGTTCTATTCGAAACCTTTTTCAAGAACGTCCAGATTGGAAGCAATTACTAGTTCAAAAAATCAAATATGAACGTTCAATGGCCATTGGTAGTTATCTGGATATTATCCGAGGAGAATATCCATTTTATCAAATAACAAAAGCGTTTGGAAACTCTGACTTTTACTATACGACTTATATTCCCCAATTTTTCACAGTTCCTTTTATTAAGCTGGATATGGTTTATCTTCTGGAAGAATATAAACAATTTATCGATCATTGCCAAATGAATTCTTGGTATGCTCTAAAAAATATCAATGAATCTCGCCGTCAGAGTGATACACCATTCTATGCGATCCTTAGTAAAATGATAGTAGGGCCCTCTTTTTCTGGGATGTACACTCGACAGCTTCAGGCTATTTCAATAGAAGAGCTTTTCTTGATAAGCCTCGAAGTAATTGATTTTATGACTATCCATAAAAAATTTCCAGAGGATATTCAAAGTTTGTCAAAAACCGCAAAAATACCCTTTCTGGATCCCTTCACTGGATCTCCGTATTCTCAAATAAAATATGATGAAAATACACTCATTCTTAGTTCTGTAGGAGAGGATTTAAAGAACGCTCAAACTGGAATAAATTATATCACTCTTTATGAATATGTACACAACAACGATGATATTGGTTGGGTCATTGAGATTGAAAATCTACCACAAAAAGCAGATATCGCTTATAAAGAAGGAAAATTTAAACTCGCTATCGATACTTTAAATAAAATCCCAAAAGGATTGAATCTCAACGACGAAGACCTCGAAAAAAAACGGACTCAATGGATTGATGAACATGAAATCCGCTTGATTAAAGAGGCAGAAACTTTTATGAAAGAAGGAAAATTTCGTCAGGCCATTCCGATATTGGATGAAGCGAAACTCATTAAAGAAAAATGCAATGAAGAAGTAGTTCGTCTTCGTAAAGTCTGTCAAGCGAATATAGAAGCACCGATCCTCATAGAAGAAGCCAAAGATTTTTACAAAAAAGGAAATTTCGGAGAAGCAAAAAAAACACTTCAACAAGTATTAGAAACAGCATCTCTCCCTGAATCAAGTAAAGAAAAAAAAGAAGCTAAAGCACTTATTGACGAAATCGCGGGTCGTATCACTAGTAAATATCTCCGCATCATCAACGCCCAAAATTCGCCCTCCGAAAAAATTATAGAACTAAAAGAACTATTAAAAGGTGTCGATAAAACAAACAACGAGTATACGCAAATAATTAAACAAATCGAAAAATATGAAGCGTCGGGAGAGAATCCGGAATAAACTGTTCAGGTCTACTAATGTCCCCCGCTGGCGGGGGATCAAGGGGGTGGAGTCTTTCAGAAGTGCTCTTCCACCCCCAAACCCCCGCCAGCGGGGTAATGGCATTAAGTTAAGGAATTTTTT
>CAZHAR010000055.1:0-36414 GCA_964530615.1 uncultured Planctomycetota bacterium | reverse complement strand
CCTTATCGCAAATCCAATCCTTATTAGATAAAATAAAATCTGAAAACGCAACACATCCTGAAAATTTAGCGAAGGCTTCTTATTTTGTAGATCAAGGAACTCAGGAGATTTTGAATTTCGCGCTCGAGTCCTCTCCTCAGCTCGCGGTTGCTTATTTTCAGGGTTTTGATATTTTACAACAAAAATTGGAACATCTGGATTTACAAAAGGCGGAAAATTTAGAGAAAAAGCTGGCTCTTCAATTAAAATATTATCATTTTTTAGATGCCTTGATCGCTCAATATCAATCAAAATACCGAATTATTCTTTTGAATGGGCCTGGTTTTTTGCCTCAAAGCGAAGGATTTATGATTGCCTACGGTGAAGGATTTATAGGGAAGGAAGCGAGTGAAAGTTTTAGTGTGTTACAGGTGATGCCAACGTTATTGAGAGCGCTAGGGCTTCCACGCAGTCAGAATATGTTAGAAGAAATTCCGATCTTCGAACCCCGTTTTTTGCAACAGTTCCCGGCCCAGGAAATAGAATCTTTTGGAAGACTTGTTCCTTTATTCAAAAAAATTCCCTCCCCTTCTCATTTAGAAGAATATTATCGAAGTCTCGGATATTTATGATTCATAACCTTCTCCAGCAATATCTTCCCGAAGTGGAAGCGAAACTTCAACAGATTTTGGTGTTGCCAGAGAGTTCGTTACAACCCGTATTAAAGATTCTTCAGGACGCTTTAAATTATAGTATGTTTCCTGGAGGGAAGCGAATTCGTGCACTCTTGATGATTTTAATTTACCAGTTATTTGACGCCAAAGGATGGAAAAAAATTGTTCCGTCCGCTTGTGCTGTTGAATTGGTCCATTTATCCTCACTCCTTCTCGATGATCTTCCGAGTATGGATAACGCAACACTTCGTCGAGGAAAAGAAGTATGTCATCGAAAATATGGAGAAAATGTCGCGGTTTTAGCGGCGGTGGGCTTATTGAATCTGGCGTATCAGGTGATTTTTATCGAGAATCAACCTTATTTTTCAGAAAAAAAAATTCATCAAATTTCTCAGGAATTGAGCCACGCAGTTGGTTTTTCAGGGATGATTGGAGGACAATTTATTGATTTAAAACAAGATCTTCAAAACCTGAATTTGGAACAAATGGAATATATTCATAGCCATAAAACGTCCTCGCTCTTTATTGGATGTATGAGGATCTCCGCACTCCTCGCGGGCGCAAAAAATCAAGAATTGGAAGCCATTACAAAATATGGAAAAAATCTTGGACTCGCGTATCAAATTAAAGATGACTTGCTAGATCTGAAAGCCACACCAGAACAGATGGGAAAAGATGCGAATCAAGATATTCACAAGTTCACCTTTGTGAAATTATGCGGACCTGAAAAAGCATTTGAATTAATGCAACGTCTTACAGAATCCTCGATACAAGCGATATCCTTTTTTGGGAAGAAAGCAGATTTGTTAGTCGAACTTTCTCGGTTTTTAGTGTGTCGAACACACTGATGATGAGGACGAAATTTAAGGTTTATCGGGTCTTTTATGAGATCTTGAATACAGTTACGAAAGAAAATCAGCCAAAACTTTTGGATTTTTTTCTAAGAAAAATTAAAATGTCCCAAAAGAAGAGAATTCTGAGGATTTTTCTGGAATGGATGAATTGAAAACAAAATGGGAATCTCCGATTTCTAAAATCAAGAGAAGGAGCCTGGATGGAACTAGAATCTAATATGGAGTTTGCGCACTTTCATATTCTAAGTAATCTCGACTTAGAAGGCGAAGTGTTTAAAGCTTATGACAAGAAAAATAATCGATTCGTGGCGATTCATTTATTGACGACTCACTCTAATTTGAAATCGGAGATTGACGAACTCCAACATAGCTTATTGATGCAACATCCCAGTTCCATGAGAATTTTTGAATCTGGAAGTGTGCAGGGGCGGTCTTATGTGGCGACCGAACTGCCACGGGGGTTATCCTTAAAAGAACGGTTGCTCCAAAAGAAGGTTCCTTTTTTCTTTTCTATTGAAATTTTACGTCAACTTTTAGAGAGTGTTCAGTTTGGATTAAAACATCATATTGCCCAGAGAGAAATCAGACCCTCCACCATTTATTTAGGAATTTCTCCAAAATATGACCTCCAAGTAAAAATTGTCGCTGATTTGGAGCGATTTTCTTCCAAAGAGAGTCATATTTCTGTTTCCACAGATTTTAACTCTGTTTTAAAATATGTGGCTCCGGAAATCATCCAAAAAGGGGTTCCTGCGGAAAACTCTATTGTTTTTAGTTTAGGGGTGATCGCGTATCAACTTTTTTCGGATCAAGATCCTTTTGATACGGGAGTCTCCAGTCAAATTTATACCCTTTTGCAAAATGAACTTCCTTCGGTGCAAACGTTAATTCCTGAATATGACGCTCCGGTAAACGCACTCTTAAAGAAGATGCTACAAAAAAATTCGGAATCGCGATTCAGTATTTCTGAGGTATTAACTTTTATCTCAGAATCTTTTTTAAAAAGTAGGACGGTTCAAGCAAAACTGATTCCTCGTGTTTATTTAGAGGTGTTGGATAACGGAAGAAAATTTACGCATCCGCTCTTTTTCGGACAAAAACAGCCTATTACGATGGGCCGGTCAGATCGATGTGATCTCTGTCTTGATAATGTGAAAGCTTCAAGAATTCATGCCAGAATTGAAAGTCTCTATGAAGATGATTTTCAGGCATTTGACCAGGAAAGTCGGAACGGAATACGTGTGAATGGAATACGCGTCAAACAACATCTTTTGAAAGATAAAGATGAAATTGATATTTCCAAAATTACTGAAATTACCTTTCGACGAATCTTCCAAGAATTTATTTATTTCAAGGGGGATATTGCAGGAGAATCCGAATTTCAAAAGGCGTTAGAGCTATTAAAACAAACGCCGCCGGTCACGGATCGATTGAAGCCAAGTGCGGATATTTTTGAAGAAGACTCCAGTTTACCTACGTTAGAATTGACCCGCTCCGAGATGAAGTCTATTGGTGTTGATGTGACCTCTGAATTTACGATTACCGCAAGAATCGAGTTTAATTGGGGATATCTTGCCGAAAAATTACAACTCAGCAATTCAAATGTGGTCCGAGAAATTTTGAGTAATCAACTAGAAAATCTTGTCCGTACTTCTGGGACAGAGCGAGTGGTTCTCATTTCTTATAATAATGAAATTCTTCAATGTGAAATTTGTCGAAAACGGGATAAAACGGAAGCGAGACTCGATGAACTTTTTACACTTCGAGAAGACTTGATTCACAAGGTTTTCCAAACCGGACTTCCAGTATTAACCTCTATTGCGGCAAATACGCCCTCCGTTATTTCGCTTTTAATATTTCCGCTTGCTTCGCAAAGAGTGACCCATGCGGTTCTTTATTTAGATAATATTGGCTCGCTGAGGGGCCTTTCTTCTTATGAAATTTCTTATGCGGAACTGACTTCCGGTTTTATCAGTAATCTCTTGGAAAAATCGACGCTCGATCAAAAATTAACGGAAGCAAAAAAAGAGATTCTTAAATTACAAGGTCCGAAAGAAACGTTTCAGTTAAAAGAAAACCAGTTGACTTGGCTCCCGGCATCGATTCCAACTCATAAAGAAATTGAATTGGACGGAGAGCGTTTGGTTTATGAAACGCAGGAAAGAATTTTCTATGATTTCATTTATGATTCAGAAGAGGAACCTGTTTTTGTTTTATTAGGAAAACAAAAGGAAAATCTCGTCTATGCCGGAGTGCTTCGTTTGATTTTCCGTACGATTATCCATTCAATGGCTGATTTCCCTTCACTTTATATTATTATCAACTGTCTGAATGAAGCGCTTATGCGAGAAATCGGGAACAATATTCGGATTTCTCTATTGCTATTTCGATGGGATCCGTTGAATACCGTATTAAATTATATCGCTTGTGGAAACCATTATTTCACAGTTTTGAGAGAGGGCCAAACAGAGCCAATTCTTGTCAAAACAGATACACCTCTGTTAGGAACTAATCAATTAGGAACCTCCTCTCATCAAGAAACGATTGAATTAAAACGAAATGATACATTGATTTGGTTTGGTGAAGATTTTCCTAACATCAAAAATGCTCAAGGAGTTCCATTTGGCTTAGATCGCATTGTAAAGACGATTCAGCAACATTCGGATCGGCATGCACGTTCCTTAAAAGGAGCCTTATTAAACGCGATGATTGAATATATCGATGATAATACACCCTTAAATGATTTAATTATTGGAACGATCCGTCGTAAATAAAAGTGGTACGATTTATTTTATGAGATGTATTATTAGAGAAATGGAACCCTCGGACTTCCCAAAGATAATAATGTTGCTCTCTCAATTAGAAGGAGTTCGAGTCCATCCCTCTGAAAATCAAGAATGGCACAACTCCTTTATTGTTAAAAATAAAGGATTATGTTTTATTGCTAGTATGGCGGAACAAATCGTCGGATGCATTTATTGTGGAAACGACGGAAGAAGAGCAACAATTTATCATCTAGGTGTAATGAGAGAACATCAACTCTCTGGAGTTGGAAGGAAGTTGATGGAGACTCTTGAGAAACAACTCAAGAGTACTAATATAAAAAGAGCACAACTCGTTGTAGTAAAAACAAACCAATCCGCGATTCAATTTTATATAAAAAATCATTGGCAACTGCGCGAAGATTTAGCTTTTATGGTAAAAGATCTCGATTAATGGATTTCCCAAAAAGCCAAATCTTCAGAATTTATTACTTTTCCTATTAAACGTCTTAAAACTAAGGGCTTTCCGGAAATGAAAAAAAAATTTTGGATATTACTTTCGTTTGTTTTATCTCAGTTCCTTTTTGCTCAATCTGAAGACGAAGGAGTGATCCGAAAAATTTATGAAAAAGCGTTGGTTTCAGGGAAAAGTGAAGAAGGATTACGATCGCTCTGTAAAGAGGTTGGATCTCGTTTGAGTGGTTCTCTCGGAGCTGAAAACGCAGTGCGATGGGCAGAAAAAAAAATGAAAATGGAAGGCTTTGACTCCGTTACTCTTCAAGAAGTGCTTGTCCCGTGTTGGGTTCGTGGAGAAAAAGAAATCGCCCAAATTGTGGGCGCTGAATCCCTTTCGATTTGTGCGTTAGGGGGCTCTATTTCTACAGGAAATGAAGGAATTCAAGCGGCTGTCCTCGAAGTTCAAACTTTTCAGGAACTTAAAGAACTGGGTGCGGAAAAAATTAAAGGACGAATTATTTTTTTTAATCGTCCGATGGATGCCAAAATCGTGAATACGTTTAGCGCTTATGGAGGCGCTGTGGATCAACGTGTCAATGGAGCTAAAGAAGCGGCTCCTTTCGGTGCTGTTGCAGTAATTGTTCGATCCATGACTTTGGCGCTTGATGAGGTTCCGCATACAGGAATGATGCGCTATACACCAGAAACCAAACCTATTCCTGCGGTCGCTATCAGTACGAAAAGTGCGGAAGTGTTGAGTGTTGCCCTTAAAAAAAATCCAAATCTGCAAGTATTTCTTCAGATTCATTGTCAAACGCTTCCAGAGGTTCTCTCTTATAATGTGATTGGCGAGTATCGTGGAAGCGAATTTCCAAACGAATATATAGTCGTCTCTGGACATTTGGATTCTTGGGATCTAGGGGAAGGGGCCCATGATGATGGGGCGGGTTGTATTCAGGCGATAGAGGTTGTCCTTCTTTTTAAATCTTTAGGAATTAAGCCCAAACGGACGATTCTTGTTGTTTTATACATGAATGAAGAAAACGGATTAAGAGGCGCGACAAAATATGCAGAACAATCCAAAGAAAAAAAAGAAAAACATTGTGCCGCTTTAGAATCGGATGCAGGCGGTTTCTCTCCGAGAGGATTTCGAGTAGACGCTTCTGAAAAGGCGTTTCAGAAAATAGTGCAATGGAAAACGCTTTTAGAACCGTATGGAATCCATGATATCGCGACTGGTGGTGGTGGAGCTGATATTGGCCCGTTAAAGGACCAAGGGGTTCCGCTTATTGGTCTTTATCCAGATTCCCAACGTTATTTTGATTATCATCACTCCATCAAAGATACCTTTGAACAAGTGAATCCGCGCGAATTAGCTTTAGGAGGTGCCGCATTAGCCTCCCTCATCTATTTGATCGATAAATACGGTTTGGAGTAAAAAAACGAGATCATTTCTTGAGGAATGCCAGCAAGTCGGCGTTTAACTGATCTTTGTGGGTGTCGGTCAATAGATCTGCGTGCTGTCTTTAGTCGTGATCGGACTCATCAGTTTGCCTCTTATTTCATAGGTAGGGGTTGTTAAGTATTCCTTAAAAAGCATTGAACGAAAAAGGAATTCACCTCATCGATTGTCCTATTGATTATTCCGAAAACATAAAAGTGTTTGAGGAAGAATTAGAATTAAAAACGTGTGCCCTTTAACTTCCTATGAAAAGAGCCGAATGTCCTTTCTTATTGGGTTTTTGCAATTTCAATAGATTTATACGATTTCTTCAACTGGAAAACAATCCGTCTTCTTGCTAAAATGGACTTTCAGCAAGAGCATTTTCTTCCTATTTATTACTTTTGCTCCTTATTTCGTTTTGGAAAGTATTCCTCTTCGTCCTTCAATTCGTTTAAAGGACAAGGCCTTCTGCTTTTTTCTGGATCAAATCGCTCTTCGGAGGATCTGTATGGATATTCTAGGCGTTTATATTTCCTTAATCGATGTGATCTTAGGGCTTTTTTTGTTATTTTGCATGGCTTGGGGAGCGATGCGTGGATTAACCACTCAATTAGCCCGCTTAGTAACACTTTTTTTAGGAATTACGGCCGCCCGTCAATTAGGACCCCAGTTGGCTCCTGTTTTAAGCAGCAATTTTGAAAATATTAAATCTCCCACCGATCTAATTGCCGCTTATATTCTTTTGTTTTTGGCCGTGTGTTTAGGTGTTTCCGTTTTAACCTGGTTCTTGAAAGATGTTTTAAGCGAACTTAAACTCAAAAAATATGATCGAATTTTCGGGGCCTTCCTCGGGGGGGTGGGCGGGAGCGTTTTTTCGGTACTCTTAATGTCTTTTTTTCTGCTCCTTTTTCCCAAGAATATTTCGTTGCTCACGAATTCTCAATGCGCGCCCGTGATGTGTTTTGTGCTAGAAAAAGTTCAATTTATTTTTCCTGATATTTTAAAAGAAGTGTTGAACCGAGCCGTTCAACAGATTCGTAGTGCGACTCAAACCGCTTCGGGAGCAATGACCACAGACTCTACTGAAAATACGATTTCTGTTCAGACCGCAAAAATGATGCAATTGGTCAGCCAGGTCAACAAATCGTTACGCGACGGACGCTCTCCGGTTCAGGCGATTGAAGACGGAATGTCCCAGTTACTAAAGAATAGCGCTTCCACCCCCAACACCTCTTCGGACGTTCTGAAAAATTTGGGACACTCTCCTCAAATGAGTGTTGCTGAAAAGTTGGCTCCGGCACAGGTCATTTTTGTCTCAAATCCCTCGTATTGCCTTAATTTTAGAAGCTCTTTAATGGGTGCGAATGGCTCGGAAATCGCGAAAGAAAACAGCTTTTTAGATCCGTGGGAAGAAGTGGCGATCGGTGCTTATCAATCCGGAGGCGAATTTCGTCTTCGATTCGTCCTCTCTTATCCTAAAGGAAATGCGGAGCAAAATATTGGGCGATTGAGCCAAAATTTACGGTTGAGCTGGCCCGAAGAGACGATTCAAAAACGTTTTTCAGAATTGCTCGATATTCGTAAAATAGTTCCAGAACAATCTTTTCTTGTTGCAGAATTTGCGTTACAAAGCGACGCTAATTTTGCCCGCTGGATCGAAGAAGCCGATTTACCGTTTTTATATTTTCGAGACTAAGGTAAGGGAGACTGACCTCATGACTGAGAATGCACCTCTAGAGGATATTGTAATTTTAGAAGGGGCACGAACCCCAATGGCCGAATATATCGGAACACCGGGATTTGGGAAATTGGCCCCTCTTTCCGCTCTTGATTTAGGCTCGCTTGCGACCAAAGAAGCGTTGAAACGAGCGAAAGTCGCTCCAGAAGAAATCGATCATGTGGTGATCGGAAACGTCATGCAAACTTCTGCGGACGCGATTTACGGCGCTAGACATGTCGCGCTCAAGGCACAGATTCCCTTTAGAGTTCCTGCGCTCACGCTAAATCGACTCTGTGGATCGGGAATTCAAGCAGTTGTCACGGGTGCCCAATTGATTCAACTTAAAGAAGCCACGACTTGTATTGTCGGCGGAACCGAAAATATGTCCCAAGCTCCCCATATCATTCGAGGAGCACGTGAAGGATTTTCTTTGGGTCAAGGAGAACTAGAAGATTCGCTGATGAAAGCGTTATTCGATCCCGTATGCCAATTGTTTATGGCTCAAACGGCAGAAAATCTGGCAAAAAAACATCAAATTACCCGCGAAGAACAAGATGCGTATGCTTTACGATCGCAGCAATCGGCCTCTAAAGCGTTACGGGCAGGACTTTTTAAGGAAGAAATTTTTTCGGTGGAAGTTCAAAAAGGGAAAAAAAGTGTTCTCGTCGATACCGATGATCATTTTCGTCCCGATACCACTTTAGAGGGCCTCTCGAAGTTACGCGCGGCGTTTGGTAAAGAGGGAACAGTAACTGCAGGAAACGCTTCTGGTATTGTCGATGGAGCGGCGGTTCTCGTGATTACTTCCGCGAGCAACGCAGAACAAAAACAGAGAAAACCACTGGCTCGTATTCGAGGATGGGCCGTTGTAGGGGTAGAGCCAGAATTGATGGGTATTGGTCCAGTCCCCGCTATTCAAGCACTCTTGAAAAAGACAGGACTTTCCCTTTCCCAAATTGATCGATTCGAAATCAATGAAGCCTTTGCCGCTCAATATTTAGGCGTGGAGCGGGAACTTGGAAACTCTAGAGAAAAAACAAATGTATTAGGGGGTGCTATCGCTTTAGGACACCCTCTCGGAGCGACCGGAACTCGTTTGATTTTAACGCTATGCTACCAACTTCGTCGAGAAGGTTTAAAATATGGAATCGCGTCGGCCTGTATTGGGGGCGGACAGGGAATCGCAATCTTAATTGAAAATCTTTCCTCCCGATAGACTTTTTTTGGAATGGTTCAATGGAACGACCTTACGAAAAACAATATAAATTTGACGAAGTGAAACAAGAAATTAATACGATTCGGGATCGCATTACGGCAGTCCGTACCGAGTTGAATCATTATTTTGTCAATAAGCGAGAAATCATTGATCTCATGAGTGTTTGTACAGCGGCTCAAGAACCTATGCTGGTGGTTGGAAAACCAGGAACTGCAAAAACGGATCTCGTCATCAAATTTTGTCAGGCGCTCGGACTCAAGGAAGGCGAATATTTTGAATATATGCTGACCAAATTTACGGAGCCAAACGAAATTATTGGGCCGATTGATATCGAAAAAATGAAAAAAGGCTTCTACCTCCGAAAAATCGAAGGAAAGCTTCCTCTGGCGCAAATTGTCTTTTTGGATGAAATTTTTAAATCCAATTCAGCAATTTTAAATACCCTCTTGACGATTATTAATGAACGCAAATTTTATCAAGATGGAAAACCGGTCACGGTTCCTTTAAAGATGATTTTTGCTGCAACTAATGAAATTCCAGAATTTGATGAATTGAACGCACTTAAAGACCGATTTGTTATCAAAGTCGGCAGTTTTCCCGTGGGCGATACCCATTTTGAAGAATTATTGGAAAAAGGCATCCAAAATGATCTTCATAAAGCCTTTAATCGAAAACCTTGGCTCAATCTCTGCTCACTGGAAGATTTCTTGAAAATTAAATTTTATCTTGATTCTCAAATGTCGGGTTTACAACAGAGTAATGAGATTAATCCCATTGATCGAGATCGAAAAGAATTCTTTCCACAACCGCTTTTTGATTTATTTAAACGGATCTTGAAAACGTTACAAAAAGAACAGAAAATTTTTATTAGTGACCGCAAAATTGTAAAACTCTACAAACTCATTCGAACTCGCGCGTTTTTACTGCATGGGGGAAATGTCCGCAAAGAAGATTTAACACTTCTACGCTATATCGGAGATCGAGTCGAAGATTTTTCTTTTATTGTGGAAAAAGTAGATCGAATGATTGGTCTAGATTCTCGCACAGAATCCTAAACAGGAGATGATCCATGAACTGGATTCCGAAGGAACTTGTGCGGAGTTATTTACTGGCTTGGTTAAGCTATTGTGGCGGAAAATTTGAGAATACTTCCGAACTCTATGAAAAAACTTTATTCTGGACCAAACGCCTCTCTGGATTAGGATTTGGGCATCTCCCTATCTGTATCATTGCCGATCTGGGACAACTTTTACTCTTAGGCTCAAAATATCCGTTTCAATCCCTTGTCGAGTTTGAACCCACTCCCGTTGAAAAAAAAATACGCTTGAAATATCAAGGGGTTTTTTTGAGTCAGATTTGGCAAAACCAAGATTTTCAAAGAGTCTCAGAACTGATTCAATTTTCCTCAACGAAAGAAGAGCTGATTGTTCGAACTCTCGAGATCCTTTTAGGAGAAGTTCGCGATCTCTTTCAGGCCCCTCTCTTGATTAATCCTGTAGATTTAAGGCTCCAACAACGCGGAGTCCATTTCTATCTTGCCGAAGAATTACAACGAGTACAAGAATGGATCAAAGAGGATTTGTTTTTTCTTCATCAACTGGACTCCTTTTTAAATCTTTTTCCGATTCAGAACGAACTTTTTCAAGCGGAAGATTTGTATGAATTGGAACATTATGATGTTTTTGATAAATCACATATTCGTGTTCTAGGACGACAGATCAAAAAAATTCAGCGTTTAATTCCCTCTTGGGACGCACGCGTCTTCAAGAAACGTGAAAGTGAAGAAATTGAAACAGAGCATACGGATGAGGGCTATTATCCAACAGGCGGACTCTCCGAACTCACGACCAAAGGTTCCCTTGAAAATTTGGTCTTTTCGGAACTCGTTTATATTGAAGAGGACGAACCGTTTGATCTTTTTGATATTCGCTACCTTGAACAAGAGTTGTTGTATTATATGCGTGATTCTGGGCAACTACGAAGAAAACGGCGATGTCTTAATATTATTTTAGAACAAAATTCCGCTTTTGATGTGACCTATCCAACCCATCTTTACAAATTTTCCAGTTTTTTAACGGCGTTTATTCTCAGAATTATTGAAGATTTGCAGAAAATTTTTATTTCTGAGAATTTTATTGTTAAAATCTTTATTGATGAAAAAAATGCGGAAATCGACGAGAATTTGAAGCTCTTAAAACTTTTTCTGAAAGAAGAAATCTTACAAAATCTGGTCCTTTTTCCACAGGAGAAGAAAGCCGTAAAATCCTATAACATTTCTTGGCTATTGGATCCCAAACGAAAAGTGCATACCTTATTTCTTTCACTTTATCCACCGTCTAAAGAACTCAAGGAGCAGGCGAAAGAATTACAATTGATTCCGATACAGATGGGCGATTTTACGCAACAGTCTCACCAAACAAAATTAAAGCTGGATATTAATCGAGAGATTCTTCCTCAACTCGCTTTTTTACGGGATGTTTTGATCGCGGATATGATTAAAATTTATTAACTATTAAAACTGGAAAAACTGGAGCAACATAAAGGAGATTCCTATGCAAAACGAATGGGCTAATAATTCTTGGGAGGGAATTGTCTTTCATCCTTCTTTGAAAGACGCGCGATCAAGTTGTCTGCTTCGCATTGACGGAAGTCAACTTTTGATCGGCGAGACCCCCGATGGAAAGAAATTCTCACTCGATTTGAATCGAATTCAAATCACGATTGGGGGGCCCGCTAAAGATTTTGTTTTTATTAAACCCTTGATGGAAGGAGGGACGCCTTCGTTTAGTGTTCGAGATTTCTCTATTCTCAAGGTGATGAAAGAAACCGGAAATCCTAATTTGTTAGAAAGTGTTAATCAGCTCCAAAAACAGGTCTGGTCCAAGCGAACCCGTTTCCTTTCTGTTCTCGTTGGATTACTGTTATTTTTGATTGTGGGGCTTCCACTAGTGACGTTTTATGGTCTAGAAATCGCGGTTAAATTCATTCCGATCTCCGCAGATCAAAAATTAGGAGAGGCCGTAAGTGACTCCCTTCAGATTTCGACAGCGAATCTCTGCCAAGATAAAACCGTTTGTGATGCTGTTCAGCAAATCGTTAACCGATTGACGGCTCAACTTGAAAATTCTCCGTATCACTATAACGTGAAAGTGGTCGACCAAGATATCTTGAACGCGTTTGCTCTCCCCGGAGGACAGATTGTGATTTATACTGGATTATTAAAAAAACTGAAATCGGCGGATGAAGTCGCGGGCGTTCTGTCCCATGAGATTATGCATGTTCAGAAACGACATGGTCTTAAAAATGTCGTTCGAAGCGTAGGAGCATGGCTCATTCTGCAAATTATTTTTGGAGATATTTCTGGAGGTACCGCAACGATTGTGAATAGCGCGGCGAACCTGAGCGGATTAAAATTTGGACGAGATATGGAACGAGAAGCAGACAAACAAGGGTTTCAACTCTTGAAAAAAGCGCAATTTAATCCCTCGGGAATGAAAGATTTTTTTGAGAGTATTCGTCAAGAGGAAAACAAAAAACCGACTGTTTTGTTATCTACACATCCATTAACGGACGAACGCATCCAAACTATAGAAAAATTATTACAAACTGTAGAACCGTCTTTTCCCGTAAAACCGCTTGAAATTTCTTGGCAAGAGGTTCAACAGGCCTTAGCTGAACTTGATAAAAATAAATGAAACGGAGGTTTTCTTGAAATCTGAAATTCGTTATCGGCCCTCCTTTGCCTCAATTTTCCTTGAATTAGAAGGACAAGATCATGTAATCGCCGAAGCAGACGCGATGGCGAGTATGTCCAGCAATATCACGCTTGAACCACGGCCAGCCGGAGGTTTCTTGAATGGCCTTTTACGCTGGTTCGGTGGCAGAGAATCTTTTTTTGTCAATGATTTCTCGGTTTCCGATGGAACCTCAGGGGAACTTGTTTTGACACAAAATACGCCCGGCGATATCGCCTGTCTCGATCTAGAGGACGGAAAAGAAATGTATTTTCAACCCGGAGCCTTTATCGCTTGTACACCGGAAATTAAGCTAGGAACAGGCTTTGCCGGATTTAAAAGTTTTTTTGCTCGTGAAGGATTATTTCGCCTTCATGCCTCCGGACATGGAAAAATCTGGTTTGGAGCGTTTGGTGGACTCATCGAAAAAGAAATTCGAGGAGAATATATTGTAGATACCGCTCATTTAGTCGCTTACGAGCCTCAAATTTCGCTTCACATTCAAACGGCGAGTTCCGGTCTTTTTTCTTCTTTTTTCTCGGGAGAAGGATTCGTGACGCGTTTACAGGGTGAAGGAAAAATTTATCTCCAATCTCGCAGTCTAAACGGACTCACCAGTTGGATTAATCCTAAATTGATGTGATTTAACAGGAGCCATTAAAATGAAAATTGAAATTCTTCACTCTCCGGGAAATGCCGTCGCGAAGGTCCAATTGGCCCCACGGGAACGATTAAGTACAGAATCGGGAGCCATGATTTCCATGAATAAGGATATCAATGTCGTCACAACCCATCAGAACAAGGGAGGCGGTGTTTTACAAGGACTCAAACGTGTTCTGGCTGGAGAAAATTTCTTCTTAAATCATTTTACAGCTCCCGCGCAAGGTGGCGAGATCCTTCTCGCTCCTTCTTTAGCGGGAGATCTGATGGTTTATCCTCTCAATAATAAAAAAAAACTGATTGCTCAAGGCTCTTCTTATCTAGGAAGCAGTGCTGAAGTGACGATCAATATGACGGTTCAAGGATTAAAATCGTCTCTGTTAAGCGGGGAACATTTGTTTTGGCTAGAGCTTAGTGGCGAGGGTCCCGTAATTTTAAGCTCTTTTGGAGCTATTTATGAACGAGAGATCAACGGTTCCTATATTGTAGATACCGGCCACATTGTCGCTTTTGAAAATACGCTTAAATTTGAGGTCCAGAAAGCTTCCAAAAAAGGACTCATTGCGTCTTTCATTTCAGGGGAAGGATTTGTCTGCCGTTTCGAAGGGCAGGGAAAGCTTTATTGCCAGACGCACAATCCGCCTAGTTTTGGTTGGACTCTTTCTCCTATGCTTCGGCCACGGTCCGCGTAATCATTTTTTTGCTCTTCACTCTTTCGAGCACAACCGCGACAAATCTTTACAATTTTCTAGAAAAAGGACTACAACGATGGAAATAGGTTCTTCTTATGACTATGAATTTTTGCATCGACCGGATTATGGTTTTTTAAAAGTTCGCTTAAAAGCGGGACAAACTATTTGTGTTGAAGCGTCTTCAATGGCTTCAATGGATACCAATATTGCCATGAAAACGAAGATGAAAGGCGGGGTGATGGCCAGTTTAAAGCGAGGCCTTTTGACTGGAGAATCCGTCTTTATCAACGAATTTACGGCAGAAAATGCTCCCGGAGAACTCATGATCGCTCCGGGTTCGATTGGCGATGTGACGCATTACCCCCTCCAAGAAAATAAGGCGATCTATTTGCAATCAGCCTCTTATGTGGCTTCATCTCCAGAAGTGCAAATAGATACCAAATGGGGTGGAGTCCGAGGTTTTTTTTCAGGAACCGGACTTTTTTTAGTCAAAGCTTCGGGGTCAGGCGATCTCTTTTTTAACTCCTTTGGCGCTCTTATTGAAGTTCCAGTGGAAGAGGGATATATCATCGATACGGGTTATGTGGTCGCATTTGAAGAAACGCTACAATATCATATTACGACCCTCGGTGGATTGAAAACGACCCTGTTAGGCGGGGACGGGTTTGTCTGTCATTTTACAGGAAAAGGTCGTGTATGGCTCCAAACTCGTAAATTTTATTCCTTTGCTTCTTGGCTGTGGCCCTTCCGTCCTGCGCCAAAGCGAAATCATTAATAAAAAAAGGTCATTTGTTTTTTTGAAAGGATGCGTACTCTAGCAAAAAAGGAACGAGCCGATTTCCAGGAACTTCTACAAAAACTTCGATCCCGCCTCCCTTAAGTCGGCCAAACTGAGTTTTCAAGTGCAGAACGTCTTGAAAATAGTCTATCATTGCTTTTACTTGGGTATTAGGCTCATCTTCACTGGTATGATTATACACTAAGTACCGTTCTGCTTGTTGAGAATCTTTAAGATTTGCGGTGGTTAAAAAATGAGAATAGTCTCCTTCCAGCGCGCACTGAAATCCTTTTCCAAAGAAATAGGTCGTCGATTGAGAGGTCCCCATTTCTTTGGATTCTTGCTCAGAAATATTTTTGATATACCACCAGATTTTCCCGTGGTTAAAATATTGCAAGTGGTTCTCTAATTCCGTTTGAACAGACCAAGAATGTAACGCTTGACTGAGTCCAGTTTTTGCGGCCGCTAGCGCTTGAGGACGATCAAATTCAGGAGAAAGAATCTCACATTGAAAAATTAAGGATTTTTTGAGGGATTGCTTTTGCTCAAAGGCTTCCTTTACAACAAGAGCTTCTGGCAGGATCCATTGGGGCGCTACAAAAGGAAAATCAAGCGCCGTTGGGGGTTGCGTAGGTGCTTTTTCTTGGGGAAAATAAGAAATGGCCCACAAATCGGTGTAGGTATAGCCCGATGCGACAAATTTTTGCGTTCTTTTGGGGGTTTTGTTTTCAATTTTGCTGAGTTTGTAAAGCGTTAGATTCGCGACGGCAAAATTCGCCGTGATCGTGAGTGGCCCGCGCCAGTTGTATGTGGCTAAAAAAGAAAAAGTGGATTCGAGGAATTTTCCGGGAGGAATGACAGACACTTCTATCATTGGAACATCGCCCCATTCACTCACTTTGGGCGGATTAGGAACACGAGCCGCCGCTCCGGGTTCATCCATTTCAATTTTCAGCGATAATTGAGCTTTTTCGGGCTCAATACAGCCCATATATTCTCGATGAGAACCCGAGTGATAGAGTATTTGTCCTGCGGATTGAATTTCATAGTCCAACAAAAATAGCGGTTGATCCGAAGTATTGTGAAAACGAATCGTTACTGAGGCAGGAGACCAGGCCGAAAATGGCCCCGTGTGCGATAGCTGTATTTCTTGTGCATAGATTAAAAAGCATGGAGCCATACAAAGCATTATCCAGAATGTTCCCAAAACACGAATCATAAATTCTCCTTCTAAGAAAAAAGGTCTCAAATTTTCCTTATTTTAACGTTATAATCTAGAGAATGAAGTGCTTTTTTGCGTTTAATCTTCTTAGGAGAAATTTTCATGACGGATTACAGCCCTTATCAAAAGCGCATTATTCGCAGATATTATAACCAACAAGACAATATCCTTATTTCACGACTGTCTGAAATTGTTTCCGAAATGTATCTGGTCGCAGATAATCCTAAAGAAATGAAAAAATTATGGAACCGCGCCGAAAAAGCGTTGGCAAAGATTCCAATTCCCGAAAGTCGCCGTAAGGTCCTTTTAGAGAAAAAAGAACTGAAAGCTTTAGCCGATTTTTTAAACGAAGCTTTTTAAACGAACCTTTTATCGGAGCCATTATGCTCGAACTTCTGGATATTCTTCGGTCCTGCCAGAATTATTTGCCGTCTACCTTTGTCTCAACCCATCAACGTTTCTTTACGGAGGAAGAACCTCTTCAAAAACTTGCCAAGCGTTTATTAGAATTTAGCCAAGCGGGAGTTCCAACTGCATTTCCGCTTCCCCATTTTCATGTGGAATGTACTCCGCCATTAAGTACCGCTTATATTTTTTTTGAAAAACCAATTAAACACTGGAAAGAAGGCTCTCTTGAACCTTCTTTGTTAATGCAACAATTTGCGAATGCTTTAATACAGGCGGATTGTAAGAATATTCTGATTCTGTTGGGGCAGAGACTCACACCTGCAAGCCTCACGGATGCCCGCGCGATTCCCCCCTCTAAAGCCAAACTAATGGCTTCTGCTTCGCAAGAATATGCTCAAGGACTCACCGTAGGCGCACGTGCTTTGACCAAACATGTTCATCGCTCTCCGGATCAATTTTGGGGAGAAATCAAGGGTTCTACGGAAGAGAAAAATAAACTTTCACTTCACAAAATTTCCACGATTTTGGATCAGACGACGTGGTGGAACATTTTTGGGCACTATAAACATGATATTGTGTTTGAGGCCCGTGTCCCGGAAGGTCAAGGAGCGCGCTGGGGACACGGAGGTTCGGAACTCATCGGCTTTTTAGAGCCGTTCTTAAGTGAAGAAGAAGAAAAATTGATGTCTGAAAAATGATACGATATTATTTTTTGAAGGTGACTGCGTTCCCCTTGATATGGATTTCTGGGGTCCAGTCGAAAAAATGGGGTGCGTCAATTTCGTATTCCAATTCAATAATCCCATTCGCTCCTTTTTGTTTAGCTTCTTTAACGAGTTGGTCAATTCCCCATCCTAAATCGGCCCGAACCAGAGGAATGGCACCAAAAAGAAAAAATCCGCATCGTTCAGCGTAAAGATGAGCAATGGAGGCATAATCTTGGATGTCCGCATCTCCTTGACTGATCAAAATACCTGTGGGCGAGCTTACGGTATCAATATGGGAACAGCCCATCATCAAGCACGCGAAAGCTGTTGCATAAATAATCCACTTCATAGTAAATCCTTTTAGTGTTATAAAACAACGGTTTCTGTAAATTCAATTTAGGATTGAATGCCGTACTCTTCTAGTTTTCGGTAGAGGGTACGTGTTCCGATTCCAAGAATTGAGGCCGCTTTGGTCTTGTTATTATTCACATATCCAAGGGTCGTTAAAATCATTTCTTTTTCTACTTCTTTTAGAGAAGTTCCTAATTTAAAGTGAATATTATAGTTTTGTAGATGAGCAGTACGAATATCAAGCGGAAATAATTCAGGAGTTAGATATTCCTTGGACGCAGAGATAAAAGCATTTTCCAGAACATTCTCCAATTGTCGGATATTTCCTGGCCAATGATAGTTTCTAAAAAGTGTTAACGCGTCCTTATGAACCCCTTTCACTCGAATATCTGGATTTTGTCGACGAAATTTTTCTAAAAAATGATCCACCAGTGCTGGAATTTCTTCCAATCGCTCCCGTAGTGGGGGAATGTTCAAATTTAACACATTCAATCGATAATAAAAATCTTCTCGAAATAGCCCATCTTGAATCTTTTGTGTCAGATCCGCATTAGTCGCGGCAAGAAGACGCACATTGATTTTGTGACTATTTCCACCGACTTTTTCAATTTCTTGTGTGGTAAGAACCCGTAGGAGTTTAATTTGAAGGGAAAGCGGAATTTCTCCAATTTCATCAAGAAATAAGGTTCCATTATCCGCTAATTCAAATTTTCCTTTTTTATCGTGAATCGCATGGGTAAACGAACCCTTCATATGTCCGAATAATTCACTTTCCACCAGATGCTCACTTAGCGCGCTGAGATTGGTATGAATAAAAGGTTTATTTTTGCGTCCAGAGCGTCGATGGATTGCGTGTGCTACCAGTTCCTTTCCAGTTCCGCTTTCCCCAAGAATCAATACCGGAGCGTTGGCTCGCGCGAAACGATCAATCTTTTGAAAGAGTTCGGTCATCCGTGGATGAGAACCGACAATTCCTTCAAAAATTCCGCTATTTTCTTTTGAAATCTTCGGGATTCGTGTTTCTGTTTGTACAAAAGCCTCTTGCACCAAATTACGTAGAATCGTCAAATCAAGTGGTTTAGTTAAATAATCAAAAGCGCCAATTTTCATGGCTTCAACCGCTTTATCAATCGTTCCAAAAGCCGTCATTAAAATCACTAAGGTATTTGAATTTTCTTTGCGAATAGTTTCCAGAATACTCATTCCATTGATATCGGGAAGCTTCACATCCGTTAATACCACTTTGGGTTGTTCCTGACGAAAAAAATCTAATCCGCGTTTGCCATTTTCCGCTTGAAAAACTTGATAGTTTTTGAAGCAGAGAACGAGCGCTTTTAAAGAGGCAAATTCATCTTCGATAATTAATAATTTTTGAGGATCCATTAAGGGGTCTCCATTGGACTTGTGTTGTTTTTCTCAGTGGTAGAGAGTGGAATAATTCCTAATCCCAACGCGGTGGTCCGGAGTGGAAGATAAATGTTAAACTGGGCTCCGCCTTTTTTGTGGTTCTTAGCAGAAACTTTCCCATGATGAGCTTTGAGGAGAGATCGAACAATCGCTAATCCGACGCCAATTCCGCCTTCCCGCTTACTATAAAAAACGTCAAAAATTCGATCCAAAATTTGTGGCGCAATTCCGGGGCCACTATCGATAAATGTGATCACAACATATCCTTCTTGTTCCTTTACTTCGATGGTAATTGTACCATTCTCTGGAGTCCATTGAATAGCATTCTCCAAAATATTATTAAATACTTGCTGTAACTGTTCCGGATCATGATAGACTAAATCCACGGCTTTCCAGTTTTTCTTTAACTGGATATTTTTTTTTAGCATGGGTTGTCGATATAAAGAGATCGATTTATTCAGGGGCTCTAAAATCGAATCTAACAACATTCGGGGTTGTTTTGGACGAGCAAACTCCAGAAAATCGGAAATTAAATGATCGAGCCTCCGAATCTCGTGTAAAATCAAATCAATGACTTCAAACGCCGTAGATTGATTTCCATTTGCGATCTCTTCTCTCAAGAGTTGCGCGTTCAACGAAATCGCGTTTAATGGGTTCCGAATTTCGTGTGCTAAATTCGCTCCAAGTTCCGCGACACTCTGGACTTTTTCGGTTTGAAGCATCTGTTGTTCAAGAATCACGGCTTTGGTGACATCACTAAAAATAAAGGCGGCTCCGAGTGTGGAGTTGGCGGAATCGATTAAAGGATACGCCTGAATATCCAATAAAACGGCCCGATCCGGAGTTTGATTTAAGGTGATTCGTGAAAACGAAACCATTTCTCCTTTTTCTAAAATTCGATTGATCACTTGGCTCCAGTCCACTTCGCTATTGCTAGAGAGAAGGCGAAAATTGAAACGTTCCAAGAGGTCAATTAAAAAATGTTCTAGCGCAATCGCTTTAGAGCAAAAAAGGGTAGTCATTTGGGAGTTCCAGAGACAAACTTCGCCGATTTGATTCGTAATACAAATCCCCAGATCCATATTTTCGACCAGATTTTCGATAAAAATCTGATACTCACTAGGAGGAATGACTTTAAACAGGACTGGCATATTTTTAGAACTTTTTTTCCGTTTCATAGCGTCAGGCTTTTTTAAGCAAATCCTTCTTTATGGCTTAAGAATTTAGGAAGAGAACTCAGAAAAAAGGGTGTTGATGAAGAAACTCTTTTCCGGTTCTAGGAAACCAATATAGGCTATATTCTCTAAAATTCTTGTCTTCCGCGCAACTCTAAATTAGGCTTTAAAACAATTTTGATAAAAGAAGATAAGATTCTATTTGACCTTGGAATTTGATTTAGATATACTAAATAATTATATATTTCTTAGAGAAAATATAAAATATTTTTTGTATATTTACATGCTGATAAATCGTAAAATCACACCTTCGCGAATTCCCTTGCTTTTATGCGAGATCAGCATTTTTCTGTTCAGCTTTTTTCCTTCCTGGATTCTCCAAGAAAGTATTTTTTGTCTAAATCAACAAGGGCATATTTGCGGAATAAAACAAAAAGAAGCCCATTCTCCACGTTCCTGTTGTTCCAAAAAATCCCATTCTACGGAAAAAAGCTGTTGTAAGACTCCCACTTCTATAGACAAAAACAGTGCTTCCTCGAAAGAATGTAATTGTCTTCATTTTTCTCTTCCTTTAAAGAACTATATTCCTAAAGAAAATAAAGAATCGAATTCATCGCCCTCTTTAAAATTCTTTTTACCTTTAGTTCTGATAAAATATTACAATACTACATTTGTTCCTTCCCTCCCAAATAACCTGCCTTCTTTCGGTTCTCCTGAACCGTGTTCTTTCTTCAGAACACTAATTCTTTTGATTTAAATCATTCCCTCCATTAAATCATTCCCTAAAATTTTGGATCGTTTGCGATTCTCTATCGATCAAGTTAAAACCTTGAATCTATTGAATTTTCATGTCCTGAAATTTTCATAGATTCAACGATTGACTTCTTCATATGAGCCAAATTCTGCGCGCTTAGAAATCGCTATGTCCTTCTGTTTTAAAAATTCTATTTTTTACTAGAGGTTTACTATGAAAAAACTACTTTTTTCTTATTTATGGATTTCTGTTTTACTCCCCCTATTTCCGTTGTCTGCTCAGCATAATCACAACAACGAAACTCCAGAACATTCAGAAATGAAGGGTGTTTTGCAAAAACTAGGAAAAGAATATCTTCGTGTTGCAATCTATATCGATCAGGATGTTTTTTGGTGCCCTATGGATTGCGAACAGGGCAAGATGTATAACGAAAAGGGAACTTGTCCTGTCTGTAATATGAATCTAATTCCTCAACAGAGTTGTTATTTAGAAATTTTTTTATTAAATGCAGATCAGAAGACTAGCTTTCCTATCCCTTCTAATACTTTGACCGTAGAGCTTACCTTCGCCAACCAAAAAACTCCTAAAAAAATTACGCTTCAATCGGCTCTGTTGAATAAAGAAAGCAAAGAGAGTTGTTCCCATTTTATTGGAAGCGTAATGCTTCCTAAAGATTTAGATACATTAACTCTCAAGGTATATGCTTCTTTTGGAGTCAAAGATGCTCGAGAAGCAACCGTTGAAGTTAAAACAGAAAAATTAATACATTATCCAGTGGATTATTGTTTGGTAACCAATGAAAAGATTATCGAAGAGGAAAAGATTCTTCTAATCTATGAGGGATATGAATTTCAACTTTGTTGCAAAGGTTGTATCAAAAAATTTAAAGCAGAGCCTCAAAAATACATACAACAGCTTGATTCTCTGATTAAAAATAAAAATCCACAGAACCCCACAAGTGCTCCAACGAAAACGGAGAATACGCCTTATCCTTTTAATTATTGTCTTATTAGTGAAGAAGAATTAGGTTCTATGGGAGATCCCATCGTAAAAGTATATGATGGACAGGAAGTGAAATTTTGTTGTTCTTCTTGTATTAAAAAATTTGAAAAAAATAAAGAAACCTATCTGAAAAAAATTAAAGAAGAAAATGATCATAGCGGCCATGATCATTGATTTCATGGATTTATGCTACACAAATATAAAGGAGTTTTTTATGAATACGTTATTTTATTGTATTCTCAGTATTGGACTTTTTTGTTGTATTTTAGGATGCAATGAACCACAAACTAAAAATACAACACATGTAACGAACACGGATAGCTCCAAACCTATCCCTTATCCTTTTGATTATTGTATCGTTACTGAAGAGAAATTAGATTCAATGGGAGATCCCATTGTAAAAGTATATGAGGGGCAAGAAGTGAAGTTTTGTTGCAAGGGCTGTATTAAAAAATTTGAAGCTGATCAAGAAACCTATCTGAAAAAAATTAAAAAAGGGTAGTGATCATCGATCTTAGCGTAACTTAAGAAGCCATTTTGAAAACCATCGGAGGGCGGGTTGGGAACCCGCCCCTACAGTATGTTATAGAAGCATCCGAACCCAATTACGAAAAGGACATTTATGCAACGATTCGTTCTCTATGGGTGGTCCCGTCTTATTTTCTGGAGCTTAGTCGTAGGAATTATTTCCTGCCAATCTCCAGAATCTACAGAGGAACCCCGAAAAATCTCGATCCCCTTGCCTGAAACTTCTCAAAAAATTTCTGCTAAAACTGAACCCAAGATTCCGCAGAACGATTTTTCTTCTGCTTATCGCTTGGAAGATTTATTAGCTTATGCCTATGAATCTAATCCCGGAATTCTCGCCGCTCGCGCCAAGTGGGAGTCCGTTTTGGAAAAATATCCTCAGGTCACTACACTTCCGAATCCTAAATTAGATTATCAATATTTTTATGTTCCGGGAGCTCAACGGAATATGTTTGTTCTGAGTCAGATGATTCCATTTCCAACCAAATTGTATTATGACGGAGAGATGGTTAAAGAAGAAGTACGTATAGCACACTATGAATTTGAATTCAAAGTGAAGGAAGTTGCGGTTGAGATTGCTCGCACCTATTACGAGCTATGCTATTTAACGCAAGCCATTCAACTCACGCAACAGAACCAAAAACTTCTTGAAGAGTTCAAGAAACTTTCTCAGGAACAATATAACCTAAAAAAAGCGATTCTCTTGGATGTCTTAAAAGGGGAACAGCAAGTCGCCCAATTGTCCTATGATTTAATTACGCTTGACGAAAAAAAGCTTTCAGAAGAAGCCAAACTCAATAGTCTGTTAAATCGTGATACTCAAATACAGTGGGGAATTCCTCAAATGCTTGAGCCGAAAGAAACCCACTTTTCGCTCAAAGAACTACAATCGATTTCTATGCAACACGAGCAAGAACTACAACGTCTTGATCATCAGATTAAAAAGTCAGAATATCAGGTGCTTCGAGCGAAACAGAATTACTTCCCGGATATTGAACTTCAATTGCAATATGAAACTAGGGGTTCCCGGTTTGACTCTCCGTTCGAGAATCGTCCAGAAAATGGAGAAGATTCTGGTATCGGGATTAGTGTTGAGCTTCCTATCTGGGTCGGTAAATACAAAGCGGAAATCAGAGAAGCCCAAAAGTTATTGCAACAGGACCAATTATTGAAACAGGAAAAACAACAAAGTTTAAAAGAACAAATTACTCGAAGATATTATTTGTATGAAAACGCAATCCGCCTAGTCAAACTCTATCGAAATATATTAATTCCGCAAGCAAAGCAAGCGATGGACATTGCAGAGAACCTCTATCGAGATGCTAAGGGAGAACATACGGACTATCTCGAAACTCAGCTAGTCTGGTTTAATTTTAATTTGGCGTATCAGCGTAGTTTGACCGAGCAATGGATTCATTTGATCGAAATCGAGAATCTGATTGGAATTCGTCTAGAGGTAACCCATGCAAAATAATATAAAAAACGATTGTTGTCGTTGCGAGCGAAGCGAAGCAATCTCCGTAATGCTTGGAATTTATGGAGATTCCTCGCTTCCGCTTCGGAATGACAGGGGTGATTTTAGGGTTTTAAAACTTGTTCTTTTGTTTTTCTGGATGATCTCTTGTTCGGATCAAACGCTCCGTGAAGAACTAGAACACCACCAACGTGGAGAGAGTTTTTTAGGGAACTCGAAGCCGATCCTCTCGAATTCAGAGAAAGCTCAGGTCACTTCAAAATCAAGCGAATCAAAGGAAAAAGTGGATTCGACCCTGATGCGTGAATATTATTCAAAACCGGCACATTCGCAGAATTATTTTTCTCCGGAATCGGGTTCGCTTACTCTCTATGAAAAAGAGATCGAAAGCTCGCTGGACCTTGAAAAATTGTTGATTTTAGTACGATACCTGAATAGAGAAATTAAATCGATGGAGCAAAGTTATCATGCTGTACAGGAGCGATATCCCCAAGCTTTGGATTTGATGAATGTTTTAAATCAATATGAAAGTTTTACGACAGAAATAGGGGTTTCAACCTCTATTAACGAATCCTATCCTTTTCCGGGAACTTTACATTTCAAGGGTCAAATTATTCATATCGAAGCCGAAATTGCATTTTTGGAATGGCAACAAATGATCCGAGATACAATTTATCATACCAAAGAAATCTATGCGAAACTGTATTATCTCCAAAGTGCCATCGAAATCACCCAAAAGAGTATTGATTTGCTTCGTGTTCTGGAAAATACGATTCGAGAAAAATATCGAACCGGAGAAACAGCGCAAGTCGTCCTGTTAAAGATTCAACTCGAATTATTAGAATTACAAAATGAACAAATTACGTTTCAACAAGAGCAGAAAACGCAACACGTGATTCTAAATGCTCACATGGATTTCCCTCTAAATAAACCATTGGGACCAATATCCAGTTTAGAGATTCCGACTCTCATAAAAGAGGCTCCTCAAATGATTGAGTTGAGCTTGAAGTATCAACAAGAGCTTTTGCTGATGAGACGCGAAAAAGAAAAAATGGAAACGATGATTCAAATGGTTGAGCGTGAGACCTTTCCAGTGGTGACTTCGGAAGAATCAAAAGTGATGACGCGAATGTCTCGGAACGATTCGAAGCGGGAAGAAAAACCGGATCTCTCTTTTGGCGCATCGAACAGCTTTATTCGAGAAATGAAAATAGGAGTTCAAGCCCTTGAAAAAAAGATTCAAGAGTATGAAAACCATGCGCGAATTGCCATTCAGGAAGGTTGGTTTGAACTCGACACCCAACAACGCTCGGAACGTTTATATCGCGAAGAGTTAATTCCACAAGCGACTCAATCGCTACTTATTACACAAACATCCTATTTTAATAACAAATCAGATTTTTTGGATGTCATTGAGGCGTTAAGACTCTTATTAAAGTTTCAGTTAAAAGCGGTAGAAGCCAAATCCGAAATGTACAAAGCATTAAGTACTTTAGAAAAAACGATGGGAATCCTTTGGAGCGATTCTCTCGCACTCTCGAAATAGGAGAATCATTATGATCAAAAAATTTTTATATCTAATAGCAATTGGGGTAATCGTTATTTCTTTTACGGGTGGCTATTTTTTTGGAAGTTCCGCAAATCCTTCCTCAGGAACCCCTTCCGTTTCTAGTAGTAAGACAAAATGGTATTGTAGTATGGATCCCCAGATTATTCGCGATGCTCCGGGACTTTGTCCGATTTGTGGAATGGCTTTAGTTGAAATGCTGAACACCGTAGATGAAGGACCACGGCGAATCACGTTGTCACCAAATGCGAGTAAACTTGCAGAGGTAGCTACTGCAAAAGTGGAACGGAAATGGGTTGAAAAAGAAATTCGGATGGTTGGAAAAGTAGAGTATGATGAAACCCGCTTGGGCCATATTACGGCTCGAATTGCAGGAAGATTGGATCGTCTTTATGTGAATTATACCGGAGTTCCTGTCAAAAAGGGGGAGCATCTTGTTTCGCTCTATAGTCCGGAATTGTTGACAACCCAAGAGGAGTTGATTCGAGCATTGAAATATTCTCAAGAATCAACCTCTGAATCGGCGAAATCCATGGCTATGGGAACGTTAGAAGCGACCCGTGAACGATTAAGGCTTTGGGGATTACCTCTAGAACAAATCAAGGAAATTGAACAAAATAAAACACCCTCGGATTACCTCACCATTTATGCGCCCATGGGCGGAATTGTCGTTGAAAAGGACGCACTGCTAGGGATGTATGTGTCTACAGGAACAAAAATTTATACCATTGCGGATTTATCCTCCGTTTGGATCAAACTGGACGCTTATGAATCTGATATTTCCTGGCTTCGGTATGGTCAAAATGTTGAATTTTTAACGGAAGCTTATCCCGGAGAAGCGTTTTCTGGACGTATTACTTTTATCGATCCGATTCTTAAGGAAATGACGCGAACGATCAAGGTGCGTATCAGTGTGTCGAATCTAGACGAAAAATTGAAACCGGGAATGTTTGTTCGAGCCGTGGTTCGTGTGCCACTATCAAGGGACGGGAAAGCGATTGATAACACGATCAAAGAAGGTTGGCTCTGTCCGATGCATCATGAGCAAATTTCGGAAAATGAAAAGAGTTGTGGTATTTGCGGAATGCCGATGGTTCGAATTCAAGAAGTTTACCCTAGCGTCCCCCAATCCTCTATTCCACCCTTAGTTATTCCTTCAACGGCTCCGTTGCTTACTGGAAAGCGCGCTGTAGTCTATGTAAAAGTGCCGAAAAGAGAAACAACTTTTGAATGTCGCCAAATTATTTTAGGAGCGAGAGCCGGAGATTATTATCTGGTTCGTGCTGGACTTCAGGAAGGGGAAGAAGTCGTTGTTCATGGAAATTTCAAAATTGATAGTTCGTTACAAATTTTAGCAAAAACCTCGATGATGAATGATAGTGGAAGTATTGTGGCAGAAACTTTAGAAGTACATGAAAAATTTTTAATGGCACTTCGCTCGATCTTTGAAGGCTATTTTTCATTACAAATGGCTCTTGCGGAAGATCAAGAGCAAAAAGCATCTACCGCTGTAAAACAACTGATACAAGATTTGTCACTGATTTCTCTGGAAGATTTAGAAAAAGAAGTTGTTGAGGAATGGAAAAAATTTAGCCAAGAGTTTCATGATTGTTTAGAAAAGGCGAGTCAGGCTCAAGAGATGAAGTCCCTTCGGAAAGAATTTGAGGGGATTTCTAATCAAATGATTTCTTTACAAAAACGTTTCGGACATATTGGAAAAACGCATTTTCTCTCGTTCTGTCCCATGGCCTTTGGAAATAAAGGAGCCTTTTGGCTTCAGGATCAAAATGAGACTCTCTGGAACCCTTATTTTGGGAGCAAAATGTTGCATTGCGGAGAATTCCAATCTTCCTTTGTTTCGATGCTTCCTGAATCCAAATAATCCTCCCCCAACCCCCTCCGAAGGGGGATAGCAGAAAAAAGGAAATCTCATGAATACACTACTCAGGGCACCGGTTCCAAATACGCCCCTTAATATGTTGTTTCGTTTTTGTCTGGAACAAAAATTTATTGTGATTCTAGTGACTGTTTTTATGATACTCTGGGGAGTCTATGTTGCGCCATTTGATTGGGATCTCGGTGCTTTCCCACGAGATCCGGTTGCAGTCGATGCGATTCCGGATATTGGTGAAAATCAGCAAATTGTTTTTACCGAATGGATGGGACGATCGGCTCAGGATATTGAGGCGCAGATTACCTACCCATTGACTTCTTCTTTATTAGGAGTTCCCGGAGTTAAAACCGTTCGTTCTCTTTCCATGTTCGGCTTTTCTAGTATTTATATCATTTTTGATGAAAAGTATGAATTTTACTGGACCCGCTCTCGTATTCTGGAAAAACTCAACAGTCTTCCCTCTGGATTATTACCAGAAGGCGTTATCCCGGCACTGGGTCCGGATGCAACCGCCCTAGGGCAAATTTTTTGGTACTCGCTCGAAGGACGCGATGAAGAAGGAAATCCGACAGGAGGTTGGGATTTACAGGAATTGAGAACGATTCAGGATTTTTATGTGCGCTATTCGTTAACTTCCGCTTTTGGCGTCAGTGAGATCGCTTCTATTGGAGGTTATGAAAAAGAATATCAAATTGATGCGGATCCTGATGCCATGCGAGCG
The DNA here is from genome assembly GCA_964530615.1 of uncultured Planctomycetota bacterium. Taxonomy (GTDB): domain Bacteria; phylum Planctomycetota; class JBBTDB01; order JBBTDB01; family JBBTDB01; genus JBBTDB01. The sequence continues at coordinate 8,235 of CAZHAR010000055.1, read as the reverse complement.
CATGGGGTCACACTCCCTCAGATATTTGAAGCCATTAAGTTTTCGAATATTGATGTAGGTGCTCGTACCCTTGAAATCAATGGAGTGGAGTATATTATCCGAGGATTAGGTTTTATCAAGAAAATCTCCGATATTGAAAATGCCGTCGTGAAAGTGAACGAGAATGTTCCTATTTATGTGAAAAACGTTGCAACTGTTTCTACGGGGCCGGCTTTTCGTTCAGGAATTTTGGATAAAGAAGGTGCCGAAATTGTGGGTGGAGTTGTAGTCGCACGGCATGGTTCTAACCCGCTCGAAGTGATTAAAAATGTGAAAAAAAAGATTGAAGAGATTACCTCTGGCCTCCCAAAAAAGACCGTCAATGGAAAAGTTTCACAGGTACAAATCGTTCCTTTTTATGATCGCACCCAACTCATCTATGAAACGTTAGGAACACTCAATGCTTCCATTATTGAAGAAGTCATTATTACAGTAACGGTTATTCTGATTATGGCGCTCCATTTTCGGACGGCGATTCTCGTCTCGATGGTCGTTCCTATTGCGGTATTGATGACTTTCATCGCCATGAAATTATTTCATGTTGAAGCCAATATTGTGGCACTTTCTGGAATCGCGATCGCAATTGGAACCGTTGATGATATGGGGATTATCTTATGTGATAATATTACCACTCATTTGGAAGCTGCTTCTCCAGAAGAATCGACACTCGAAGTGATTTTAAGAGCCACTTCGGAAGTGGGCAGTGCTCTTCTTACCGCGCTTGCAACAACGGTGGCTTGTTTTCTTCCTGTATTTGCGATGTCCGGAGCCGAAGGAAAATTGTTCCGTCCCTTAGCCTATACGAAGACATTTGCACTGATGTCTTCTCTGATTATTGCGTTAACATTGATTCCACCGATGGCGCATCTTCTTTTTACTTTTAAGTTAAAAGGCAACAAATTTACGCTGTTCTTTCAAATATTGTTGACTCTTAGCGGTTTTTTCCTTGGGTTCTGGTTCTTTTGGGCGGGTAGCTTATTATGCGTTATCGGAATTTATTTAGGGATAGAAAAAAAACTTCCGATTTGGGTTCATCAAGGAGCCGGATATGTGATGACCGGAATTTCCGTTTTTATTTTAAACTATATTCTTTCGGAACATTGGCTTCCGTTGGGTGCTGATCGAGGAACGATTCCAAATTTTTTGTTTGTGATTTCACTCGTTCTCGGACTCATCAGCTTTTTTATCTTCTTCCAGAAAACGTATCCAACTCTTTTACGATTTTGTTTGACCTATAAATTCTTATTTTTGATGTTGCCTATTCTCGTGAATGTCCTCTCTTTTTCGATTTGGCTCGGATTTGGGAAAGTGTTCTCATTTGTACCGGAAACACTTCGTACCAATGCAATTTGGAGAACGCTTTACCATCAATTCCCGGGATTAAAAAAAGAGTTTATGCCTCCTTTGGATGAAGGTTCTTATTTATTAATGCCGACGGTGATGCCACATGCTTCCAATGCGGAAACATTAGACATTTTGCAGAAAATGGATATGTCTTTAAAAGATATTCCTGAAGTAGAACTGGTGGTAGGCAAAGCCGGACGTGTTGAAAGTGCCCTGGATCCGGCACCGATCAATATGTATGAAACGATCATCAATTACAAACCAGAGTATAGTACTGATAAAAATGGATATCGTTTGTATTTCAAATATGAGGAAGACAAAAAAGACTTTGTTCGAGATGACAAAAACGAACTTATTCCTGATCCGGACGGAAAACCTTATCGTAATTGGCGCCCTCATATCAAGACACCTGAGGATATTTGGAAAGAAATTGTGAAAGCGTCCCAAATCCCCGGGGCCACTTCGGCCCCGAAACTTCAACCGATTTCTACTCGTTTGATTATGCTTCAAACCGGGATTCGGGCACCAATGGCTGTCAAAATCAAAGGAGCGGATCTAAAAACGATTGAAACCGTTGGATTCCAAATTGAAAAATATCTCAAGGAGGTCCAAGGAGTTGCGACCAATGCGGTAATTGCGGATCGAATTATTGGCGGGCCTTATCTCGAAATTCATATTGATCGAAATGCCATAGCACGCTATGGAATAAATATTGGACAAGTACAAGATATCATTGAAGTCGCTATTGGCGGAATTCGTGTTACAACCACTGTCGAAGGTCGCGAACGCTATGGAGTACGGGTTCGATATCAACGAGAACTTCGAGATAGTATAGAGTCCCTTTCTAATATTCTGATTCCTGCTTCGGATCAGATCCAAATTCCTCTATCGCAACTCGCAGAAATTCGCTATGTTCCCGGGCCGAAAATGATTAAAAGTGAAGATACGTTCCTCGTGGGATATGTCCTCTTTGATAAGCGAGATGAATTTGGAGAAGTAGAAGTGGTGGAAAGTTCAGCCGTTTATTTGAAAAACCAAGAAGAAATTTTCTTTCGTGCTTTGAATGACGCGGCAAAAAAAGCGAATGAGGAGCAACATAAACTGACTGAAGCCGAGATCGATTCTCTCCCCGGACTGAATTTAAGAGGATGCTCCTATGTTTTCTCTGGAAATTATGAAAATCAGGTTCGGTCCGAAAAAACATTAAAAATTATTATTCCGATATCGATATTCTTAATGTTTTTCTTACTTTATCTCGAATTCCCGTCTTTGATTCAGGTCTGCATCATCTTTTGTGGAATCAGTACCGCTTGGTGTGGAGGATTTTTTATGATTTGGCTCTATGGCCAAGACTGGTTTATGAATTTTACTCTGGCAGGAATTGATATGCGAGAACTGTTCCAAATTCACCCATTTCATATGAGTGTCGCGGTTTGGGTGGGATTTCTCGCTCTTTTCGGAATTTCTGAAGATGATGGGGTTCTAATGACGGCTTATCTAAATCAGACTTTTGCCCAGAAAAAAATGAAGACTATTCAGGATATTCGGGACACCGTACTTCAAGGGGCCATCCGACGAATTCGCCCTTGTTTGCGAACGGTGGCCACTACGGTTATTGCGCTTGTTCCGGTCTTGACCTCTCATGGACGTGGTTCAGATGTTGTTTTGCCAATGGCCATTCCTTCTTTTGGAGGAATGATCCTTGCGGTGATGACCGTGTTTATTGTGCCTACATTGTATTGTCTGGTGGAAGAAATAAAATTTCATTTCCGAACGAAGTTCCCCAAAAAAGAAGAAGTTATTCAAGAGAAGGAGGTTTAATGCAACGATTTTTTTAGTTTACTTGAAAAAGCTCGCAGAGTCCAAAAAATAATCAAAAATTGAAACACTGGAAAATCTTCAGTGTTTCGCTTATGATCGTTAAACATTTTTTTTAAGGAGATTTTATGAATCGTACGATTATTCTTTGTTGCGTTTTGGTCATAGGCGCAGTGCTTTTCTTTTCAGGTTGTGGGGGAGATCCCGGAAATAACACGAATACACAAAACCCCTCAAATCAACCCACTTCTCAACCCACTAAAACGGAGGATATGGCTAAAACGACTGCCTATCCGTTGGATTATTGTGTTGTTACCGATGAAAAGCTAGGTGCAATGGGTGAAGTCATTACTAAAGTCTATGACGGACAAGAAGTTAAATTTTGTTGTAAAGGCTGTATTGGAAAGTTTGAAAAAGATCAGACTACCTATCTAGCAAAAATTAAAGCAGCGAAAAAATAACTCACGATAAAAATACTCAAGAGGTGTTGCATTTCAACACCTCTTTTCGTTGACTGAGCGTGACTATGCTTGAAAAAGATCCCTCTTGGCAGGAAATTCAAGAATATCGCCGTAAAGGAGCTTCCTTAGCGGAGTTTTGGCAATTTATTTTAAACTCCACACAACGTCAAGAAGCGTGGCTCCGTCACGTTCCGCGAAGTTCTCTTGACTTTGAAATGTGGCAGTTTTTAATGATGCCTGCCAGAATTTGTTATCTAGAACTCTGGGAAAAAGCGCACGCAAACGTCGATTTTACTTCGGTACTTTGGGAAGAAATCATCCATTTTCTTCAAGTTCCAAAACAGATTCATCGAGAAGTATTAAGACGTATCGGAGAACGAACCGTCTGCCCTTCGGATGCGTTACATTTTTTAGTGCAATCGCTTCGAGATGAGGAAGTGAGCATTCGCCGAAAGACTCTAGAAATTCTAAGAAAAATGGGACCTCTCGCTTCAGAGGGGGTGCCTTCCCTCATTCAGGCTCTTCGGGATCCGAATATCGAAATTCAACAACGTGCCTTCTCAGCACTGATGGAAATGGGTGGAAATTCTATTGAAGAAACGCTTCTCAAAAAACCTTCTTTAATGAATGAATCTCAACGAAGGCAAGCAATCCAAATTTTGGGACAAATTAAAGCGACCTCCTCTATTGGAATTTTATTGACTCATCTGGCGCAGGATGATAGTCCCAAAGTGCGAGCATCTGCGGCTTGGGCCTTAGGAAAAATTGGAGTGGTGAATGATTTTATTGAAGAAGCGCTTCTTTCAGGAATACACGATTTGGATGAACGCGTTCGTGCGGAATCTGCGCAATCCTTGGGAGATTTAAGCATTCTAAACGCGCTTCCTCAATTATTACCGCTCCTTCAAGATTCGGTGACATCCGTACAAATAGCGGCGCGACAATCCATTAAAAGGATGAGGACGAAAACTCCGGAAAATTCGTGAATTGTCCTAACAAGCTTGAATGATTGCCCTATATTTAGGTTTATCTTATAATATTTTAAAATAGAAATTCTATTCTTAAAAAATTTTAAAGAGAACGATTATGCCAGAGAAAGCGTTTGTGGATGGAGTTGAATTGAATCTTTCTGAACCCGTCTATTTTACTCAAGAATGGGTAGGGCAGGAAGAAGTTTTGCAACAAATTCTGGCCTGCTGGAGCGTACTTGATCCTTCAGATATTCCGCTCTGTCCGAGAATTGTTGGAAAACCGGGTGTCGGAAAAACAACACTAGCCATTAGTGCCGCCCGCAAAATGAAACAGGACGTTTATATTTTTCAATGCACTATGGATACTCGTCCAGAAGATCTCTTGGTCACGCCGGTATTGCGAGAATCTGGAAAAATTCAATACCAAGCCTCTTCTGTCGTGACGGCAATGATTCGTGGTGGAGTTTGTATTTTGGATGAGGCCAACCGGATGTCCGAAAAAAGTTGGGCCTCACTCGCGCCACTTTTAGATCAACGTCGTTATGTGGATTCGATTGTTGCTGGAGTTCGTATTCAAGCGAGTCCACAGTTTAGAGCCTGTGTGACGATGAACGAAGATGCCTCTACGTATGAGCTTCCCGACTATATTTTATCGAGATTACAACCGACCGTTGAAATTTTATTTCCTCCAAAAGAAGAAGAACTCATTATTTTGCGCTACAATATTCCATTTGCTGAAGAGGAGATTCTGCAGATGACCGTTGAATTCTTACAAAAAGCCCATCAACTTGATTTAAAGATTTCGACTCGTGATGGAATTCATATGGTTCGTTATTATTTGAAGCGTAAATTACAAAATCCTAAACGGGCTAATCTTTTTGAAGAATCGATTCTCAAGATTATTGGAGAAGAGGGACTCCATTTAGATTCGCTGTCTGACAATCAAAGTAAGCGTAAGCGACGAGATTTATATCAACACGATCTAGAAGAAATGTTTTCAAATAGCCTAGAACAACTGTTATTAAATCCGTTTGGTAATCAAGACGAACAAGACGAACAAGACGAACCAGACGAAGCAGATGAACCTCCTAAAAAACGAAAAAAAACATTCGCTTCTGAAGACGAGGATCCTTCGATAGATTCGGAGTTGTTGGATAGGAATTCCGAAGACGAGAATGAAGATGAGGATATTTAATTTATGAATGCGGAACCGATTTTATTAGGGAAAAATATTTATTGTATCCCTTCAATTCATGGAAGATCGGCTTTTGCGAGTGAGGTCCGAAGAGCCTTTTTAAGTCATGATTTTGAAGCGATTGCGGTAGAACTTCCTCCCTCCATGGAAGTGCCAGTATTAGAGGCGGTACAGCGTCTTCCGTTAATTCAAGCGATTGTTTACTCGGAAGCAGAGCAAGAAGAGCCGATGTATTATATTCCTGTACAACCTTCTGACTCTATTATGGAAGCGTTGCGTTTAGCGTCTCAAGAGCGTCGCACTATTGAATTTGTTGACTTAGAAACGCCTGTCTATCAACCAGAAGAGATCATTTTACCGGATGAATATGCCGTACGTTTTTTAGGGCTCAAAAAATATTATGAAGTGATCGCTGAGCAATTACAGCCAAATACTTCGCCTCAGAGCGATCAACGAGAACGTTGGATGGCCTATCAACTAAAACGTTTATCCTCAAACTATGAAAAAGTACTTTTTATTTGTGGATTGTTTCATTTGCGTGGAATTCAGAAGTATTTCCTTCAAAAACAAATTCCTATCAAAGATTTGCAAGAAATTGCTACGCCGAATTATCGAATAACCTCCTATCAAATTCAATCCGAAAGTTTGTATTTTCTAAATGGAGAGATTCCTTATTTGACGTATCTCTACGAACGATCACGGTATTCGCTTACCTTGGAAGAATATGATCAGACTGATGGAATTAAAGAGTTATTGGTAGAAACACGTAATGAATTTGTCAAAGAAAATCCAGAGGAAACGTATTTTCTTGGCGCGGGAAATCTTCAGGTTCTGATTAAATTTGTCCGAAACCTGTGTTTGCAACAAAACCGATTAACTCCCGGGATGTATGATTTAATTGTAGGGGCCAAGGGAGTCGGCGGGGATTCTTTTGCCCATAAATTGATTGAAATGGCGAAATTTTATCCTTATCTGGATCCGACTGCTGAGCTTCCTCAACTTCCCTTAACACCCCGTGGAGCGCGACTTCCGGACACTGGAGAAGAAACAAAATTAACCAATCGACTTGAAGGCCCGCCGATTGTCTGGAAAAATATCAAACTGGAGCGAAAACCTTCGAAAAAAAAACGAGCGAAATGGGCCCACCAATGGGGACAAGGACAATGTTCATGGCCGGACGAAGATGAAAAAATTGAGAATTTTACGGCCTATGTCCGAAAAAAAGCCATGAACCTTTTAGGCGAAGACTTAATTCGGGTGGAGAAATTTCAAACCAGTCTCAAAGATGGTCTTGATTTGCGGGAAACTCTTCGTAATTGGCACAAACAAGAGATTTATGTGAAAGAAATTCCGGTGGTCAAAGGCGAAATCGGAGCCGTGATCTTTATCTTTGAAGAAGATCCCGAAGGAACGAAATATCCTTGGAAAATCACTTGGTTAGCGGAACATGATAATGAATCTACCTTATGTTTTTACGCGACCGATTATAAAAAAGATATTATTGGACCGGGAATTGGTCGTGCGAAATATGGAGGATCGATGTTTTTGTTTCCTCCACTTCAGATCTCGGATATCTTTTTAGATCCGAAATTTAAACAGGCTCGTAACAGTATGGAGCATTTGGTTGCGGCGGCAATTTATTATAGTCGAAACCAATATTTGGCGTATGTATCGCATCGAAAACCGACCCTTTGGATGAAGAGAGAGGCGGCCAAAGCGAATAAACATCTCATTTATATTCCTTTAGCCTCTTTTGGTCAACTCACCCTACGAAAACTTCGTACCTTTCATGTGTTAAATGGTCAACATATTCGCTCTTACGCGAGAGATTATATTCGCTAAAGAATAGCTATTCCTCTATGAATACTCCTGTTGGAACGTTTTTGGCAACTCATTATTTTTTTGAAGTGCGACAGGCACCCTTCCAATTACTTAATGATTTATCCTTTTGCAAGCAACTTTTATTGACTTTGGCAGAAAAAGCGGAGGTGTCTCCGCTTGAAAGCGTTTCCACACAATTCTATCCTCAAGGATGTTCTGTGGTCCTTCTTTTGTCAGAATCTCACGCGAGTATCCATACTTGGCCGGAGCAAGGTGTTGCGTTAATTGACTTGTTTTCTTGTTCCCGATCCATCGAAATTCAATCCTTTATTCAGACGCTTCAAGACTCTTTTCCTGAAATAGAAATAGAATTGGACTATCAGCAGTTTCCTCGCGGAAAATATTTTTCAAAAAAAATTTCAAGGAAAAATTGAATCTAATGAAAAGGGTGATATAATAACCAACTTCTCGAATTTCGAGAGGTTTCTTTTTAGTGTTTTGATGAAGTCCGGGGCGTGGCGCAGCTTGGCTAGCGCGCTTGAATGGGGTTCAAGAGGTCGGAGGTTCAAATCCTCTCGCCCCGACC